>DASTRY010000058.1:0-24855 GCA_035760965.1 Steroidobacteraceae bacterium | reverse complement strand
GCGCTCCGCGAGCTCGACGGCGAGCGCCTCGTTGCCGGCGCGAGTCTCGTCGTTCTGCGAGAACAGCAGCACCGGGAAGCCGGCGCCGACGAGCGCCATCGGCCCGTGGCGCAGCTCGGCGGAGCTGAACGCCTCGGCGTGCAATCCGCACGTCTCCTTGAGCTTCAATGCGGCTTCCTGCGCGGCGCCGAGGCCGAGCCCGCGGCCGACGACGTACAGACCGCTCACGGGCTGCAGCGCCGCGGCGGCTGCGCTCCAGTCGAGCGCCCATGCGCGCTCGAGCAGCGCGGGTGCGGCGGCAAGCGCATCCAGCAATTCCGTGTCGCGCGTCCACGCGCCCACGAGATGCACGATCGCGGCCAGCGAGGCGAGGTACGACTTCGTGGCTGCGACACTCTTCTCCGGCCCCGCGCACAGCGGAATGGTGACGTGGGCCGTATGCGCGAGCGGCGACGCCTCCGCATTCACCAGCGCAATCACGCGCGCACCGGCCGCCTTCGCCGCCGCGGCCGCAGCGATGAGATCGGGGCTCGCACCGGACTGCGAGATCGCGAGAAACAAGGCGCCCTCGAGATCCGCCTTCGCCGCGTACACGGAGCTGACCGACGGCGCCGCAGACGACGTCAGCACACCGACCCGCGTCTCGATCAGATATTTTGCGAACGTCGCCGCGTGATCGGAGCTGCCGCGCGCGCACGTCACCACCGCGCGGGGAGCCAGCGTGCGCAGCATCTCGGCTGCCTCGGCGATCGATGCCCGATTGCGCGCGAGCTGCGCACGCACCGCCGCCGGCGCCTCCGACGCCTCACGAAACATCCGTGTGCCGTCGGGAAGGATCATGGGCTCACGTCGACGCGTTGAGCTCAGCGACGAAGTCATAGATATCCGCGCGGTAGTAGGACTGGGCGAACTCGACGGCGCGACCGTCCTTGTGAAAGCCGAGGCGGGCGACGAGGAGCCCGGCGTCGCGCTCCTTCGCACCGAGCAGCTCGGCTTGTTGCGCGGTGAGCAGCACTGCGCGCAGGCGCTGCAGCGCGCGCACTGGACGATTGCCGTGCCGCTCCAGCGCTTCGTACAGCGACGATTCGACGGACTCGAGCGAGGGCAAGCACGACGCAAGAATCGTCGAGTATTCGAGCGCCATCGGCTGATCGTCTGCGAAGCGCAGACGCTCGAAGCGATACACCGGTGTGCCGGGACTCAAGCGCAACGTGAGCGATTCTTCGGGCGTGACCGTGCCCGCGGCACGCTTGAGCCACGTGCTGTGCGGCGTGCGTCCGCGCGCGCGCATGTCCTCGGAGAACGAGGTCAGCTTCGAGAAGTTCTTCTCGACGCGCGCGCATACGAACGTGCCGGACCCCTGACGCCGCACGAGCAGGCCTTCGCCGACGAGCCCATCGATCGCCTTGCGCACCGTGATGCGCGAAACATCGAGCTCCGTCGCGAGATCGCGCTCGGCCGGCAGCGCATCGTCGGGGCCGAGCACGCGGCGTTCGATGGCGTCGCGTAGCGAGCGCTGCAGCTGCTGGTACAGCGGCAAGCTGCTCTTCGCGTCGAGCGGCTGCAGCATCTGAGAGATTCGGGTCACGTCGGCGTATCCCCAGGTCGTCCTATCCGTGCGAACCTAATATAACCACTAGAATACCAATTGTCCCGACCGCTTCAGTCGTTCGCCTATAACTTGCTGTTTCTGAAGAAAACATAGTCTGTTGCGAAAGTGGTACGCAAAAGGATTAGCGTTTTGCGGTAATTGGTTCTATATTGGATCGCAAGTGGTTTGGCGCAAGCCCGCCGCCACCGTTCGAACAAATCCGGCAGCACTCAGGGGACGGGATCTCTTATGGGCATCAGAAGGTCGACGTTGATCGGAACCGCAGTCGCGATGGCGCTGTTCGGCCGCCACGGCGACGCCGAGGCACAGCGGGCGGAAGCGCCGAGCACGTCCAGCGGCGATGGCATCGAAGAAGTCGTCGTGACCGGCATTCGCGCGAGTCTGCGCGAGTCCATCGAAACCAAGCGCAACGCCACGGCGGTGGTCGACTCGATCACGGCCGAGGACGTCGGCAAGTTTCCCGACAAGAACCTGGCCGAGTCGCTGCAGCGCGTGCCGGGCATCGCGATCAATCGCGAGTTCGGCGAGGGCGAGCGCGTGAATCTGCGCGGCACCGCCTCGAATCTCACGCGCACGCTGTTCAACGGGCACGGGCTCGCGACCGCCGACTGGTTCATCCTCGATCAGCTCTCCGCGACGCGCAGCTTCAACTATCTGATGCTGCCGTCGGACCTCATTGGCAAGGTCAACGTCTACAAGAGCCCGCAGGCGGATCTCGAAGAAGGGGGCATCGGCGGCTTGATCGACGTCATCTCGCGCAAGCCGCTGGACCTGAAGGCGAACTCGGTGTTCGGCTCGGTGCAGGCGGCGCGCTCGGACCTCGCCGACAAGACGGATCCGAACGCCTCGGCGCTCTATAGCTGGAAGAACGACAACGAGACGCTCGGCGTGCTCGTCGCCGGCATCTATCAGAAGCGCCATTTACGCCGCGACGGCGTGGAGGTGCTCGGCTACTTCGACGCCGATCCGGGCGCGGCAGATCTCGAAGTGCCCTCGCTCATCGGCTCGGCGCTCTTCACGCAGGTGCGCATTCGCAAGGGCGGCAACTTCACGCTGCAGCTCCGGCCGGCCGACAACGTCGACATGAACCTCTCGGGCCTGTACTCGAAGTTCGACGGCGAGAACCTCAACGAGAACTTCATCGCGTGGGGTACGCGCGCCATCGGTAACGGCGGCACGCTGAGCAATGCCACGGTGGTGAACAACACGGCCGTTGCGGGCCGCATCGCCTCGCTCGGCAACGGGACGCAGGATTTCGGCATGGTGTACGACGCGATCCACCGCTTCGCGTCCGCCGAGACGCGCTCGATCGATCTCGACACCGACGTACACCTGACGGACGATTGGGCCGCGCACTTCCGCATCGGCTACACGGACGCGGAAGGCAACACCGATGCGCAGCCGTTCGCCGAATTCGGTGCGCCAGCCGCGTTCGACTACGACCTGCGCGGCCGCTCGCCGTCCGTGCACTTTTTGAATGTCGATCCGACCGCGCCGTCGCAGGCGTCGCTGATCTTCAGCTCCCTGCACCAGATCCTGAACAACGACGACGAGAAGTACGCGTACGCGGACGCCGAGCGCAAGCTCGAGATCGGGCCGCTCACGTCGATCAAGTTCGGCGCGAAATACACGGATCACAAGCGCGAGCTCATCTTCAACGCGACGACGTACGGCGGCTTCCACGTGCCGATCAACGGCACTTCCGGCTCGGTGTTCGCGGGCCCGCTCACGCCGGGCAACTACCTCAATGCGATCTCGAGCCCCGGCACGCTCGATCAGTACTGGCAGATCGACACCAGCAAGACCGACGCCCTGCTGTTCGAGCGCCTCGCCTCGAGCCCCGGTCGCGTGCCGTACCCGCAGCAGAATTTCTCCGTCACGGAGAAGGCGACCGCCGGCTACGTCATGGGCAATCTCAAGGGCGATCGCTGGCGCGGCAACGTCGGTGTGCGCTTCGTGCGCACGGAACAGGAATCCATCGGCGCGCTCATCAACCCCAACGGCTCCGTGCAGAACCCGTTCGGCAACTACGATCCGATCGACGCCAAGCGGACGTACAACGATGTGCTGCCGAGCTTCAACTTCGTTTACGACTTGCAGGAGGACCTGCTCCTGCGCTTCGCCGCCGCGAAGGTGATGGCGCGACCGGACTACACGGACATCGCGCCGCGCGTGAACCTGAACATCGGCGCGCTCTCCGGCACCGGCGGCAATCCGGACCTCGATCCTTACCGCGCGAGCCAGGCCGATCTGTCGCTCGAGTGGTATCCGAACTCGAATACGGCGCTCGCCGTCGCGCTGTACTACAAGGACATCAAGTCGTTCATCACGGACCGGCCCGTCACCCAGAACTATCAGATCTCCGGGTCGACGGCGCCCAATGTCGCGTGCACGCCTTCGGGCACGCTGCTCTTCACCTGTCCGTTCACGATCAATCTGCGCTCGAACGGCGGCGGCGGCTCGATCAAGGGCGCCGAATTCGCGCTCACGCAGCCGCTCTTCGGCGGCTTCGGCGTGCAGGCGAACTACACGTACGCCGATGCCAAGGCCGACAACGGCGACCCGTTGCCGCAGAGCTCGAAGAATCAGGTGAACCTGACCGGGTTCTTCGAAAACACGCGGTTCAGCGCGCGGCTCTCGTACACGTATCGCTCCGAGTTCTTCGTGTCGTTCGATCGCCTGACGCCGCTCAACGAGAAGGCGCTCGAGCAGCTCGACGCGTCCGTGCAGGTGAACGCGACGGACAACTTCGCGGTGACCGTCGAGGCGCAGAACCTCACGAACGAGAAGCTGCAACAGTTCGCAGGCGATGAGATCAGGCCGCGTGCCATCTACGACAACGGCCGGATCTACTTCATCGGCGGGCGGTTCAAGTTCTGAGCGGCTCGTAGCCTGCCGCGCCGATCATCCGGGCGAGCTGCGGCTCATGCGGCCGCAGCGCCGCCTGATAGTGGCGGTACCGGCCGAGCGACCGGTCGTTCAGCCGCTCGGTGACCTGCGCATAGCTCGGAGTCGGCGCATAGCGGCGATTCTCGTGAAAGCGCAGGCATGCCGGGTCGAAGGGCAGGCCGAGGTGGTCGAGCAGGCGGCGCGTCTCGGGCTCCTGGCTTGCCACGAGCGATTCGTAGCGCAAGGTGAAGTTCGCGAAGCCCAGCTGCGTGCGGTAGTGCTCCACCAGGTCCCACACGGCGGCGAGATGGTGAACGATATCCTCGATGCGATAGCCGCAGTGGAAGCCATGCGTGAAGTGGTTCGACATCATCGACACGCACACATCGAGCGGATGGCGCATCACGTGCACGATCTTCGCTTCCGGGAAGGCCATGCGCAGCACCGGCAGCCAGATCTCGTTGAACGGCATCTTGTCGGTGAAGAAGGCGTGTCCGCCTGCCAGCAGCCCGTACTGCTCGGCGCGCGCGAAGTAGTAGTCGCGGAACATCGTGGCGACGAAGCGCTTGTCGGCCGTCACGCACTGCGCGAGGTTCTCCGGGAACGGCTCGTCGTTCTCGGGCAGCAAGTTCAGCGCGATGCGTCGCAGGTCCGCGATGAACGGCAGCTCGCCGCCGGCGCGTACCGCGGGATGGCTCGAAAGAATCTGCTCGACCAGCGTCGTTCCGGAGCGCGGAAAGCCGATCACGAAGATCGGCTGCGGCACGTCCGTGCGCACGCTCGCACGCGGCAGCTGGGCCACACGCTCTCGCGTGAAGAACGTCTTCAGTCGCGCGAAGAACGCTTCCACGGCGTCCGCGCGATATTGGAGGCCGCCGCCCGCGGCGGCGAGCTTGCGTTTTGCCGCCACGAAGTCGGCCCACGCCTCGTCGTAGCGCCCGAGACGATCGAGAAGCCGGCCACGTTCGAGCTGGCCGTCGCCATTCAACGGGCCCGCAGCGTCGAGCAACGCGAGTGCTTCCGCGGGACGCTTCGTGCGCGCGAGGTACTTGGCTCGCAACAAGGTCACTTCCGCCGGCGAAGAGGCCGCGGCGGCACGATCGAGCAAGGTTCCGGCACGCGCGAGATCGCCGCGCGCTTCGCAGAGCGCCGACCAGTACGCGAGCGTTTGCAGGTTGCGCGGCTCGACGGCGTCGGATTGGGCGAAGTATCTGTCGGCCTCCTCGACGCGCCCTTGCTGCATCAAATTCAGCGCGAGATTCGTGAGGATCGGGCCCTGCTCGCCGGCCAGCTCGAGGGCGCGCCGGAAGTGCCATTCCCCCGCGGGCAGATCGTTCAGCTCCGACAGGATCGTGCCGAAGTGGAAATGCGCTTGGCCGTTCGCTGGGTTCGCGCGCAGCGCGGCCCGCGCGGCTTTCCCCGCATCCTCCCGACGCCCGTGCGCGAAGAGCAGCTGGGTGAGATCGTTGAACGCCCAATCGGCGCTCCCGTCGATCGCGATGACGGCCTGCAGGGTTTCCACCGCCTTGCCGATTTCCCCACGCTGCTGCTGGGCGAGATAGCGCAGCTCGAGCGCGTCCGTATCGCGCGGCTCGGCGCGCAAGCGTTCCTCTGCGGCAGCGGATGCGGCAGCTACGTCGCCGCGACTCATGGCTTCACGGCCGCGCAGGACGAGTGGGTGGACGGGACGGTTCATGCGGCTGCCGCGGCGCTTCGAAGTGTCGGCTCGTGGACGGAGTTGGGCTATGGTGCACGCATCGCGCGGCTCGTGAATAGTCGTGGAGGCCTCTCTTGAGCCGAATGCTCACTGGCGCCGGGTGTCTCGCGGTGCTGCTGTGTCTGGGTTGCGCGGCGACGGATCTCGCCGCCGCGCCTCGCTTGGCGGCTGGCGATGCCAGCAATCGCGAAGTGGGTTCATTCGCCGCTCCCGCACGGTCGACCGAGGTGAACGTGCAGGTCATTCCTGCGCCGAGCCGCGTCACCGCCGGCCAGGGTACGTTCACCGTCACGGAGCGGACGCCGATCGTGGCCGCGGGCGGTGAGTCGGAGCGCATCGGGCGCTATCTCGCCGATCTCATTGCGCGCACGCGCGGCATTCATCTGCCGGTGCAAGCCGCAGTGGCCGGCGCACCGCGAGCGGGGCGCATCGAGCTGCAGATCGATCCGTCCATCGACACCGAGTCCGCCGAGGCCTACACGATGGATGTCTCGCCGCTCGGCGTGCTGATCCGGGCACGCGAGGCGCGCGGCCTCTTCTACGGCGCCATCACGTTCTGGTCGCTCGTGACCGGCGCGCCCGAGGCGGGCAAGTCGGCGCAGGCGACGATCGATGCGGTACGCATTGCAGACGCGCCGCGCTTCGCCTGGCGCGGATTCATGCTCGACAGCGCGCGCCACTACCAGCCGCCCGCCTTCATCAAGGACATGCTCGACTGGATGGCGCTTCACAAGCTGAACACCTTCCACTGGCATCTCACGGACGATCAGGCGTGGCGCCTGCAGATCAAGAAGTATCCGCGCCTCACTGAGGTTGGGGCCTGGCGCGTGCCGGCAGGCGCCGGTGCCGCGGCGGATATCGATCCGGCCACCGGCAAACCGCGCCTCTACGGCGGCTACTACACGCAGGACCAAGTGCGCGAGATCGTGGCGTACGCCGCGGACCGATTCATCACCGTCGTACCGGAAATCGAAATGCCCGGGCACGCGCAGGCGGCGCTCGCGGCGTATCCCGAGCTGGGGACCGATGCGGCTGCGCCGCCCGTGTCGTCGGATTGGGGCGTACACACATACCTTTACAACCCCGACGACGCGACGTTCGCCTTTCTCGAGGACGTGCTCACGGAAGTGATGGCGTTGTTCCCCGGTCAGTACATCCACGTCGGCGGCGATGAAGCGGTGAAGGACCGCTGGCGCGCCTCGCCGGCGGTTCAGGAACGAATGCGTGCGCTCGGCGTGGCCAACGAGGCGGCGTTGCAAGCCTATTTCACGCATCGCATCGAGAGCTTCTTGAGCGCGCACGGCCGCAAGCTCATCGGCTGGGACGAGATCCTCGAAGGCAGCCTGCCGCCGACAGCCACCGTCATGTCGTGGCGCGGGACGGCCGGCGCGATCGAAGCGTCGAAGCAAGGGCACGACGTGGTGATGGCGCCGGCGCCGACGCTCTATCTCGACTATCTCCAGAGCGACTTGCCCGACGAGCCATCGGGCCGGCCGACATACGTCACGCTGCGCGATATGTACGCGTTCAATCCGTTGCCCGCCGAGATTCAGGGTGACGCTGCGCGCCACGTTCTCGGGGCACAGATCAACGCGTGGACCGAACACATGCGCACGACGGAGCGCGTCGAGCACGCCGCCTTTCCGCGCATGGCCGCATTTGCCGAGGTGGTATGGACCGCGCCCGCGAACGCGGCCGATCGCTGGCCGAGCTTCGTGACGCGCTTGCCCGCGCAGTTCGCGCGCTACCAAAAGCTGGGCATTCACTACGCCGATAGCGTGTTCGCGGTGAAGTTCGCCGTGGCCGAGCGCGCGGAGCTTTCGAATCAGATCAACATCGGCGAGATCCGCTACACGCTCGACGGCAGCATGCCGACGCGGAAGTCGAAGCTGTACACCTCGCCTATCACTTTCAAGCGACCCACGACGGTGACGGCGGCGACCTTCCTCGACGGCAAACGTGTATCGGAGCCGCGGTCGCGCAAGTTCGATCGCATGTCCGCGCTGCGCCGTATGGATACGGAGCTGAAGAGCTGTGCGAACAAGCTCGTGCTGCGGCTCGAAGACGATGCACCGATCAACGGCACGCGGGCGATGTTCACCGTCGACATCCTCGACCCGTGCTGGATCTGGGAAAAGGCGGACCTCGCGCGGGTCACCGGGATCGCGGCGGACGTCGGTCAGGTGCCGTTCAATTTCCAGGTTGGTGACGCCGTGAAGCAGATTCCACTCCTACCCCCGCAGACACCGGAGGGCGAGCTGGAGGTGAGGCAGGATTCGTGCGACGGGCCGCGCATCGCGGTGCTGCCGTTGGCGCCCGCGGCGTCGAACGCGGCGGTGACGGCGCTGCCGCGCGTTCCACTGTCACGCGAGGCGCAAGGCGGCGGGTCCGATGTCCACGACCTCTGCCTGCGTTTCACGAGACGCAGCGTCGACCCCATCTGGACTCTGCAGTCGGTACAGCTCTTCGAGTAGCGCGATGTCGAATCTCGTTCTGCTTGCACCGCTCGATGGCTGGAGCGCCCCGCTCGAAGAGGTGCCCGATCCCGTGTTCGCCGGCCGGCTGCTCGGCGACGGCGTGGCGATCGATCCGGTCGGCGCGACACTGCATGCGCCGTGCGATGGCGAGGTGATCGCGATTCCGCCGCAGAAGCATGCGGTGACTCTGCGCGCGGCGAATGGCGCGCACGTGTTGATGCACGTCGGCGTCGACACCGTTGCGTTGAACGGCGCGGCGTTCGCGACGCACGTCGAAGTCGGCGCGCGAGTCTCGGCGGGAGCGCCGCTGCTGACGTTCGATCTCGATGTGCTCGCACAGCGCGCGAAGAGCGTGCTGACACCGATCATCGTGACGGACGAAGTGCCGTTCTCGATCGTGCGGCGGACGACGGATCGGGCGGTGAGAGTCGGCGAGCTCATCATGGAGCTGGCGCCTGCCGGCGCCGCAGCGTCCGCCGATGCGAATGCGGCCGGACTGGGCAGCGCACACGTGCTGAACTTGCGCGTGCCGCTCGAGCACGGGTTGCATGCACGACCGGCAGCGCTGCTCGTTGGGCGTATCAAGCACCTGGCGGCCACCGTCACCATCGCCGCACACGGCAGGACAGCGAGTGCGCGGAGCGCGATCGCCATCATGTCGCTGGGGATTCGGTGCGGTGACGAGGTCGCTGTGACGGCGGCGGGCCCCGATGCGGAGGCAGCGCTTCGAGCGGTTCGCGACGCGCTGGCCGACGCGGAGAAAGAGGTGCGGGGCGCGGCCGCGAGTGTGACCGCTGACGTGAAGCGACCTGCAATGAACGATGCGGCGCGCGGCCGCGAAGCTGTCGCGAAGCTCGGTGCGGCCTCGAATCACTGGGGCATCGCGGATGCCGCGGCTCCGCTCGATTCGACACAACGCGTGCTGCGCGGGGTGGTCGCCTCGCCCGGGCTGGCAGTGGGTACGGCGTTTCAGCTCACGCGGCGCGAGATCGTCGTTGAGGAGGCCGGTCGTGGAATCGCCATCGAGAGCGCACGGCTGGACGCTGCGCTGGGCGCCGTTCGCCAGCGCATCGCGGCTTCGGATCAGCATGGCCCGCAGGCGGAAGTGCTCGCTGCGCATCTCGAGTTCCTCGAGGACCCGGAGCTTCTCGCCGCCGCGCGCGATCAGTTGGCGCGCGGCAAGAGCGCCGACTTCGCCTGGCGTGCGGCCGTGCGCGCGAACGTCGATGTGCTCCGCGCCCTGCCCGACGCGCGCATGGCCGAGCGCGCCGACGACTTGCTGGACATCGAATCGCAGGTGCTCGCCGCGCTCGAGCACGACGATGCCGAGGCGGGTCCCCAGCTTCCCGAGCGCGCCATTGTGCTCGCCGACGAGCTCTTGCCCTCGCAGTTCATCGCGCTAGATGCCGCGCGGGTTGCCGGCATCTGCACGGCCCGCGGCGGCCCCACGTCGCACGTCGCCATTCTCGCGGCGGCACTGAACATCCCGATGCTCGTCGCTGCCGGCGCGGCCGTCCGCGAGATCGCCAACGGCACGACACTCGTGCTCGACGCCGACAACGCCGTCCTGCACATCGCGCCTTCCGAAGACCGACGCACGAGTGCCGAGAGCACGGTCGCTCGTCGTCGCCGCCGTCAGGCTGCCGAGAGGGAGGCCGCGCAGCGCGAATGCCGAACTGCCGACGGCGCGCGCATCGAAGTCTTCGCCAACGTCGGCTCCGTCGCCGAAGCGCGCGCGGCGCGCACGCAGGGTGCCGAAGGTTGCGGCCTGCTTCGCACCGAATTCCTCTTCCTCGAGCGCGACACTCCGCCGGACGAAGCGGCGCAATCCGCGCTCTACTCCGGCATCGTCGAGGCGTTCGACGGCCGGCCCGTCGTGGTGCGCACGCTCGATACCGGCGGCGACAAGCCGTTGCCGTACATGCCGCTCGCTCGCGAGGAAAATCCCGCGCTGGGTGTGCGCGGAGTGCGCATCAGCCTGCTCTATCCACACGTTCTGCGCGCGCAACTCCGCGCCATCCTGAACGCGCAGCCTCGCGGCCGCTGCCGCATTCTCCTGCCGATGATCTCGGAGCCGGCCGAAGTCCGCGCGATCGGCGAAATGCTGGACGACGTGCGCCGCGAGCTCGGCCACGATGCCGCCGTGCCGCTCGGCGCGATGATCGAAACGCCCGCGGCGGCCATGATCGCGGACCGCATCGCGCGCGAAGCGGACTTCCTGTCCATCGGCACGAACGATCTCACGCAGTACGCGCTCGCCATCGACCGCGGCAATCCCGCGCTCGCCTCGCGACTGGATGCGCTGCATCCCGCCGTGCTGCGCCTCATCGCCAAGACGGCCGAAGGCGCCCGCGCAAACTGTCGCGACGTCGCGGTCTGCGGCGGTCTCGCGTCGGATCCACTTGCCGCGCCGATCCTCATCGGACTCGGTGTGAACGAGCTCTCCGCCGTTCCGGCGGTGATCCCTCGGATCAAAGCGCTCATCGGAACACTCACACTCGACGCATGCCTCGCGCTCGCGCAGCGTGCGCTCGAGCAGCAAACGGCCGCGGACGTTCGCGCGCTCGTCGCGCAGTTCCAAGAACCCGCGGAATGACAGAGGCGAGGTCGCCCGTATGAAGTCGATCCTCACGAATCTGCAGCAGCTCGGCCGCGCGCTGATGCTGCCGATTGCGGTGTTGCCCGTCGCGGGCTTGCTGTTGCGGCTCGGTCAGCCGGATGTGCTGGACCTCGCGCCCATCGCGGCCGCCGGCGACGCCATCTTCTCCAACCTCGGTCTGCTGTTCGCGATCGGTGTCGCCGTCGGGCTCGCGCGCGAGAATCACGGGGCCGCGGGGCTCGCCGCCGTCGTCGGCTATCTCGTCACGACGAAGGGCGCCGAAGTGCTCATTGCCGTTCCGCCCGATGTGCTCAGCGGGCTCACCGGGCAGGCGCGTGACCTTGCGGCCGCGGCGTTCAAAGCCAAGGAGCTGGCGAAGCTCAGCGTTCCCGCCGGCATCATCTCGGGCGTGCTCGGCGGCGTGCTCTACAACCGGTACAGCGACATCCGGGTGCCGAGTTATCTCGCGTTCTTCGGCGGGCGGCGCTTCGTGCCCATCGCGAGCGGCGTCGTAGGGCTTGTGATTGCGGGCCTGTTCGGCTGGGGCTGGCCGATTCTCGAGCGCGGCATGGATGCGATGAGCCGCTCGGTGCTGGGCGCGGGCGATCTCGGCCTGTTCGCGTACGGCGTGCTGAATCGCGCGCTCATCGTCACGGGGCTGCATCACATCATCAACAATCTCGCGTGGTTCCTGCTCGGCGACTACAACGGCGTGACGGGCGATCTGAAGCGCTTCTTCGCCGGCGACCCGACGGCGGGCGCGTTCATGAGCGGCTTCTTCCCGGTGATGATGTTCGGGCTGCCGGCTGCGTGCCTCGCGATGTATCACGAGGCGGCGCGCGACAAGCGTGCGGCGGTGGGCGGATTGCTCGCATCGATGGCGCTGACCTCGTTCCTCACGGGCGTGACGGAGCCGGTCGAGTTCACGTTCATGTTCCTCGCGCCGGCGCTTTACGCCGTGCACGCCGTGCTCACGGGCGCGGCGATGGCGCTGATGCACGTGCTGAACATCCATCTCGGGTTCAGCTTCTCCGCAGGCCTGTTCGACTATGTATTGAATTTCGGTCGGGCCACGCACCCGCTGCTGCTGATCCCGGTCGGTGCGGCATACGCGGTGATCTACTACGTCACCTTCAGAGGGGTGATTCGGGCGTTCAATCTCAAGACGCCCGGTCGCGAGGGGGACGACTCGCTCGTCTCTTCGCCCGCGGTTACCGACGTGCGGGGCGCAGCAGGCACTGGCGGCGGCGAGCCGAGCACGGCGCATGCATTCATCGCAGCGCTCGGCGGCGCGGCGAATCTCGTGTCCGTCGATGCGTGCACGACGCGCTTGCGGCTCGTCGTGAACGATCAGCAGCGGGTGGATGAGGCGGCGCTCAAACGGCTCGGCGCGCGCGGGCTCGTGCGGCCGTCGGCGAACGCGCTGCAAGTGGTGCTGGGGCCGATCGCAGATCAGGTGGCGACGGACATCCGTCGCGGCTTGCGCGATGGTGAGCCGACGCGCACCGCAGCAGCGGGCGCTACCGCGCCTAGCGAATCGGCCTCTCGTCCCGCAGTTGCCCAGCCCGTTGCGCACGCGGGGGCGTTCGATTCGAGCCTCGCGCGCGACCTGCTCGCGGCGCTCGGCGGGCGGCGCAACCTCAGCGAGCTCGGCGCGAGCTCGACGCGCGTGCGCGTGCGCGTGATCGATCCGAGCGCCGTCGATGAGCCGGCCTTGGGCGCACTGGCTGTTCGGGGCATCGCGCGCCCGTCTCCCGAGAGCGTACACATCCTGATCGGCCCGGCGGCCGAGTCGGCCCTCGCCGCGCTCCGCGCGTAACCGGGAAGCGTCTGCGGCCAGCGGCGCGTCTCGCGTTGAATCCAGCACCCCAGGGCGGGTAAAACGGACGCACCGCCCGTTACTGCGAGTGCGCCCATCGATACTCTGAGCAACATCACCGCGTTCGTTCGCGTCGCGCGCCTGGGGAGTTTCTCGGCCGCGGCGCGCCAGCTCGGGCTCGTGCCGTCCGTCGTCACCAAGCGGATCGGTCAACTCGAGCAGAGCCTCGGAACGAAGCTCCTCATACGCTCCACGCGCGGCCTCACGCTCACGGCTGCCGGCGAACGCTATCTCCCGCGGTTCGTGCGCTTCGTCGCCGAGCTGGAAGAGATGTTCGCGCCGCCTGCCTCGAACGAGGAAGAGCCCATCGCGGGCCACCTGCGCATCAAGGCACCGACGACCGTCAGCTCCACGTACCTCGGCGACCTGCTCGCGCAATTCCTTGCCGCGCACGCGGGCGTCTCGCTCGAGATCGTCCTGATCGACCGGTCGGTCAACCCGATGGAAGAAGGCTTCGACTTCTCGATCGGCGCGCTACCCGTGACCTATCCGAACGTCACGGAAGTGCCGCTCTGTCCCTACGAGCAGCTCGTGTGCTGCGCGCCCTCCTATTTGGAAACCGCGCCGGTCCCGCAAACGCCGGCGGACCTCGCGTTTCACGACGTGCTCACGTCCGCCGTCTACAGCAAGACGTGGAACTTCGAAGGACCGAACGGCCCGATCACGGCACAAGTCCATCCGCGCGTGCTGGCGAGCGACAGCCGCACGCTGCGCTCCGCGGCGCTGCGCGGGCTCGGGATCACGATCCTGCCGCGCGACGTCGTGCAGCAGGACCTCGACGCCGGCACGCTCGTGCAGCTGCTCCCGAATTTCCCGGTCCATCGCCTCTGGCTGAAGGCGCTCGTGCCCAGCACGAAGATGCACAACGCGCTCGTGCGCGAGGTGCTCGCGTACCTGAAGGCGCACATGCCGTCGGTCGCGCAGCGCGATACGGAGCCCGCAAAAAGCACGGCCCGCTGAGCTCACGCTCGCGGGCCGCGCGCCGGCGCTGTCGGGTTCCTACTGCTTGAAGCGGAATCCGATCTTGTACGTGCGCCCGATCGGATCGAACAGCACGTTGTTGCCGCTGCCGTTCGCGCCGGGGAAGCGCGGATTCTCGGCATTCGTCAGGTTGTTCACACCCAGGAACACGACGAGATTGTCGCTGCCGTTCGCCATGCTGAACGTGTACTGCCCGACGAGATCGACATACGTCCGCGACGGCATGGCGTTCGTATTCGAGCTGTTCGGCAAGGTGATCGCGTAGCCCGACTGCTCGGGCCCGATGAACGCCGCGTTGTAGATGCCCTCCGGGATGTAGCGCCCGTGCACCGACAGGTCCAGCGGCCCGGTCTTCCAGTTGACGAGCGCGTCGAGCGTGTAGTTCGGAATGCCGGGCAGCGTGCCGCCGCGCAGACCGGTCTGACCGGCGCGATCGAGCGGTCCCGCCGAATCGATGGTGATCAGGTGGAACACGCGCGTGTCGAGCAGGCGGAACGTGAACTCACCGAAGTGTTCCGTCGGCTGCCGGTACCCGAGCTCGATGTCGAGACCGCTCGTGTTCAGCTGGTTCACGTTCTGCTGCACGTCGACGATGTTCGTGATGAACCCGGCCGCATCGCGTGTGATCAGCGCGCAGAACTCCTGCGCGCCCTGGAAGCAGCGGGTCGCGATGGTCTGCGCGCCGAGCGTGCCGATCGCATCGTCGATCTCGATCTTGTAGTAGTCGATGGAGAACTGGACGCGGCCGAGCCAGTTGTCCAGCGTCGGCGTGATCACCATGCCGCCGGTGCGCGTGTCCGCCACCTCAGGGACGAGATTCGCGTTCGAGCCCGACTGCACGGTCGGATTCGTTTGCGCGCCGCCCTTCGCCGGATCGTTCAGGATGCCGAAGCCCGCGGTGACCGGCCCGAAGAGCTCGCTGACGTTCGGCGCGCGAATGTCGCGCGACTTCGTGCCGCGGAAGCGCAGCCACTCGAGCGGCTGATAGACGAGGCCGTACTTCCAGGTCGTCGCGTCGACGCCCGACGAGGTGCCGGCGCCGTCGCGGTCGTAGTGCGTGCGACGGACGGCACCGTTCAGATCGAAGCTCTTGGCGAACGACAGATCGCGCGCGAGCGGGATCGCGGTCTCGAGGTAGCCTTCGCGCACCTTGATGTCGCCGGCGATCTTCTGCGCGTTGTTGGTGAAGAACGCGAGCTGCTGCGAGAGCGGATCGGCATCGCCCTTCATCTTGTCGTCGCGCCACTCGGCACCGATGGCGAGCGACACGGGACCCGCCCAGGTGTTGAACAGCTCGCCGTTCACGTTGGCCGCGAGCGAGTTCTCGGTGGTGATGTTGTCCTGAATCGAGACGCCCGTGATGTAGTCGATGGCCGCCTGCGAGATCTGGTTGCCGAACACGTTCATCGGCACGCATGCCGGATCGTCGTTCGCGGGATTGGCGTCGCTGTTCACGCGGCACACGATCTGACCGGCGGTGTTCCGCACGGCATCCGCCGCTTTTTGGGCGCGTGCGGTGATCACAGAGTTCGGAATCGTCAGGTTGAAATGGTTGCGGCCGTAGCCGTAATGCGCGTCCCACTTCCAGCTCGAGCTGCCGATCGTGCCGTCGACCGACAAGAACGCCTGCCACAGCTTGTTCACCGAATCGAGCGGCGGGTTGCCGATGTCCGCGTAGTTGCGGCCCATCTGGAACGTCTGGATGCCCTGCGCATCCATGAGCGTCGGGAGGTCGAGCGTCGGATCGCTCGAGGTCGGCAGGAAGGGATTGTCGCGGTGGATGTTGAGAATGGTCGCGCCGATGCTGCGGTACTCCGCGCCGGCATGCATCCCTTCGAGATAGCCGTAGCCTAGATCGAAGCGCCCGGTGATGTTGTCGGTGAGCTCCGCTTTGGCGCGGCTGAAGAAGTTGTACCGCTTGGTCGGGGACTGGATCGGAATGCCTTCGAAATAGCCGTCCTGCCCCTGACCCTCGCCGCCCACCATGAAGAGCGAGTTGACGAGCGAGCCGTACTGGAACTTGCGCGGCGTGCCGTCGGGATTGAACGTGATGCCGACGGGCCCGCCGGTCGCGACCGTCTTCGTCGGGTCGGCCGGATTCGTGAACGAATTGATCACTCCCGTCGGCGAGATCGTCGACGGCCGCACGCCCGGCAGAATGTTGTTCGCCGGCATTTGCGTGTTCGGAATGCCCGCCGGACGCCCGAAGTTCAGCACTTCGGCCGCGCACCAGGCGCGCTCGGTGCACGTGCCGACACCCGTGTTGCGCTCGTACTCGACCGCGCCGACCCAGTGGCCGCGATCGCCCCAGAACGGAACGCCGCCCGCGAGACTCGCCGCGGTCGTCTGGCTGTCGCCTTCCTCGGCCTCGCCGTAGGAGATCGAGCTCTTCAGGCCGGTGAGGTTCTCGTTGAGGATGAAGTTCACGACGCCCGCGACCGCATCCGAGCCGTACGCTGCGGAGGCGCCACCGGTCACGACGTCGATGCGCTCGATGAGCGAGCTCGGAATCATGTTCGTGTCCACCGTCCCTTGCGGCGTCGATGGCGTGATGCGCTTGCTATCGACGAGGACGAGCGTGCGCACCGTGCCGAGCCCGCGCAAATCGAGCACGCGACCGCCCACGTATCCGCCACTCAACCCTTGTGCCGCGGGCGTCTGCGTGCCGCGGAACGAAGGCAGCTCGTTCAGCAGGTCGCCGACGTTCGTGACGGCGCGCTGCTCGATGCGGTCCGCGTCCACCACGCTGACCGGCGTCGGTGCGGTGAAGCCGCTCGCGGTCGTGATGCGCGAGCCTGTGATCGTCACCTCTTGAGTCGGCGCGGTGGCGTCGTCGGCGTTCTGCGCCATCGCAGGAGCGGCGAGCGCCGCGACGACGGCGGCGTGAACGAGACGGTAGCGGATCGACGTCGAGCGTGGCGTGCGCGCGCTGGCGGCGCGCGGCGAAGCGGTGACACGTTGCATTTTTCCCCCTACTACAATGGAAGAGATCGCGTGGCGCGATGTCTTCGAGACCCTACGGAGCGTGCGGCGGCAACAAGCAAGTGATTGCCGCCCGCGCTGTAGGTCCGCGGACTCTAGCAGCGGGGTTTCTCAGCCGGAACGAGACGATCCGCGCGAGCAGTCTTCGCGAAAGACGAACGATGCGTTGCTACAACAACTGCACGCGGCGGCTCACGTCGCGTAGACGTATTCCAGGAGAATGCCGACGAACACGACCAGCCCGACGTACTGGTTGTTGGTGAACGCGCGGAAGCACTTCGCCGGCTCGCGTTCGCGAATCAGTAATTGCTGGTACAGGAAGAAGACGGCTGCGGCCAGCACACCGGCGACGTACCAATGCCCGAACTTCATGGTGCGGCCGACGAGAATGAGCGCGAACAGCATCATCGCCTGCATGATGCCGACGATGAGGCGATCCATGTCCGCGAACAGAATGGCGCTCGAGCGCACGCCGATCTTCAAGTCATCATCGCGATCGACCATCGCATACAGCGTGTCGTAGATGCACGCCCAGACCACGGCCGTCGTGAACAGCACCCAGGCGACGCGCGGCAGCGGCGGGCCGGACTGCGCGGCGTACGCCATCGGCACCGCCCACCCGAACGCCAGTCCCAGATAGAACTGCGGCACCGGGAAGAACCGCTTGAGGAAGGGATAGGACACCGTCAACGCCGCGCCGATGCACGCGAGCTTCAGCGTGAACGCGTCCAGCTGCAGCGCGAGAGCGAGCGCGATCGCGATGAGCGCGGCGAACAGCACCAGCGCTTCGTGCGGTCCGATACGGCGCGCCGCGAGCGGCCGATCGCGCGTGCGCTTCACGAAGGGATCGACGTTGCGGTCCACGAAGTCGTTGATGACGCAGCCGGCGGAACGCATGACGACCGTGCCGACGAGAAAGATGATGAGTATGCGCGGTTCGGGGCGGCCGTCGCCGGCGATCCACAGGGCCCAGAGCTCCGGCCACAGCAGCAGCCAGATGCCGACGGGCTTGTCGAGCCGCATGAGACGGCCCCACTCCTGCACACGCCGACCCAGGCGATAGGAGAACGGCGCCTCCGGCGGGCCCACCTGCGATGAAAGCGGATCTGCTGTTGCCAACCGAGCTCCTCGAGCGCTTCTAACCGACGCGTCCGTAACGTTCGCCGACGCCGACCCAGCGCGCCGCGAGGGGCGCAATATTATCCGGGTACGACGCCAGCATCAGCTCGGCAGCCTCCTGGACCCGCGGCAGCAAATCCGCATCGCGCATGAGATCGGCGACGCGCAGCTGCGCGAGCCCGGTCTGACGCGTGCCGAGCAGCTCGCCGGGGCCGCGCAACTCGAGGTCGCGGCGCGCGATCTCGAAGCCGTCGTTCGTTTCGCGGATCGCGCCGAGACGCTCGCGGGCGAGCTCGGACAGCGGGCTGCGATACAGCAGCACGCACGTGCTCGCCTCGCTGCCGCGGCCGACGCGGCCGCGAAGCTGATGGAGCTGCGCGAGACCCATGCGCTCGGCGTTCTCGATGACCATCAGTGTCGCGTTCGGCACGTCGACGCCCACTTCGATCACCGTCGTGGCGACGAGAAGCTGGATCTTGCCGGCCTTGAAGGCGAGCATCGCCTCGTCCTTCTTCGCCGGCGGCATGCGGCCGTGCACGATCCCGACGCGCACGTTCGGCAGCGCTTCGGCGAGCGCCGCGGCGGTTTCTTCCGCCGCCTGCGAGCGCGCCTCGTCCGATTCCTCGATCAACGGGCACACCCAATAGACCTGCCGTCCTTCGCGGCACGCGTTGAAGATGCGCGCGACCACCTGATCGCGGCGCTCTTCGGGCACGACCACCGTCTTCACGGGCGTGCGTCCCGGCGGGAGCTCGTCGATGACCGAGATGTCGAGATCGGCGTACGCCGTCATCGCCAGCGTTCGCGGGATCGGCGTCGCGGTCATGATCAGCTGATGTGGGAAGCGGCCGTGCTTGCGACCCTTCTCCTGCAGCCGCAGGCGCTGTTGCACGCCGAAACGATGTTGCTCGTCCACGATGATGAGCGCGAGCTGCGCGAACTCGATGCCTTCCTGAAATAGCGCGTGCGTGCCGACCGCGATGCGCACTTCGCCCGACGCGAGCGTCTCCAGCGCGCTCTTGCGCTCGCGCGCCGGCTGCGAGCCCGACACGAGTGCCACCGTGAGGTTCAGGGGATCGAACCAGCGACGGAAGTTCTGGTAGTGCTGCTCGGCGAGCAGCTCCGTCGGCGCCATGAGCACCGCCTGCATGCCGCTCCCTGCCGCGCGCGCCGCCGCCGCGGCTGCGACCACGGTCTTTCCGCAGCCCACGTCGCCCTGGATCAAGCGGACGGCGGGTTGGCTGCGATGCAGGTCGGCATCGACTTCAGCGAAGGCGCGCGCCTGCGCGCGCGTCAGCTTGAAAGGCAGCGATTGGATGAAGCGCTGCGTGAGACCCTCCGGGTCCTCGAGCGGCCAGGCGGGCTCCGTCCGGGCCGCCTGCTTCAGCAGCTTCAAGCTCACGTGGTGCGCGAGCAGCTCTTCGAACGCGAGCCGCCGCTGCGCCGGATGACGCCCGGACGAGAGCTCGACGATGCTCGCTTCGCGTGGCGGGTTGTGAACGTAGCGCAGCGCTTCTTTCAGAGTCGGCAGCCCGAGCGGCTCGAGCACGTGCGGCGGAATCCAGTCGCGCACCGACGAGCGATCGAGCTGCTGGAGCGCTTCGTTCACGAGCGCCCGGATGCGTCCTTGAGTCAATCCTTCCGTGCTGGGATAGATCGGCGTGAGCGTCTCTTCCAGCGCGGCTCCCGCATCCTGCACGCGCCGGTATTCGGGATGGACGATCTCGAGCCCCTGCGGCCCGCGTCTCACTTCGCCGAAGCAGCGAATGCGCGTGCCGCGCGCGAGCGCCTGCTGCTGGGACGACGAGAAGTAGAAGAAACGCAGCGTCAAAAAGCCCGAGCCGTCCGAGATGCGACAGAGCATCGAGCGGCGGCGCCGGTACACCACGTCCGTGAGCTGCACTTCGCCCTCGACGGCGACTCGCATCCCCGGCTGCAGGTGACCGAGCGGCACGATCTGCGTACGGTCCTCGTACCGCAGCGGCAGCACGAAGAGCAGGTCTTGAACCTGCGTGACGCCGAGCCGCTGCAGACGCTCGGCTAGCTGCGCGCCGACGCCGCGCATTGCGGTGATCGGCCGCTGTTCGTCCATGCGCCCTGCCGGCTGCTGGGCTCGCATCGTGTTGCGCTCCGGTGTGGCGTTCCCTAGAAGAGCACGCGCGTTGCCGTCCGCAGCCGGCTGCGCCATCTCAGCCGAGATGGAGCACGGCTTCGATCTCGACGCGCGCGCCCCGCGGCAGCTGCGCGACGCCGACCGCCGCTCGCGCCGGATAGGGCTCGGGAATGTATTGCGCCATGATCTCGTTCACCTTCGCGAAGTTCGCGAGGTCCGTGAGGTACACGTTCACCTTCACCGCCTGCGCGAGCGAGCCGCCGGCCGCTTCGGCAACGGCCTTCAGGTTCTCGAACACGCGGCGGATTTCCTTCTCGATGTCTCCCGTGACCAGCTCCATCGTCTTGGGGTCGAGCGGAATCTGCCCGGACAGGTACACCGTGTCGCCCGCGCGCACCGCCTGCGAGTAGGTGCCGATCGCCTTCGGCGCATTGTCGGTGTGAATGATCTTCCGGGTCATCGAGTCAGCTCCCATCGCAGTTCGGATCGAGGTGGCGCCGAGCGCGCCGAGTAATGCATTACCGAGAATTCTACGCCGCGAGGCCATTCAGAGAGTCCTTCGTGAGTCATGTCCCCCTCGGTTTTCGGTCTTCGTACGCTCGTGCGTGCGGTCGTCGCGCGAATGCGCGGCGAGTGAGCGCGTCACGCGCAACACATCCGGCATGCGGCGAATCATGCGCACGATGCGCGCCAGGTGCTTGCGATCCGCCACTTTGAGCTCGAACACGAGCTCCGAGGTGTCGCTGTCGCGCTCCTCGACGGATACGCGCTCGATGTTCGTCTCGGTGCTCGAGATGGCGGCCGCCACGGCCGCGAGCACGCCCGTGCGGTTCGCCACCTCGATGCGCACTTCGGAGCTGAAGAGCCGGTCGGGCGTACTCTGCCAGCTCACCGGCAGCCACTTCTCGGGATGCTTGCGATAGTCCTCGACGTTCACGCAGTTGTCGCGATGGATGACGACGCCGCGGCCCGCCGACAGGAACGCGAAGATCGGATCGTACGGAATCGGGAAGCAGCAGCGCGCGTAGCTGACGAGCAAGCCCTCGGTGCCCGCGATGGCGAGCGGCGCCGGCGCGGCCGCGCCGCCATCTTCGCTGGTGGGTGAGGTGGGCAGCAGGCGCCGCGCGACGAGCGGCGCGAGACGCTCGCCGAGGCCGATCTTCTCGTACAACTCGTCGACGTCCTTCATGCCGAGCTCGCCGATCGCAGCGGCGAGCGATTCGGGCGTCACTTCTTCCAGCGAGAGGTTGAACTCGCCGAGCGCCTGATTCAGCAGCCGCTGTCCGAGCCCGATCGCTTCCGTGCGCCGCAGGCTCTTCAGATAGTGCCGGATGGCGCTGCGCGCCTTGGCGGACACGACGAAGTTCACCCAGGAGGGATTCGGCATCGCGCCCTTCGCGGTGATGATCTCCACGGTCTGCCCGTTGCGCAGCACCGTGCGCAGCGGGGTGAGCCGCCGATCCACCTTCGCAGCGACGCAGCGGTTGCCGATGTCCGTGTGCACGGCGTACGCGAAGTCGACGACCGTCGCGCCGCTCGGCAAACGCAGGATTTCCCCGCGCGGCGTGAACACGTACACCTTGTCCGGGAACAGGTCGACCTTGACGCTCTCGAGGAATTCCTCGGAAGACGTGCCGCCTTCCTGCATCTCGACGAGGTGCGAAAGCCACTCGCGCGCGCGCAGCTGCTGCGCGGAGTCCTCCACCTCCCCGGACTTGTAGCGCCAGTGCGAGGCGATGCCCGACTCGGCGACGCGGTGCATGTCTTCCGTGCGGATCTGCACTTCGATCGGCACGCCGTTCGGGCCGAAGAGCGTCGTGTGCAGCGACTGGTAGCCGTTCACGCGCGGGATGGCGATGTAGTCTTTGAAGCGCCCCGGCATTGGCTTGAAGATGCTGTGGACGATGCCGAGCGCGCGGTAACAGGTGTCGGCCGTGTTCACGACGATGCGCAGGCCGTACACATCGACGATCTCGTTCAGCGTCGCGCGCTTGCGGCGCATCTTCTTGTAGATGCTGTAGAGATGCTTTTCGCGCGTCTCGACGGTCGCGGCGATGTCGGCCTTCAGCAGCGCGGCCTGCAGCTGCTGCTCGATCTTCTTCAGGAATTCCTTCTGATTGCCGCGCGCGCGCTTCAACGCGCGCTCGAGCACGCGATAGCGCTGCGGGTAGAGGGCGCGGAAGCCGAGGTCTTCGAGCTCGAGCTTGATGCGATAGAGACCGAGCCGCTCGGCGATGGGCGCGTAGATCTCGAGCGTCTCGCGCGCGACGGCCCGCCGCCGCGGCGGGGTCATCGCCTCGATCGTGCGCATATTGTGCGTGCGGTCCGCGAGCTTCACGAGGATGACGCGCAGGTCGCGCGTCATCGCGAGGAGCATCTTGCGGAAGCTCTCCGCCTGCGCCTCCTCGCGGCTCTTGAACTTGATCTGGTCGAGCTTGGTGACGGCGTCGACCAGTTCCGCGACATCCTTGCCGAAGCGCTCGGCGAGCTGGTCCTTCGGCGTCGGGGTGTCTTCGATGACGTCGTGCAGGATCGCCGCGACGATCGTGTCGGCGTCCATGCGCAG
This sequence comes from Steroidobacteraceae bacterium, assembly GCA_035760965.1. Taxonomy (GTDB): domain Bacteria; phylum Pseudomonadota; class Gammaproteobacteria; order Steroidobacterales; family Steroidobacteraceae; genus JADGHX01. Next base: position 1,921 of record DASTRY010000058.1, on the reverse strand, counting down.
GTCCGCGAGGATGGCGGCCGCGGCGACCGGATGGGCGATGAACGGCTCGCCGGACAGGCGCTTCTGGCCCTTGTGGGCCGAAGCGCCGAATTCAGCCGCTTCCTTGATGCGCTGGACCTGGTCCGGCGGCAGGTAGGTTTCGACGGCGCCGAGCAGCTCTTTCAGGCCGGGAGTTCGTCTTCCGCCGGGCAGCAGTCCCAGGAGCGAAGACGCGTAGTCCATGGCTCGGGCGTAAGGCGTCGGGCCTTAGTCTCCGAGGCCGAACTGCGGGGCGCGGAACGTGGACTGAGCCGCTTCGTCCAGGGTCATCGCATTGTCGGCCGGCGGCGGTTCCGGCTCGCGGAGCATGTCGACGGTGATGTTGCCGGCCGCGATCTCGCGCAGCGCGACCACGGTGGGCTTGTCGTTCTCCCAGTTCACGGTGGGCTCCGCACCATTGGCGAGCCGGCGCGCGCGCTGGGACGCGAGCAGCACGAGCTGGAACAGGTTATCGACGTTTTTCAGACAGTCTTCGACGGTGATACGGGCCATGGGTTTGCAAGCTTTGGAAGCGCCCGCGACTTGCGGGCGAAAGGGCTTGAACTATAAGGGACGCGCGCCGATCAGGCCAGCGTTGCAGGGCGGCTTCAAAGCGCTCGCAAGCGCCGCGATCACCGGACATTGCCGGGGGTTCGCCAGGCCTCGCCGCGGGGGCGGCAGCGGGTTCCAGAGGCCGGCGGGAGCCCTGCCACCTTGCCCGCGCGCTTCGGTCTCAGCCTCGGCGGACAATCCCAGCCGCACAAGATGGTGTCGGGCAGGTTGATCTCAGCGCGGCAGGTGTTGTCAGCGCTGGCGGGTAATCTCAGCCGCGGATTTGGATTCAGCCCGGCGGCGCCGGACAATCTCCGGCGGTTTGATTCTCAGTGCGGCAGGTGTTGTCAGCGCCGGCGGGTGATCTCAGCCCCGCCGGGTTGATCTCAGCCCAGGAGGTCCCGGAGCAGCGGCTTCAGCGAAGGCCGGGAGGCGACGAGATCGGCGCCGTCACCCTCGATGATGCGGCTGAGGTCGCTGACGGCGCGCTCGAACGAGTCGTTCACGACGACGTAGTCGAACTCGTTGTAGTGCGACATATCCCCCACCGCGTCACGCAGGCGCCGCTCGATCACCTCATCCGAATCCGTCTGCCGATTGCGCAGGCGCTCCTCGAGCGCCCGCCGCGAGGGCGGCAAGATGAAGATCGATATGCACGCCGGCATCGCCCGGCGCACCTGCTGCGCGCCCTGCCAGTCGATCTCGAGGATGACGTCGTGCCCCTTGGCGAGCTGCTCCTCGACGGGCGCGCGCCCCGTGCCGTAGTAGTTGTCGAAGACCTGAGCGTGCTCGAGGAACTCGCCGCGCGCGATGCGCTCGCGAAATTCGTCGACCGTGACGAAGTAGTACTCGCGGCCGTGCTGCTCGGTCGGCCGCATCTTGCGGGTGGTATGCGAGATCGAGAGCCGCAGCTCCGGGCGGCGCTCGAGCAGCGCTTTGACGAGCGACGTCTTACCCGCGCCCGACGGCGCGGCTATGACGAAGAGACGGCCGCGCCGGGCGGCTGTGGCGGGTGCGGCCATCGAGTCCTGGGTTACCGGGTGCGATCGAGGGGCAGGCGCTGGAATTGCGCCGCGGCCTCCGTCAGCACCACGAGCGCGACGTAGTGCACGTCATCCAGCGTGAACCCGATCTGCCGCTTCGGCGGGTAGCTCGTGAGCACGAGCATGCTTTCGCAGCTCACGTCCTTCGCCTTCGCCTCGGTGGGGACGGCGCGGAGCGGCCCCGGCTTACACACCTGATCCGCGGCCGCCATGATGCGCTCGGCGCGCGCGTAGTGATCCGGGTTGGATTGTTTCAGCTTGTCCAGATCCGAGAGGCCGCGCAGCCAGACGACCGGCGGCGACTGGGT
>DASTRY010000057.1:0-99273 GCA_035760965.1 Steroidobacteraceae bacterium | reverse complement strand
CGAATGAAAGCCATGTCGTGGGAACCGTCGTGCAGGCTTCGGCCGCGGATGCCGAACGAGCGCTGGCGAGCGCCCAAGCTGCGCAGCCCGGTTGGGATGCCATCCACGCGGCGCAGCGCGCGGCGATCCTGCTGCGCGCGGCGGATGCCTTCGAAGCCCATCGCGGCGCCTTCATCGCGCGCTGCACGCTCGAAGCGGGCAAGACGCTCAACGACGGGATCGCGGAAGTCCGCGAGGCTGTGGATTTCCTGCGTTACTACGCCGTCCAGGCGCGCACCGAATTCGGCGAGGAGAAGGTGCTCGTCGGGCCGACGGGCGAGCGCAACTCGCTACGCCTGCGCGGCAAGGGCGTATTCGTTTGCATCAGTCCGTGGAATTTTCCGCTCGCCATCTTCACCGGCCAGGTCGCTGCGGCGCTGGCCGCCGGCAACGCCGTCATCGCGAAGCCGGCGGAGCAAACGCCGCTCACGGCAGCGTTGGCGGTAGAGCTGCTGCATGGAGCGGGTGTCCCTCCGCAAGTCCTGCAGTTCCTTCCCGGCGAGGGCGGCACGGTTGGTGCGGCGCTGACGCGCGATCCGCGCGTCGCCGGCGTAGCCTTCACCGGTTCGACCGATACCGCGCACCTCATCGAGCGGAGCCTCGCCGCGCGCAACGCCGGCATTGCCACGCTCATCGCGGAGACCGGCGGTCTCAACGCGATGATCGTCGATAGCTCCGCGCTCCCGGAGCAAGTGGTGCTCGATGCAGTGGCCTCGGGCTTCAATAGCGCCGGCCAGCGCTGCTCGGCGTTGCGCGTGCTGGTGCTCCAGAACGAGATCGCGCCGCGCGTGCTCGAGCTGCTCGCCGGCTACATGGATGAGCTACGGATCGGGGATCCGGCGTTGCTGGCCACCGACGTCGGTCCCGTCATCGATCGTGATGCTCTGAACATGCTTCAGCAGCACGCCGAGCGGATTACCGCAAACGCCTGGCACCACCAGGTGAAGCTGCCGCCCGAAACGCGCAATGGGCGCTTCTTCGCCCCGCTACTGGTCGAGCTGCCGAGCTTGAGGGCGCTTGAACGCGAGGTCTTCGGGCCCATCGTGCATGTCGTGCGTTATCGTGCGGCGGACCTCGACAAAGTGGTCGATGCGGTGAACGCGTTGGGCTACGGCCTGACGCTGGGCGTTCACACTCGCATCGACGCCACGGCCCAGCGGATCGCCGCGCGGGCCCGCGTCGGCAACGTCTACGTCAACCGCAACATGATCGGCGCCGTCGTCGGCGTGCAGCCGTTCGGCGGCATGGGGCTCTCCGGCACCGGCCCGAAGGCGGGCGGCCCGCATTATCTGCATCGCTTCGGGACGGAGCAGACGATCACCATCAACACCGCCGCGGTCGGCGGCAATGCGAGCCTGCTGGCGCTCGCCGGGGATTGAGTGCTCATGACGCTGAGCGTCTTCGACATCTTCAAGATCGGCATCGGCCCGTCGAGCTCGCACACGATGGGTCCGATGCGCGCCGCGCGGGAGTTCGCGCTCGGCTTGCAGCGCGACGGCCTGCTCGCCGCCACGCAGGAAATCACGGTACGCCTGTATGGCTCGCTCGCGCTGACGGGGGCCGGGCACGGCACCGATCGCGCCATTCTGCTCGGGCTCGAAGGCGCGCAGCCGGAGACGGTCGACCCGGATAGCATCGAGCCCGCGGTCCAGCGCATTCGCGCCACCGGCCGACTCAACGTGCTCGGCGAGCACGACACCGCGTTCGACGAGCCCATGCAACTGCTCTTCATGCGCTCGGAGCGCCTACCAGGCCACTCGAACGGCATGCGCTTCAGCGCGCTCGGAGCGGAGCGCAAGGTGCTGCGCGAGGAGAGCTACTACTCGATCGGCGGCGGCTTCATCGCGCGCGAAGGGGATACCGAGGCGCGCGAGAGCGACCGCGCGGCGCCGCCGTATCCCTTCGAGTCGGCCGGCGAGTTGCTCACGAGATGTCGCGAGCACGGCCTCGAAATCTTCGAGCTCGTGTGGGCGAACGAGCGTGCCTGGCGGTCCGACGAGGAGATCCGCGCCGGACTGCTGCGTATCTGGCAGGTGATGCAGAGCTGTGTGGCGCGCGGCTTTCGGCAGACGGGCGTGCTCCCCGGCGTGCTGAAGGTGCGCCGGCGCGCGCCGAAGCTGTATCGCGTGCTGACGGAAAGCAGCGGCGGCAATCCGCTCGAGGTCATGGATTGGGTGAACGCGTGGGCGCTCGCGGTGAACGAAGAGAACGCCGCGGGCGGGCGCGTCGTCACCGCACCGACGAATGGTGCGGCGGGCATCGTTCCCGCGGTGATGCATTACTACGAGCGCTTCCACCCGGGGGCGAACGAGGAGGGCATCATTCGCTTTTTGCTGACCGCAGGTGCGATCGCGATGCTCTACAAGAAGAACGCGTCGATCTCCGGCGCGGAGATGGGCTGCCAGGGTGAGGTCGGCGTCGCGTGCTCGATGGCGGCCGCGGGCCTCGTCGCCGCGCTCCACGGCACCAACGAGCAGGTCGAGAATGCCGCGGAGATCGGCATGGAGCACAACCTGGGGCTCACCTGCGATCCCGTCGCGGGGCTCGTGCAGATTCCCTGCATCGAGCGCAACGCGATGGGCTCGGTGAAGGCGATCAATGCCGCGCGGCTCGCCATGCGCGGCGACGGCAGTCACAAGGTGTCGCTCGATCAAGTCATCGCGACGATGCGGCAGACGGGCGCCGACATGTCCGCCATCTACAAGGAAACCTCGCAGGGCGGGCTCGCGGTCAACGTGCCGGAGTGCTGAGCCTCACGTGAAGAGGCCGAAGAGCTTCGACGGCGGCTGAAAACGTACGGCCCGCGCGGCCGGCGGATGGATGTTGGCCCAGCTCCGCGCCGTGAAGGTGAGCGCGCAGGCTGCACCCGTCGTCAGGTCCGTCGTCACCATGCCGGGCGCCAGGTACTTCGCGAGCTCCGAGATACCCGGGTTGTGGCCGACGATGGCGAGGTGCTGCACCTTCGGACCGGTCCCGTGGACGAGCGCCAGGATGTCCTCGGGGGTTGCAAGATACAGGCTCTCCTGCGCCTTGATCCGCCGCGGAGCGAGGGCGAGCTTACCCGCGAGGATCTCCGCGGTCTGCTGCGCACGCCGCGCGGGGCTCGTCAGCAGCAGGTCCGGCACCAGCTCCGCGTCCAGCAGCTGACGCCCGATCGCTTCGGCTTCGGAGATCCCGCGCTTGTTCAGCGGCCGATCGAAATCGGGAACCGTGGGATTCTTCCAGTCGGCGTTCGCGTGGCGTATGAGAGTGAGGCGCTTCATCGAAGCGCCCGCAGGTCACGGCACTTGCACGAGAATGCGCCCATCCTGCTCGCGGACGGCGAACGTCTTGATCGGCTCGTATGCGGGCGGAGTGAGCGCATCGCCGGTACGCAAATCGAAACGGGCCCCGTGCCGGGGGCAGATGATCTCGCACTTCTCGATCTCCGCGCCAGAGAGGCTTTCGCCGTCGTGAGAGCAGCGGTCCTCCACGGCGAAGAGCTCCGTGCCGCAACGGGCGACGACGATGGGATAGCCGTCCACCTCGCCGCTCAGGGTGGTCGTTTCGGTGACGGCCGCCGCGGGGCCGATATCGATCCATTCGCCGGACACGGACGCCCTCAGAACATGCCCGTCTGCAGGCGGGCGGCTTCGGACATCATCGAGCGGTCCCAGGGCGGGTCGAATACCAGCTCGACATCGGCCGTGCGTACCGTCGGGATGCGCTCCACCTTTTCCTTCACGTCCTGGACGAGGATCTCGCCCATGCCGCAGCCGGGCGCCGTCAGGGTCATCTTGATGGCGACGTTGCGCGAGCCGTCCTCGTTGGCCGTGACCTCGCATTCGTACACGAGCCCCAGGTCCACGATGTTGATCGGGATCTCGGGGTCGTAGCAGGTGCGCATCTGATCCCACGCGAGCTTGCGCACGTCCTCCTCGGTCGCGTTGGGCGGCAGCTCGGGCGGCTTCACCGCTTCCTTGCCGATGGCGTCGGCATCCTCGCCGGAGATGCGGAACAGATTCCCTTCCAGGTACACCGTGAAGCTGCCACCGAGGGCCTGCGTGATGTAGCCGGCCTGGCCCGGACGCAGAGTGACCTCCGCGCCTGCCGGCACGACGACCGCGCGCACCTCGCGGTTCACGACGAAGGGTTCGTTCTCGTAAGACCTCACGATCACTCCGTAGTCACGGTCGCGTCGCCCTTCTCGAGCGCCGCGTTCAACGTGTGCCAGCAGAGGCTGGCGCACTTCACTCGCGCCGGGAATTCGCGCACGCCGGAGAGCGCGGCGAGCTTGCCCAGCTCCGGGGCGGGCACGGCGTTCTGATCCGTGAGCAGCGTGTGCACGCGCGCGAAGAGCTTGCCGATGGCGGCGCGGTCCTTGCCCTTGACGGCTTCCGTCATGAGCGAGGCGGAGGCGGTGGAGATGGCGCAGCCCTTGCCCTCGAACCGCACGTCCTCGACCGTGTCGCCGTTCAACCTGAGCGAGATCGTGAGTCGGTCGCCGCACAGCGGGTTGTGACCGTCCGCGTGCGCGTCCGGATGCTCGAGCACGCCGAAGTTACGCGGCTTGCGGTTGTGATCGAGGATCACGTCACGATACAGATCTTTCAGTTCCATCTCAGCCGAACACCTCGCGTACTTTGCGGAGCGCGTCCACGAGCTTGCCGATCTCCTCGTCCGTGTTGTAGCAGGCGAAGGAGGCGCGCGCCGTTGCGGGAATATCGAAGAACGTCATCACGGGCATCGCGCAGTGATGACCGGTGCGGACGGCGACGCCCTCCGCATCGAGAATCGTGCCGATGTCGTGCGGATGCACGCCTTCCATCGTGAACGAGATCACCGCGGCCTTGTGGGGCGCCGTGCCCACCAGCGTGATCCCAGGAATGCGCGAGAGCTCCGCCGTTCCGAGCTGCAGCAGGTGCTGCTCGTGCGCGGCGATGGCGTCGATGCCGAGCTCTTCGACATAGTCCATCGCGGCCGCAAGGCCGATGGCGCCGGAGATATTCGGCGTGCCGGCCTCGAACTTCCACGGCAGGTCGTTGAAGGTCGTCTTTTCGAAGCTCACGGACTTGATCATGTCGCCGCCGCCTTGCCACGGCGGCATCGCGTCGAGCAGGGCTTCCTTGCCGTAGAGAATGCCGATTCCGGTCGGGCCATAGAGCTTGTGACCGGAGAACGCGTAGAAATCGGCGTCGAGCGCGCGGACATCCACCGCAGCGTGGGGCACGGCCTGCGCACCATCCACCAGCACGACTGCGCCCTGCGCGTGCGCAGCCTCGACGATGCGCTTCACCGGCAGGATCGTGCCGAGCGCGTTGGAAACGTGAGCGACCGCGACGATCTTCGTGCGCGGATTGAGCCGCTCGGCGAACCCTTCGAACGAGACGTCGCCGCGCTTGTCGATGGGCGCCACTATCAGGGACGCGCCCGTCTGCTCGCACACGAGCTGCCACGGAACGATGTTGGCGTGATGCTCGAGCCCGGTGATCAGGATCTCGTCGCCCTTGCCGAGCCGCGGTCGCGCATACGACTGCGCGACGAGATTGATACCTTCGGTCGTGCCGCGCGTGAAGAGCACTTCGCGCGTCGAGCCGGCGTTGATGAAGCGGCGCACGCGGTCGCGCGCGCCTTCGAATGCCTCGGTCGCTTCCTGGCTCAAGGCGTGAACGCCGCGATGCACGTTGGCGTGCGAGTTCTTCTCATAGCGGTCGACCGCGTCGATCACCTGAATGGGGCGCTGCGCGGACGCGGCGCTGTCGAGATACACGAGCGGCTTGCCGTGCACCGAGCGCGACAGAATCGGGAAATCGCGACGTACGCGCTGCACGTCGTACGCTCGTGTGCGGGGCTCATGCATGACGTTGGCGGCCATCAGATCAATTCCTTCAATGCGGCAGTCTCCTGCATTTGACCGGCGAGGCTCGCCTCGATCTGCTTGCGCAGCTCGGGGACCGCGATGCGTGCGACGACGTCTTCGAGGAACGCCCATTTCAGAAGCTGCTGCGCGGTGTCGCGATCGATCCCGCGCGAGAGCAGGTAGAACAGCATGGTGTCGTCGAGCTTGCCGGCGGTGGCGCCGTGGCTGCAGCGAACGTCGTCCGTGTAGATCTCGAGCTGTGGCCTGACATCGACCTCGGCTTGCGGACCGGAGAGCAGGCCGCGCAGCGATTGGCGCGAATCGGTGCCTTGCGCGCGCTCGCGCACCACGACTTTACTGTTGAATGCGACGCGCGCGCGGGACCCGGCGATGCCGCGCACGGTCTGCTCGGACTTGGTGTGCGGGGCGGCGTGCTCCACGAGCGCATAGCCATCCTGCACCTGCTGACGATCCGCGAGGGAGACGACGTGCAGTGCCAGCTCGGCGCGCTCGCCGACCAGCTTGATGTCGAGCGTCGAGCGCGCGGAGAGCGCACCCAGATTGACGGCGTGCACTTCGTAGCGCGCATCCTGCTCGATCCTCGCGGCCAGCGTGTCGAACCACGTGGCGCGGGCGCCGGCCTGCTGCACGCGATAGTGATGAACCTGCGCACCGCGCGCGATGTTCACGCGCACCGCACCGTTCACGAAGTTGGCGTCGTCGCGGATACTGACGTGGCGCTCGATCAGCCCGAGCCGCGCGTTCGCCGCGACATTCAGCTCGAGCCGCGGATAAGACGCGGCCTTTTCCGCCGGCTCGGTCGCAAGGAAGACGATCTCGACGCACGCCGGGCAATCGACGTTCTCCGCGACGTCGATCACGGCACCGTCGGTGGCGAATGCCTCGTTCAGCAGCGCGAATCGTGCATCCACGGATTCGGTGGCGGCCACCGGGGCACTTGCGTCGCGCCCGGTGCGCAGCGATCGAACCGAAACGCCCGGCACCTGTGCGTCGCGCGACAGCTCCGGCGCAAACACGCCGTCGACGAACGTGTAGCGCGAATATCCTTCGATGAGCGCCGGCAGCTCGCGTGCTGTGATGTCACGGCGCTCGCCCGGAACGGACGGTGCGAGCCGCACCTTCTCCAACACACGCAGATTCGCGTATTTCCAGTTCTCGTCCCGGCTCGTCGGCAGCCCGCGCGCGGTGAGCGTCTCGAGCGCGCGCCGCCGGCGCTCCGCACTGACCACGGCCGGGGAGAGCGCTGCGGCGGCCGCCGCATGCTCCTGCGCAATGCGTTCGCTCAACACCGCGCTCATGCCGCCTCGCTCGTGACCCAATCGTAGCCGCGCTTCTCGAGCTCGAGGGCCAGCGACTTGTCCCCGCTGCGCGCGATGCGCCCACGCACCAGCACGTGCACTTGATCCGGCACGATGTAGTCCAGCAGCCGCTGATAGTGCGTCACGAGCATCACGGCGCGATCGGGTGCGCGCAGGCTGTTCACGCCGTCGGCGACGATCTTCAGCGCATCGATGTCCAGCCCCGAATCGGTCTCGTCGAGAATCGCGAGCTTCGGTTCGAGCACCAGCATCTGCAGAATCTCGTTGCGCTTCTTCTCGCCGCCCGAGAAGCCTTCATTCACACCGCGCGAGAGGAAGCTCTCGTCCATCTTCATGAGCTGCATCTTCTCGCGCACCAGCCCGAGAAAGTCGAACGCGTCGACCTCGGGAAGCCCGCGATGCTTGCGCGCCGCGTTCACGGCGGCTTTGAGCAGGTACACGTTGTTCACGCCCGGAATCTCCACCGGGTACTGAAAGCCGAGGAACACGCCTTCGCGCGCGCGCTCTTCCGGCTCGAGCGCGAGTAGATCCTTGCCCTCGTAGGTCACCGAGCCCTGAGTGATCGTGTAGCCGGGACGCCCCGCCAGCACGTGCGCGAGCGTGCTCTTACCCGAGCCGTTCGGACCCATGATGGCGTGCACTTCGCCCGCGGCCACGGCGAGCGAGAGGCCGTTCAGCACCTTCTTGTCTCCCACACTCACGTGCAGGTTCTCGATCTTCAACATCATTCGCTCCGAGGATCAGCCGACGGCCCCTTCGAGGCTCACGGCGAGCAGGTTCTGCGCCTCGACCGCGAATTCCATCGGCAACTCTTTGAACACGGACTTGCAGAACCCGCTGACGATCATGTTGACCGCGTCTTCCTCGCTGATGCCCCGCTGCAGGCAGTAGAAGAGCTGCTCGTCGCTGATCTTCGAGGTGCTCGCCTCGTGCTCGACGGTGGCGGTCGGATTCTTCACCTCGACGTACGGAAAGGTGTGCGCGCCGCACTTGCCGCCCATCAGCAGCGAGTCGCACTGCGTGAAATTGCGCGCACCGTGCGCGCTCGGAAGCATCCGCACGAGGCCGCGATAGGTGTTCTGCCCGTGCCCGGCGGAGATGCCCTTCGAAACGATCGTGCTGCGAGTGTTCGGCCCGATGTGGATCATCTTCGTGCCGGTGTCGGCCTGCTGGCGATTGTTCACTGTCGCCACCGAATAGAACTCGCCGATCGAGCCCGCGCCGCGCAGCACGCAGCTGGGATACTTCCACGTGATCGCCGACCCGGTCTCGACCTGCGTCCACGAGATGCGCGAGTTCTTGCCGCGGCACTCGCCGCGCTTCGTGACGAAGTTGTAGATGCCACCGACGCCGTTGGCATCGCCGGGATACCAGTTCTGCACCGTCGAATACTTGATGTACGCATCGTCCAGCGCGATCAGCTCGACCACGGCCGCGTGCAGCTGATTCTCGTCGCGCATCGGGGCCGTGCAGCCTTCGAGATAGCTCACGTAGGCGCCTTCGTCGGCGATGATGAGCGTGCGCTCGAACTGGCCGGTCTTCGCCGCATTGATGCGGAAGTACGTCGACAGCTCCATCGGGCAGCGCACGCCCTTCGGCACATAGACGAACGAGCCGTCCGAGAACACCGCGGAGTTCAGTGTGGCGTAGAAGTTGTCCGTGTACGGAACGACGCTGCCCAGATACTTCTCGATGAGCTCCGGGTGGGTTTGCACCGCTTCGGAGAACGGGCAGAAGACGACGCCGGCGGCTGCGAGTCGTTCCTTGAAAGTCGTCGCGACGGACACGCTGTCGAACACGGCATCCACCGCGACGCCAGCGAGGCGCGCGCGCTCGTGCAAGGGCACGCCGAGCTTCTCGTAGGTCTCGAGCAGCTTCGGATCGACCTCGTCGAGGCTCTTCGGACCGTCGCTTTTTGCCTTCGGTGCCGAGTAGTACGAGATCGCCTGGTAGTCGATCGGTGCGAAGTTGACGTGCGCCCAATGCGGCTCGCGCAGGGTGAACCAGTGGCGCAGCGCCTTCAGGCGCCACTCGGTGAGAAACGCGGGCTCGCGCTTCTTGCGCGAGATCGCGCGGACGATGTCTTCGTCGAGCCCGGGCGGGAGGCTGTCGGATTCGATGTCGGTGACGAAGCCGTGCTCGTAGCCACGCCCGATCAGCTTCTCGAGGTTGTCGGCAGTTTCACTCATGGGTCGGGATATGAGGTCGAAAAGTTCGCTTGCGAGAGGCCGGCCATCAGGACCGTGAGAGCGGGCGGGCGGCCGCGGCCTTCATGTCACGCTCGAGAGCGAGCACGCGCGGCTCGGCCGCGAGCCCGGCGAGCTGCGCGAGGCTCACTTCGTGCAATGAGCGGCGGATGGTGAGGTTCAGCCGTTGCCAGGCATGGCTCACCCTGCAGGTGCGCTCGATGTCGCAGTGGCCGTGTCCCGAAGCGCAGTCGGTCAGCGCAACCGGACCCTCGAGCGCGTCGAGGATGTCGGCCGCGGTGATCTGCGTGGCCGGGCGGGCGAGCTGATAGCCACCGCGCAGCCCACGTGTGGAGGCGACGAGCCCTTGCCGCTGCAATTGTTTGAGCAGCTTGCTCACAGTCGGCAAAGAGAGACGCGTCTGCTCCGCAAGCGCGGCGGAGGTCTGCAATTTCGCGGGATCCTGCGCCAGTGTGGCCAGGATGACGGTCGCGTAATCGGTCAGGCGGCTGATCCGAAGCATGAAAACGGACTCGGCTGAGATAGGACAAGTTTAGTCCTAATTACGTCGAGCCGCCAAGTTTTTGGTATTCTTCCGCGCCCTTGAAACGGCGGCGCGCCCACTCGCGTGAGGCAGCGCTGCCGTCCCGGGTTCGAATTCCACGAGGTCAGGCAACGATGAATCGCAACGAGCTCGCGCGCATTGCACGCGCAATGGTGGCACAAGGCAAAGGCATCCTGGCGGCCGACGAGAGCTCCGGCACCATCAAGAAGCGTTTCGATAGCATCAAGCTCGAATCCACCGAGGAGGCGCGCCGGACGTATCGCGAGATGCTGTTCACCGCGCCCGGTCTGGCCGAGACCATCAGCGGCGTCATCATGTACGACGAGACGATCCGCCAGAAGACGAAGGACGGCGTGCCGTTCCCCGACTACTTGACGAAGCTCGGCGTCATTCCCGGCATCAAGGTCGACACGGGCGCCAAGCCGCTCGCCGGCTTCCCGAAGGAGACGATCACCGAAGGGCTCGACGGGCTGCGCGAGCGGCTGCAGGAGTACTACAAGCTCGGCGCGCGCTTCGCGAAATGGCGCGCGGTCATCGACATCGCCGAGGACATTCCCACGCAGTTCGCGATCGACGCGAACGCGCACGCGCTGGCGCGCTATGCCGCGCTCTGCCAGGAGAACGACATCGTTCCGATCGTCGAGCCGGAAGTGCTGATGGACGGTGGCCACAGCATCGAGCGCTGCGAAGAGGTCACCGAGCGAGTGCACGTATCGGTGTTCAACCAGCTGCATGCGCATCGCGTGTATCTCGAAGGCATGGTGCTGAAGCCGAACATGGTGATCTCGGGCAAGAAGGCGCCGAATCGCGCTCCGCCGGAAGTGGTCGCCGAGGCGACGGTGCGCCTGCTGAAGCGCACGGTGCCGGCGGCGGTGCCGGGCATCGCGTTCCTGTCGGGCGGCCAGTCCTCGGAGGAGGCGACGCTGCATCTGTCGCTCATGAACAAGAATCCGCTGCCCTGGCAGCTCACGTTCAGCTACGGGCGCGCGCTGCAGGATCAGGCGCTGAAAGCCTGGGGCGGCAATCCGGCCAATTTCGTGGCCGGCCAGAAGGCCTTCGCGAAGCGGGCGAAGCTGAACAGCCTCGCGACGACCGGACGCTACCAGTCCGCCATGGAGAGCCAGGCCGCCTGAGGAGCTTCCGGCTCCCATGCGCCACGCTCACTGCGCGTGACCGTTCCAGAATCGAGCCAGGATGCGTCGTCGACGAGAGCCGCTCGCGGCTCCGCCGACGACATCATCGTCGATGTGCGTGACGTTCATTACGCCATCGGCGCGCGGCCCATCTTCTCGGGCGTCAACGTCCAGATCCGCAAGGGCCGCATCACCGCGATCATGGGCCCGAGCGGTACGGGTAAGTCGACGCTGCTGCGGCTGATCACGGCGCAGATCCAGCCGGACGCCGGCAAGGTGGTCGTCTGGGGACAGGACCTGTCGCGGATCAGGTCGCGCGAGATCTACGCGATGCGCAAGCGCATGGGCATGCTCTTCCAGAACGGCGCGCTGCTCACCGACCTGTCCGTGTTCGAGAACGTCGCGTTTCCGTTGCGCGAACACACGAATCTATCCGAGCCGCTCATCCGTACCCTCGTTCTGACGAAGCTGCATGCGGTGGGACTACGTGGAGCGGCGGACCTGATGCCGGCGGAGCTGTCGGGCGGCATGGCGAGACGCGTCGCGCTGGCGCGCGCCATCGTCATGGACCCGGAAATCCTGATCTACGACGAGCCGTTCGTCGGCCTCGACCCCATCTCGTTGGGGGTGATCCTGCGCCTCATTCGCGAGATGAACGAAGGGCTCGGCATCACCAGCATCGTCGTCTCGCACGATGTGCAGGAGCTTGCGACCATCGCGCACGACAGCTATCTCATCTCGGGCGGCACCGTCGTCGCCTCGGGTACGCCGCAAGAGCTCGCGGCGAGCGATTCCGAGGTGGTACGGCAGTTCATGACCGGAAGCGACGATGGCCCGGTGCCGTTTCATTACCCGGCGCCGGACTATCGCACGCAGCTACTCGGCGAGTCGCCGGGCGACAACCGATGAATACCGTCAAGACCGGCATCACCGCCGCGAACGGCGAGAATCTGATCCTGCGCTTCGTGCGTATCGTGGGTCAGGTGACGCTGTTCTTCGGGCGGCTGCTCGCGCAGTGCGTGCCCGCGCTCGCGCGCCCGTACCTGGTGGTGCACCAGATTTACAACGCCGGCGCGCGCTCGCTGATCATCATCATGCTCTCGGGTCTCTTCGTCGGCATGGTGCTCGGCTTGCAGGGGTTCAGCCTGCTGCAGCGGTTCGGATCGGAAGAGGCGTTGGGCGTGGCCGCGGCGCTCGGGCTGCTGAAGGAGCTCGGTCCGGTGGTCACGGCGCTGCTGTTCGCCGGGCGCGCGGGCACGTCGCTGACCTCGGAGATCGGGCTCATGCGCGCGACCGATCAGCTCACGGCCATGGAGATGATGGCGGTCGACCCGATGCGCTACGTCGCGGCTCCGCGGTTTCTCGGCGGCATCGTCGCCATGCCGCTGCTGGTAGCCATCTTCAACATCATCGGCCTGTACGGCGCGCAGCTCGTCGGCGTGCAGCTGATGGGAGTGGACAACGGGTCGTTCTGGTCGCAGATGCAGAGCTCCGTCGAATTGAACGACGTCGCCGAAGGCATCATCAAGAGCATCGTTTTCGGCGTCGCCTGCAGCCTGATCGCGGTGTACGAGGGCTACCACGCGCCGCCGACCGCCGAGGGCGTCGGCCTTGCGACCACGCGCACGGTCGTGGCCTCGTCGGTGCTGACCTTGCTGCTCGATTACATCTTGACCGCGTTTTTCCTGTAAGCGCGGAGAGGAACTTTAATGCGGCCAAATCGTACCTTGGAAGTCGGCACCGGGCTGTTCGTGCTGCTCGGGTTCGCAGCGCTCGGCTTTCTCACGACGCAGCTGCCGAGCAGCGGCCTGAAGCTCAGCAGCGCGCGCTCCGGCTATCACGTCGTCGCGAAGTTCGACAACATCGGCGACCTGAAGACGGGCTCGCCGGTGTCGATGGCGGGCGTGCGCATCGGCGAGGTCGAGAAGATCCAGTTCGACCCGCAGGACTACAAGGCGGCCGTCACGATGCGGATCGACCCGCAGTTCAACCAGATTCCCGACGACAGCGACGCGAGCATCCAGACGCAGGGCTTGCTCGGCGGCAAGTACATCGGCATCAGCCCGGGCGGCTCGGACACGTTCCTGAAGGACGGCAGCACCATCACCTTCACGCAGTCCGCCATCGTGCTGGAGAGCCTCGTGAACAAGTTCTTCGCCAACTTCGCCAGCAAGGGCAGCGACAGCGACTCGGGCTCGAGCAAGAGCGACGCTGGCGCGTCGAACGAGGGTAAGGAGAAGCAGCAATGAGAGTGTGGTATTCGATTGTCGCGAGCATCGTGCTCGCCGCGGGCGCAGCGCATGCCGCGGACGTCCCGAAGCCCACTGCGCCGCCGCCGCCGGAGGCGAAAGCGGACGATCCGAGCAAGCTGGTCGAGAGCGTCGCCAACGCGATGCTGCAGGACCTCGACAAGGATCGTGCGGCCTACAAGCAGGATCCGTCGAAGATCAACGCGCTGGTGGAGAAGCACCTGCTGCCGGTATTCGACACGCAGTACTCCGCGCGGCTCGTGCTCGGCAAGCACTGGCGCGAGGCGACGCCCGAGCAGCGCGACCGGTTCGTCAAGGCGTTCTACCAGTCGCTGCTGAAGAACTACGGCAGTGCGCTGGCGGATTTCACCAGCGATCGGATGAAGGTCTTCCCGTCGCAGGTGGACAGCAAAGCGGACAACGCCACCGTGCGCACCGAGATCAAGCGCAGCAACGGCGACAAGGTGTCGGTGAACTACACGCTGCACAAGACGCCGGAGGGCTGGAAGGCGTGGGATGTCGTGATCGACGGCATCAGCTACGTGAAGAGCTTCCGCGAGGACTTCGGCGCCGAGATCGACCAGAAGGGTCTCGATGCGGTGATCGACCGCATGGAGAAGGGCGGCACACCGGCGCCGGGCACCAAGAAGGCGGCCTGACGCTTGGCCTTCGTGCCGCAACGGAAAACAGTCGAGGTGATCGAGGCGGCGCCCGATCGCCTCGACGTTCGTGGTGCGCTCACGTTCGCCACCGCGCGCGTCGCGTATGACGCGGGGCTGCGCGCGATCCGCAAACGAGGCGGCGCGAATCTGCTCGTGGACTGTGCGGGAGTGACCGAGTCCGACAGTGCCGGATTGGCGGTGCTCATCGAATGGCTCGCCGCGGCCACACGCGTCGGCTGCAAGCTGCGCTTCGCGAACCTTCCCGAGGGCATTCGCGCGGCGGCGCAAATCAGCGAGGTGACCCCGCTCCTCGAGTCCCCCGCGTAGCGCGCGATCGCGCCGCGCTACTTCTGCTCGGGCGGCTCGGGATCTTCGAGCGGGTCTTCGAGCTCCTCATCGACCGGCGAGACGTTGCCGTCCGTCACCTGATATTCCCGCCGCTGCAGGAACGCGTTCCGGATGAACGCATAGCGATCGTAAGCGCTCGCGAGCGCTTGATCGGTCTCGAGCAGCCCGACACGCGTGTCGATCACGCCCAGACCTTCCAGGCTATACCGCCAGGCATCGTTTTCGACGTAGTGCAGCGGGTGGATGTAGACCTGACCGATGCGGCCGATGCCGTCCCGCACGGTGCTCGGCCCGAAGAACGGGACCATGAGATAGGGCCCGGGCCCGATGCCCCATTTGCCGAATGCCTGTCCGAGGTCCTCGTCGTTCTTGTCGAGACCGGCCGCCGTGGCCGGATCGAGCAGCCCACCGAGACCGATCGTCGTATTGAGCAGGAACCGGCCGGTATCGGAGGCCGCCGGCTTGAATTTCGCCTGCAGCAGGTCACTGACGATCACCCGCGGCTGCTCGAGGTTGCTGAAGAAATTGGAGACGCCCGTCTGCACGAACGACGGCGTGACTTTCTTGTAGCCCTTTGCCACTGGGCGCAGCACGGCTCGATCGAGCGCGTCGTTGAATTTGAACGTGGCCCGATTGACGCGCTCGAACGGATCGCGCGGATCCTTCTTCGCCGGCGGCGCGACGCAGCCCGCAACGAGCAGTGACAAACCTACAACGAGCGCGGCGGTCGATCGCATGGCGAGTGTGCACAGAGGCCTGAGTGGGCGCGCATTGTAGCAGCCGCACTGCGCGACCTTCATGCGTGGCCGAATTGCGACGGACGGAGAGAGGGACGAATCCCCCAATGGAGGGATCGTCAGCCGCCCGAGCCTTGTCCGCGACTGACCTTTCGCACCCGAACGCTGGCCAGATAGTCGCGCAGCTCATCGAGCCGCGCCTGGAAGCGCTGGCGCTGCACCGAAGTCAGGTTGGGCGCCGCAAGAGCGAGCTGCAACTGCTGAACCGCAAGCGGCAGGTCGCCGCTCGAGATGTGGTACTCGCTCATGTAGTAGTACGCATCACCGGTATCGCCCGCGGCGCTCGCGGCCAACGCGGTGAGCTGTATCTGATCCGGAGTCGGCGCGATGTTGTTGAAGAGATCGAGCAGCAGCGCGTGCGCCTCCTTGGGCTTACCCGCCGCCATCAGCGCCTCAGCATAGCGCACGGTCAGCGGGACGTTGCGCGGGAAGAGCCGCACTGCGCGCTGATACGTCGCCATGCCGTCGTTCTGCAAGCCGCCCTGAACTTCGGCCTGCGCCAGCGCGGAGTAGAGCAGCGTGAGATTCTCGTGCTTCTCGACCAGCCCGTGCAGGATTTCCGCAGCCTGCTGGTTCTTGCCGCTCTCCATCAGCGCGAGTGCAAGGCCGTACTGCTGGCCGAGCGAACCTTTCGCCGCCGTCGTTTCCTTTGCATAGCGCGCCGCGATGTCGCCGTCGTGAGGCGCGGTGATCACGCGCAAGCGCTCGCGGATGCACTCGTACGTCGCGGACTCGCTCACCTTCGGTCGATCGAACTGCGCCGCGCGGGCGCGCGCTTCCGCGATGCGATTCGCGTTGACCGGGTGCGTCTGCACCATTTCCGGAACCCACTGGCCCGCGAGCCCTTCGTGGCGCGACATGGCTTCGAAGAACGTGGCCATGCCGTTCGGATCGAAGCCTGCGGCAGCGACGAAGCCGATGCCGACGCGATCGGCCTCGTACTCGTTCGCGCGCGTGAAGTTGACCTGCTGCTGAGCCGCGGCGCCCTGCGCGATGGCGATCGCGCCCTGCATGGCATCCGCACCGCCTGCGATCGCGCCGATCAGAATCGCCGCCAGAATCGCGGCGGTCTGCGCGATGCCCTGCGAGCTCTGCGCCTTGATCGTGCGCGCAATGTGCCGCTGCGTGACGTGCGCGATTTCGTGACCGATGACGCCGGCGAGCTCCGACTCGTTGCGGCTCGCGAGCACCGTTCCGTAGTTCACACCGATGAAGCCACCTGGCAGCGCGAACGCGTTGATCGTGTTCTCGCGCACGGGGAAGAAGGTGAACTTGCGGTTCCCATCGGGCGCCTGCGCAGCGATGCGCTGCCCGAGCTGCTGCAGGTACTCGGTGACCTCCGGGTCTTCGAGAATCGCTTTCTGGTCGCGCAGGCTCTTCACGATCTGCGCGCCGAGCTGGTACTCCTCGTTCTGGGTGACGAGCGCACCGGCCGGGCTGCCGATGTCCGGCAGCTCCGTGGCCGTGTTGACCTGGGCCGCGGCGGGCATGGGTGCGCAGAACACCGCGAGACTCAGCGCGAAGCCGAGCCCCACGAGGCCCGCACCGATGCGGCGCGACTGTGCGCGCACGTGCTCGATCGCCCGCTGAACTGTGTCGAATTTCACTGTGCTGGCCCGGGAGCGTGACCTGCGTTCGACCGCAAGGCGGCCGGCTAGTTTCCCCTGCTCACAGAGTATCCGAAGCAAAGTCCGCGAGCCGCGATCGTTCACCCCGGGTAAGGGTGATGTGACCGGCATGCGGCCAGCCGCGGAAGCGATTCACCGAATAGGTGAGGCCCGAGGTCATCTCCGTGAGGTAGGGCGTATCGATCTGCGCGATGTTGCCGAGGCAGGCGATCTTGGTGCCGGGCCCGGCGCGCGTGATGAGCGCCTTCATCTGCTTGGGCGTTAGGTTCTGCGCCTCGTCGAGGATGATGTAGCGGTTCAGGAACGTCCGGCCGCGCATGAAATTCAGCGAGCGGATCTTGATCCGGTTGCGCAGCAGGTCGTTGGTCGCCGCGCGCCCCCAGTTGCCGCCTTCCTGGCTCTGGGTGAGCACTTCGAGATTGTCCATGAGCGCGCCCATCCAGGGCTCCATCTTTTCCTCTTCGGTGCCCGGCAGGAAGCCGATGTCTTCGCCGAGCGGAATCGTCACGCGCGTCATGATGATCTCGACGAACCGATTCGTCTCGAGCGTCTGCATGAGGCCGGCCGCGAGCGCGAGCAGCGTCTTGCCGGTGCCGGCCGGGCCGAGCACGGTGACCAGATCGATCTCGGGATCCATCAGCAGATTCAGCGCGAAGTTCTGCTCGCGATTGCGGGCCGTGATGCCCCACACGCTGTGCCGCTCGTTCCGATAGTCGCGCAGCAGCTCGAGCGTCGCGCGCTCGCCCTCCGCTTTGCGCACGATCGCTTCGATCCCTTGCGCGCTGTCTTCGAAGACGCACTGGTTCGTGTGCCACTCGCTCACGGACGGGCCGCTCACCTCGTAGAAGGTGCGGTCGCCTTCTTTCCACGAGCGCATGTCCTTGCCGTGGCTCTCCCAGAAGTTCGCGGGCAGCGCGGTCATGCCCGAATACAGGACGTCCGTGTCTTCGAGCGTCTTGTCGCTGTAGTAGTCCTCCGCGTGCACGCCGAGCACGGCGGCCTTGATGCGCAGATTGATGTCCTTCGAGACCAGCACGACGCGCGTGTCCGGCAGGTCTTTCTGGAGCGCGAGCGTCTGGCCGAGAATCGCGTTGTCCGAGCCGCCGGGCAGGGCGTGCGGGAGCGCGCTCGAGAGCTCCTTCGTCTGGAAGTAGAGCCGGCCGCTCGAGGGCTTCTTGCCGTGATTGCCGGAGTACCCCGAGGGCAGCGGCAAGCCCTGATCGATCTGCTCCTTGGTCACCCCGCGCATCATGTCGTCGAGGAAACGGCTCACCTGGCGTACATTGCGCGACTGCTCGGACAAGCCTTTCTTGTGCGCGTCGAGCTCTTCGAGCACCACCATCGGCAGGAAGACGTCGTGCTCCTCGAAGCGGAATATCGCGGTCGGATCGTGCATCAGGACGTTCGTGTCGAGCACGAACACGCGTCGGACGGCGCGCGACTTGGACTGTGAACCGGCACTGGCGCCGGCGGGAGAGGGATCAGAGAGACTTCGCCGCTTCAAGTACTTCCTCCACGTGGCCGGGTACTTTCACGCCGCGCCATTCGCGTCGCAGGATGCCGTCCGCGTCGATCAGGAACGTGCTGCGATCGACGCCCATATATTTGCGACCATACAACGTCTTTTCCTTGATCACATCGAAGAGCCGGCAGACTTTCTCGTCCGCGTCCGAGAGCAGCTCGAACGGCAGCGCCTCCTTGGCGCGAAACTTCTCGTGCGAGGCGATGCTATCGCGCGAAATACCCACCACGCGCACCTTGGCCTTCCGGAACGCGGCGTAGTGGTCGCGAAAGTCCTGACTCTCCCGAGTGCAGCCGGCCGTCATGTCCTTCGGGTAGAAATAGATCACGAGCTTCTCGCCTTTGCCTTCCCGGAGGGTCTCACGCAGCGACCAGGTCTTGCCGCCCGTGACAGGCACGGTGAAATCCGGAACCTTCTTTCCGACGGCGACCGTCACGACTTCACGGGCTCGAGGATCGCATCGAGGTTCAGCGAGTCGCAGAACTCCATGAACTCCTCGCGCAGGTGCGCGACATGAATGCGGCTGGGGACGTTGACGATCATCTGCACCGAGAACATGGGCGCGCCGGTATGCGCGGCCGGATAGCTGCGCGTCGAGACCTCCGCGATATCGATGCCGCGCGTCGCGAAGAACCCCGACAGCCCGGAGACGATGCCGCTCTGGTCGAGGCAGACGACGTCGATCGAGTACGGCAGCATGTCCGTGCGCGCCGCGCGCGGCTCGGTACGCTTGAGATGAATGCTGAGGCTCGAGCCCTCGGCGAGACGCTTGAGCTCGGTTTCGAGCTTCGCGAGCGCGTGCCAGTTGCCGGACACGAGCAGCAGCATGGCGAACTCGGACCCGAGGTTGGCCATACGGCTCTCGCTGATGTTGCCGCCGCATTCGCTGATGACGCGGGTCAGCTCGTGAACCATCCCAGTGCGGTCGCTGCCGATCGCCGAAACGGCCAGGTGCTGCTTCATCTTTCGCGAAATTTGGCGGGGTCCGTGGTGCCCGCGCGCAGTGTACCACCCGCCGGGCGCCGCCATAGGCCGGATAAGCGGGGTGACATCGGCTAAGATAGCGCGGCCGCCGGAGCCGTGCGGAGCGCGCTGCGCGCCCATCACGACCGCGAAAATTCAAGAGTTGCACAACGATGTTTCAGGGCAGTTTGGTCGCCATCGTCACGCCCATGCGCGACGGCGGGGACGTCGATTTCGATGCGTGGGCGCGTCTGCTGGACTTTCACCTGGAGAACGGGACCGACGGCATCGTCGTCGGGGGCACGACCGGCGAATCCGCGACGATCACCGAAGCGGAGCTGCGCGAGCTGACCGAGCGCGCGTGTGCCCAGATCAAGAAACGCATTCCGGTCATCGTGGGCGCGGGCACGAGCAGTACCGCCAGCACGATCGCGCGCGCTCGTTGGCTTTCCGAGCTGCCGATCGACGCTCTGCTCGTCGTCACGCCGGCGTACAACCGACCGCCGCAGGAGGGCCTGTACAGGCATTTCGCGGCAGTCGCCGAGGCGTCACGCGTGCCGGTCATTCTGTACAACATCCCGAGCCGTACCGCGGTGGACCTGCTGCCGGCGACAGTCGCGCGGCTCGCACAGATCCCGCAGATCGTCGGACTGAAGGAGGGCGTTGCGGGCGTCGATCGCGTGCGCGAGCTCCTCGATGTCGTGCGTCCAGGATTCACCATCCTCAGCGGCGACGACGCCACAGCCCGCGAGGTGTTGCTGGCCGGCGCGCACGGGGTGATCTCGGTAACCGCGAACGTTGCGCCGCGCGCGATGTCGCAGATGGTCGCGGCCGCCGTCAAGGGTGACCGTGCCCGTGCCTCCGAGCTGGACGCACCACTCGCGGCGCTTCATCGGGACCTGTTCCTCGAAGCGAACCCGATCCCGGCGAAGTGGGCGCTGGAGCGCATGGGCCTGATCCAGGGGGGCATCCGGCTGCCGCTCGTACCGCTTTCGGCGGGGCACCACGCGAAGCTCGCCGCGGACCTGCGTGCCGCCGGAGCGCTGAAGTAGGTGAGGGGGAATCGAATGAGTGAATCCAGCGCACCACGCGTGCGTACTGTGTTTGCGATCGTGCTGCTGGCGGGTGTCGTGAGCGCCACGGCAGGCTGCAATCCGTTTCGCCGTTCCCACGCGGATGCCGTGTGCAAGGGCCCGGAAGGGTATGCGGGTGCCAAGGACATGCCGCCGCTGAAAATTCCGCCGGGGCTCGAGGCGCCGGATACGCGCAACGCCCTCAAGATTCCGACGCTGAACACACCGGAGCCGCCGCCGCGTCTCGAGTCGGAGGGATGCCTCGACACCCCGCCGAAGTACGCGATCGCCAAGCCCAAGGAGCCCGAGGCCTGATCCGGGCGGCGTGGTGTATCATCCGCGCCCCGGTGGGAGAGATGGCCGAGCGGTCGAAGGCGCTGGACTGGAATTCCAGTAACATCTTAACGGGTGTTCGTGGGTTCGAATCCCACTCTCTCCGCCAGACCTTCTCCGTCTGGCCCGATCAATGGTGGCTCGCACCGGTTTCTCCGCGACGACCAGTCGTAAACCCCGCCAGGCCCGGAAGGGAGCAGCGGTAGCGGCGATGTCGGGTGCCGGAGGTGAGCTGGTGCGGGCTGCCTCCTCTTGTGGGCTGCGTCCGAGGGTTCGCAAGGGGTCGCTCGCGACCCCAACTATGTAGCCGGCGCGAAGCGCGCCGTATCAGAGGGATACACTCCGGCTCGTCATATGGCTTACACCGCCCTCGCGCGTAAATACCGCCCCAAGACCTTCGCCGAGCTCGTCGGCCAGGAGCACGTCGTGCGCGCGCTGACGAACGCGCTCGAGACCGGGCGCGTCCATCACGCATTCCTGTTCACCGGCACGCGCGGCGTCGGCAAGACGACCATCGCGCGCATCTTCGCGAAATGCCTGAACTGCATCCGGGCCGAGCAGTCGCCGCACGGGATGACCGCCGAGCCGTGCGGCACGTGCGCGGCGTGCGTCGAGATCGATTCCGGACGCTTCGTCGACCTCATCGAGGTCGATGCGGCCTCGCGCACCAAGGTCGACGATACGCGCGAGCTGCTGGACAACGTGCAATACGCGCCGACTCGCGCGCGCTACAAGGTGTACCTCATCGACGAGGTGCACATGCTCTCGACGCACTCCTTCAACGCGCTGCTAAAGACGCTCGAGGAGCCGCCGCCGCACGTGAAGTTCCTGCTCGCGACGACGGACCCGCAGAAGCTGCCGGTCACGGTGCTCTCGCGCTGCCTGCAATTCAACTTAAAGCGCTTGCCGGTCGGGCAGATCGGCGAGCACATGCGCAAGATCCTGGAAGCGGAGAAGGTGGCGTTCGATGCGGGCGGCATTCGGCTCGTGGCCGTGGCTGCGGACGGCAGCATGCGCGATGGCCTGTCGCTGCTCGATCAGCTCATTGCGTTCGGCGGCGGCAAGGTCGACGAAGAATCCGCGCGAGCCATGCTCGGCACGATTGCCCGCGACCACGTCGTGCAGCTCGCCGAGCACCTCGCCGGCGGCGACGCAGCCGCTCTCGTGCGCTATGCGCAATCGCTCGAGCAATGGGCTCCGGACTATGCGCAGGTGCTCGATGAGCTCGCCTCGCTGCTCGTCCGGGTCGGGATGAAGCAGGCAGTCCCGGACTTCGAAGGCGACGAGATCTACGCGCCGGAGCTGCTCGAGAAGCTCGCGAAATCGCTCTCGCCCGAAGACGTCCAGCTGTACTACCAGACGGCGGTCGTCGGCCGGCGCGACCTCGCGCTCGTCTCGGAGCCGCGCGTCGGCTTCGAAATGACGCTGCTGCGGATGCTCGCGTTCCGGCCCGCCGAAGGCGGCGCCACCGCCGGCGCTCCGCAGGCTCCGCGGTCCGCACAGGCCACCGGCACGGCGCCGCGGGTTGCCGGGGCTGTCGGAACCGGCTCGGTTTCGGCGGCGCACGGCGCGCCTGCTGCGAGCGCCGTGGCCAGCGCACCTCAGACGCCGGCAGGGCCGCCTCTCGAGGCCACGCCGGCAGCGTGGAGCGCCATCCTGAACCAACTGGAGCTGACCGGCTCTGCGCGCCAGCTCGCCAATCATTGCGCGCTGCTCGGTCGCAAAGACGCCGTCGTGCGCTTCGGCTTCGATTCCAAGAGCGGGTTCGTCCGGACGCAGGGGCAGGTCGAGAAGCTCGCCCAGGCGCTCACGAAGTATTTCGGCGAAACGGTGCGTGTCGAATTCGAGTCGCTGCCCGCCGGACTCGAGACGCCCGCGCAGATGGGCCAGCGCGCCAGCCTGGAAGAGCTCGATTCCGCCCGTCAGGCGCTCGAATCCGATCCCGGCGTCCAGCTGCTGCGCGAGAAATTCGGTGCCACGCTGCTGCCCGACAGCGTCCGCCCCGTGAAGTAACCATCGGGCACACACGACACGAGGATATTGCAGGCATGCGCGGAAACATCGGCAACATGATGAAGCAGGCTCAGGCCATGCAGCAGAACCTGCAGAAGGCGCAGGCCGAGATCGCGAACATCGAAGTGGTAGGCGAGTCCGGTGGCGGCATGGTGAAGGTCACCATGACCGGCCAGCACAATGTGAAGCGCGTGCAGCTCGAGCCGGCTGTCGTGTCCGAGGATCGCGAGATGCTGGAAGATCTCATCGCCGCGGCAACGAATGATGCGGTGAAGAAAGTCGAAGCGCGGATCCAGGAGAAGATGGCAAGCGTCATGGGCGGCATGCAGCTACCGCCAGGATTCAAGCTCCCGTTCTGATGAAGCATTCCCCGCAGCTCACACGGCTCATCGACGCGCTGCGCGCGCTCCCGGGTGTGGGGCCGAAAACCGCGCAGCGCATGGCGTTTCACCTGCTCCAGGAGGGACGAGCTGGAGCACGCGCGCTCGCGGAGGCTTTGAGCGCGTCGCTCGAGACGGTGGTCCGCTGCAAGCGGTGCCGCATGTTGACGGAAGGAGAGCTGTGTCAGATCTGCGCGGCGCCTCACCGCGACGCCTCGCTCGTCTGCGTGGTCGAGTCGCCATCGGATGTGGTGGCGGTCGAGCAGTCGGGCAGTTACCGCGGTCGCTATTTCGTGCTGATGGGGCATCTGTCGCCGCTCGATGGCATCGGTCCCGAGCAGCTCGGGGTGCGCGAGTTGGAGGGAATCCTCGATGAGGGCGAGGTGCGCGAGCTCATTCTCGCGACCAATCCCACCGTGGAGGGCGAGGCGACCGCGCACTTTCTCGGCGACCTCGCCGTGAAGCGCGGCATTCGCGCGAGCCGCATCGCGCACGGTGTGCCGATCGGCGGTGAGCTCGAATACGTGGACGGTGGCACGCTCGCGCACGCGCTGAGCGGGCGGCAAACGTTCGGCTGACGGCGGCGCGCCTCGTCGCTAGCGCGCTGAGCGCCGCTGGCCGTTGACGCACCGCGAATGGTTCACCAGGCCGAGTTCGCGCCGCGCCTGCTTCCGCGTGCCACGGCGCGACATATTCCCCTCACGAGCTCGGCTGACCCGGCCGGTATTTCGGCCCGCGCGCCTTCACCAGATCGTTGTACAGGCGCCGCAGGCGCCGATAGCTCTCGTAGCGCCGCTCGTGCAGCGCACCCGACTCCGCGGCCGCTCGCACGGCGCAATTCGGCTCGCGCAGGTGCTGGCAATCCTGGAAGCGGCAGCCCGGCGCGAGCCGCGCCACTTCCGTGAATCCCATCGTGCGCGGATCGAGTCGATCGATCGCCGGCGCGAAATCGCGGACCCCGGGCGAGTCGATCAGGTACCCGCCGCGCGGCAGCTCGAACATGCGTGAAGTCGTCGTCGTGTGACGGCCTTCCTCTTCGCGCATCAGCTCCCCGATCTGCACCTGCGCCTCGGGAATGAGACGCCGGATGAGGGACGATTTGCCCACCCCGGATTGGCCGACGAGTGCGGCCACCGCACCCACGGCGGCGGCGAGCAGCTCGTCGACGCCGTCCCCCGAGCGCGCCGAGCAGGCGATCGTCGGATACCCTGCGGCGAGATACGCGGCGAGCTCCGCTTGCAGGTCGGGATCGACCGGCAGGTCGCGCTTGTTGAGCACGAGCGTCGCCTCGATCGCAGCCGAGGTCGCCGCGGCGAGATAGCGATCCACGACGAAGAAGTCCGGCACGGGCTTGGGGGCCAGCACGACGAACAGCCGCGAGACGTTGGCGACCACCGGCTCGGCTTCGCCGCGCAAGTTGGAACGGTAGAGTGCGGTCCGGCGCGGGCGCACCTCGACGACGTTGACTTCACCGTGTGTCGGGTCGCGCTCACACACGACATCGTCGCCGCAGACGACGTTCAAGCGCCGCCCGCGGACGCGGGCCCGATGCTCGGTGCCGTCCGGTTCGCGCACGAGCAAGTCGCGGCCGAACACCGCGGAGACGCGGGCCGCGAAACGTGCGCTGGAAGAGGGCTCGGGCATGCGGGCGCGAGGTTAGTCTCTGCTACACTCGGCCACAACTAACCTGCCGCAGTGACATGCCGAGTACCGATCACCTCATCTGGATCGATCTGGAGATGACGGGCCTGAAGCCCGACACGGACCACATCATCGAGATTGCCACGATCGTCACGGACCGCGATCTGAACGTCATCGCCGAGGGTCCGAACCTCGCGATCCATCAGCCCGATCACGTGCTTGCGGCCATGGACGACTGGAACCAGAAGCAGCACCGCGCGTCCGGGCTGCTCGCCCGCGTCAAGGCCAGCACGATCACCACTGCGGTGGCCGAGCAGCGCACGCTCGCGTTCCTGTCGTCGCTCGTGGCGCCGGGCGCCTCGCCGATGTGCGGCAACAGCATCTGCCAAGATCGGCGTTTTCTTGCACGGCAGATGCCGACCCTCGAGAAGTTCTTCCATTACCGCAATCTCGACGTCAGCACGCTGAAGGAGCTGGCGCGGCGCTGGGCACCCTCGGTGCACGAGAGCTTCGTGAAGCAGGGCGCGCACCTTGCGCTCGCGGACATCCAGGAGTCCATCCGCGAGCTGCGCCACTACCGGCTGACGCTGTTCGCACCCCAGTTCTCGGGGCGCTGATTCATTTCTCCCCGGCGGCCGTCGCGTTCGCCAGGAACAACCACGTCTCGACCACCGTGTCCGGATTGAGGGACATGCTCTCGATGCCCTGCTCGACGAGCCAGCGCGCGAGCTCCGGATGGTCCGACGGACCCTGGCCGCAGATGCCGACGTACTTCTTGTTGCGGCGGCACGCCGCGATCGCCATCGCGAGCAGCGCTTTCACCGCATCGTCGCGCTCATCGAAGGACTTCGCGACGATCGCCGAGTCGCGATCGAGCCCGAGGGTGAGCTGTGTCATGTCGTTCGAGCCGATCGACATGCCGTCGAAGTGCTCGAGATAACGGTCCGCGAGCAGCGCGTTCGTCGGCAGCTCGCACATCATGATGACCTTGAGCCCGTTCTGCCCGCGCGCCAGGCCGTTCTGCGCGAGCAGCTGCGTCACTTGCTGCGCCTCTTTGACCGTGCGGACGAAGGGCACCATCACCTGCACGTTCGTGAGCCCCATCTCGTCGCGCACGATCTTCAGCGCGCGGCATTCGAGCTCGAAGCACGGGCGGAACGACTCGTCGACGTAGCGCGCCGCGCCGCGGAAGCCGAGCATCGGATTCTCTTCGTGCGGCTCGTAGTCGCGCCCGCCGATGAGGTTCGCGTACTCGTTCGACTTGAAATCCGAGAGCCGCACGATGACGGGTTCCGGCGCGAACGCCGCGGCGATCTGCGCGATGCCCTCGGCGAGCTTCTCGACGAAGAACTGCACCGGGTCGGAGTAGCCGGCCATCTGTGCGCGAATCTGATCCTGCAGCTCGCCATCGAGCGAATCGAACTCGAGCAGCGCGCGCGGATGCACGCCGATCATGCGATTGATGATGAACTCGAGGCGCGCAAGGCCGACGCCCTTGTGCGGGATGCCCGCGAAATCGAACGCGCGATCGGGATTGCCGACGTTCATCATGATCTTGACGGGCAGCGGCGGCAGCGCATCGAGCTCGATGTCCTTGCGCTCGAACTCGAGCTGCCCGTCGTAGACGTAGCCCGTGTCGCCTTCGGCGCAGGAGACGGTGACGTTCTGCCCTTCGCGAATCGCTTCCGTCGCATCACCGCAGCCCACGACGGCCGGAATTCCGAGCTCGCGCGCAATGATCGCTGCGTGACACGTACGCCCGCCGCGATTGGTGACGATGGCGGAGGAGCGCTTCATCACCGGTTCCCAGTCCGGGTCCGTCATGTCCGCGACGAGCACATCGCCGCTCTGCACGCGCGCCATGTCCTTCACGTCCTTGATGACGCGCGCGGGTCCCGCGCCGATGCGCTGGCCGATGCTGCGGCCCGTGGTGAGCACCTTCGAGCGGCGCTTCAGCGCGAAGCGCTGGATCGTGCGGCCGGCGCGGCTCTGCACGGTCTCGGGGCGCGCCTGCAGGATGAAGAGCTCGCCGGTCGCGCCATCCTTGCCCCACTCAATGTCCATCGGCTGCTTGTAGTGCTCTTCGATCGTCAGGGCCTGCTTGGCGAGCGCGAGGACATCCGCGTCGGTGAGCGAGAACTTCTGCCGCTCCGCCGCCGGCACGTCGACGGTCTTCACGCGCTCGCCGGAGCCGGGCTCCGCGTAGACCATCTTCTTGGCCTTGCCACCGAGGTTGCGGCGGAGAATGGCTCGCTTGCCGGCGCGCAGCGCGGGCTTGTAGACGTAGAACTCATCGGGATTCACCGCGCCCTGCACGACGGTCTCGCCGAGACCGTAGGAGGCGGTGATGAACACGACGTCGCGAAATCCCGACTCGGTGTCGAGCGTGAACATGACGCCGCTCGCGCCGAGGTCGCTGCGCACCATGTGCTGTACGCCGGCCGAGAGCGCGACGGCGCTGTGATCGAATCCATGATGCACGCGATACGCGATGGCGCGGTCGTTGAAGAGCGACGCGAACACTTCGTGCATCGCTTTCAGTACGGCCGCTTCGCCGCGCACATTGAGGAACGTCTCTTGCTGTCCGGCGAAAGACGCTTCCGGCAGGTCTTCCGCGGTGGCCGACGAGCGTACGGCAACGGCGATTTCCTTGCCGTCGCTCATGCGCCGCAACTCCGCCAGCACCGCCTGCTCCAACGCGGGCGGGAAGGGCGTCGAAAGAATCCACTGCCGAATCTGCGCCCCGGTGGCGGCCAGCTGCGTCACGTCCTCGACGTCGAGACCGGCGAGCGCGCCGCGAATGCGCTCATCGAGACCGCCTTGCTTCAGAAAATCCCGATACGCCTGTGCGGTCGTTGCAAAGCCGCCCGGCACCCGCACGCCGAGACGCGCGAGCGAGGAGATCATTTCACCGAGAGACGCGTTCTTGCCGCCGACGTGCTCGACGTCGCCCATGCGCAAACGCTCGAAACCAATGACGTACGCGTTCAAGGGGGTCCTTCAGACAGCGCGCGCCACTTGCTGGGCAGCGCGGGCGATGAAACACTCGCGGCTCACAGCGCACCTCGACGAGGGCCGCCACCCGTGAGCCGACGAACCGTTTTTTTCGTATCCGATCAAACCGGCGTGACCGCGGAGACGCTGGGACACAGCCTGCTCACGCAGTTCAGCGGCGTGGAATTTAGGCCGGTGACTTTGCCATTTGTGTCGAGCATTGACAAGGCAGAGGAGGCGGTACGGAAGATCAATCGCGCGGCTGCGGAAGACGGCGTGCGCCCCATCGTGTTCAGCACGCTCGTGCAGGACGAGGTGCGCGACGTGGTGCTCGGCAGCGACGGTCT
Organism: Steroidobacteraceae bacterium; assembly: GCA_035760965.1. Taxonomy (GTDB): domain Bacteria; phylum Pseudomonadota; class Gammaproteobacteria; order Steroidobacterales; family Steroidobacteraceae; genus JADGHX01. The sequence continues at coordinate 71,221 of DASTRY010000057.1, read as the reverse complement.
GTTCCTCGATTTCTTCGCGGCGTTCGTCGGTCCGTTGGAGCGCGAGCTGAACGTGCGCTCGGCGCATCTCGCCGGGCGTGCGCACGGCATGTTCGACATTCCGGCGTACACGACGCGCATCAACGCCACGAACTTCGCGCTCGCCAACGACGACGGCAACGGGCAGGACTATGCGCACGCGGATGTCATCCTCATCGGCGTATCGCGCTCCGGTAAGACGCCGACCTGCTTGTACATGGCGCTTCAGTACGGCGTGTTCGCCGCGAACTATCCGCTCACCGAAGACGACCTCGAATCCGGCAAGCTGCCGACGCGCCTCGAGGCGCACCGTCGCAAGCTCTATGCCTTGACCATCAAACCCGAGCGCCTCCAGCAGATTCGTAACGAGCGGCGCCCGGAAAGCCGCTATTCTTCGCGTCCGCAGGTGACGTACGAGCTGCGCGCGGCGGAGGCGCTCTTCGCGCGCTACTCGATACCCGTCATCGATACCACGGAATGCTCGATCGAAGAGATCGCGAGCCGCATCCTGAACAACACCGGCATCGAGCGACGCTTGCGGCCTTGAAGTTGCGCGTGCAAGACCCAAGCCAACGTGCCGGCGTCTTCTGCGATCCACACCCAACTTTTCAGCACGTGCGCGAATCTTGCTTGCAAGCCTTGCGGGTGTGCGAGACACCGCTTGCAGAGCCATCATCGTGAGATATAGTCGGCCCAATGCTTTCTGACGCAGCCACAATCGTTTCCTGGCGCTCGCGCCCGCGTAGCTTCGTGGCGCTCATGGCGCTGTACGAGAGCAACTACGTGCGCCTCGCATCGCTCACCGGCGCGCTCGCGAAGCTTGCCGGGCGGCATCGCTCGCAGGTCGAGGGCGACTGTGATCTCCTTCTCAGTGTCACCGCACGCAGCCCGTACACGACGACCCTCAATTTGACGTATCACTTCGCCGACACCGCCGGCGAAGGGGGCGCCGCGGACTATCCGGACATGAGCATTCGCGTCTATCACGATGCGCATCTCGTCGAGGCGCAGGAGTGGGCCGGAGCGCATCCGCATGCGTACTTGCAGTCCCTGCGGCAGCGCGCGGAGCGTGAACTGGATCAGCGCTGGGCGCGCAACATGATGCTAAATAAATGGCTGGAGTACTGCCTGGAGCGAGGCCATCGCTTCTCGCCAGCCACCTTGATCGCCGCAAGCTAACGAGATAGCGGATGTGGCAGGCCGCCTAGCCGCATCATTGATGAAAGCGCTACGACAGCTCGGGTTTCTGAAGCTTCCTTTTCTTCAGGGCGAGCCGCCGGTCGATGAGGAAGACGAGCGCATCATGGCGCTGTTCCGCAATCGCGCGGAGCTGAAGAAAGCGCACGGCGAGCTGCAGGAAGAAATCTACCGCCTGAAGGACCGCATCAAGCAGCAGGAAGGCGCAACCCAGCGTGTGCAGGAGATGCTCTCCACTCTCGAGCAGCGGCTCGGTGCGCAGGAGAGCGGCTATCCGGCGCTCGTCTTCTATCAGCTGCGCGGCCTGTGGCAGCTCGGTCGCGAGTTGATCGAGCAGTTCGTCGCGGATCTCGCCAAACAGATCGAAGAGCGCGAGCGCCGCGCGCATTTCGCCGAGCACAATCGCAAACAGTTCGTGCGGCGCCAGGCCGTGGACGGGCAGCTGCGCGCGGCGGAGACGGAGCTTGCCGAGGCCAGCGAGCGGCTCGCCGACCTGCGCGCACAACGCGAGCGGCTCACGAAGCTATGGCACTACTTCCGGCGTCGGCGGCTCGACGAGCGCATCGTCGCCGCCAGTGGCGTCTGCACTGCTGCGGATGCGCGGCTCGCCGAAGTGCGTGCGGCAGCGGACGCGCTCGATCAGGAGCCGGCACCGGAGTTTCCAGGCCTCTCTCTCGAGGCACGTCGTGCGGTCAACGTCGCGGCGATCGCGTACGCCGAGGTGCTGTGTCTGCGTCTCGTGAAGACGCCTCTCGTGACGCTCGCGCGCGAGGCGACGAGCCGTCGCGAAGTGGCGGACAACTACGGCTCGCGGCAGGAATGCGAAGCGCTCATGGCCGAGATCGCTCGGGCACGCGCGCTGATCCAGGCGCGCACGAACATCGCTCAAGAAGTGAAGGCGCGGACAGAGCGCCTGAAGCAGATTGCGCGGTATCGCAGCGAGAAGGACACCTCGCCGACTCCGGAGTCGATTGCGTTCTCGGAGGGCGATGTGCTGGCCGGCGAGACGCTCGGCGCGCAAAGCGCCGCGCGCATGCCCAACGTCCTTGCCGAGGATACGTGGGACCTGTTCAGGGTCCTGCTGCGCTGAGGATTGTCGACGCGGGTGTCCGCGGATCCGCTCACGTTGGGGGCAGGGAAACCGCCCGAGAACGGCGACGAGGAGCCACCGGAGAACGTTGACGAGAAACGTCCGCGAAGCGCAGACGTAGCTGTCGTCGTCGATTACTGCCCCACGCTCGCTGAAACCCGGGCCCGTTCACCGGGCCCGTAGCTTCTTCGTTCGCCTCAATTCTGCTGCGGCTCGGCGCGCGCGCTCTGCGGACCGCGCGAGTCCGTCGGGATCGCCGGACGGGCACCGACCACGATGTCGCCCATGATCTCGGCGGCCTGGTTCAACACGATATCGGGCTCGTCGACCTTCTCGGCCTTCTCCAGCTCCTCGGTGGTCTTCACCGGCGGTAGGCCTTTCGCCGCGCGGCGGGCGTTCTCGCGCGCGAGGCGGTCCTGCTCCTGCTGGGCGCGCTCGGCCTTGCGAGCCGCGAGATTCAGCGACACCGTCTTCTGTTCGCGCATCGTGTCGATGGCTGCGATGTTGGACACGAGCCAGCGATAATCGGGATCGTGCTGGGCACGCAGACCTTCCTCGTTCGTCAGGTCGGTGATCGCGGGCTCGTCACGCCGATCGGCGCGGAAGGGAACGCCGGCGATGCGATCCCACGGCAGCGCCGAATCGAGCGCGCTCTCGCCGACTTCCTTCAAGTCGATGGCGGAGGGCAGCGGAACGTCCGGCTCGACGCCGCGGTGCTGCGTGCTCTCACCGGTCACGCGATAGAACTTGCCGATCGTCACGGTGAGCTGGCCGTTGACGGGGCGCTGCGACCAGCGGTCGAGCGGCACCAGGTTCTGCACCGTGCCCTTGCCGAACGTGCGCTGGCCGATGACGATGCCGCGCTTGTAGTCCTGAATGGCGCCCGCGAAGATTTCCGAGGCGGAGGCGCTGAAGCGGTTCACGAGCACGGCGAGCGGGCCGTCGTACTCGGTGCCCGGCTCCGGATCTTCGAGCACTTCCAGGCGGCCCGTCGTGTCCTTCAGCTGCACGACCGGTCCCTTGTCGATGAAGAGCCCGGTGAGTGCCGTCGCTTCCGGCAGATAGCCGCCGCCGTCATCGCGCAGGTCGAGGACCAGACCGTCGATCTTCTCGGCCTTCAGCTCCGTGAGGAGCCGGCGCACGTCGCGCGTGGTGCTGCGGTAGTTCTCGTCGCCGGCGCTCTGCGCCGCGATGTCCTGATAGAACCCGGGAACGGTGATGATGCCGACCTTGTAGGTCTTGCCGTTGCGAGTGATGTTCTTGACTTGCTTGTGCGCGGCCTGCGCTTCGAGCGTGACCTTGTTGCGCACGAACTCCAGCGTCTTCTCCGGCGAGCCCGGGGCGGCGCCGGCCGGGAGTATCTGCAGCCGCACGCTGGTTCCGGCTTTGCCGCGAATCAGCTGCACCACATCGTCGAGGCGCCAACCAATGACATCCTGAAAGGCGCCGTCCTTGCCCTGCGCGACACCGACGATGCGGTCGTTCACGGCGAGCGTGCCGGCGACGGCCGCCGGGCCGCCCTCGATGACGTTCAGAATCGTCACGTAGTCGTCGACGAGCTGCAGCGAGGCGCCGATGCCCTCGTAGTTCAAGCTCATCTGAATGCGATATTCCTCGGAGCTGCGCGGCGAGAAGTAGCTCGAGTGCGGGTCGAAGGTGCGCGCGTACGCGTTCATCAGGTTCTCGAACACGTCTTCCTGCGTCACTTGATCGACGCGCTTCAGGACGCGCTCGTAGCGCTTGTGGAGCAGATCCTGCGCTTCCTTCCATGACTTGCCGGTGAGCAGCAGCGAGACCGCATCGTTCTTTACGCGCTTGCGCCACAGCTCGTTCATCTCGGCGATGTTCGCCGGCCACGGCGCGTGCTCGCGATCGAACTCGAACGATTCGTTGGCGTTCCAGTCCGGCTCGGTCTTCAGCAGCTCGAGCGCATAGTTGATGCGTTCGCGGTTGCGCTGCTGGAAGCGCGCGAAGATGACGTACGCGGGCTCGAGATCGCCGGTACGGATCATGTCGTCGAACTTCAGCCGCGAGGAGTTGAATTCCGCGATGTCGCTCTGCAGGAAGTAGCTGCGCTGCCCGTCCAGCAGATCGAGATAGCGGTCGTAGACTTGCGCGGACAGCTTGTCGTCGATGGGTTGCCGACGGAAGTGTGCCTCTTCGAGAATCGTGCCCACGCGTCGCGCGATGGCGCGCTGACGATCCGTCGGCACGATGGCGCCCGGAGGTAGCGCCGCGGTACTGGCCGCCGGCGCCGGCGATGAGCTTGCTACGACGAGGAGGATGGCGGTGAGAGCCGAAGCGGCTAGCCAGCCGGAGGAACGGCGCAAGGTCTTGGGCATTCGGACGCTCACAATATGAGTAAACTCTTCGGCCCCAATCTAGAGGCCGCGCACCTGGGCATCAAGTACTCAGTTCCGATGAAGATGGGCTTACGGGCGAGGGGTATGGCCGTATGAGGCCGCTCGCCGTCCTGATTGGAATCGTGATGGGCTCGGCAGTTTCGCTCGCCGTGGGGCTGCTGATGACGATGATCGTCATTCTGTTGATTCCTGAGCACGCCGACCGCCTTGCGGCCGAGAAGGGCCCGCTGGTGCAGGCCATCCTCTTGTTTACACTGCTTTCTGCGGCCGCGGCCGCCAGCTTCTACGGCGAGATCCGCCTGCGCCGCTGGCGCTTCCCGGCGCACCTCGCGATGGTGGCCGTGCTCGGCCTGGCCTTCTGGGTCTACTGGCCGAGCTAGCTTTCGGATGCATGGCCCGGCGCCCGGCTCCACGGCCCGGCGCCGGTGTCAGTCACGCTTGGGCTTGCGTCTCCAGACGTCGGCTGCGCGGGCGACTCGAGCGGTGTCGTACGGGTCGTAACCACGGCCTTTCTCTTCGGAGTACTCGTCCAGCAGGGCGAGCGTGATGCGACTGATGGTCTTCTCTGGTTTTGCGGTCGGCGTTGTAGCCTGAGTCTCGGTCGGCAATGGCCAAGCCGGTTGCGGCGAGGTGCCCTTCATCTGATCCCCGGTGCTGCTCGAAGCAGCTTCTTCGTGTTTCGACAGTGAGAAGCTTGTCACACGCCGCCTGACGCGGTTGCGACGAAGGTCACACTATCGCGTGCGCTGCGCGAGGTACCAGAAGAGCCGCAAGATTAAGACAAAGACATACGGACCGACGACGACGGCCCAGTAGGGCAGCGAACCGTTCTTCAGGCCCGTGAAGAAGTCCATGAGCAGCGCAAAGGCGCCGCCGTCGGCGTAGGGTCCGAGGATCCATTGCCCGACCAGCCAGATCAGCAGCGGCACGATGAAGAGACCGCTGGCCAGCATGACGAGGAAGAGCAGGAGCTCGCGACGGCCGCGAGAGCTCAAAGCACTCGGCGCGGGCGCAGGCGGCGGACCGCCGAGGCGTTCGGAAGGATGGGGCAGAAGACAACTCCTCAGTCACACCGGCCGTCAGGCCGAGGCGCGGGCATAATAGCCGCAAGATGCAAAAAATCAGAGCAGCAGTCGTCGGTGTCGGCTATCTCGGACGGTTTCACGCGCAGAAGTACGCTCAGGCGGCAGACTGCGAGCTCGTCGCGGTGGTCGATGCGCGCGCCGAGGCGCGCGAGAGTGTCGCCAAAGAGCTGAATACGCAGGCGCTCGCGGATCATCGCGAGCTGCTGGACCGCGTCGATGCCGTGAGCGTCGTCACCCCGACGCCCGCGCATTTCGCGATCGCGCGCGACTTTCTGGCGGCGGGCGTGCACGTGCTGGTGGAAAAGCCGATCACCGAGACGGCTGCCGAAGCGCGCCAGCTGATCGAGCTCGCACAGGCGCGCGGGCGCGTGCTGCAGGTGGGACATCTCGAGCGGTTCAACGCCGCTATTCTCGCCGCGGAGCCGTATCTCATCGCGCCGCGCTTCATCGAGTGCCATCGGCTCGCGCCGTACAAGGAGCGCGGCACCGACGTGAACGTCGTGCTCGATCTCATGATCCACGACATCGACATCGTGCAGACGATCGTGCGCTCACCGATCGTGTCGATCGATGCGATCGGCACGAAAGTCTTCTCCGACGAGATCGACATCGCGAACGCGCGCATCCGCTTCGAGAACGGCTGCGTCGCGAATGCGACCGCGAGCCGCGTGAGCCTGAAGACCGAACGCAAGCTCCGCGTGTTCGAGGACGACGCCTACCTCTCGCTCGATCTGCAGCAGAAGATCCTCACCCTGATTCGCAAGCGCCCGGCCGCGCCCGCGCCCGGCCAGCTGCCCGTCTCGATCGAGGAACAGAGCTTGGATCAGGGCGATGCGCTCAAGGCCGAGATCGAATCGTTCCTCACCTGCATCCGGACCGGGCAGCCGCCGGTCGTCGGCGGGGAGGCGGGCTTGCGGGCCCTCGAGACCGCGATGCGGATCACGGAGCAAGTCCACGCCGGGGCCCGGGCGCGCTGAGCCGACTGGGCCCGCTCCAGCCCCCGCAGGGCGCCGCCGGCAGGAACTTCCCTCTCCGTGGCGGCTTGAATAATCACCGGCGTCCTCCACGTAGCGCCTCATGGACACACAAATCGCCACCCCGACGGTTGCACGGCCCACCCTCGAGATCGATCTGATCGCAGATCTCGCGTGCCCCTGGTCGTTCCTGGGCAAGCGCAGTCTCGAACGCGCGCTCGACAACCTCTACGGGTTGCCGGTGCGTGCGCTGCGGTGGCATGGCTTCCGAACCCAAATGGAGCTCGCGCTCACGCACGGCGACACACGGCGCACGTGGCGCGATCATCTGGCAAGTCGGCTGCCCCCCAATGTCACGGTCGATTTCGCGCAGAAGAGTCTCACCGAAGCCGGAGAGAGCGTCGGTATTCACTTCGATTTCGATCGGATCGAGCGGCTGCCCGATACGACAGAAGCACATCGCCTCGTCGTGCTCGCGGCTCGTGAGGACAAACACAGCGAGGTCGCGGACGGACTCTTCCGCGCCTTCTTCGAGCAGGGGCGCGATATCGGCGATCCGAAAGTCATCGAGGCGGTCGGCCGCGAAAATCATCTCGCGGAGGAGACGCTCATCGCGTTCGCCAATCCGGCGGAAGGGCGCGACATCGTGGAAGCGGACGAGAAGCGGTTGCGCGGTTTCGGCGTCACCGTGACTCCGAATCTGCTGATCAACGGTCGCGTGCTCGTGCCGGGTCCGGCCGACGTGTCGACGTACGTGCAGGCGCTCGATCAGGCGCTATTCCCGCAGCTCACCGGTCCTTCGAGCAAGAAGCGGCTGCACTGATGTAACCACGGCGTCGCGCCTGCAGCACTCCAGCTGCGAGCGCGGCGTCGTTCGTTAGGGCCCCCCGCCGCGACTTTTGCCGGCCCGCGTGCGCTAGGGTAACGTCGCCCGCCAAAATCATCCTCCGAGGTCCTCGATGGAACCTGCTCATTTCCGCAGCTCCCCGCGCAATGTCACCGTCGCGGCCACGCAGTTCTCCTGCGATTGGAACCTGGAGGGGAATCTCGCGAAGGCCGAACGGGCGGTGCGCGAGGCTGCGCGCCGCGGTGCGCAGATCATCCTGTTGCCCGAGCTCTTCGAGACGCCGTACTTCTGCATCGAGCAGGACGTGCGCCACCTGAGTCTTGCGCGTCCCGTCGAGAGCAATCGCGCGATTCAGCACTTCCAGCCGATTGCGCGCGAGCTCGGTGTCGTGCTGCCCATCAGTTTCTTCGAGCAGGCCGGCCCCGCCTACTTCAACTCGGTGGCCATTCTGGATGCGGACGGGCGCAATCTCGGCGTCTATCGCAAATCGCACATTCCGAACGGGCCGGGATACCAGGAGAAGAACTACTTCAGCCCGGGCGATACCGGGTTCAAGGTGTGGGACACGAAGTTCGCACGCATCGGTGTGGGCATCTGCTGGGATCAGTGGTTTCCCGAGACGGCGCGGGCGATGGCGCTCATGGGCGCGGAATTGCTGTTCTTCCCGACTGCAATCGGCACCGAGCCGCCGCCTGCACTCCCGGTGAACTCCCGCGATCACTGGCAGCGGACGCAGCAGGGGCACGCCGCTGCCAATCTGACGCCGCTCGTGGCATCCAATCGGTACGGTCTCGAGCGCTCGCTGCAGAATCCCGAGGGGCTGTACATCGACTTCTACGGCTCGTCGTTCATCGCCGATCCGAGTGGCGCCAAGGTTGCGGAGGCGGGGGAGGCGGAGGACGCCGTGCTGACCGCGACGTTCGATCTCGACGCAATCCATCGTCTGCGCGACAACTGGTTCGTCTTCCGCGATCGTCGACCGGACCTCTACGGGCTCTTGCTGTCGCTGGACGGCATGCGCCGCTAGCAGGACGCTACGAGCGCTTCCCCAGCCAGCGACGCGCGCCTTCGAGATCTTCGACGAAGCGGTCGTACTCGGCCGCGGTGTCCGCGTCGTCTGTGATCCGCAGCAAGTAAGACGGGTGGATCGTCACCCAGACGTGAGCGGTCTTCGTGAACGGTGTTGGCAGCCCGCGCATCGACGATACGGTGACGGAGTGGCCCAACACACTGCGCGCCGCCGTCGCGCCGAGCGCGATGACCAGCTTCGGTTGCACGAACTTCAGCTCTTCGGTCAGCCACCAGCGGCACGCGTCGATCTCGGCGGCATTCGGTTTCGAGTGGATGCGCCGCTTACCGCGCGGCTCGAACTTGAAGTGCTTCACCGCGTTCGAGACGAAGACGGCCTTGCGGTCGATCCCCGCCTGAGCGAGCGCGCGGTCGAGAATGCGGCCGGCCGGACCGACGAAAGGGTGGCCCTCGGTATCTTCGGCATCTCCCGGCTGCTCGCCGACGAGCATCATGTCCGCGCGGTCCGGGCCTTCGCCCGGCACACCTTGCGTGGCGTTTCGCCACAGCCCGCAGCGCCGGCACGCGTTGACCGCGTCTCGCAGCTCTGACAGCGAGTTCAGGTGGCGACCAATGCCTGCGCCTTCGGTTGCGCTCTCATCAGCCGAGGGGCGTAGCTCGTCGTCGCCGTGGCGCGGGGGTGTAGCCATACAGCACACAATGGCTCACGGGGTGTCACGGTTCCGGCCGTGCCGAAGCATTCGCTCTGGTTGTCGGTCAGCTCACGGTTGATTCGAATATACGAGATTCACCGTCGTGAGCGTGTCCGTGCGCTGCAGCCCCGGCCCCGGTTCGCTGTTGTGCCGGATGCTCAAGCCGATGCTCACCGCGAAGGTCCTGATCATCTTCACTTCGAGCGAAAGATCGTTGCGCGTGAGCGTGTTCGCCTGGCCGGCTTCGGTGAGCAGCGAGTCGATGACCTTGGTGTGGTCGTTGAAGGCATGCTCGAAGGAGAGGGCGCCGTTCGCGACGGCGTCGTGCGAACGTTCACCCTTGATGCGGGCGAGCACCGCGTCGGTCGCCTCATCGCGCACGAGCTCCTCGGGGCGCAGGGCGCGAAAGCCCGCGCCGATCTGGATCGAGAGTTTCGTCGCGTCGGTGTCGATGAATTTACGACCGACACCGGTCGTCGCCGTCGTCTGATAGTCGAAGCCGCTGAAACGGTCGTCCTCGTAACGGAGCGCGCCGAACCAGAACGAGCGCTCGCTGAAGGCATAGTTGGCCTGCGAGCGCGCATCGAAGTGCTGCGCGGTCGAAATCCCCGTGGTCCGCCCGTACAGGCCCGTCGTCGCGAACGTGTACTTCCAATCGTGGATTTCACGCGCGATCTCGACCTTGGCGTTCGCCGTTTTCGTCGAGCTGTTGCCATGCGCGGCGACGAAGCCCAGCTCGGCTCGCGTCGTCCAGGTGTCCTGTGCGTGTGCGACAGTGGTTGCAAACAGCGACACGAGCGCGGCGCCGCTCCAGAAACTTGATTCAGACATCCCCCGACTCCACTTGTTGGGCACGCGGCTGCGCGTGCAAATTGCACGCCTCCACGCCGCGGGGCGCGGATGGTATCCTTCGCGCTCGAGCTTTTGGGGGCGACCGGTTTCGACGTGGGTCGTGAACCCCGAAGTGCGTACCGAGGCGCAGTGTCCTCGTAAATCTCGCTGCAAACTCATAGTTGCCAACGACGACAACTACGCTCTGGCTGCTTAAGCGCAGCTGACCTCTGACCAGCTTGTGCCTATGCAACTGAATCAGGGGACGCGTTCATAGGATCGCGAACCGGTGTGCGACGGGCCGGTTCTGCTAAGAGTCACCGTCTGCTGGCGCGGCGTCTTCCCTGCTCCTCGGGTAGCGACGCGTGAGAATCAAAGAGAGAGCTACGTACGTAGGTCTTCGGGCTTAGCACTTACGGACGGGGGTTCGATTCCCCCCGCCTCCACCAATCCGCACTGTCGACCCTTTCCGCATGGGCGGAGAAGGGTCTCAGCCGCGGCGGAGCACGCGCGCTTTCTCGCGCTGCCAGTCGCGCTCTTTCTCGGTGGCACGCTTGTCGTGCTGCTTCTTGCCCTTGGCGAGACCGATTTCCAGCTTCACGCGACCGTCCTTCCAGTGCAGGTCGAGCGGCACGAGTGTGTAGCCGCGGCGCTCGACTGCGCCGATCAGTCGCGACAGCTCGCTCGCCTTCAACAGCAGCTTTCGAGTGCGCGTCGGGTCCGCGACGATGTGCGTCGAGGTGGTCTTGAGCGGCGTCACGTGCGCACCGATGAGAAACGCCTCGCCATCGCGCAGGAACACGTATCCCTCGGTGATCTGCGCGCGCCCGGCGCGCATCGCCTTCACTTCCCAACCCTGCAGCGCGAGGCCCGCCTCGTAGCGCTCCTCGATGAAGTAATCGAAGCGCGCCCGGCGGTTCTCGGCGATCAGGCGTTCGGGCTCGTTTTTCTTGGCGGCGGCGGCTTTGGACATGGGATGACGACTTCGGTCTGCGGGGTCATTGTACCTGTGTGACAATCGCCTCATGCGACAGGTCACGCGCTCGGCGCTCGTCGCACACCCGCCGAGCCGCATGTTCGCCCTCATCAACGACATCGAGCGGTATCCGGAATTCGTTCCCGGATGCACGCACGCGCGCGTCGAATCCCGCACGCCGCACGAGATGATCGCGACGATCGGCGTGCGCCGCGGGCCGCTGCAAGCGGAGTTCACGACCCGGAACACGCTCGAGCCGGACCGCCAGATCACGATGACGCTCGTGCGCGGGCCGTTCCGCGAGCTGACGGGCGAGTGGAAGCTCACGCCCGTCGGCCAGGACGGCTGCCGCGTCGAGCTGTTCATGCGCTTTGCCTTCGCCAGCCGCATGTCGGCGATGCTGTTCGAGCCGATCTTCGAGCAGACCGCGAGCTCGCTCGTGGACGCCTTCGTCGCGCGCGCCCGCGAGCTCGACGACAAGTGAGGTTCCGGACCGTGGGTTCGCCAGCCGACCGCAAGCGCTGCGTGGTGGCGTATGCGACGCGCGACGAGCAGTTCCTCTGGGACGTCGAGTTGCCGCCCGCGGCCACCGTCGCGGACGCGCTCGCGGCGGCACGGGCGCTCGCCCGGCGTGACGATGTGCCCTGGGACAGCGCGGATCTCGGGATCTTCGGCCGGCCGTGCAGTCGGAGCGACGTGCTGCGCGACGGCGATCGGATCGAGATCTATCGCCCGCTGCGCTCCGACCCGCGCGAGCGCCGTCGCGAGCGCGTCCGCGAGGAGCGCCGCTCCGCGCGCACGCCGAAGCGCTGAGGCTCACGAAGTGCGAGCCGCAGGCGCCGGCTAGGAAGCCGCGTTCGCCTTGGCGTTCTGCGAGTCGGGCTCGATCTCGCGCTGCTCGACGGGCGGCATGGGGCCCACGCCCGACTTGTCGACCTTGCTCACCTTATCGTTCTCGAAATACACGATGAGGTGCCGCTGCTCGGGCGCTTTCAGGCGGCCCTTCTTCAAGTAGTAGAGATAATCCCAGCGGTCGTTGTCGAAGGCGTCGGGCACCATCGGTGTGCCGAGGAGATAGCGCACCTGGCTGCGAGTCATGCCGACCTGCAGCTGCGAGACCGCGCGGGGCTCGAGGTAGTTGCCCTGCTGGATGTTCATGCGATAGACGCAGCCCGAGGCGAGCAGCGCCAGGCCGAGGGTGGTGCAAACCATCATGAGGCGGTGCATGAGCGTCGAACTCTGAAAACGGGGTCGCATGTCGTTCCGTTTGGGGGAATAATCGCGCGCGCATCATACCGTATGGCCATTTGCCCGCACGTCCAGCCCGCCCGAGGGCCGTTCCTGTTGGGCTGGAGAGCGTGAGTGGAAGGTAAGGATCTTCGCAAAGCCGGCCTCAAGGTAACGCTGCCGCGGCTGAAGATTCTCGAGATCCTCGAGAGCAGCGCGACGCGGCATCTGTCGGCCGAGGACATCTATCGGGGGTTGCTCGACTCCAACGAGGACATCGGCCTCGCGACGGTCTACCGCGTCCTGACGCAGTTCGAGGCGGCGGGGCTCGTCACGCGCCATCACTTCGAGGATGGCATGGCCGTGTTCGAGCTGAATCAGGGCACTCACCATGACCACATCGTGTGTCTCGAATGCGGCCGCGTCGAGGAGTTCATGGATGCCGGCATCGAGGAGCGGCAGGATCAGGTCGCCCAGCGCCTCGGGTTCGAAGTTCGCGACCACTCCTTGATTCTGTACGGTAAGTGTCGGCGCCAGAATTGCCCCCATCGCAAGAAGGGCGTGGCGCGCAAGATGCCCGTCGAGACGCGTTCGTAGCCGCTCGCTAGCGGCGCTTGGAGGCTTTCGTCGGGCGCGCGGCTTCCGCGCCGTTGTCGGCGGCCTTCAGCATCTCCCGGGCGTGCTCGCGGGCTTTCGACGTGATCTCGACCCCGCCGAGCATCCGGGCTATCTCTTCCACGCGCTCCTCGTTCGCCATCGGGGTCAGGCTCGTCCGCGTCGTCTTGCCATCCGTGAGCTTCGTGACGCGCAGGTGGTGATGGGCTTGCGAGGCCACTTGCGGCAGGTGGGTCACGCACAGCACCTGGCTGCGCTCCGCCAGGTTGCGAAGCTCGCGCCCGACGATCTCCGCGACGGCGCCGCCAATGCCGGAGTCGACTTCGTCGAACACCATGCAGCGCGTCTCACGCGCGGCCGAGGACACCTGGATCGCCAACGACAGGCGTGACAGCTCGCCGCCCGAGGCCACCTTCGCGAGCGGCCTCAACGGCTGGCCCGGGTTCGCCGTGACCCGGAACTCGATCTGGTCGACCCCGTGCGAGGCCGGCTCGGCCGAGGCCAGCGGAGTGATCTCCACCTGGAACCGCCCGCCGGCCATCCCGAGCGTCTGCATGCGTGCCGTGATGTCTTTTGCGAGCGCTCGGCCCGCGGTCGCGCGCCGTGCAGAGAGCTGGTTGGCGAGCGTCCGGTAGGATTCCAGCGCGGCGACCTGCTCCTTGCGGAGTTGCGAGAGATCCGAATCCGCGCGTTCGAGCTCGGCGAGCTCCTTTTGCAGCTGCACGGTTCGCTCCGGCAACTCGTCCGGGCTGACACGATGCTTGCGCGCCAGCTCCTCGATGGCGGCCAGGCGCTTCTCGACCTGATCCTGCCGCGCCGTGTCCACCTCGAGCGTTTCCAGATAGTGCTGCAGCTGGCGCGCCGCCTCGCGAATCTGAATGGCCGCCTCGTCCACGAGCGGCACGACGGCGCCGAGCTTCGGGTCCACGGACGCCAGCGAGCGCATCGCCTGCAACGCACGGCTCACGGCCGCGTGCGCGCTCCCTTCTTCGCTCTCGTACAGCTGCATGACGGCGGTCTGCGCGGCCTCCGCGAGCTTGCCGCGATTGGCGAGCCGACCGCGCTCCTCGTTGAGAGCGGCCACTTCGCCCGCCGTGAGCTGGAGCGCCTCGAGCTCGCGCACCTGATAGCGCAGCAAGTCGAGCTTGGCCTCGCGATCGCGCGCCTTGGTTTCGAGCTCGAGCATGCGATTCAGCAGCCCGGTCCACACGCGATGCGCGATCTCCACCTGGCCGACGAGCGCATCGTGCCGGCCGAAATCGTCGAGCAGCTCGCGCTGCGCGCTGCTGCGCGTCAGCGACTGGAATTCGTGCTGGCCGTGTATGTCGATGAGGATGTTCCCGAGGTCCCGCAGCAACTGCACCGGCACGATCTGTCCGTTGAGATAGGCACGCGAGCGCCCATCGCTCGCGATCACGCGCCGCACGTGCAGCTCGGCGTCCGTGCTGATGGACTGCTCTTCGAGCCAGCGTTTCAGCTCGCGCGGCGCGCGCAGCAGATCGAACGTGCCGGAGATCTCGGCGCGTTCGGCTCCGGCGCGGACGACTTCCGCGCCGGCACGTCCTCCTGCAAGCAGCTGCAGCGCATCCACCATGATGGACTTGCCCGCGCCCGTCTCGCCCGTGAGCACCGTCATGCCCGGCTGCAATTCCAGCTCGACCACGTCGATGATCGCGAAATCACGAATCTGCAGATGAGTGAGCATTGTTGTTGTCGTGTCAGCGGGAGTGATCGCGTCCGCCGCGACCCCATTGGAGCTTCGAGCGCAGCAGTCGATAGTAATCGTGGTCCGGCGGGTGGAGCAGTGTGATGCGCTCCTGCGCCGCCCGCACTTGCAGCGAGTCCTCTGGCTGCAGCTCGCCGAGCACGACGCCGTCGCACACGACCTGCGCCTGGGTCTCGAAGCGCTCGATCAGCTTGATGTCCACGACCGAGCGCCCCGACACCACGACGGGCCGGTCCGACAGCGTGTGCGGACAGATGGGCGCGAGCACCAGCACGTCGAGACCCGGCTCGACGATCGGTCCGCCGCATGACAACGCGTAGGCCGTGGAGCCGGTGGCGCTGGCAACGACGATGCCGTCCCCCGCGTGGCTGTTGACGTAACGTCCGTTCACCTGCACCTCGAAATCGAGCATCCGCCCCGAAGCGGCCTTCTGCAGGACGACGTCGTTGAGCGCGAGCGATTCCGTCACGCTGCCGTCTGCGGCACGCACCGTCGCGTGCAGCAGCATGCGTTGTTCGGTCGCGAGTTTGCCGGCGAGCGCGGCGTCGATGGCCCCCATCATGTCCTGCGGCATCACGTCCGTGAGAAAGCCGAGCCGTCCACGGTTGATCCCGAGGAGGGGCACCCCATGACGGGCCACCAGGCGGGCCGCGTAGAGCAGCGTGCCATCGCCGCCGATCGCGACGACCAGGTCCGCTCGCTGGGCGATCTGCTCCTCCGGTACGGGCACGACGTCCCCGTTGAGCCAATCCGGCAATGCGCCGTCGTCGATGACGAGGACCTGCGCGCACCGGGCCTTGAGGCCGGGCAGCAGCGCGCTCACCGACTCCGCGACACGCGCATCGGCGAAGCGACCGACCAGCGCGCACGCGCGTACCGGAAAGGCCATGTGTGCCTCGATGAAACCTGGGCGACCTGACGATAGGACGCGGCACTTAATCACGGGCCGCATGCGGGATTCAACGGCCACGCATCGGACTGCGCGGCGCGCCGCAACCTGGACGCGCCGGAGCCCTGACGCACTGGCTCCGACGCACGCGGCCCGGACGCGCGGGAAGCCCGACGCGGCCGGGACCGCGCGCTTGAGAACGCCGCACCCGTACCCCATTTTGCGGCCAGCCGGTTTGCTTGACGCTCGCGGCAGCCGTCGCTAGCTTCCGCAGTCATCGCCGACTGGCTCAGGCCCACGGCTATCGCGCAAAACTATGGCGCAGGAAACTCGAGACGAACCGCTGAATGAACGAGCCCAGCAGCTCTTGCGGGTGCTCATCGAGAACTACATCCGCGATGGGCAACCGGTGGGCTCGCGTGTGCTGTCGCGCGAATCGGGATTGAGTCTGAGCTCCGCGACCGTCCGCAACGTCATGGCCGACCTCGAGGAGCTCGGGTTCGTCACCTCGCCGCACACCTCCGCCGGTCGCGTGCCGACGGACAAGGGTTACCGCTTCTTCGTGGACACCTTGCTGCACGTGCAGCCGCTCGAGAGCGAGGCGGTCACCGAGCTGCGACGCCAGCTCGATGCCGGTCACGACAGCGCGAAATCGCTAGTCGCCACCGCGTCGCAGCTGCTGTCGAGCATCACACACCTTGCGGGCGTGGTTACGATCCCGCGCACGCAGCAGGCCGCCATCACGCACATCGAGTTCGTCGGGCTCTCGGAGAACCGCGTGCTCGCCGTGCTCGTGCTGAACGACCGCGAAGTGCAGAACCGCATCCTGCAGCTCCATCGCTACTTCTCGCCGGACGAGCTGAAGCGCGCGGCGAACTACCTCAACGAACAAGTCCGCGGGCGCACGCTGCTCCAGGTACGCCAGGAGATCCTGCGGCAGTTGCAGGAGACCCGCGAGCACATGAACCAGATCATGGCGGACGCCATCGCCGTCGCGCAGAAGGTGTTCGAGGCGAACCCGGAGTCCGAAGAGCGCATCGAGTACGTGATCGCGGGTGAAACGAATCTCATGGGCGTCGCCGAGCTGTCGAGCGTCGAGCGGCTGCGGCGCCTGTTCGAAGCGTTCAACGAGAAGCGCGATTTCCTCCATCTGCTCGATCAGAGCCTGAAGTCGGAGCGCATCCAGATCTTCATCGGGCACGAATCCGGCTACCAGGTGCTCGACGATTGCAGCGTCGTGACGGCCCCCTACGGCGACGGAGACGCGGTCATGGGAGTGCTCGGCGTGATCGGGCCGACGCGCATGGCCTACGAGCGTGTGATCCCGATCGTCGACATG
The DNA here is from genome assembly GCA_035760965.1 of Steroidobacteraceae bacterium. Lineage (GTDB taxonomy): Bacteria > Pseudomonadota > Gammaproteobacteria > Steroidobacterales > Steroidobacteraceae > JADGHX01. The sequence goes on along the minus strand of DASTRY010000057.1, from coordinate 54,323 downwards.
ACGGCAAAATTGCTCGGCGCCGCCTTGAATTCGCGGCGCTGACCCTCACGGACGCCGTGGCTTTCGCCAATCGCCATCCGGCTTCCTGAGCCCAAGTTCAGGAAGGATGGCTAAGTTTTTGTTTTCGGGAGGCTTTTAGATCATGAATGCACGCGAGTCGAGCGCACCCGGTGGCGAAGCGGCCGCAGCCGCAGGCGCGGAGCCCACGGCCGTGCTGCCCGAGACGGCGGCGCAGCTCGTCGAGCTGGAACGGCTCCAGCAGGCGCTGGCGGAGTGCGAGGAGCGCGCGAAGAACCATTGGGAGCAGTATCTACGCGCGGTGGCCGACCTCGAGAACGTGCGCAAACGGGCGCAGCGCGACGTGGAGGCCGCCCATCGCTATGGCCTCGACAAGTTTGCGCAGGAGCTGCTGCCCGTCTACGACAGCCTGCAACTCGCCGTGGAGAACGCCGATCGCGCGGACGCCGCGAGCCTCGCCGCCGGTCAGGAGGCGACGCTGAAGCTGCTCGCCAAGGCGTTCGAGAAGCTCGGCATCACCGAGATCAACCCGCTCGGCGAGCCCTTCGATCCGACCAAGCACGAGGCCATGCTCACGCAATCCTCGGATAGCGCAGAGCCCAATTCGGTGCTGAAGGTCGTGCAGCGCGGCTACGAGCTCAATGGCCGTCTGCTGCGCCCGGCGCGCGTGATCGTTGCCAAGGCGCCTTGAATCACGTTTTCTACACCCTAACAAGTGCTCGCTAGTAGCACCTCATATGGACCTTTCGGAGTAGTCCCATGGCAAAGGTAATCGGCATCGACCTCGGAACCACGAATTCCTGCGTGGCCGTCATGGAGGCCGGCAAGCCTCGCGTGATCGAGAACAGCGAGGGCGATCGCACGACCCCCTCGATCGTGGCCTTCACCAAGGACGATGAAGTCCTCGTCGGTCAATCCGCGAAGCGTCAAGCGGTGACCAATCCGCAAAACACTGTGTTCGCCGTCAAGCGCCTGATCGGCCGCAAGTTCGACGACGAGGTGGTGCAGCGGGACATCAAGATGGTCCCGTACAAGATCGTGAGAGCCGATAACGGTGACGCCTGGGTCGAGGTGCGTGGCAAGAAGATGGCGCCGCCGGAAATCTCCGCGCGAGTGCTCATGAAGATGAAGAAGACCGCGGAGGACTACCTCGGCGAGACGGTGACCGAAGCCGTCATCACCGTGCCCGCGTACTTCAACGATTCGCAGCGCCAGGCAACGAAGGACGCCGGCCGCATCGCCGGTCTCGAAGTGAAGCGCATCATCAATGAGCCGACGGCGGCCGCGCTCGCGTATGGCCTCGACAAGGCCGGCGGCGATCGCAAGATCGCCGTGTACGACCTGGGCGGCGGCACCTTCGACATCTCGATCATCGAGATCGCGGAGGTGGACGGCGAGCGCCAGTTCGAGGTGCTGTCCACCAACGGCGACACGTTCCTCGGCGGTGAGGATTTCGACCTGCGCATCATCAATTTCCTGGCCGAGGAGTTCCAGAAGGAGTCCGGCGTCGACGTCCGCAAGGACCCGCTCGCCATGCAGCGTCTGAAGGAAGCGGCCGAAAAGGCGAAGATCGAGCTCTCCTCGAGCCAGCAGACCGACATCAACCTGCCGTACATCACGGCCGACCAGTCCGGTCCGAAGCACCTGAACATCAAGCTGACGCGCGCGAAGCTCGAGTCGCTGGTGGAAGACCTGGTGCGCAAGACGATCGAGCCGTGCCGGATCGCGATGAAGGATGCCGGCGTGTCCGCGAAGGACATCTCCGAGGTCATCCTCGTCGGCGGCCAGACGCGCATGCCGCTCGTGCAGAAGTACGTGAAGGACTTCTTCGGCAAGGACCCGCGCAAGGACGTGAACCCGGATGAGGCGGTTGCGGTCGGCGCGGCCATTCAGGCCGGCGTGCTCTCGGGCGAGGTGAAGGACGTCCTGCTGCTCGATGTGACGCCGCTGTCGCTCGGTATCGAGACGCTCGGCGGGGTGATGACGAAGCTCATCGAGAAGAACACGACGATCCCGACCAAGGCGTCGAACGTCTTCTCGACGGCGGACGACAACCAGACCGCCGTGACGATTCACGTCCTGCAGGGTGAGCGCGAGCGCGCCGCGGACAACAAGTCGCTCGGCAAGTTCGACCTGACGGACATCCCGCCGGCGCCGCGCGGCGTACCGCAGATCGAGGTGTCCTTCGACATCGACGCGAACGGCATTCTGAACGTGTCGGCGAAGGACAAGGCGACCGGCAAGGAGCAGAAGATCGTCATCAAGGCCTCGAGCGGCCTCACCGAGGAGGAGATCAAGCGCATGGTGCGCGATGCCGAGGCGCATGCCGCGGAAGACAAGAAGTTCCGCGAGCTGGTCGAGGCGCGCAACAAGGCCGACAGCCTGGTGCACTCGGTCGAGAAGACTCTGAAGGAGCTCGGCGACAAGGTGGACGGCGCGGAGCGCGCGCGCGTCGAGTCGGCGATCTCGGATGTGCGCTCGGCGCTGAAGAGCGACGACAAGGGCGTCATCGAGAAGAAGACCGAGGCGCTGGCGCAGGCCGCCCAGAGCATTGCGCAGAAGGCGTATGCCGATACGGGTGCGCAGGGCGCCGGGGCCGGTGGTGCCGGTGCATCGGCGGGCGGCGGCAAGGGCCCGGGCGGCGAGGATGTGGTCGATGCCGAGTTCGAGGAAGTGAAGGACAAGAAGGCGTCGTAACCCGCCCCGGAGAGTGTCGATCGCGTAGGGGAGTCTCTCGCACGAACGTGGGAGACTCCCTTCGCATATAGTGGGGTAGGGTCTACAGGGTCAGGTCTCTTCTTCAAGCTCGCATGTCCAAGCGCGATTACTACAAAGTGCTCGATGTGCCGCGGAACGCGGCCGAGGCGGATATCAAGAAGGCGTATCGCCGCCTGGCGATGAAGTTCCACCCGGATCGCAATCCGAACGACGCCGAGGCCGAGAGCAAATTCAAGGAAGCCAAAGAAGCGTATGAGGTGCTGACGGACGCGCAGAAGCGTGCGGCATACGATCAGCACGGGCACGCGGGCGTCGAGGCGCTCAATCGCGGCGGCGGGCGCGGCGGGTTCGGCCCGGGTGACGCGTTCAGCGACATCTTCGGCGACGTGTTCGGCGACATCTTCGGCACCGGTCGCCGCGGCGGCGGGCGCTCGCAGGTCTATCGCGGCGCCGATCTGCGCTACGAGCTCGAGCTCGATCTCGATCAGGCCGTGTTCGGCCACACCGTCGACATCGAAGTGCCGAAGCTCGCCGAGTGCGAGGTGTGCCACGGCACGGGCGCGGCGAAAGGGCACTCTCCGGTCACCTGCGAAACCTGCGACGGCACGGGCCAGGTGCGTATCTCTCAGGGCTTCTTCCAGTTGCAGCAAACGTGTCCGCGCTGCCGCGGCGCCGGCACCATCGTGCGCAATCCGTGCGACGTCTGTCTCGGGCAAGGACGCGTGCGCAAGACGAAGACGCTGCAAGTCAAAGTACCCGCGGGCGTCGACACGGGCGATCGCATCCGGCTCGGCGGAGAAGGCGAGGCCGGGCGCAACGGCGGTCCGCCCGGGGATCTGTACGTCGAGATCGTCGTGCGCGAGCACCCGATCTTCGAGCGCGACGGCGCGCATCTGAGCTGCGAGGTGCCGATCAGCTTTGCGACGGCCGCACTCGGCGGCAGCGTGGAAGTGCCGACGCTCGACGGCGAAGTGACGATCAAGATTCCCGCGGAGACGCAGTCCGGCCGCGTGTTCCGGCTCCGAGGCAAAGGCGTGAAGCCCGTGCGCGGCGGCGCGCGCGGCGATCTCTTCTGCCGCGTCGTCGTCGAAACGCCGGTGTCGCTCACTGCGGAGCAGAAGGAGCTCGTGCGCAAGCTCGAGGAGTCGCTGCGGGGCGATTCGGGCCAGCACGCGCCGCGCGAGAAGGGCTTCTTCGAAGGCGTGAAGCGCTTCTTCTCGAGCGATCACTCGCGATGACGCGCATCGCTCTCATCGGCGCGACGGGACGCATGGGCCGCGCCATCGTGCGCGCCGCGCGCGAATCCACCGATGTGCGCGTGGTGGCCGGCATCGCATCGGCGCAGAGCGCCGAGCTCGGCAAGGATGTCGGCGTGCTCGCCGGTATCGAGCCGCTAGGCGTTTCGGTCAGCAACGATCTGCGCGCGGGGCTCGCGCTGTGCGATGTGGCCATCGACTTCTCGAATGCCGCCGCGACAGCCGCCACGCTGAGCGCATGCCAAGCAGCTCGCAAGCCCGTTCTCATCGGTACGACCGGATTTTCCTCGGCGGTCGAGCTTGAAGTCGCCGCGGCCGCGCGTCATATCGCGGTGCTGGTCGCGGCCAACACGAGTGTCGGCGTGACCCTGCTGATCGAGCTGGTGCGAGCCGCGGCGAAGGCGTTGCCGGCAGACTTCGACATCGAGATCAGCGAAGCGCATCACCGGATGAAGCGCGATGCCCCCTCGGGCACTGCGCTCGCACTCGGGAGAGCGGCGGCGGAGGGCCGGGGCCAGGACCTTGCGGCGGTGGCCGCGGTCTCGCGCAACGGCGAGAGCCCGCGCCGGCCCGGCGAAATCGGCTTCGCCGTGACGCGGGGCGGCGACATTGTCGGCGACCACACCGTGCTCTTTGCGGGGGCCGGCGAGCAGCTCGTGCTCGGTCACCGGGCCACGGACCGGACGATCTTCGCCCGGGGGGCCCTGAGAGCGGCAGCCTGGCTTACAGGCCGCTCACCTGGTCGATACTGGATGCGCGACGTAGTGGGTTATAAAACAGAGGCTTAGGCGCAAAACGCGAGGCGTAGCCGAAGTGTCTGTGGAAAAGTTTTTTGTGTGGACGGCGTGGACACCCGGGCCGGGCAGCCCGTAGAATTTCGCCGTAATCCGTAAGGGTTAGTCCATGCAAGGCGGGAGGATGTTCGAGAGAACTCCTCCCGCTTTGTATATGCGCGAGAGCCTGATCGGGGAGCATCCACAATCCATTAAGCCCTCGCCCGGGGCACGAGTTCTGAAGGGGAACCGGTAAGTGAGCACAGCAGCGGTGCTGGCGCTGGCGGATGGCACCATCTTCCGCGGCCAGTCGATCGGAGCACGAGGCAACACCACCGGCGAAGTCGTTTTCAATACCGCCTTGACGGGCTATCAGGAAATTCTCACCGACCCGTCGTACGCACGTCAGATCGTCACGCTGACGTACCCTCACATCGGCAATACCGGCGTCACGCCGGAAGACCTCGAAGCCGCGCAGATCTATCCCGCGGGTCTCGTCATTCGCGATCTGCCGCTGCTCGCGAGTAGCTGGCGCGCGAACGGCACGCTCAGCGACTTCCTCGAGCGCGGCCGACTCGTCGCGATCGCCGGCATCGATACGCGCAAGCTCACGCGCATCCTGCGCGAGAAGGGCGCCCAAGCGGGCTGCATCATGACGGGGGAACAGGTCGATGAGAACGCCGCGGTGAAGGCCGCGCGCAAGTTCCCCGGCCTGAAAGGCATGGACCTCGCGAAGGTCGTCTCGACGAAGCGCGTGTATCAGTGGAACGAAGGCAGCGTGTGGCAGGACAAGGCGCGCCAGCCGATCCGCTCGCAGCAGCGCCTGCACGTCGTCGCTTACGATTTCGGCATCAAGCGCAACATTCTGCGGCTGCTGTCGGACTACGGCTGCCGCATGACCGTCGTGCCTGCACAGACGAGTGCCGCGGAAGTGATGGCGCTCGGGCCGGACGGCGTCTTCCTCTCGAACGGCCCCGGCGATCCGGAGCCGTGCGACTACGCGATCAAGGCGACGCGCGAGCTGATCGAGCAGAACATCCCGGTGTTCGGCATCTGCCTCGGACATCAGATTCTCGGGCTCGCGTGCGGCGCCAGCACGGTCAAGATGAAGTTCGGCCATCACGGTGCGAACCATCCGGTGCAGGATCTCGACACGGGCCGGGTGTTCATCACCAGCCAGAATCACGGTTTCGCGGTCGACGAGAGCACGCTGCCGCCGAACGTGCGCGCGACGCATCGCTCGCTGTTCGACAACTCGCTGCAGGGTCTCGCATTCAAGGACAAGCCGGTGTTCGGCTTCCAGGGCCATCCCGAAGCGAGCCCGGGGCCGCACGATCTGAAGCCGCTGTTCGAGCGCTTCAATCACCTGATGCTGAGACGCCTGCAAAGCCAGCTGCGCGCCGCGGAGGAGGCGATGCGCCGGCAGTCGCAGGACTCCGCGCAGGCGAGCCTGCCGCCGACCGGCACCGACGCCGGCGATCGCGCGGCGTCCGACGCGTGATGCGCGCCGCGCGCCCGCATCCAGCGCCGCTTCGAACCCGTTCCGACATGAAGAAGCTGCTACAGCAGAAGAATGCCTAGACGCACAGACATCGAAAGCATCCTGATCATCGGCGCCGGCCCGATCATCATCGGCCAGGCGTGCGAGTTCGATTATTCCGGCGCGCAGGCCTGCAAGGCGCTGAAGGAGGAGGGCTACCGCGTCATCCTCGTGAACTCGAATCCCGCGACGATCATGACCGATCCGGAGATGGCGGATGCCATCTACATCGAGCCCGTGAACTGGCGCACGGTCGCGCGGATCATCGAGAAGGAGCGCCCCGACGCGCTGCTGCCGACGATGGGCGGGCAGACCGCGCTCAACACGGCGCTCGATCTGGTGCGCGAAGGGGTGCTCGAGAAGTACGAAGTCGAGCTGATCGCGGCCTCGCGTGCGGCCATCGACATGGCCGAGGATCGCGAGCTCTTCCGCAACGCCATGCGCGAGATCGGCCTCGAGACGCCGAAGTCGCGCATCGCGCGCAGCCTCGACGAAGCGCTCGCGCAGGTGAGCGAGATCGGCTATCCGGCCATCATCCGGCCCTCGTTCACGCTCGGCGGCACGGGCGGCGGCATCGCCTACAACCGCGAGGAGTTCGAGGCCATCGTGGCGCGCGGCCTCGATGCGTCGCCGACGAGCGAGGTGCTGCTCGAAGAATCCGTCATCGGCTGGAAAGAGTTCGAGATGGAGGTGGTGCGTGATCGCAAGGACAACTGCATCATCGTGTGCTCCATCGAGAACTTCGATCCGATGGGCGTGCACACCGGCGATTCGATCACCGTCGCGCCGGCCCAGACGCTGACGGACAAGGAATACCAGCGCATGCGCGACGCCTCGATCGCCGTGCTGCGCAAGATCGGCGTCGACACGGGCGGCTCGAACGTGCAGTTCGCCGTGAATCCGCGCGATGGGCGGCTGCTCATCATCGAGATGAATCCGCGCGTGTCGCGCTCCTCCGCGCTCGCCTCGAAGGCGACGGGCTTCCCGATCGCGAAGATCGCCGCGAAGCTCGCCGTCGGCTACACGCTCGATGAGCTGAAGAACGACATCACGGGCGGCGCGACGCCGGCCTCGTTCGAGCCGTCGATCGACTACGTCGTCACCAAGATTCCGCGCTTCACGTTCGAGAAATTCCCGGCGGCGAACGATCGGCTGACCACGCAGATGAAGTCCGTCGGCGAGGTGATGGCGATCGGCCGCACCTTCCAGGAGTCGCTGCACAAGGCGCTGCGCGGGCTCGAGACCGGCCTCGACGGTTTCGGCGAGGTGCTGTCACTGCCGCTCACCGACGAGACGACCAACAAGCTCACGTACGAGCTGCAGTCGCCCGGTGCGAGCCGGCTGCTCTACATTGCCGATGCCTTCCGCGCCGGCTGGCCGCTCGAAAGAGTGCACGCGCTGACCCACATCGATCCGTGGTTCCTCGTGCAGATCGAGGACCTAATCAAAGAGGAGGCGCGGGTGCGCGAGCAGAGTCTGGGCGCACTGAACGCCGAGCGCCTGCGCACGCTCAAGCGCAAGGGCTTCTCCGACAGCCGTCTCGGCAAGCTCACGGGGGTTGCCGAGAAGGTCATTCGCGCGAAGCGGCGCGAGCTCGGTATCGTGCCCGTCTACAAGCGCGTCGACACGTGCGCGGCGGAGTTCGCAACGTCCACCGCCTACCTCTACTCGACTTACGAAGAGGAATGCGAGGCGGCACCGACCGATCGGCGCAAGATCATGATCCTCGGCGGCGGCCCGAACCGCATCGGACAGGGCATCGAGTTCGACTACTGCTGCGTGCACGCCGCGCTGGCGCTGCGCGAAGACGGCTTCGAGACCATCATGGTCAACTGCAATCCGGAGACCGTCTCGACCGACTACGACACCTCGGACCGTCTCTACTTCGAGCCGCTCACGCTGGAGGACGTGCTCGAAGTGCTGGCGAAGGAGAAGCCGGAAGGCGTCATCGTGCAGTTCGGCGGCCAGACCCCGCTCAAGCTCAGCCGCGCGCTGGAGGAAGCCGGCGCGCCGATCATCGGCACGACCCCGGATGCGATCGACGTGGCGGAAGACCGCGAGCGCTTCCAGATGCTCGTGAAGCATCTCGGGCTCAAGCAGCCGGCGAATGCGACCGCGCGCACCGAAGAGCAGGCCGTGCGGCTCGCGCGCGAGGTGGGCTTCCCCCTCGTCGTGCGTCCGTCATATGTTCTCGGCGGCCGGGCCATGGAAGTCGTCTTCACCGAGGAGGATCTGCGCGGGTACATGGCCCACGCGGTGCAGGTGTCGAACGACAGCCCGGTGCTGCTCGACCGCTTCCTCGACGTTGCGATCGAAGTGGACGTCGACGCCGTGTGCGACGGCGACACGGTCCTGATCGGCGGCATCATGGAGCACGTCGAGCAGGCGGGCGTTCACTCGGGCGACAGCGGGTGCTCGCTGCCGCCGAACAGCCTCTCGAAAGCGGTGCAGGACGAGCTGCGCGAGCAGGCTCGCAAGCTTGCGAAGGGTTTGAACGTCATCGGGCTCATGAACATCCAGTTCGCGATCCAGAACGGTGTCGTGTACGTGCTGGAGGTGAACCCGCGCGCGTCGCGCACGGTGCCGTTCGTCTCCAAGGCGACCGGTATTCCGCTCGCGAAAGTGGCAGCGCGCGTCATGACCGGGCGCAAGCTCGCCGAGCTCGGCTATACGAAGGAGCGTGTGCCGCCGTTCTACTCGGTCAAGGAAGCCGTGTTCCCCTTCACCAAGTTCCCGGAGGCCGACCCGATCCTCGGACCCGAGATGAAATCGACGGGGGAGGTGATGGGCACCGGGCGTACCTTCGGCGAGGCGTACGCCAAGGCGCAGACCGCCTCGGGCGTAGTCCTGCCCCGCAAGGGCGTGGCGCTGCTCAGCGTGCGCGACCGCGACAAGGCGGGCGCCGTGACGCTCGGCAAACGCCTCATCGCCCACGGCTTCGAGCTGGTCGCGACCGACGGCACCGCCCGCGTGTTGCAGGAGGCCGGCGTGCCCTGCCGCCGTGCAAACAAGGTGCGGGAGGGCCGGCCGCATATCGTCGACATGATCAAGAACGACGAGATCGATCTCATCGTGAACACGACCGAAGGTAAACAAGCCATTCGCGAGTCGAACTCGATCCGCCGGGAGGCGGTCCACAAGCGCGTGACTTATTACACGACGCTGGCCGCCGCGCTGGCGACGTGCGAGGCTCTCGATCACCTCGACGAGGTCGAGGTCAACCGTCTGCAGGACCTGCACAGGGAGGCTATCAGCGCATGAAACGCACGCCCATGACCTTGCGCGGCGCCGAGGCGCTGCGCGCCGAGCTGAAGCGGCTCAAGTCCGAGGCACGCCCGAACGTGATCCGAGCGATCGCCGAGGCGCGCGGGCTCGGCGATCTGTCGGAAAACGCCGAGTACCATGCAGCCCGCGAGCAGCAAGGCTTCATCGAGGGCCGCATCAGCGAGATCGAGGCGAAGCTCAGCAACGCCGAGATCATCGACACGAGCCGCATGGTGGGCAGCGGCAAGATCGTGTTCGGCGCCTCGATCGAGCTCGAAGACCAGAACGACAGCAAGCGCGTGAAGTACCAGATCGTCGGTGAGGACGAGGCGGACATCCGCGTGGGCCGCATCTCCATCTCCTCGCCGATCGCGCGCGCGCTCGTCGGCAAGGCCGAGGGCGACATCGTCGACGTCGAGGCTCCGGGCGGGACGCGCAGCTACGAAGTCGTGCGGGTCCAATACGAGTAGCGCGCGAGGCTGTCCCCCCAGGGACGGGTGAGTCGATGGCCAGGCGATCCAAGAGCTCCGGCCGGTGGCTGCAGGAGCACTTCAACGATCCGTACGTCCAGCGCGCGAAGAGCGAGGGTTGGCGGTCGCGGGCGGTCTACAAGCTCGAGGAGATCGACCGCAAGGAGCGTCTGCTGAAGCCGGGCGCTTTCTGCCTCGATCTGGGTGCCGCTCCGGGCGCCTGGTCGCAGTACGCCGCGCGCAAGGTGGGCGAAAAAGGCCGCGTGATTGCGACCGACATCCTGCCCATGGAGCCCCTGCCGGGCGTTCAATTCGTGCAGGGCGACTTCCGGGAGGAACCGGTCGTAGCCGAGATCGTTGCCTTGGTGGCCGGCGGGCAGGTCGATGTGGTGCTCTCGGACATGGCCCCGAACATGAGCGGGGTGGATGCGATCGATCAGCCCCGCTCGATGTATCTCGCCGAGCTGGCCCTCGATCTCGCGGAGCGTGTCTTGAAGCGCGACGGCAGTGCCCTGATCAAGGTTTTTCAAGGCGCCGGATTCCAGGAGCTCGTCGCGGCGAGCCGACGCAAATTCGCCAGGGTCAAGGTGTGCAAACCCGATGCATCCCGGTCCCGGAGCCCCGAGTTGTATTTGCTGGCTAAGGGGTTTGGGTTGGTGTAGGGTCGATCGGACCTTCGCTGACCGTAAGCGCAAGAGGTTTTAGCCCTTGAACGATTTGACGAAAAACATCCTGCTGTGGGTCGTGATCGTGCTGGTGCTGCTGGCCGTGTTCAGCCGCTACATGCCGACCGTCGGGCAGCCGGACGAAATCACGTACTCGCGCTTCCTGGACGACCTGAAGTCGAATCGCATCGACTCCGTCGTGCTCCAGGGCGACATGATCTACGGAAAGCGCAAGGACTCGACGCAATTCAAGACGTACAACCCGGAGACCGACTACACGGCGCTCATCGGCTCGCTCTCCAAGGCTGACGTATCGATCGAGGGCCGGCCGCCGAAACAGCCGAATTTCCTCGCGCAACTGCTCCTGCAGCTCGCCCCGGCGCTGCTGCTGATCCTCGTGTTCGTGTACATGCTGCGGCAGATGCAAGGCGCGTCCGGAGGGCGCGGGGCCATGAGCTTCGGTAAGAGCCGGGCACGGCTGCTCGGCGAGGACCAGGTCAATGTGACCTTCGCGGATGTGGCGGGCGTCGACGAAGCCAAGCAGGAAGTGGGCGAGATCGTCGACTTCCTCAAGGACCCCGGCAAGTTCCAGAAGCTCGGCGGCAAGATTCCGAAGGGCGTGCTGATGGTCGGCTCGCCGGGTACCGGCAAGACGCTCCTCGCGCGCGCCATCGCGGGCGAAGCCAAGGTGCCGTTCTTCACGATCTCCGGCTCCGATTTCGTCGAAATGTTCGTCGGCGTCGGCGCCTCGCGCGTGCGCGACATGTTCGAGCAGGCGAAGAAGCACGCGCCGTGCATCATCTTCATCGATGAGATCGACGCCGTCGGCCGCCATCGCGGCGCCGGCCTGGGCGGGGGTCACGATGAGCGCGAGCAGACGCTGAACCAGCTGCTCGTCGAGATGGACGGGTTCGAGGGCAACGAGGGCATCATCGTCATCGCGGCCACGAACCGTCCGGACGTGCTCGATCCGGCGCTGCTGCGCCCGGGCCGCTTCGATCGCCAGGTCGTCGTGCCGCTGCCGGACGTGCGCGGTCGCGAGCAGATCCTGCGTGTTCACATGCGCCGCGTGCCGCTCGCGGAAGACGTCAAGCCGGCGCTCATCGCGCGCGGCACGCCGGGCTTCTCGGGTGCGGATCTCGCGAACCTCGTCAACGAGGCGGCGCTCTTCGCCGCGCGCGCCAACAAGCGCATCGTCGGCATGGAAGAGTTCGAGCGGGCGAAGGACAAGATCATGATGGGCGCCGAGCGGCGTTCCATGGTCATGACCGAGCCGGAAAAGCGCATGACGGCGTACCACGAGGCCGGGCACGCGATCGTCGGCATGTCGGTGCCGGAGCACGACCCGGTCTACAAGGTGACGATCATTCCGCGCGGCCGGGCGCTCGGTGTCACGCAGTTCCTGCCCGAGCAGGATCGCTACAGCCTCTCGAAGCGTCGCATCGAAAGCTCGATCGCTACGCTCTTCGGCGGGCGTATCGCCGAGGAGCTGATCTTCGGCGCCGAGTCCGTGACCACGGGGGCGTCGAACGACATCGAGCGTGCGACGGAGCTGGCGCGGAACATGGTGACCAAGTGGGGTCTGTCCGATCGACTCGGCCCGCTCACCTACACCGAAGAGAGCGGCGAAGTGTTCCTCGGCCGCAGCGTCACCCAGCACAAGCAGGTGTCGGACGGCACGGCGCACGTGATCGACGAGGAAGTGCGGCGCGTCGTGGACAGCAACTACAAGCGTGCGAAGGACATCCTGGTGGCCGCCCTCGACAAGCTGCACATCATGGCCGAGGCGCTCATCAAGTACGAAACCATCGATGAGCAGCAGCTGAAGGACATCATGGAAGGGCGCACCCCGCGTCCGCCGAGCGACTGGGACGAGACGCTGACCAACAAGCCCCCGAAAACGCCGAGCGAAGGCGGCGCGCCGGGAATCGGCAGTCCTGCGGGCCAGCATTAGCCGGCCGCGCACGGGTTGTCGGGGCGAGGCGCGAGTGCGCGCATCGATGAGCGGCCAGCGCGCCCCAGGTGTCCCGCTTCCCTGACAGCCTCCGGACGCTGTCGTTGATCACGCGGGGTCGGCATTCACGATGCCGACCCCGTTTTCGTTTCGGGCGCTAACATTCGCACCCCATGCAACTCCTCTGCGGCCGGCAACGACTCGACCTCAGCACGCCCGTCGTGATGGGCATCGTCAACGTCACGCCGGACTCGTTTTCCGACGGCGGACGCTTTCTCGACGCGCGCCGGGCCGTCGAACACGGCCGGCGGCTGGTCGAGGAGGGCGCGGCGATCCTCGATATCGGCGGCGAATCGACGCGGCCGGGCGCGATGCCCGTGTCCGTGGACGAGGAGCTGCGCCGGGTCATCCCGGTGATCGAGGGGCTCGCCGGAGAGAAGGCCATCCTCTCGATCGATACGAGCAAGCCGGCGGTGATGAAGGCCGCCGCCGCCGCGGGCGCCGGACTGATCAACGATGTATACGCGCTGCGCCTGCCCGGCGCGCTCGAAACGGCGGCCGAATCCGGCTGTGCGGTGTGCCTCATGCACATGCAGGGCGAACCGCGAACCATGCAACAGGACCCGCGCTACGGGGATGTCGTGAACGAGGTCAAGGCATTCCTCGCCGAGCGCGTGCAGAGTTGCCGCGCGTTGGGCATCCCGCCCGAGCGGATCGCAATCGATCCGGGCTTCGGGTTCGGCAAGACCCTGGCGCACAATGCCGCTCTCTTGCGCGGTCTCGATGTGCTCGCGGCCATGCAGCCGGCGCAGCCGGATGGCATGCCGCTGCTCGTCGGGCTCTCCCGCAAGTCGATGCTCGGCAAGATTCTCGGCAAACCCGCGGACGAACGGGTGTACGGCAGCATCGCGCTGGCCGTGATGGCGGTTCTGAAAGGCGCGCGCATCGTGCGCGCTCACGATGTGGCGGCAACGGTGGACGCGATGAAGACGGTCGCGGCCATCCAAGAGTGGAGGGCGGAGAGTTGACGCGACGATATTTCGGCACCGACGGCGTGCGCGGTCAGGTCGGCGTGCATCCGATGACGGTGGATTTCGCGTTGAATCTCGCGAGCGCCGCGGCGCGCGTGCTCGCGCCCGACGGCGGCACGGTGCTCATCGGCAAAGACACGCGACTTTCCGGCTACATGTTCGAATCCGCGCTCGAGGCGGGCTTCGTCGCGGCAGGCGTGAATGCGCTGCTCATCGGGCCGCTGCCGACGCCGGGCATCGCGTACATGACCACCAAGTTCAATGCGAACTTCGGCGTCGTGATCAGCGCTTCGCACAATCTCTACGACGACAACGGCATCAAGTTCTTCGACGCGACCGGCGCGAAGCTCTCCGACGAGCTCGAGGAGCGGATCGAGCTCGAGCTCGAGCAGAAGCCGCTCACGAAGACCTCGCGCAGCCTGGGTCGCGCCACGCGCGTCGACCGCTCGCGCACCATGTACCAGGAGTTCTGCGCCTCGACGCTGCCGCCCGGCGTCGATCTCTCCGGGATGAAGATCGTGATCGACTGCGCGAACGGCGCGACGTACAAGGTCGGCCCGCGCATCCTGGCGGACCTCGGCGCCGAGATCGTGCCGATCGGCTGCTCGCCGAACGGCCGCAACATCAACGACGGGTGCGGCTCGACGGCGCCGGCGCTCCTGCAGCTCACGGTGCCGGGAGTGCGCGCGCACGTCGGTGTCGCGCTCGATGGCGACGGCGATCGGCTCGTCATGGTCGATCACTTCGGCCGCACCGTCGATGGCGATCAGTTGCTGTACGTGATTGCGAAGGCGCGCCAGGAGGCCGGCACGCTGCGCGGCCCGGTGGTCGGCACGGTGATGACGAACATCGGCCTCGAGCTCGCGCTGAAGCGCGCCGGCATTCCGTTCATGCGCGCGCAGGTCGGCGATCGCTACGTGCTCAGCATGCTGCGCGAGCACGGCGGCATCCTCGGCGGCGAGACCTCGGGTCACATCCTGTGCCTCGACAAGACGACCACCGGCGATGGGCTCGTGAGCGCCCTCCAGGTGCTCGCGGTCATGAAGCAGACGGGTCGCTCGCTCGCCGAGCTGGCTGCGGGGATGCAGAAGTTTCCGCAGGTGCTGCTCAACGTGAAGGTCGCGAAGCGCTTCGATCCGAAGACCGTGCCCGAAGTGCAGAAGGCCGTCACGCGCATCGAGGAACGGCTGGCGGGCGAGGGCCGCGTCGTGCTGCGCGCGTCCGGCACCGAGCCGGTCATCCGAGTGATGGTCGAAGGCCGCGACGAGGCGCTCACGAAATCCCTCGCCGGCGAGCTGGCGGATGTCGTGAAGGCGGCCGCGGTCTAGAGCGGCCGGCTCGAGCCGAGTGCCGCGGTATAGACGCCTTCACGCTCGCGAATGCCGAGCGCACCGATAGGCGATCCGCGCACGGGCCAAGGCGAAATCCAGGCGTTTGCGCGGAATCCGTGCGCCGAAAGAGGGGCGGTCGTGGGCGTGAGCCCGAGCGCGCGAGCCAGCGGTTCGCGGGCGGCGCGAGCGGGGCCGTCGGCCGCGAAAATTCCCGCCTTCCTCCGTGGGTTGCGCTCGCCCCCCCTCGTGTCTATCATCGCGCGCCCTTGAGCGGCGCCCCCCTGTGGGGCGCTCACATTAACCCTGCAGGACGGGCCCATGCGCCGCCCCATCGTCGCCGGAAATTGGAAGCTGCACGGCTCGCGCGCCGAAAATGCGCGGTTGCTCGAAGAGCTGATGGCGCAGCTGCCGGCGAAGCCCGTTGCGACCTGCGTCGTGTGCCCGCCATTCGTGTATCTGCAGGAGTGCGCCCGTATCCTGCGCGGCTCCTCGATCGAGCTCGGCGCACAGAACGTGTGCGCGGAGATGCAGGGCGCGTTCACCGGCGAGGTCTCCGCGGCCATGTTGAAGGACGTGGGCTGCGAGTACGTCATCGTCGGCCACTCCGAGCGCCGCCTCATCTATCGGGAGAGCGAGCAGCTCGTGGCGCGCAAGTTCGCCGCGGCGCAGTCGAAGCAGCTCATCCCCATTCTCTGTGTGGGCGAGCAGCTCGCCGAGCGCGAGTCGAACCGCACCGAGGAAGTGGTCCAGCGCCAGCTCGACGCGGTGCTCGAGCTCTGCGGAGTGGATGCCTTCGCGCACGCGGTCATCGCGTACGAGCCCGTTTGGGCGATCGGTACGGGACGCAACGCGACGCCGGACCAAGCGCAGGAGGTGCACGCGTTCATCCGCGCGCGGCTGCACGCGCGCAGTGCTAAGATCGCGGCCGAAACGCGGATCCTCTACGGCGGCAGTGTCAAGGCCGGAAACGCGGCCGAGCTCTTCGCGATGCCGGACGTGGACGGCGGCCTGATCGGCGGCGCCTCGCTCAAAGCGGATGAGTTCCTTGCGATCCTGGCGGCGGCCCGGCCTCACTGAGGCGGCCTTCCAGGCATAGGTTTTAGGCATGTTGCGAATGATTTTGATGGGCGTGCAGGTCTTCGTGTGCTTCGGCATCGTGGGCCTCGTGCTGCTTCAGCGCGGCAAGGGTGCCGACGCGGGCGCCGGCTTCGGCGCCGGCGCTTCGGGCACGGTGTTCGGCGCTCGCGGTGCGCGCACGGCGCTGTCACGGACCACTGCGATCCTCGCGGCCGTGTTCATGTTGAACAGCCTCGCGCTCGCGTACATGGGCTCGCAGCAGGCGCAGGCGCCGAAGACCATCCTCGATGAGGCGGCGGGCACGACAGCGCCCGAGCCCGCGAACGGCGCGGGGCAGACACCCGCGATTCCGGCTCCCGCGACGGGCACTGCAGCACCCGCGCCTGCGCCGGCGACGACGCCGGCCCCGGCGAATGCGCCCGCATCGGGCGAAGTCCCGGCGCCCGCGGATGGGCCCGAGAGGAAGTGAGTTTCCTACGGCGCGCGTGCGCGCCGCTGCGGACGTGGTGGAATTGGTAGACACACTAGCTTGAGGGGCTAGCGCCGCAAGGCATGGGAGTTCGAGTCTCCCCGTCCGCACCAGTATGTGTTCATGGCCTCCGGGCAGCGATTGCACGGGGGTTGCCGGGGCGAAAGGTTTTCGCGCGCCTACCTGAGGCCATGCCTTGTGATGTGGCCGACCGCGGGTGGCTGCGTTACGCCGACGGTCGCTACGCGCCGTCTCCATGAATGGCGAGTAACTCTTAAGAGTCACTCATTATTTTGTCCGGTCTTGTAGAATGCGCGGCCGACACGGGGGGCAGCGCGCGGGGATGCGAACTGTCCCCTTTTGATGTGGGTTGAACATGCTGGCGAACTACCTGCCCGTTCTCATCTTCCTCGTCGTCGCCGCCGGTCTGGCCGCGCTCCTGCTGCTGCTCGGCAACGGTCTCGGACGACTCTTCTCGCGCTTTCACGGCGACCGCGAAAAAGTCTCACCCTACGAGTGCGGCTTCGAGGCGTACGAAGACACTCGCATGAAGTTCGACGTGCGCTACTACCTCGTCGCCATTCTCTTCATCGTGTTCGATCTCGAGATCGCGTTCCTGTTTCCGTGGGCCGTGGCGCTCCAGCACATTGGCGTCTACGGGCTGGTCGCAATGGGCTTCTTCCTGCTGATCCTCGTGGTCGGGTTCATCTACGAGTGGAAGAAGGGAGCGCTCGAGTGGGATTAGAAGAGCAGGGCCCCGACGGCTTCGCGCAGCGCGGATTCTTCACGACCCAAGTCGACAATCTCATCAATTGGGCGCGCACCGGCTCGCTCTGGCCGATGACCTTCGGTCTCGCCTGCTGCGCGGTCGAGATGATGCACGCCGGCGCCTCGCGCTACGACCTCGACCGCTTCGGCGTGGTGTTCCGCCCGAGCCCGCGCCAGTCCGACGTGATGATCGTTGCCGGCACGCTGGTCAACAAGATGGCTCCGGCGCTGCGCAAGGTGTACGACCAGATGGCCGAGCCGCGCTGGGTGATCTCGATGGGATCGTGCGCCAACGGGGGCGGCTACTACCACTACTCGTACGCCGTGGTTCGCGGGTGCGATCGCGTCGTGCCCGTCGACGTGTACGTACCCGGCTGCCCGCCCACGGCCGAAGCGCTCGTGTACGGCATCATCCAGCTGCAGAAAAAGATCGCACGCACGAGCACGATCGCTCGCTGAAACGGACGGTTTGCCGCGCATGAAGAATGTCGAAGCCCTTGCCGCGAAGGTCGATGCGCACCTCTCGGGTCGCGTGACCCGAGTGCCTGCGCTGCCGCATGAGCTCGCCTACCAGGTGCAGGCCGCGGACCTCCTCGCCGTCTGCAAGACGCTGCGCGATGCGCCGGATCTGCGCTTCGAGATGATGATGGACCTCGCGGGTGTCGATTACCTCGTCTACGGCCGCGACGAGTGGCAGACCCATACCGCCACGCGCTCCGGCTTCAGCCGCGGCCGCGTCCCGCGCATCACGCCGCCGAGCGATTCGAGCGAGGCGGGCGAGGGCGGCCGCGGCGAGCAAAACCGCGAGTACCAGTTCGCCGAAGACGACATCGTCAGACAGCGGCCGCGGTTCGCCGTCGCCTATCAGCTCCTCTCGATCACGCACAACGCGCGCCTGCGCATCATCGGCCTCTGCGACATGGACGAGGCCGGCGATCCGGTCATCGATTCGGTGGTCGACATCTGGGCCTCGGCAAACTGGTTCGAGCGCGAGGCGTTCGATCTCTACGGCATTCTCTTCCGCGGCCATCCGGATCTGCGGCGCATCCTCACGGACTACGGCTTCGTCGGCCATCCGTTCCGCAAGGACTTCCCGCTCACGGGCAACGTCGAGGTGCGCTACGACCCCGAGCGCAAGCGCGTCGTCTACCAGCCCGTGACCATCGAGCCGCGTGTGCTCGTGCCGAAAGTGATCCGCGAGGACCACCGCTACGAGCCGGCCCTTCGTGACCCGAACATACCGCGATGAGCAGCGACCCCGTCGAAATCCGCAATTACACGATGAACTTCGGCCCGCAGCATCCGGCGGCGCACGGCGTGCTGCGCCTCGTGCTGGAGCTCGATGGCGAGGTCATCCAGAAGGCCGATCCGCACATCGGGCTGCTGCATCGGGCCACCGAGAAGCTGGCCGAGTCGAAGCCGTACAACCAGTCGATCGGCTACATGGACCGGCTCGACTACGTGTCGATGATGTGCAACGAGCACGCGTACGTGCTCGCCATCGAGCGCCTGCTCGGCATCGAGCCGCCGATTCGCGCGCAGTACATCCGTGTGATGTTCGACGAGATCACGCGCATTCTGAATCACCTCATGTGGCTCGGCGCGCACGGTCTCGACATCGGCGCCATGACCGTCTTCCTCCTGTGCTTCAAAGAGCGCGAGGAGCTCATGGACGTCTACGAGGCGGTGTCCGGCACGCGCATGCACGCGACGTACTACCGCCCGGGCGGCGTGCATCGCGACCTGCCGGACTCGATGCCGAAGTACCAGCCCTCGAAGTGGCGCTCGAAGAGCGAGGTCGACAAGCTGAACGAAGCGCGCTCGGGCACGATGCTCGATTTCATCTGGGCGTTCACCGAGCGCTTCCCGAAGTCCATCGACGACTACGAGACGCTGCTCACGGACAACCGCATCTGGAAGCAGCGCACGGTCAACATCGGCGTCGTCTCGCCGGAACGCGCGCTGCAGCTCGGGTTCTCCGGGCCGATGCTGCGCGGCTCGGGCATCGAGTGGGACCTGCGCAAGAAGCAGCCCTACGAGGTGTACGACAAGATGGAGTTCGACATCCCCGTCGGCGTCAACGGGGACTGCTACGACCGCTATCTCTGCCGTGTGGAAGAGATGCGCCAGTCGAACCGCATCATCCGCCAGTGCGTCGAGTGGCTGCGCGCCAATCCGGGCCCGGTGATGATCGACGACCGCAAGGTGCGGGCGCCGCGCCGCGAGCGGATGAAGGACGACATGGAATCCCTCATCCACCACTTCAAGTTCTTCACCGAGGGCTACTGCGTACCCCCGGGCGAGACCTACGCGGCGATCGAAGCGCCGAAAGGCGAGTTCGGCGTCTATCTGATCTCGGATGGCGCCAACAAACCGTATCGCGTGAAGTGCCGCGCCCCGGGCTTCGCGCACCTCGCGTCGCTCGATGAGATGGTGCGCGGGCACATGCTCGCGGACGTCGTCGCCATCATCGGCACGCAGGACATCGTGTTCGGGGAAGTGGACCGTTGAGCACCCCAAAAATGAGCACCGACAAACTCGCTCCCGTCTCCAAGGTGAAGCTGCTCTCCGAGCACACGCGCCGGGAGATCGATCACTGGGTCGCGAAATTCCCGCCGGGGCGGCAGCGTTCCGCCTGCATCTCCGCGCTGCGCGCCGCGCAGGAGCAGAACAACGGCTATCTGACGCAGGACCTGCTCGAAGCCGTCGCCGAATACCTGCGGCTGCCGCCGGTGCAGGTGTACGAAGTCGCGAGCTTCTATTCGATGTTCGAGCTGCATCCGTGCGGCCGGCATCACGTCAGCGTGTGCACGAACATCTCGTGCATGCTGTGCGGTGCCGACGAGATCGTCGCCTACGTCGAGAAGAAGCTCGGCATCAAGACGGGCGAGAGCACGCCCGATGGCCGCATCTTCCTCAAGCGTGAAGAGGAGTGCCTCGCCGCGTGCACCGGCGCGCCGATGATGATGGTGGATCACGTGTTCTACGAGAACCTGACGCCCGAGAAGATCGACAAGGTTCTGGACGAGCTGAAGTAATCCCATGGCCGCTAGCGACTACGCCGACAAGATGAATCTCGTGGTGTTCGAGCCGCTGAAGCTCGAGCGCCCCTGGGAGCTGAACACGTACCGCAAGATCGGCGGCTACGACGTGTGGGAAAAGATTCTCGCCGAGAAGCCGCCGCGCCCCTCGATCACGGATCAGATCAAGCAGTCCGGGTTGCGCGGCCGCGGTGGCGCGGGCTTCCCCACCGGTACGAAGTGGAGCTTCATGCCCTGGCAGTCGCCGGTGCAGAAGTACCTCGTCTGCAATTCGGACGAGAGCGAGCCGGGCACCTGCCACGATCGCGACATTCTGCGCTACAACCCGCACTCGCTCATCGAAGGGCTCGCCATCGCGGGGTACGCAACGAATGCGACCGTCGCGTACAACTACATTCGCGGCGAGTTCCTCGGCGAGCCGGTGCCGCGCTTCGAGGCCGCGCTGAAAGAGGCGTACGACGCGGGCCTCCTCGGCAAGAACATCAAGGGCAGCGGCATCGACATGGACATCTACACGTTCGTCGGTGCCGGCGCCTATATCTGCGGTGAAGAGACGGCGCTGCTCGATTCGCTCGAAGGCAAGCCCGGCAAGCCGCGCTTCAAGCCGCCGTTCCCGGCCGCCTTCGGTCTCTACGGCGCGCCGACGACCATCAACAACACGCAGAGCTTCGCGTCCGCGCCGACGATTCTGCGCAAGGGCCCGCAATGGTTCGCGGGTCTCGGCCCGCCGAATTCCGGAGGCACGGTGATCTTCTCCGTCTCCGGGCACGTCGCGAAGCCGGGTAACTTCGAGTTGCCGCTCGGCATCCCGTTCGTCGATCTGCTCGAGATGGCGGGCGGCATGCGCAACGGCCGCAAGCTCAAGGCGTGCATCCCCGGCGGCTCGTCGGTGCCCGTCGTGCCCGCCGAAACGATGCTCAAGGCGAAGATGGACTACGACTCGCTGCGCGCGGCGGGCTCCTCGCTCGGCTCGGCGGCCGTCATCGTGATGGACGAGACGACGTGCATGGTGCGCGTGCTGGAGCGCGTCTCGCGCTTCTACATGTCCGAGTCGTGCGGCCAGTGCACGCCGTGCCGCGAAGGCACGGGCTGGATGAATCGGCTGCTGAAGCGCGTGCTCGCGGGGCAGGCGCGGCGTGAAGAGCTCGGGCTGCTGCTCGATGTGGCGAACCGCATCGAGGGCCACACGATCTGCGCGCTCGGCGATGCCGCCGCATGGCCGGTGCAGAGCTTCCTCAAGCACTTCCGGCACGAGTTCGAGTACATGATCGATCACGGCGGGCGCAGCATCGTCGAAAATCTCGGAGCGAAAGCGGCGTGAGCGACGATCTAATCGACATCGAGATCAACGGCGAGCCCTGCAAAGCACGCAAGGGCGAGATGATCATTCAGGCGACCGATCGTCACGGCGCCTACGTGCCGCGCTTCTGCTATCACGAGAAGCTCGCGGTCGCCGCGAATTGCCGCATGTGCCTCGTGGATGTGGAGAAGGCACCGAAGCCGCTGCCGGCGTGCGCCACGCCCGTGACACCGGGGATGAAGGTGTTCACCAAGTCGCCGCGCGCCATCGGGGCGCAGCGCGCGACCATGGAGTTCCTGCTGATCAATCACCCGCTCGACTGCCCGATCTGCGATCAGGGCGGCGAGTGCGAGCTGCAGGACCTCGCGGTCGGCTTCGGGCGCGACATCTCGCGTTTCACCGAGCGCAAGCGCGCGGTGGCCGACGAGAATCTCGGGCCGCTGATCGCGACCGACATGACTCGCTGCATTCATTGCACGCGCTGCATTCGTTTCACCGAGGAAATCGCCGGCTTCCAGGAGCTCGGCATGATCGGGCGCGGCGAGCAGATGAAAGTGCGCACGGCGATGGAGCAGACCGTGCAGCACGAGCTGTCCGGCAACGTCATCGATCTGTGTCCGGTTGGCGCGCTGGTGTCGAAGCCGTATCGCTTCACGGCGCGTGCGTGGGAGATGACCTCGCATCCGCTAGTCTCGCCGCACGATGGCATCGGCACGAACACGTTCGGTCACGTGCTGCGCGGCAAGGTCATGCGCGTCGTGCCGCGCGAGAACGAAGCCATCAACGAGACCTGGATCGCGGACCGCGATCGCTTCAGCTACGAAGGCCTGTACAGCTCGGAACGCGTGACGGCGCCCATGGTGCGCCAGGGCGACGAGTGGAAGCAGGTCGATTGGGAAACGGCGCTGCAAACCGTAGCGGACAAGTTGCGCGAGAACGCGTCGAATCTCGGCGTGCTCGCGAGCGCGTCGAGCACGACGGAAGAGCTCTATCTGCTCGCGCGCGTTACGCGCGGCCTCGGGTCGGCGAACATCGATCATCGCGTGCGGCAACGGGACTTCCGCGATCAGGCGGCTGACCCGGCGCATCCCTCGCTCGGGCTGCCGATTGCCGAGTTCGAGAAGCTGAAGTCGCTTCTCGTGATCGGCTCCAATCTGCGGCGCGAGGCGCCGATGCTGGCGCATCGCGTGCGCAAGGCCGCGCGCAAAGGGGCGAAGGTTTCGTTCGTCAATCCCGCGCGCTTCGACTATCTGTTCCCGGTCGCGAGCTACCTCGAGTCGCCGAGCGCGAATCTGGTGAACGATCTCGCGGCGATTCTTGCCGTGCTCGCAGGCGATGGTGCGCGCGTGCCCGATCATCTCGTCGGCATCGTTCGAACCGCCACCGTGACGGATTCGCATCGGGCGCTCGCGAGAGCGTTCCGAGATGGAGCCGCGGGCTCTGCGGCCGCTGCGGGCGGCCCTGTGGCTTCGACGGGCGCTGCGTCGGCCGCCACTGCCGGCGCCGCGAATACCGGCGCAAATGCCGCGGCTGGCACGGCTGCTCCCAGCGGCACCGGAGCGGGCGGCGCGCCGGCGGGTGCGCAGTCCGGCACGCCGGCGGGCGTGTCCAGCGGCGCTCACCCGGCACCGAATGCATCCGCAAATGCTCCGGCCAATGCGGCGAGCGGCGGACCGCGCCACGTGTTGCTCGGCGCACTTGCGCTCCGCCATTCCGCGTATGCAGATGTGCGCGCGCTTGCAGCCGCAATTGCCGCTGCGACAGGTGCGACGTTCGGGGTGCTCGCCGAAGGCGGCAATGCCGCCGGCGCATACCTCGCGGGCGCCGTTCCGCATCGGGCGCCCGGCGCGAAGCCGGCGGCAACCGCCGGACTCAACGCGAACGAAATGCTGAAGAAGCCGCTCGGCGCCTACGTCCTCTTCGGCGGCATCGAGCCGTGGATCGACGCGCTCGACAGCGAGGTGACGAAGACGCTCCAGGCCGCGGGTTTCGTCGTGGCGATCACCCCGTTTGCTTGCGAGACGCTCAAGCAAACGGCGCACGTGATCCTGCCCATCGGCACGTATGCGGAGACCTCCGGCACGTTCGTCAATCTCGAAGGCAAGTGGCAGAGCTACGCCGGCGCGGTGCCGCCGCTCGGCGAAGCGCGCCCGGGCTGGAAGGTGCTGCGCGTGCTCGGCAACCTTCTGCACCTAAGCGGCTTCGATTACAACTCGTCGGAGGAGGTGCGCGATGAGCTGCGCCGCGCATGCGGCCCGTCGCTGTCGACGAGCTACACCGGCACGCACAGTGTGAACGGCGCGCCGGCGGCAGCGCCGCTCGTCGATCTGAACATGTACCAAGCCGACGCCATCGTGCGCCGCGCGCCGTCGTTGCAGAAGACGCGTGAAGGCCGCACGCCGCCCGTGCACTACTGAGTCCCCAGCGAACGATGCAAGACGCCGTGAACAATTTCGTCGCTCAATGGATGGCGCTGCCGGAGTACGTGCGCTCCACCGCATGGATCCTGCTCGTCACCGTCGCGCTCATCATTTGTGTCGCGCTGCTGACGCTGTGGGAGCGCAAGGTCATCGGCTGGATGCAGCTGCGCAAAGGCCCGAACCGCGTCGGCATCTTCGGCCTGTTCCCGGGCCTCGGACAGCCGTTCGCGGACGTCGTGAAGCTGCTCCTGAAGGAAGTGATCCTGCCGGCCAACGCGAACAAGTTCCTGTTCCGCATCGCGCCGGCGATCGCGCTGATTCCCGCGTTCGTGACGTGGGCGGTGATTCCGCTGTCGCCGGAGCTCGTGATCGCGGACATCAACGCGGGTCTGCTCTTCCTGCTGGCGTTCACGTCCGTCGGCGTCTACGGCGTCATCATCGCCGGCTGGGCGTCGAACTCGAAGTACGCGTTCCTCGGCGCCATGCGCTCGGCGGCGCAGATCGTTGCGTACGAAATCGCGATGGGCTTCGCGCTCGTCGGCGTGCTGATGGCGGCCGGCAGCCTGAACCTCGGCGACATCGTGCGTCACCAGGCCGGAGGCGCATTGTCCTGGAACTGGTTCTGGCTGTTCCCGCTCCTGGTCGTCTATTTCATTTCCGGCGTGGCCGAGACGAACCGTGCGCCCTTCGACGTGGCGGAAGGCGAGTCCGAGATCGTCGCCGGCTTCCACGTCGAGTATTCGGGCATGGCGTTCGCGCTGTTCTTCCTCGCCGAATACGCGAACATGATCCTGATTTCGGCGCTGACGGCCGTGTTCTTCTTCGGCGGCTGGTTGAGCCCGTTCGACGGCTACCTGCCGGCCGACAACCTGCTCGCGCGCCCGAGCTTCTTCTGGCTCGGCCTCAAGATCTTCATCTTCCTGTTCTTCTTCCTGTGGTTCCGCGCCACGTTCCCGCGCTATCGCTACGACCAGATCATGCGGCTCGGCTGGAAAGCGCTGATCCCGGTGACGCTCGTCTGGATCGCGGTGGAAGGGGTGATGGTGTACTTCAAAGTCGGTCCCTGGTCGCACTGATGGCTGCCAATATCTTCAAAGTCTTTCTGCTGCCCGACCTCTGGAAGGGCATGGGCGTCACGCTGCGTACGTTCTTCCAGAAGAAGTACACGGTGAACTACCCGGAGGAGAAGACGCCGCAGTCGCCGCGCTTCCGCGGGCTGCACGCGCTCCGGCGGTACCCGAACGGCGAGGAGCGCTGCATCGCCTGCAAGCTGTGCGAAGCCGTGTGTCCGGCGGTGTGCATCACCATCGATTCGGACGTCGCGCCGAATGGCACGCGCCGCACGACGCGCTACGACATCGATCTCTTCAAGTGCATCTACTGCGGCTTCTGCGAGGAGGCGTGCCCGGTCGACGCCATCGTGCTGACGCGCATTCACGAGTACCACATGGAGAACCGTGGCGAGAACATCATGAGCAAGGACAAGCTGCTCGCGGTCGGTGAGCGCTACGAAGCCATGATCTCCGCCGACAAAGCGGCGGACGCGCCGTACCGCTGAAGGGCCGCCGATGCTGGTACAGTTTCTCTTCTACGCATTCGCTACGGTGCTGGTCGCATCCGCGCTCGGGGTCATCGTCTCGCGCAACCCCGTGCACTCGGCGCTGTCGCTGGTGCTCTGCTTCGTGACGAGCGCCGCGATCTGGCTGCTGATCGAAGCCGAGTTCCTCGCCGTCGTTCTGGTGCTCGTGTACGTCGGCGCGGTCATGGTCTTGTTCCTGTTCGTCGTCATGATGCTGGACATCAACACGGAAGAGCTGCGCAGCGGCTTCACCCGCTACGCGTGGCTCGGCTGGATCATCGCAGGGGTCGTCATCGCCGAGATCGTCGGCGTCGTCACCGCGAAGGGCCTCGGTGTCGACATGACCAAGGGCGCGACGCCGCTCCCGCGGGACTACAGCAACACCACCGAGCTCGGCACGGTGCTCTACACGAAGTACGCGTACCCATTCGAGCTGGCGGCGGTGCTGCTGCTCGTCGCGATCGTCGCCGCCATCGCGCTCACGATGCGCAAGCGGCCCGGCCACAAGGTGCAGGACATCAGCGCACAGACCTCCGTGCGCGCCCAGGATCGTATTCGTATCGTGAAGATGGCCGCGGTTCGTCCGGAGGAGCCGGCCGCGACCGCTGAAGCCGCAACTGCTGAATCGGAGAAGGGCGCATGATCACGCTCGGGCACCTCCTGACTCTGTCCGGCATCCTGTTCGCGCTCTCGGTCGCGGGCATCTTCCTGAACCGCAAGAACGTGATTCTGCTCCTCATGTGCGTCGAGCTGCTGCTGCTCGCCGCCAACTTCAACTTCGTGGCGTTCTCGCGCTACCTCGGCGACGTGAGCGGGCAGGTGTTCGTGTTCTTCGTGCTCACGGTGGCCGCGGCCGAATCGGCCATCGGTCTCGCCATTCTCGTCGTGCTGTTCCGGGAGCGCCGGAGCATCAACGTCGAAGACCTGAATACGCTGAAAGGATGAGACGCGCGTGAATCCGACTCTGCTCGTCCTCATTCCACTCCTGCCGCTCGTCGCGTCGATCATTGCCGGCGTCTTCGGCAAGCAGGTCGGCCGCGCCGGCGCGCACACCGTCACGATCGCGGGCGTCGCCATCTCGTGCGCGCTGTCGATCTACGTGCTGAAGCAGATCTACTGGGACAACGTCCCGACGTTCGACGGGCCCATCTACAACTGGCTCGTCACGGACGGTGTGCGGTTCCAGGTCGGCTTCCTGATCGACCGCCTCACCGCGCTCATGATGGTCGTCGTCACCTTCGTGTCGCTGTGCGTGCACGTCTACACGATCGGCTACATGCACGACGATCCGGGCTACCAGCGCTTCTTCAGCTACATCTCGCTGTTCACGTTCTCGATGCTGATGCTCGTGATGTCGAACAACTTCATGCAGCTGTTCTTCGGCTGGGAAGCGGTCGGCGTCGTCTCCTATCTGCTCATCGGGTTCTGGTACACGCGGCCGAGCGCGATCTTCGCGAACTTCAAGGCGTTCCTCGTGAACCGCGTAGGCGACTTCGGCTTCGTGATCGGCATCGCCGCGATCGTCTACTTCACGAACTCGCTCGACTACAAGGACGCGTTCGCCGCCGCGCCGGGGCTCGAGTCGGCCACGATCGCGATCGGGCATTCGGCGGTGCCGGCGCTGACGGTGATCTGCATCGGCCTCTTCGTCGGTGCGATGGGCAAGTCGGCGCAGTTCCCGCTGCACGTGTGGCTGCCGGACTCGATGGAAGGTCCCACCCCCATCTCCGCGCTGATCCACGCCGCGACGATGGTGACCGCGGGCATCTTCATGGTCGCGCGCATGTCGCCGATCTTCGAGCACTCGGAGGCGGCGCTGTCGTTCGTGCTGGTGATCGGCGCGACGACGGCGTTCTTCATGGGCCTGCTCGGCGTCGTGAACAACGACATCAAGCGCGTCGTCGCGTACTCGACGCTCTCGCAGCTCGGCTACATGACCGTGGCGCTCGGCGCGTCCGCGTACAGCGCGGCGATCTTCCATCTGATGACGCACGCGTTCTTCAAGGCGCTGCTGTTCCTCGCGGCCGGCTCGGTGATCATCGGCATGCATCACGAGCAGGACATGCGCAAGATGGGCGGGCTCGGCAAGTACATGCCGATCACCGCGATCACGTCATGGATCGGGGCGCTCGCACTCGTCGGCACGCCGTTCCTGTCCGGCTTCTACTCGAAGGACACCATCATCGAGGCGGTCGGCGAGTCGCATCGCTACGGCGCGACGTACGCCTACTACTGCGTGCTGGCAGGCGTGTTCGTGACCTCGCTGTACACGTTCCGCATGCTGTTCATGACCTTCCATGGCCATGAGCGCTTCCGGCACGCGCATGGTGCGGGCCACGAGGGCGGCGATCAACCCGCCGCCGGCGAAACGCCCACCGGTGCGATCACGCACGCCACGGGCGCGCATCACGCTCACGCATCCGCGCACGGCGCGGGCGCCGTCCACCACGGCGCTCACGCGCACGAAGCCACCGAGCACGGTGCCACTCACTCGCCGCCGCACGA
This sequence comes from Steroidobacteraceae bacterium, assembly GCA_035760965.1. Classification (GTDB taxonomy): domain Bacteria; phylum Pseudomonadota; class Gammaproteobacteria; order Steroidobacterales; family Steroidobacteraceae; genus JADGHX01. The sequence goes on along the minus strand of DASTRY010000057.1, from coordinate 26,144 downwards.
GAGCCCCGCCGTTGTCACGGTGCCGCTGATCGCGCTGGCGATTCCTTCGCTGGTCATCGGCGCCATCACCGTCGGCCCGATTCTCTTCGGCGACTTCTTCGGCCCGGCCATCCAGGTGCTCGAGAAGAACGACGTCGTCGGCGAGCTCGCCCGCGAATTCCACGGCGCTCTCGCGATGGGCGCGCACGGGTTCCTGAGCCCGCCGTTCTGGCTCGCAGTCGCGGGGGCAGCAACGGCCTACGTCTTCTTCCTGTGGAAGCCGTCGCTGGCCAACTCGGCCGCACGCACCTTCGGCTGGCTGCGCACGATCCTGCTCAACAAGTACTACTTCGACTGGATCAACGAGAACATCATCGCCGGCGCGACGCGCCTTCTCGGTCGCAGTCTCTGGCGCGGGGGCGATGGCGCGATCATCGACGGTGCGCTCGTGAACGGCTCGGCGAATACGCTGGGCCGGCTGGGTGGGATCATGCGGCGTATCCAAAGCGGCTATCTCTACTCGTACGCCTTCTGGATGATCATCGGTCTCGCGGTGCTCCTGGGCTATTTCCTGACGCGCTGAAAGAACAACAGGCGGGCGGTCGTTCATGCAAGGTTTCGGATTGCTCTCGGCTCTGGTGTGGCTCCCGATCGCGACGGGCGTCGTGGTGCTGCTCATGGGCGACAAGCGCATCGTCGCGGGTCGCTGGGTCGCGCTCGTCGGGTCGCTGGTGACCGTCGCGCTCTGCATCCCCCTGATGACGCAGTTCGACGGCAGCACGGCGGAGTTCCAGTTCGTCGAGAAGCTGCCGTGGATCCCGGCATTCAACGCGTACTACCACCTCGGCGTGGACGGCATCTCGCTGCCGCTCGTGCTCCTCACTGCGTTCATGACGGTGCCCGTGATCATCGCCGGCTGGACGGTCATCGAGCAGCGCCCGGCGCAGTACTTCGCCGCCTTCCTGATCATGGAAGGGCTCATGATCGGCGTGTTCAGCGCGATGGATTCGCTGCTGTTCTACTTCTTCTGGGAAGCCATGCTGATCCCGATGTTCCTGATCATCGGGATCTGGGGCGGCCCGCGGCGCGTGTACGCGACCATCAAGTTCTTCCTGTACACGTTCCTCGGCTCGGTGTTCATGCTGGTCGCGCTCATCTACATGTACGTGAAGGCGGGCGACTACTCGATCGCGAGCTTCCAGATGCTGCCGCTCACGAAAATCGAGCAGCGCTGGATCTTCCTCGCCTTCCTGCTCGCCTTCGCCGTGAAGGTGCCGATGTGGCCGGTGCACACGTGGTTGCCGGATGCGCACGTCGAAGCACCGACCGGCGGCTCGGTGATCCTGGCGGCCATCATGCTGAAGATGGGCGGGTACGGCTTCCTGCGCTTCAGCCTGCCGATCGCGCCCGACGCGAGCCGCGATCTCGCGTTCCTGATGATCGCGCTCTCGCTCGTCGCGGTGATCTATATCGGGTTCGTCGCGATCGTGCAGACGGACATGAAGAAGCTCATCGCGTATTCGTCCATCGCGCACATGGGCTTCGTGACGCTCGGTGCGTTCATCGCGTTCGACATCGTGCAGAACACCGGTGCGCTGAAGGGCGCCGTGATGGGCATGTCGGGCGCCATGATCCAGATGATCTCGCACGGCCTCGTGTCCGGCGCGCTGTTCTTGTGCGTCGGCGTGCTGTACGACCGCGTGCACAGTCGCGACATCGCGGCGTATGGCGGCGTCATCAACACGATGCCGCGCTTCGCCGCGTTCATGGTGCTGTTCGCGCTGGCGAACACGGGTCTGCCCGGCACATCGGGATTCGTCGGCGAATTCCTCGTCATCATCGCGAGCTTCAAGGCGAACTTCTGGTATTCGGTGCTCGCCGCCGTGACGCTCATCCTCGGTGCGGCCTATACGCTGTGGCTCGTGAAGCGCGTGGTGTTCGGCCCCATCGCCAACGATCATGTCGCGCGCCTCACGGACCTGAACGTGCGCGAGTTCGTCATCCTCGGAGTGCTCGCGATCGCGGTACTCGGGATGGGCGTCTACCCGGCACCTCTCGTGAACATGATGGAGGCTTCCGTGCATCACCTGGTGGACCAGGCCGTTGCGACCAAGGTGCCGGCGGCTCTCGTCGGTCAGGTCCCCTAGAGCGAACCCATGCCCGAAACCACTCCTGTCACTCTCGCGAGCTTCGCGCCGGCGCTGCCGGAGATCTATCTCACCGTCATGATCTGCGCGGTCCTGATGGTGGACGTGTTCGCCGGCCAGACGCGGCGCGGCCTCTCGGCCACCTTCACGCTCGTCGTGCTCGCCGTGGGTGCGGCGGTTACTGGCGCGTACGCGCACGTCGGCGCACGCACGGTGCTCTTCGACGGCCACTACGTCGCGGACGAGCTCTCGTGGGTGCTGAAGATGTTCGGGTTCCTGTTCGTGGCGTTCGCGATGCTCTATTCGCGGTCGTACCTGAACTGGCGTGGACTGCTGCGCGGTGAGTACTTCGTTCTGATGCTGACCGCGCTGCTCGGCGTGTTCGTGCTCGCCTCCGCGAACAGCTTGCTGACGCTCTACATCGGCGTCGAGCTGCTGGCGCTGTCGGTGTACGCGCTGGTTGCGTTCGATCGCGAGTCGGGCATCGCCGCGGAATCCGCCATGAAGTACTTCGTGCTCGGCGCGATCGCCTCGGGCGCGTTGCTGTACGGCATGTCGATGATCTACGGCATGACGGGCACGCTGCTGCTCGATGATCTGGCCACGCAGCTCGTGGCCGGCAAGGCGAGCCTCGCGGTCATCCTCGGGCTCGGCTTCATCGTCGTGGCGGTGGCCTTCAAGCTCGGCGCGGTGCCGTTCCACATGTGGCTGCCGGATGTCTACGAAGGCTCGCCCACCAGCGTGACGCTCTTCATCGGCACCGCCCCGAAGCTCGCGTATTTCGCGCTCGCGTTCCGCCTTCTCAGTCAGGGCCTGCAGGGCGTGGTCACGGATTGGTCGCAGATGCTCGCGGCTCTCGCGGTGCTCACGCTGATCGTCGGCAATCTGGTGGCGCTCGTGCAGACCAATCTCAAGCGTCTGCTCGCGTATTCGACCATCGCGAACGTCGGGTTCATCGTGCTCGGCTTCGTGACGGGCACGCCTGCGGGGTACAGCGCAGCGCTGTACTACACGCTCGTGTACGTGCTGACCGCACTCGGATCCTTCGGCGTGATCCTGCTGGCGAGCCGCCCGGGGTTCGAGGCCGACGAGCTCGACCACTACAAGGGCTTCTACAAACGCGATCCGCTGCTCGCGCTCGTGATGCTGATCCTCATGTTCTCGACCGCCGGCGTGCCGCCGTTCGTCGGCTTCTGGGCGAAGCTGCGGATCTTCCAGGAGCTGTGGGCGACGAATCACCTCTGGCTCGTGATCATCGGTGCCGTGACGTCGATCATCGGCGCGTTCTACTATCTGCGCGTCGTCAAGCTGATGTACTTCGATCCGCCGGCGGATCTGCCGGTGGCGGACCGTCAGACGGGCGTGCGCTTCGCGATCGGGTTGAATGCGGCGGCGGTGCTGTTGCTCGGCCTGCTGCCAGGCCCGCTGCTCGATCTCTGCACACGCTTGATCCACTGAGAGAGCGACACGGCCCATGGCGGACAAGTCGAACAAACCCGCGCAGGGCAGGACAACGCGCATCGCCGGCTACGACGCCGATCAGATCACGATCCGTGGCAAGGATCTCGTCAAGGACCTGATGGGGAAGGTGAGCTTCAGCGAAATGATGCTGCTGCAGCTCACGGGACGCGCGCCGTCGCGCATGCAAGCCACGATTCTCGACGCAGTGCTCGTGACGATCATGGAGCACGGCCTCGTGCCTTCGGCGATCGTCACGCGGCTCACGCATTACGGCGCCCCGGAGTCCGTTCAGGGGGCGATCGCTGCTGGGTTGCTCGGCGTCGGAGACCGGTTCGCCGGCACTGCGAGCGAGTGCGCGCTGGTGCTGGAGCCGATTGCGGCGGCGTCGCGGCTGAAGCGGGCGTCGCTGGCGCGTGAGACCGTCAGGGCGTATCGCAAGCGCGAGCGGCCCATTCCGGGGTTTGGACACACCATTCATCGACAGGTGGACCCGCGCGTCACGCGGCTGCTGCAGATCGTGAAGGCGGCGGGGGCGAAGGGTGATTACGTTCGCGCGCTCGCGGCGCTCGAGACGGCCGTGCAGAAGGCCATCGGGAAGAATCTCGTCACGAATGTGAGCGCGGCCATTGCGGTCGCGCTTGGCGAAGCGGGCGTGCCGGCGAAAGCGGTGCGCGGCATCGTGCTCACGGCGCGCTGCGCCGGCCTCGCGGGACACGTCTATGAGGAATCACAGAATCCCGTGGGTTCCGCGATGTGGAAAGCCGTCACCGACGCAGTTCGCTACGAGCCCTAGCCGCGCAGCTTGCGTGTCGAGCCAGCTAGTCTGGCGCTCACATCGCTCGACCGGGACGCCACGTCGTTCGCAAGCATGCAGCGGCCAGCGCCCCGCGATGTGGAAAGCCGTCGCCGACGCGATCCGCTACGAGCCCTGGCAGCGCGGCTTTCCGTCTCGGGCCCAGGTGCTCCAACGCTCACATCGCTCAACCGGGCCGCCGCGTCGTTCGCGAGCATGCAGCGCCCGAGCTGCTCGTGCGCACTGAACCGCGACGCCTGACGCCAACTCACTTGTCGCCGGGCTTCGCCGGTGCGGACGTATCGGAGGGTGCTGCTCCGGGCGCTAATATCCTCACGCCCATCCTGGTCACGGGCCCCGGACCACCGTCCGGCGCGGGCATGCCGCTCTCGAAGAACATCCCGCCCGCGGCAGTCAGATCCGTCGTCGTGTAGTCCGGCGGAATGGTGAACAGCGACGCGTCGGGCTCGGCGCGGCTGATCTGCTCGAGCTTGTACGTCGTGTCGCCCATCATCGGGTCGCGCACAGTGCTTGCGACCACCACGCCGAGATCAGGGCTGAACCACTGCTCCGAGCTCACGACGATCGGCAGCTCGTTCCCGACCGCGCCCGCGTCGATCGTGAACTCCATGCGCGTGCCCGTGACCTTCAGCCCTTCCATGATCCGCTCGCCGATGGGCGTCGGCGCCGGCAGCGGTTTCGCGTTGGGCTTGCAAGCCTCCGCTCCCGCAGCGAGCGGAGGCGCGGCGTACTGCATGATGAACCCCGCGTTCGCCGGCGGCAGAGCCGCGATCGTCTGCGACATCACCAGCACCGGCGGGCCAGCGGGCGTCGGACCGACACGCGGGCCGACCCTCGCGGCGAGCCGCTCCGCGCTGCCCGTGGCGGCCTTCGGCATGTACATGACGTTGCCGCTCGGCGCCGTGCGTGTGGTGATGCCGCTGCTCGTACTGCTGCCAGCTTCGCCACTCTCCGCCGCTTTGCTCATTCGCGCTTCCGGCAGCGGGAGGATGTCCGCGTGCTTGCTCCCCGAGCGCAACACGTATCGCTTGCCCTCGATGGGATCCGTGATCGTGACGACGGACTGCGCCTGATCCGGCGTGAACGGCCCGATCGCCGCCAGCGAATACTCCGTGCGCGTGCGGCCGCGGCTATCGCGGTAGTACTTCATCGTGTTCGTGCGGACGATGCGATTGCCGTCTGCGAGCGTCGTCACGATCTCGGACGTGCCCACGCCGGAGAACGGAGCGCCCTTCACAGGCTCCGTACGCGGCTCCACGGCGATGCTGAAGGGTTTGCCGCCCCGTTCGACACCTGCGATCGCCGCCCCACAGCCACTAGCGGGCGCGGCGGCCACCGTCAGGACCTCCGTCGGTCCTTCGACCGCCTGCGCGGCGAACGGCGTCAGCCCCCACAATGCGGCGACCACGGCCGCGCCCGTCGAGCGGAATCCCAGCGTTTTGTCGGTCATGATCTTCTCCGAAAAGTCGCGGACTACTGATGCGGCCCGCCGCGCCCGCGCTCTGCGGGCACCACTTGCATGATTCGCATCGTGCCGTCGTTGGCGATGCGCACGTCGACCCAGTACTGCCGTTCCCCGTCCTGCTCACCGGCGAGTAGGAAGCCTCCGGTCGGGATGAAGCTGGCCTTCACACGGAAGATCGCCGCTTCCGCAGGCCACTGCGACACCTGGCCAGCGGCGAGAGCCGGGACGCCGACGCGTTCGACCTGGAGCCCGGGGATGCGGGCCGCGGCAGCGCTGAGTCCCTCCGCGGACCCACGGTCGCGCATCGCGAGCAGCGCAACGCCCAGCGAGATCGCACCGATCGAGGCCACCGCGGCGATCCACGTCAACGGGCGCCTCCAGAGAGCGCGTGAGCCCTTGCTCGCCGCCCAGGACTGGATGGCCACATCGACGCGGCGGTCGAGCTCGGCGGAGGGCTGCAAGCTGCGCAGGGCGTGCGCGTAGCAGTCCAGCTGGCGGGTGAGGGCGATGGCGGTGTCATCAGCGGTCATGTCGCAGATCCTCGAACGGACAACGTGAGCGCCACGGAGCCGCGCTGCTCGTCATCTTCGGATTCATCGGGCACCTCGAGCCGCGCGGCCAGCAGGGCTCGGGCGCGGCTCAGCCGCGATCGCACGGTGCCGATGGGGCAGCCGAGGATCGTGGCGACGGTGGCGTAGGGCAGCTCCTCGAGGTCGCAGAGCGCGATCACTTCGCGATGGACGCGCGGCAGGTCGTACACCGCGGCTCGTACGCGCTCGATGCTCTGCAGCCGGTCCAGCGCGTCCGCCGTGTCCTCTGCGGCCAGCGCGGCCGTGACCGGGCTATGCCTTGTGAGCGGCTCGGAGGCGCCGTCGTCGTCCATGGACTGCGGCGGCTCCGATGTGACCTCCGCGTCGCGCAGGGTCGCCCGTGCGATCCGAGCGAGGCGGTGGCGCGCGATGCCGAACAGGAACGCCAGCACCGGACCTCGCGCCGGGTCGAAGCGCGACGGATGTCGCAGCAGCTCGAGGAACGTGTCGTGTACGAGGTCCTCGGCAGTCTGGCGCGAGTTGCTCATGGCCATCCCGAAGCGCAAGAGGGCGGCGCCGTGACGCTCATAGAGCTCGCGGGCCGCTCCGGCGTCTCCTTGGCGTAGGCGAGCGACGAGCTGTGCGTCGTCGGCGGTCAGAGCGGACATCGATCGCGGCATCCCTGGGCTGAGCTCATGCCCTGTATTGCCGCGAGCCGTCGCGAAAGTTCCATTTCCGACGAATATTGAGCTTGCGTCGGCGGCGGGGCTCGGAACAATGGCGGCCGTCATGACCACCGACCTCGCGACGCGCGCCACTCAGATCCTTCGGGACGTCTTCGGCTATCCGGCCTTCCGTGGCCAGCAGGCGGAGATCGTCGAGCACGTCGCAGCGGGCGGCGATGCGCTGGTGCTGATGCCGACCGGGGGCGGCAAGTCGTTGTGCTATCAGATCCCCGCGCTCATGCGCAGCGGGGTCGGCGTGGTCGTCTCGCCGCTGATCGCGTTGATGCAGGATCAAGTGGCTGCGCTTCGCGAAGCGGGCGTCCGCGCGGCGTTCCTGAACTCGACGAACAGTTGGGCGGACACGCAGAAGATCGAGCAGCAGGTGCGCGCGGGCGAGATCGACGTGCTGTACGTCGCGCCTGAGCGGCTGATGATGGAAAAGTGTCTGACGCTGCTCGACGCCGCACCGCTCGCGCTGTTCGCCATCGACGAGGCCCATTGCGTTTCGCAGTGGGGACACGACTTCCGCCCGGAATATTTGCGTCTCGCCGTGCTCGCGCGGCGCTATCCCGGGGTGCCGCGCATCGCGCTCACTGCGACGGCAGACGCGGTCACGCGCAGCGAGATCGTTACGCGCCTCGAGCTCAGCGAACCGCGCGTGTTCGTGTCGAGCTTCGATCGCCCGAACATCCGCTATCGGATCGCCGAGAAGGACAACGCTCGCAAGCAAGTCCTGCAGTTCATCCAGGACGAGCACCCCGGCGAGGCGGGCATCGTGTACTGCTTCACGCGCAATTCAGTGGATGAGACGGCCGAGTTCCTGCGAAGGTCGGGCATCGACGCGCTCGCGTATCACGCGGACAAAGAGCACGGCACGCGCGAGGAGCATCAGACGCGCTTCATCCGCGATGATGGCGTCGTGATGGTGGCGACCATCGCGTTCGGCATGGGCATCGACAAGCCGGACGTGCGCTTCGTGGCGCACCTCGACCTGCCGAAGAGCATCGAGAGCTACTACCAGGAGACCGGTCGCGCCGGACGCGACGGGCTGCCGGCGGACGCCTGGATGGTCTACGGCCTCGCGGATGTCGTCCAGCAGCGGCGCCTCATCGACCTGTCTACCGCCGGCGAGGAATACAAGCGCGTCGCCAACGCCAAGCTCGACGCGATCCTCGGGCTCTGCGAGACGATCGAGTGCCGGCGCGTGCGGCTGCTCGACTACTTCGGCGAGCCCAGCAAGCCCTGTGGCAACTGTGACAACTGCCTCAATCCGCCACAGGAGTGGGACGGAACCGAGGCCGCGCGCAAGTTCCTGTCGTGCGTCTACCGGTGTCAGAAGGCGAGCGGCTTCTCGTTCGGCGCGCAGCAAATTATCGATGTGCTACGCGGCCAGCGAACCGCGAAAGTCGAACAGTACGATCACGATCGGCTCAGCACCTTCGGCATCGGGGCGGACCTGAGCGCCGCGCAGTGGCGCTCGGTCGTGCGGCAGCTCGTGATGCTGAAGCTGCTGCGCGTCGATCACGACAACTTCAACGTGTTGCGCTTGACACCGGGCAGTCGTGATGTGCTGACCGGCGGGCGCACGTTGCGCTTGCGGCGGCAAGAAGAGAAGAGCGCGCCGAAGCGCAAGGGCCGGCGCGGTGCGACGGCGGGGCAGAGCGTCGCGCGCACGCCCGGCGGACCGCGTAATGAGATCGTGTTCGAGGCCCTGCGCGAATGGCGCCGAGACGTGGCGCGCGAGCACGGCGTACCCGCCTACACGATCTTCCACGACAGCACGCTGCAGGAGGTGGCGTCCGTGTTGCCGCAGTCCCTCGACCAGCTCCGCACGATCTCGGGGATCGGTGCGACGAAGCTGGATCGGTATGGGACGGCACTCCTCGAGCTGGTTCGTCAAGCGGGCGCACGGAGCCCGGAGCAGTGAGCCGCCTGTTATGTGCAGCCGATCACGTGTCCATGTGAGAACTGCTAATGCTTGCGTCCAGACGAAATCGGCACCATGCTCTGCGTTGCACAGGTCTTCCGCCAAACGGGTACCGGGGTAGAGTCAGCGCAAGATAGCGCCACTCGCAGAGACAGCGCCGCCTTCGGGCGGCGCTGTCGTTTCTGCGGCGCGCTTTGTGGGCCGGAGGACTGAGAGCGGCGAGCGCGGCGGTCTCAGCAACTGCGGCGGCCTCAGCAAGCGCGGCGGATCGCGGAGCACGGGGCTTGACGGAGCACGCGGGCTAACGGGGCGCAGCGGCTCCGCGTGAGTACGCTACTTGCAGCGAGACACGGAGCTCGCACCGAGCACGGCATTTGCCATGAGCACGGGCTTCCAGTGACCACAGCACTTGCGGGAGCATCGCGGGGCGACGGACGGTTGCCGGAGCCTTCGCGGGCCGCGCCGGCGCGCTAACCGCCGAGCTCGAGTCCGCTGCCGTTCACTTCGGTCGTCCCCAACGGGCCAGGTATTTCCGCGCCGGCGCGCCGGACTCGTTCTCCAGCGCGATCAACGTGATCGGCCAGTGATCGCTCGCGCCTCCCGTACAGAGCGGATAGAACGCCTGTACGTGCTTCCACTCCCAGTAGTTCTTCACGACCAGCGAGAGCGCGCCGCCCGTCTCGCTCACCAGCACGCACTGACTCAGGAGCCCACCGCGCGCGAGCCAATCGACGACGTGCCAGATGCGCGTGTCGAAGTCCTCGTCCCACTGGATGAGAATCTGCCCGTCCGTCGGATGCCGGTAGAAATCGGTGCGCCCGGGGCTGTCGGGGCCGAACTCGGTGCTTGCGATGAGCTTGTAGGTGGCCGCGGTCCGAGCCGACGCCTCACAGCAGTACTTCATGCGCCAACCTTTCAGGGATGGTTGCGCCCGCCGGATCGGGGCGGGCGCGGGCCTCAGGTGGCGGTACGGCGGAGCGGGGCGTTCGGTTGCGCGCGGGAGGGTGTCGAGTACGCATGCGCGGGGGGCCCACTTGGGTGCTCGCCGACGAAGTCGGGCGAGCAGACACGGCGGAGCTCGCAAAGGCTCCGCCGTTCTGCCGTGGGGCTCGCGCGGATGCCGCTCAGTTGCCTCGATTCGGTGGAAGCGGGACCAAGCTCGTCTCGATCGCGCGATAGTGCATGTCCCAATGGTTTTGAATGTGTGGAAAGAATTCCCGCGTGACCTTCTTGATGCGGTCCTCTCCAGGATGCTCCCGCGCGAATATCCGCTGCATCTCTTCGAGCATCTTCACGCCCGGCGGAAACTGGTAATACGTGATGATCGTGAACGTCGGCTTGAAGAGCAGCGAGTAGTTGATGGATGTGTCGGTGCGAATCGTACCGTCCATCATCACGCCCGGTTGCGCCACGTAGAAGGCATCGGGCCCGCCGAGCATCTCGCCGCGGTACTTCGTGCGAGCTGCTTCGGTGGGATTCGGTGCCAACGTCGTGAGGATCGTGACCCCTTTGTAGCCGGGGATCTGGCTCATGGTCGCGAACGTGTTGTTGCGGTAGGCCTCGACGAATGCCGGCAGATCCTCTGCAGTGACCTCGAAGTATTCCTTGTACCACTCGGCAGGGCTCGAAGCGTGCGGCTCCAAGTCGAGGCCATCGGCGTCGCGGCCAGAGTGCGCGTCGACGGGCAAGCCGGTCTCGACCAGGCGGAAGGGCGTCTCCCAATAGTTGTTCGCCAGAGGAAACAGCGTCGCCGCGAGATGATCCGCCAGCTTGGCGCCGTGATGCGCATCGGCATACGCAGCCTCCATGTTGGCGCGGAATGAGCGCGATTCCGCCCACGTCTGCAGTGTGTGAATCACGATGACGTTGTGCGTGCGCCTGAGGAGGTTGCCGAGGTCGATCGACCGCTCGGTGAGCATCTTGCCCTGCAGCTGAATGCCATAGTGCGGCGTCAGCGTGGCATCGGGCATGCGCGGCACGGGCGGGAAGCCGCTGCCATCCGGGATGTTCGTGAGGATCGTGTAGCCGCGGTAGCCGGGCACTTTGCGAGCGAGCGAGTAGACCTCGCTTCGATAGGTCTTGACGAACTCATCGAGCTTGCCCGGTTTGACCTCCCAGTATTCCTCGATCCAGACCGCCGGACCCGGTCTCATTCCAGAGCCGGCGGCCGCGGCCGCTGCATCGCTGAGCGAGAATCCGGCGATGAGTAGGCCTGCGAGGCAGGCGGTGAGCAGGCTGCGCATGATTTCGCTCTCCCCGTTTGTCAGAGTTAGATATCTATGTTATCTAAGTCGCAAACGAAGGGGGAGATTGAATGATCGACAGACGACGACTGATCCAGGGGGTTGCCGCGGGCGCATTGCTGCCGCTCGCGGGTGGGGTCGCTCGCGCGCTGGCACAATCCGCACCGGAGTCCGCTGCGCCAGCACAACCGACGCTCGGTGCCATTCGCGCCCTCACGCACACGGCCCCGTCGCTGCCCGAAGTCGAAAGAGCCTGGACGCAGATCATGGGCTACAAGCTCATCGCGCGTGGGAAGCTTGCCGCGGCGACAGCCAAGAGCTGGAATGCACCGGCGCTCGCGGGCAAGCCCTACATCATCGTCGGGCCCGCGAGTGGCGAGCCGACGTACATCAGGTTCGTCGAGCAGCCCGCCTCGCAGGATCCCGCGGAAGCGGATACCTATGGGTGGCGAGCCATAGAGATCACGGTTCAGAACAGCGACGAGCTCTACGAGAAGCTGAAGGATTCACCATTCGTGGTGCGTGGGCCGCCGAGTCTCGTACCGACGTACCCGTACCTGAAGGCGCTAGGCGCTCGCGGTCCCGCCGGTGAGCGTCTCAATCTCACATGGATCACCGAGAGGCGGCCCGACCTCGCGGTCGCGGAGTCCTTCGTCGGTCGCTGTTTCATTGCCACTCAGACGACGCCGGATCTGCCGGCGGCCCTCGAGTGGTACAAGTCGACGTTCGGCAACGTTGCCAGCCCGATTCGTCGACTGCCCACCATGCAACTCTCGGTTGTCACACTGAAGGAGGGGGCGAAGATCGAGATCGATCAGCACGGGCCAAACGGCAAGCGCCGCGAGCCCGCGATCCCCGGAGGGTTGCCCGGAGGTCTGGCAGTCGTGAGCCTCGAATGCACGAGCTTCGACAAACATTCGCCGGCATTCATCGCCAAGCCCACCAAGAACCGGCTCGAGCCGTTCCGGGATCGACGCGTCGCGACGCTGCGGGGACCAGCGGGCGAGCTGATCGAGCTGATCGAGTCCTGATCCAGCGTGCGAGCCGCCTCAGCGTGGCTCGACACGCCGCCAGACGATGGTGGAGTTGTACTGGATTCCGTCCGGCCGCTTGCGGCTGGCCGTCGCGGTGTAGGACTTCCCGTCCTCGGCTACGGTCATCATCGTGGTGCCGGTGACGACGCCGCGCCGCTTTTCAGTGCGCACCGCGATACGACGAGTGGGCCAGACGGTGCTCTCTGTCTCGTAGAACGGGTTGCCATTGACGGCGGCGTCGCTGCCGTCGCCGCGGTCGCAGTACTCGAACCTGATGTGACGAGCGTTGCCCTCCACGATCTCGACGACGACCTGTATGCACGTCGCAGTGGCGATGAAGCGGCTCGTGGCGCGCGTATATGGAACGCCGCCATCGAAGCGCGACGCTGCCGGGTCGAACCGCCACTCCCCGAGCAGCGCATGGTCTGTAGGGGTCGCGCCGTTCGCGCCTCCGATGAGTGCGGCACATAGGGCGAGCGCAACCGCGCCGCCCGTACCCCGCCCTGGATGGCTGTTGCTCATACGCCGCAAATTAGCTAGCGACGGTAACCTCGTCAACCTCGATAACTAAGTGTTGACGGTCAAATGTTCGCCGAGTTAGCCTGATTTCCATACGTACACATGCATTCGGGGGAGGGGTAGATGGCGAGTCGTCTCAATTCCAAAGCAACCTGTGGCTCGCTGCTGACGGCGGTCTCGGCGCTCGTTCCTGCGGTCGTCGGCGCACAGACGGCCACCACGCAGGAGGAGAAGACCGCGCCCATGGAAGAGGTGAGCATCACGGCGGAGCGCTACCGTTCGACCGTGCAGACCACTCCCGTGGCCGTTACCGCGATGTCCGCGGATGCTCTGAGCGATAAGCAGATCAGCAACGTTTGGCAGGCCGGCGCGGAAATTCCGGGCACCGTGATCATGCCGAACATCAACAGCAGCAACAACGCGCGCATCGTCATGCGCGGTGCCGGGCAGGAAAACAGCGGTATCCATTTCGATCAGGGCGTCGGCGTCTACATCGACGATGTGATCCAGCCGCGCGTCAACGGCGCGTTCTTCGATTTCTTCGACGTCGGCTCGGTCGAGGTGCTGCGCGGCCCGCAAGGCACGCTGTATGGCCGTAACTCCTCAGGTGGTGCGATCAAGATCATCACCAAGCGCCCGACGTTCGACTGGACCGGTAGTGCCGAGCTGGCCGCCGGCGACTGGAATGCGCTCAGCGCCAAGGGGTACCTCAGCGGCCCCCTCATCGACGGCAAGCTCGCATTTTCGTTGAGTGGCTCGAAAAACGAGCATGATGGCTACCTGTATTCACCGTACTACCATCGCCGCGTCGGCGACACCGAGAACAGCGCCGAGCGCGTGAAGCTCCTGTACACGCCGACCGACAACCTCGAATTTCAGCTCGAGTACCACTTCATCCAGGATTACTCGGAGCCGACGTACGGGGTGCCGCTACTCGTGGCGCCCAATGTCGTGGGCACGCAGGCGAACGGTACGCGAAATCGCGATCTCACCATCACGGAAAACTTGGGCGATCCGGGTCACCCGTTTCTGTACAACGACGGCGGTTCGCTGCATGCCACTTGGCGGCACGGCCCGTTCGATGTGAACTACATCGGAGGTATAGGCAACCTGCGCACGTTCAGCGACGGCACCGTGTCACTCACGCTCGCCCGTGCGGCGCAGATCGCATTCGAGAATGGCACGGCAGCGCCGGCCGGTGCGAACGAAGGTCGCGCCCGCGTCCAGTGGTACAGCCACGAGCTCAACACGACGTACTCAGCGGAGCGTATCAAGGGCGTTGGCGGGCTCTACTACTACAACGAGAAGGGATCGAGTCGCTCTATCGCTTTGGATAGCCCCACGATCGATCAGGATCGTGGCGTCGACGCCTGGGCCGCGTATGCGCAAGGAACGTACACCTTGGACAACGGCCTCGGCTTCACCGTCGGTGCGCGCCATACCGAGGAAACAGCCGACTTCACGCAGTTCTACCGCCTACAGATTGCTGCTCCGCAGTCGGACAGCAAGACCTTCAAAGCCAACACGGTGAAGCTCGGCGTCAATTGGCAGATCACGAACGACCTCCTGACGTATGCGTCCTATACGGAAGGGTTCAAATCGGGTGGCTTCAACCCCGTGCCGCCCGCGAATAGCATCGGCGGCGGTCAGATGGGACGGCCCGTGCCGTACGATCCGGAGAACGTGAAGAGCTACGAAGCGGGCGGTAAAGTCACGACGCTCAGCGGACGCCTACGCCTCAATGTTGCGATATTCCGCGCGGAGTACGCGGGCATGCAGCTCCCGCAATTCTTCCCCGGCACGACGACGAGCTACACGACCAATGCCACGGGGGCCATCGTGGAGGGCATCGAGTACGAGCCGACCTGGCAAGCGCTCGATTCGCTGCAGATCTATGCCTCCGGCTCGGTGATGCGGGGTCACTACACAGCGCCTTTCAACTGTTCGCTTTCCAACACGGTCGTGGTGGATTGCTCGCACAACCATCTGAAAGCGCTCGTGCCCCGCAAGCTGACGACCGGCATCCGCTACTCGCCGGTGCTCGCGTTCATTCCAGGTCGCATGACCTTGAACGCGTCCTGGAACTACAACAGCGCGTATTGGACGAACCTCTCGAACGAGCTGTCGGTGTTCCAGCCCGAGCAGGCCGATATCTTCAATGCGTCCATTTCGTGGGTCGACCCGTCGGGTCGATACAAGGCTGCAGTCGAAAGCCGCAACGTCACGAATGCGCACTACATCATGAACGGTGTGCAGCTCGCGAGCCCCACGGCGCCGCAGATCACGGGTTATCCGAATGAGCCGCGGACGGTGATGTTCCGCCTGGGTGTGACGTTCTGATAGCGGCGAGCTCTGGCGTTGGCGGGGTCCGCGATATCGCGCGACCCCGCCGGCGCCGGCACCAAGCGCGTGCCTAGAACGCGCTGATTCCCGTGAGCTCGCGCCCGACCGCGAGCTGATGAATCGTCTCCGTCCCCTCGTAAGTGATCACGCTCTCGAGGTTGAGCATGTGGCGGATCGGCGCGAACTCCGCACTGATGCCCGAGCCGCCGAGCATGTCCCGTGCGTCGCGCGCAATGTCGAGCGCCATGCGACAGTTGTTCCACTTTGCCAGCGACACCTGAACGGGTGTCATTTCACCGCGATCCTTCAGACGGCCGAGCTGCACCGCAAGGAGCTGTGCGGTGGTGATGCGGCGCGCCCAGTCCGCCAGTCGCATCTGGATCGCCTGATTGGCAGCAAGGGGTCGTCCGAACAGAACGCGTGTCTTGGAGTACTCGAGCAGCTCGCGTAGACACGCCTGCGCCGCGCCGATCGCTCCCCAGGCGATGCCGAAGCGCGCTTGCGTCAGGCAGGACAGCGGCCCCTTCAATCCGCGCGCGCCCGGGAGGATGTTCTCGGCAGGCACACGCACGTTGTCGAAGAAGAGGGCGGAGGTGACCGATGCACGAAGCGAGAACTTGCGCTCGATTTCCGGCGCGGCGAAGCCCGGCGTTCCCTTTTCGACAATGAATCCGCGGATACCCTCGTCGGTCTGTGCCCATACGATGCACAGATCGGCGATGGCGCCGTTCGTGATCCACATCTTTGCGCCGTTGATCACCCAATCGCTGCCGTTGCGCTTCGCGTGCGTCTTCATGTTCGCCGGATCGGAGCCGCCATGCGGTTCCGTAAGGCCGAAGCAGCCGATCAGCTCGCCCCGCGCCATCCGCGGCAGATATTTCTCTTTCTGCTCTTCCGAGCCGAATGCATGAATCGGGTACATGCACAGCGAGGATTGCACGGATACGAAACTACGCAGGCCCGAGTCGCCGCGCTCGAGCTCTTGGCAGATCAGTCCGTAGCTCACGCCGTTCAAGCCGGCGCAACCGTAGCCGTCGATGGACGAGCCGAGCAGGCCGAGCCCGGCGAGCTCCGGGATCAGCTCCTTCGGAAACCGGTGCTCTTCGAAGCACGCCCGGATGATCGGCAGCACCTGGTCATCGACGAAGCGCGCAACCGAGGCCTGTACCATTTGCTCTTCCTCGCTCAGAAGGCCGCGCACGTCGAGGAAGTCCGAGAGGTCGGAGGGCATCGCAGAAATCTCCTGTGGGAACTATTGGCGCCGCAAGCGTGTACGCAGATGCGGGATCAGACCGCCGGCCTGCAGCACGTCGCGCAGAAACTCGGGGACAGGCTCGCAATCGTGCTCGGTATTGCGGGTGAGGTTGTAGACGCAACCGTGCACGAGATCGACGACGAGATCGTCGCCCGGGCGTACCGAGTCGGCGTGCGGAAAGCGCACCACAGGTAGCCCGAGATTTATCGCATTTCGATAGAAGATCCGCGCGGGCGCGACGGCGAGCACCGCGCCAACGCCGAGATGAGCCAGCGCTTGCGCCGCTTGCTCGCGCGATGAGCCGATGCCGAATCCTGTGCCGGCAACGATGAAATCGCCTTGGTGCACACTGCGCGCGAATTGCGGATCGATGGCCTCGAGGCAGTGCTGGGCCAGCTCTGCGAGCGGTTTGCGCATGGCATGGCCGGGCGCGAGCAAGTCGGTGTCGATGTTGTCGCCGAACACCCAAGCGCGGCCGCGCAGGTTTTCGAGTTTGGCGCTCATGATCGGCTCAGTGGAGCAGCGCGCGTGGATCAGTCACGTGCCCGGTGACCGCCGACGCCGCCACCGTGAACGGTGATCCGAGATAGACCTGCGAGGTGGCATGACCCATGCGGCCCTTGAAGTTGCGCGCGGTGGAGGAGATGCAGACCTCACCTTCGGCCAGCACGCCAGCGCCGTATCCTGCGCAAGCTCCGCAGCCGGTGGGTAACAGAATCGCGCCCGCGGCAGTGAGCGTGGCGAGCGTGCCGTCGGCCGCGGCGAGCTGCGTCGTGCGGAGAGAGGCGGGCGCAACGAGCAAGCGCACGTGAGGAGCGACTTTCTTGCCGCGGAGCACCTGAGCGGCCATCTGCAAGTCCGTGAGCTTCGCTCCCGTACACGCGCCGATATACGCTTGATCGATGCGCACGCGGCCGACTTGATCTACCGCCAGACTGTTCCCCGGACTGTGCGGCGCGGCCACCTGCGGAGCGAGCCGACCCGCATCGAATTCGACGACACGCTCGATCGCGGCGTTCTCGTCGGAACGCCACTGCAATGCGGAGTCGGCGATGTCGCCCCCGTTCGCGCGAATCTCGGCGAGCGTTTTCTCATCGGGTGCGATCATGCCGGTCTTCGCACCGAGCTCCGCGGACATGTTGCAGAGGACGAAACGCTCTGCCATGGGCAACGCGGTCACGGCCGAACCGCAGTATTCGATCGCTTTGTAGTCGTTGTTCTGTCCGAGGTCGCGGCAGAGTGCGAGCATCATGTCCTTGGCGCAGACGCCCGCGGCGAGCTGGCCCGTCCAGCTCACGCGCACGGTCTCGGGCACACGCAGCCAGATCTCGCCTGTGGCCAGGACCCCAGCCATCTCCGTTGCGCCGATGCCCACCATGAACGCTCCGACCGCGCCTCCGGACGGCGAATGTGAATCTCCGCCCACGACCAACATGCCGGGCCGCAGGTGTGCATATTCTTGGAGCACGACATGGCAGATGCCCTGCATGTCATGAAAACGCGTGATGCCGTTCTCGTGAGCCCAGCGTCGGGTGAGGGAAAGAATCGCGGCACTCTGCGGATCCACGGCCGGCACGTAGTGATCGCTCACGAGCACCACCTTCTCCGGATCCCACACCTTCGCCTCGAGCTGCTGCAGGTAGGGGGCCACGCGGCGTGGCCCGCCCGAGTCGTGCATCATCGCGAGGTCGACCTTGGCGACGACGATCTCGCCGGCCCGCACGCTTGCGGCACCGGACGCACGCATCAGGATCTTTTCCGCGAGCGTGTGTGCGCTCATCAGCAGGGCCGCTTGAGATAGCGGCCGGTTGGACCGCCGACCACCTTGCCATTGTCGTAGATCAGCTGGCCGCGCAGGAATGTGCTCATGACCTTGCCCGTGAGCTCGAGACCTTCGAATGGAGTGTAGCCCTGAGTCGATTCCGACTCCTTGGCACGCACCGTGAAGCTCGCGTCCGGATCGACCAGCACGATATCCGCATCGAAGCCGGGCCCGACATCGCCCTTGCTGGACAAACCGAAGCGCTGCGCAGGGTTCCAGCACAGCAACTCCGCAGCCCGGTGCAGCGGTACTTTGCGCTTGCGCGCTTCGGTGAGAAACGCCGAGAGCAGGTACTCGGTGCCGCCGAAGCCGGACTTCGCGAGGAACACGTCCTTGCTGCAGTCGTGTCCCCGGCCCGTCTTGATTTCATGGCGGCAGCATGCGTGGTCCGAACAGACCCAGTCGATCTTGCCGTCGATGAGCGTCTGCCACAGATACTCGACATCTTCCCGCGAACGAATCGGGGGATTCACTTTGGCCATGTAACCCGTCGGTACGTCGTAGTCGATGACGAGGTGTGCAATCGTCACTTCGCGGCGGAAGTCGATGTGCGGGAAGGCGTCCGCCATTTTCAAGGCAGCCTCCACCGCCTTGCGTGACGACAGGTGCAGCAGGTTCAAGTTGACGCACTCGGTCTCGTGCGCGAGGTACGAAGCGATGCAGATCGCGAGCCCCTCGGAATGCGGCGGGCGGGCCGCGCTATAGGCGCGCAGACCTTGCAGCTTGCCTTCCTTCTGCACGATCTTGGTGTACGCATTCATGATTTCCGCGGTCTCGCAGTGCATGGAGAGCGAGATCGAGTCCTTCTTGTCCGGGAAGCGGCGCATGGCTTCCTTCACGCCGCGCATCACGAACTCGAAATGCGCCAGATCGTACTTCTCGTCTTCCCCGATCATCAGGAAGTCGCGCTGCGAGCTCGAGGCGCCGTGCAGCCCGTAGCCCCCGTAGAACATGTAGATCTTGAATGTCGTGACGCCGAAGCGATCCACCAGCATGGGAATCTCGCTGATGTGCCGGCTGTCCATGGGGGCGAGGTGATACGCGTAATCCACGTGGAAACGGCCGTTCGAAATCTCGAGCACCTCGGGAAAGAACTTCTCGTAGGGGCCGCCCTTGTTCAGATAGTACTGGCCGGAGCGGAAGTAGTTGAGGCTCGAGGTCACACCACCCTGCGCCGCTGCTTTGCTCTCGGTGACCGCATCCTCGTGGAGCGGTGAGTAGATGCCAGTGTGCATGTGGGCATCGACGAGCCCAGGAAGCGCGAGACGCCGCTTGCCGTCGAAAACCTGCTTGGCGGAAGTGCCCAAGTTCGGCCCTACCTTCACGACCTTGCCCTGTTTCACGGCGATGTCGCTCTCGGCCACGGTCGGGGTGTTCGGGCGAAC
Source organism: Steroidobacteraceae bacterium (assembly GCA_035760965.1). GTDB lineage: Bacteria > Pseudomonadota > Gammaproteobacteria > Steroidobacterales > Steroidobacteraceae > JADGHX01. The sequence goes on along the minus strand of DASTRY010000057.1, from coordinate 6,495 downwards.
CAGTCGCACGTTCTTGATCAACAGGTCGTAGGCGGTATCGGTCATTCCAGTCTCCGGGTCGTCAGCGGATTACTGCTTTGGCGCGCAGCTCCGCGAGCTCTTCTGTGGACAGCCCCAGCTGCGAGGCGAGGACTTCGTCGGTGTGTTCGCCGAGCAGCGGTGGGGGTAAGTTCAGGTTCAGCGGGGATCGCGAAAAAATCGCCGGATTGCGCACTTGGGGCACGGTGCCGCCTCGAGATCGAGGCAGGTCGACGCGGAGCTTCCGGTGCACCGCCTGCGGTTCGGCGAACGCTTCCGCGATGCTGTTGATCGGCCCGCAAGGAATCGCCGCGCGCTTGAAAGCGTCGAGCCATTCGCGGGAGGGGCGGCGCGCGAGCAGCTCGCCGACGCGTGCAACGAGCGCTTCGCGATTCGCCACGCGAGCCGCGTTCGTCAGGTACCGCTCGTCGCGGGCGAGGTCGGGTTCGCCGAGCTGTACGCACAAATCCGCGAACTGCCGGTCGTTGCCTACGGCAACCATGATGTGCCCGTCGGCAGTGGCAAACGCCTGGTAGGGGACGATGCTCGGGTGTGCGGTGCCGAGGCGGCGTGGCGTGCAGCCCGAAACGAGGTAGTTCATCCCCTGGTTGGCGAGCGCGGCGATCTGGGTGTCGAACAGTGCGAGATCGATGTGCTGACCCAGACCCGAGCGCTCGCGCTCGTGAAGCGCCGCGAGGATGGCGGCAACCGCGTACATGCCGGTCATGAGGTCCGTAATGGCGACACCCACCTTCTGCGGCGTGCCGTCCGGTTCCCCGGTGATGCTCATGAGGCCGCTCGCGGCCTGGATCATTGCGTCGTAGCCCGGCGCGGCGGCGGCGGGGCCGTCCTGTCCGAAAGCGGAGATCGAGCAGTAGACGAGCCGCGGGTTGAGCGCGCCGAGACTCCCCCAGTCGAGCCCATACGCAGCGAGGCCGCCCACCTTGAAGTTCTCGACGACGACATCCGCGCGCGCGGCGAGCCGGCGCACCAGCTCGCTACCCTCCGGTCGCGAGAAATCGATGCCGACCGAAAACTTGCCGCGATTCGCGCACAGGTAGTACGCCGACTCGCGCATCGCGCCCGGCTCGCCGTGCCACGGCGGACCCCAGGCGCGCGTGTCATCGCCGCGCACCGGATGCTCGACTTTCCACACCACGGCGCCGAAGTCCGCCAGACACTGCGTGCACCAGGGCCCTGCGAGCACGCGACTCAGGTCGAGAACCCGGATGTGATTCAGGAGAGCCATAAGGTAACTAAGATAACCTTGTTGACGGACGGAGCGGAAGAGGCAAGCCCGGCTGCCATGGCCGCCCGTGCGCGCAACAATTCACTTGACACCCCGCCGTGGACGCGGCGATTCTCCGACATAGCCAACGTAAATAACTACGTAAACTCTGAGCATACGACCCGGGAGAAATGGCGAATGTCCATCGACTCGTTGAGCTTGCGTTGGGTGCGGCGCGCCGGTGCGGCCGCCGTGATGTGTGTCGCGTTCGCGGTGCCGGCGGCGGCCGCCTCCGCAGAGCAGGCGCCGGGCTTCGAGAAGAAGTCGACGGCCGCCGCGCCGTACACCTCGATCCGCATTCTGGACACGGACAGCATGCCGATCGAAGGCGGCCGCGCCGCGAACGGCTGGGGGCAGAAGACGCTGTTCCGGGCGCCGAACGATGCGGGTGCGCTGCGCATTCTGTACGTCCCGCCGGGAGCCGAAGGCGCCTACGTGCACTATCACGAGTTCCACGAGTGGGCCTACAACATAGCGGGCGACTTCACGAACAATGAGTCCACGATGCCGGACAACGTCTCCGGCCCGCTGCAGCGGTTCCGCGAGGGCAACTTCCTGTCCCGACCTCCTTACAGCCTGCACGGCGGCGAGAAGGGCCGCATGAAATACATGGCTTCGCAGGTCGGCGCGATCATCCTCATCATGGAAGAGAGCAGCGTCGGGGCGGGCACATTTACCGTCGACCCGGTGGTGCGCAATCAGCCGCAAGCGGCCGGCGGCATGAAGTACAACCCCGACTACAAGAAGATCACGCACTGGTCGACGCCGCGCATCATCGACACACTCGACAAGATGGCGTGGCAGCCGGTCGCGGGTTCGCCGGGCCTCAACGTGAAATATCTGATCGACGATCCGGAGCACGGTTTCCGCGCGAACATGTGGTTCCTGGAGGCCGGAGCGAGCACACCGGCGAGCTTGCGGCCGTACTCGTACAAGAACGCCCACCAGTTCAACTTCGTCATCAACGGCGATCTCACGATCGAAGCGTATGCCGGCCCGGGCAAGAAGCCCGAGACCTTCAAGCTCACGAAGAACTTCTTCGTGGAGCGGCCGCCGATGAGCATCTTTGGGCTGCCGCCGACCGGCGCGACGAGCGGTGGTGTGGTGTGGCTCGAGGTCACCTACGCCAAGGGAACGCGGTGGACGAAGGAGCCGACGCCGATCGAGGCGCCGGTGTACCTGTCGGCGAACTAGCGTTTTCATCGCGCACGAAGGTCAAGGCGCGATTCCGGGGTGGGTGCTGCGGGCCGGCGCCCACCCTTTTTTGCTCACTCGTAGCGCTGGCCGCTCTCGAGCAGCGTTTGCGTCCCTAGTAAATCGTTCAGCTCGCCGAAGTCGAGCATCTCGCGATGGACAGAATCCGTGCTGCCCTCGCGCGCGAGCGCGGACAGCAAGCGACGGGCAGCGAACGTCAGCGCGCGGACGAGCGCGCCCGGGAAGATGGCCAGAGCAAAGCCCAATCGTTGGAGCTCGGCTGCGCTCATGAGAGGGGTGCGTCCACCTTCCACCATGTTCGCGAGCAGCGGCGCGCGCCCCGCAAAGCGCGCGCACGCAGCCGACATGGCCGAGAGGGAGGGCAGGGCTTCGACGAACAGCACATCCGCGCCACACTCGAGATAGCGCTCGGCGCGTTCGAGTGCCGCGTCGAGCCCTTCGCTGGCGACGGCATCCGTGCGCGCGATGAGCACCGTATTCGCGTTATACCGCGCGTCGCATGCAGCGCGGATCTTTCCCACCATCTCACTCGCGGGCACGAGCTTCTTGCCCGCGAGATGACCGCAGCGCTTGGGAAACTGTTGATCCTCGATTTGGATCGCGGACGCTCCGGCGCGCTCGAACGCTCGAAATGCACGCTGCAGATTGAGTGCGTTGCCGAAACCGGTGTCCGCGTCCACGATGAGGGGTAGCGAGACGCGCTCGCGCATGCACGTGACGACTTCAGCCACTTCGGTCTGCGTGACGAGTCCGATGTCCGGCCGTCCGAGACGCGTGTAGGCGATGCTGGCACCCGAAACGTACGCGGCGCCGAATCCCTGCTGTTCGATGAGCGAGGCGGTCAGGGCGTCGTAACAACCCGGTGCGAGGAGAATGCCGGAGCCCGGCTGGAGTGCGGCGCGGAGGTTTGCGGAGGGATCGGCTGCTTTCACTGGGCGGCCCAAAGTCGAGACTCGGCGACCTGCGATCGATATTGGCGCAGGTTGTAGAAGAGGAAGATCGCGGAAAGAATTCCCGCTACGAGGCTGGCGCACGCGACCGAATAGCGCAGCGCCTGCGTGTCGCGGAAAACGTAATCGGTGAGCAGCGCGATGCCAGTGGGGCCGAGTGTGAGGCCCAGCACGTTCACGACGAGGTAGTAGAGCGCCGAAGACTGCGCGCGCATCTGATTGGGCGTCACGGTCATGAGGGCCGCGAGTCCCGACGCGGTGGCAGCCGTAGTGCCGATCGAAGCCGGGAGGAGGAACACAACGGCAATCCAGGGCGAAGGGCTCAGCGCCGCGCCAAGCGCGCCGACCAACGCGAGCCCGATTCCGCAGATGGCCGCGCGCATTTGCGCATCCGAGTCGCCGCGCTTCGTGAAGAGCTCGCCGAACCACGACGCCACGACGACCGCTAACGGGCCCGCCAACAATGTGACGATGCCATAGGCGAGACCGATATCGCGAATGGACCACCCCCATGTGCGCACGAACATCGTCGGGATCCAGGCGGAGAGTCCGTACGCGAGAATCGCGGCCGTGGACATGCCGAGGAAATGGCTTGCGTACATGCGGATGCGGCCCCCGAGGAACTTCAGCACGGTGGCGAAGGGCAGGTGCGCACTACCCGCGGGGCCGCCCAGGCTCTCGCGACGCCGCGGCTCCTTTACGGTCAGCATTAGTAACGCCATCAGCAGCCCGGGCAGGCCGACGACGAGAAACACGGTCTGCCACGCGTACAGCTGACCGAACACCGGGAGCGTCACCGGCGGAGCTGCCGACACGTGGGCGATGAGGCTGCCGCCGACGATGAGCGCGAGGCCGGTGCCGAGCGAGATGCCCGTGTTGTAGACGGCAATGGCGCGCAAACGCAACTTCGGCGGGAAATAGTCACTCAGCATCGACAACGCGCTCGGGCTCAGCGCCGCTTCACCGACGCCGACACCGATGCGGGCGAAGAAGAGCTGTGCGTAATTGCGCGCAAGGCCGCACGACGCGGTCATCAGGCACCATACGGCGATGCCTGCGCCGATGATGGCGCGGCGGCTGTAGCGATCGGCGAGCCGCGCGATCGGCACGCCGAGCACCGTGTAGAACACCGCGAATGCAAGGCCGATGAGCAGACTCACCTGCGTATCGGTGATCGCGAGATCGCGGCGAATCGGCTCGATCATGAGCGCCATGATCTGCCGATCGATGAACGAGACGGTGTACGTGAGCGTGAGAATTCCGACGACGTACCACCCGTAGAGCGGTGGATAGGGGGGCTTCGGCGAGGGATCCGGATTCGACTGGCTCATTCGACCTTCCGCAGCGCTACGGTTTCAACAAAGATAACTTAGTTGCACGATTGACGGAAGGACGCCTAGAATCATCCGTCGCTTCCAAGTCCGGTACTCAAGCATGATTTCCAAAGCCGCAGCACCCAAGCGCCCCGAGCAGGTCTTCTTCGACGATCCCGCGATCGACCGCTTGATGGGCATCGTGATGAGTCTCGCTTCCGAGCACTACGTGCTGCGAGACCGCGTTCAGGCGCTCGAAGAGCAACTGACGAACGCCCGCCTCATCGATGCCGCAGCCCTCGCGAAAGCGCCATCGCCGGAGCAAGAAGCGCAGTATCGCGCCGCGGCCGACGATTTCGCGCGCACGCTCCTCGAGCCGCTGCTCGGCCAACAGCAGTCACTCGGCGCCGCCGGGCGCTTTTCGCTGCGCAGGAGTCGGACATGACAACCGAACGTGCGTTCAACGCGGGGCAGCGCTTTCTGCTGGCGGCGAAGGGGTTCTGGACCACGACCCTCTATGCGCAGGTGCGGTCGGAATTCGACACGATCACGCATGGCAAGGACGTGAGCACGGTGGCCGCGGTCGCGGATGTGCTCGAAGAGCTGCCGATCTACAAGTATTTCGCGTGGCTCGAGCGTCATTTGCAGCGCATGAAGTACTCGGGCCGCTATGGCTTGGCGCGCTTCTACGATGAGCATCGCGAGTCATTGCTCGAGCGTCTCAGCACCGTGTCAGCGGACGATCCGCTGCTCGAATTGAATCCAGAGCTGCCGCTGCCAAAGTACTACACGGACGTGGACATCCACCAGCACCCGGGTGGCGTCTGGTCGGACGACATTGCCGGTCTCGTGTACGAGCACGGTGCACGGTCGACGACACCATTGCTGGGCGCGGCGCATGCGGACCTCCACACGCGCTTCACGGACGTGGTCGCCGAGGGCGGTACGCCGGCGAGCATACTCGACATGGGCTGCGGATTCGGCAAGAGCACGCGTCCCTTCATCACGAAGTTCGCCAACGCTCGCATCGAGGCGGTGGACCTGTCGGAGCCCTGCTTGCGCACCGCGGCGCAGTTCGCGCGTGAAATGGGCAGCAACAACGTGCGCTTCCGCCAACGTGATGCGGGGAACGTCGGCTTCCCGGACAAGTCGTTCGATCTCGTTACCTCGACGATGTTTTTGCACGAGATTCCGCCGGGGCCGCTCGACTCGGTATTCGCCGAGGCGTTCCGAGTGCTCGAGCCGGGCGGGCGCATGGTGCACCTGGATTTCTACTATTTCCCGGATGCGTTCGCGCGCTTCATGCACTACGGACACGGCCGGCGGAACAACGAGCCGTACATGCAGCCACTGGCCGAGCTCGATCTCCCGAAGGTTCTGCGTGACCACGGGTTCACGGACATCGAGATCGCGCCGTTCGCCGAATCCCCGGGGGCTCAGTCGTCGCAGGCATGGCGTTTCCCCTGGACGGTGATCAGCGCGCGCAAGCCGCGGCACGCGAAGTAGTCCCGTGCTGAAGCTCATCTTGATCATCACTCTCGGCGTGCCGGATGTCGGTGCGATGGAATCCGCCTACTCGCAGTGGCTCGGCTACACGGTGGCGGCGCATGGCAAGGTCGAGCACGACTTGGCGTCTGCATGGGCGGCCCCGGCGATGACGGGGCGCCCATACACGCTGATGCAGCCCGCAAGCAAGGCGAACATCTATCTG
>DASTRY010000056.1:0-30875 GCA_035760965.1 Steroidobacteraceae bacterium | reverse complement strand
GCACCTCGACGTGTACGAGCGGCGCGTGCAGCCCGAGCTGCGCGCGGCTCGCGATCCTGGCGACCGACATGACGACCCCGACATCGGATTCACGATGCCGAGGACGTTAGAGAGCCCCCGGCCGCGCCGCGCTGCGCATTTCCATTGCAAACAGGCAGAAATGCGGAGCTGTGCCGCCGGCGAAGGCGTCACGGCGCACCCGTGGCGCGCGCCCCCAAAGTCGCCCCTCTCAGCGCGAAACGGAATCGCCGCGAAATGGGATCGCTCGGAGCTGAGCCGACCCCGCGGCGCCCTACCCGCCGGTGTCAGTTGCCGCTCGACTCCGGCGCCCCGGCCGCCGAGGCGGCGAGCGCCTCGAGCGTGCGCACCTTCTCCTCGAGCGCCTCGAGCTTGGCGCGCGTGCGCTCGAGCACCTTCGTCTGCGTGTCGAACTCGTCGCGGGTCACCACGTCGAGCTTCGACAGGCTCGAGCGCAGCACCGCGCGGAAATTGGTCTCGAGATCCTGCTGCATGCTGCGGAAGGCGGGCGGCACGCTCTCCAGCAGGCGGCGGGCGATCTCATCGATTCGAAATTGCTCCATGACGCTTCACTCCTCGCCCGACCGTGCCCCGATTTCGCGCAGACGCACCGGGCCGGGCTCCAAAACAGTGCACCGCACGGCGCGCCCCACACGCAAGCCGTGGAAACTTCATCAAAAACCCGCGTGGCATGGAATCTGCACTCTGCCTGCGCGCTTCACCACGCTTACGCACGTCCAAGCATATGTACGACGAGGGCGCGTGTCTGCGGGTGTTAGACGAGGCACAGACACACCGCTGCATTCAACGCCGATTACGAACTCGAACAGCCCCTCGGGAGAACCCATGCGCACTGCTGCAACGAAAACGACATTAAAACTCCTTGGCCTGGCAGGGATGACCCTGGCGGCGCTCGTTCCCGCACTGGCGATGGCGGCCGATGCGGACCCGGTGCCGGACAAGGGCGACACCGCCTGGCAGCTCACCTCCACCGCGCTCGTACTGCTGATGTCGGTGCCGGCCCTCGGACTCTTCTACGGCGGCCTCGTTCGCTCGAAGAACATGTTGTCGGTCCTGATGCAGGTGTTCGTCGGCTTCTCGCTCATCACGGTCCTGTGGTGCGTGTACGGCTACTCGCTCGCCTTCACGGCCGGCAACGCCTTCGTCGGCGGCTTCGATCGGCTGTTCCTCAAAGGGACATTCGATGCCGCCACGGGCGCGTTCGCGCTCGGCGGAACCTTCAGCAAGGGGACGCCGATGTACGAGCTCGTCTTCGTGGGGTTCCAGGCCACCTTCGCGGCGATCACCTGCTGTCTCATCATCGGATCGCTGGTCGAGCGTGTGAAGTTCTCGGGCATCCTGCTCTTCCTCGTCATCTGGTTCACCTTCAGCTACTGCCCGATCGCTCACATGGTGTGGTTCTGGGCCGGTCCGGACGCGTACACGAGCGCGGATGTCGTTGACGCCACGAACGCGGGCGCGGGACTGCTCTGGCAGTGGGGCGCGCTCGACTTCGCGGGCGGCACCGTCGTGCACATCAACTCCGGCGTCGCCGGGCTCGTCGCGGCCTTCGTGCTCGGCAAGCGCCTCGGCCTCGGCAAGGAGGCCTTCACGCCGCACAGCCTGACGATGACGATGATCGGCGCCTCGATGCTGTGGTTCGGCTGGTTCGGCTTCAACGCCGGCTCGGCGCTCGAAGCGAACGGGTCGGCCGCGCTCGCCTTCATCAACACGTACCTGGCGACCGCGTGCGCGGTGATCTCCTGGACCTTTGCCGAGTGGATCATCAAGGGCAAGCCCTCGATGCTCGGCGCCGCTTCGGGCGCGGTCGCCGGCCTCGTCGCGATCACGCCCGCCGCGGGCAACGTCGGCATCCCGGGCGCGTTCGTCATCGGGCTCGGCGCCGGTGTGGTCTGCCTCTGGGGCGTAACGGGTCTGAAGCGAATGATCCCGGCGGACGATGCGCTCGATGTGTTCGGCGTCCACGCGGTCGGCGGCATCTTCGGCGCGCTCATGACCGGCATCTTCAATGCCCCGAGCCTCGGCGGCCCCGGCTTCGTCACGGACTTGGTGACGGGCACGGTCGGCTACTCGAGCATCGGCGAGCAGCTCCTGATTCAGGCGAAGGCGGTCCTGCTCGTGGTCGTGTGGACCGCGGTGGTGGCCTTCGTCTCCGCCTACATCGTCAAGTTCACGCTGGGCCTGCGCGTCAGCGAAGAAGAAGAACGCGAGGGACTGGACATCACCTCGCACGGCGAACGCGCCTATACGTCTTGATGCTGAACGGGTGAGCGGGCCTTGCGGCCCGCTCCACCGGCGATGATTCGAGGGGCCGCCTGGGGCGGCCCCTTTTTTATGGGCGTGTGCGTGATGGGCGCGGGCTTTATGGGCATGTGTCTATATAGGCGTGTGCCTCATGGGCGTACCGCGATAGGCGTAGAGCGGTAGGCGTACAGCGATGGGCAGGCGTAGCGCGCGGGTATGGGCGCTGTGCGCGGGCCGGGACAGCGCGCCACCCGGGCACAAGCTACTCGTCGTCTTCTTATTGACCTTCGGGCACCGTGCGCAGCCCTTCGGTGACGAGCTGCGAGCGGCCCGGCGGCACGCCCAGGCTCTGCAGCGCGTACTGCGTCATTCCGAGCGCCAGCTCGCGCTCGCCCATCATCACGCGACCGACGCCTTGCTTCTCGAAATGCGCGAGCTCGTGCTCGCTGTGCGTGCGGACGAGGATATCGATTCGCGAGTTCACTTTGCGCGCGAGCTCCACAATGCGCCGGGCGGCGTAGCTGTCGGGAGATGCCACGATCAGCAGCCGCGCGCTCTGCAACCCCGCGTAGTCCATGACTCCTGCGGCGGACGCATCGCCATAGATCGCGCGGATGCCGCGCTCGCGCAGGCTCTCTACGAGATGCAGATCGCGCTCGATGACCACGTACGGCAAGTGCTCGCGCGCGAGCGTCGCGCCGATCATGCTGCCGACGCGGCCGAAGCCGACGAGGATCGCGTGATCGCGCAGCACGTTGGAGCGCGACAGCTCCGGTAGAGTCTGCAAGCGCGCCGCGCCGCGTTCGAGCATGGCGTAGAGCTTCGGCCGCTCGCGGATCCAGCGCGTGACCGGCGTGATCGTTGCGAACACGAACGGATTGAGCGTGATCGACATCAGCGAAACGGCCAGAATGAGATCGCGCCCCTCGGCCGGCAACAGCTGCAGCGACACGCCGAGCCCGGCGAGAATGAACGAGAACTCGCCGATCTGCGCGAGGCTCGCGGAAACCGTGAGCGCCGTGGCGACCGGGTGCCGAAACAGCAGCACCAGTAGAAACGCAGCGAGCGATTTGCCCGCGACCACGACGAGCAGCACGCTCAGCACCGCGAGCGGCTCGCGCACGACGATCGTGGGGTCGAACAGCATTCCGACCGATACGAAAAAGAGCACCGCGAACGCGTCCTGCAGGGGCAGCGAATCCGCCGCGGCCTGATGGCTCAGCTCCGATTCCGAGAGCAGCACGCCCGCGAAAAAGGCGCCGAGCGCAAACGAGACGTCGAAGAGCGCCGCCGATCCGTACGCCATGCCGAGCGCAATTGCGAGCACCGCCAGCGTGAACAGCTCTCGCGAGCCCGTGCGCGCGACCTGCTCGAGCAGCCACGGCACGACGCGCCGCCCGCCGAACAACACGAAGGCGATGAACAGCGCGATCTTGCCGACGGTGACACCCAGGGTCGTGAGCAGCCCGGCCGTGTCGAGCCCCGCGCCGGAAGTGTCCCGCGCGGCGGCGGCGAGCGCGGGCAGGAAGACGAGCGCGAGCACCGTCGCGAGATCCTCGACGATCAGCCAGCCGACGGCGATGCGCCCGTGCGGCGAATCGAGCTCATTGCGCTGTTCGAGAGCGCGCAACAGCACGACGGTGCTCGCGACCGAGAGCGCAAGCCCCAACACGAGGCCCGCCCCCACGTCCCAGCCCCAAAAAACAGCCAGCCCGGTGCCGATGGCCGTGGCGACGACGATCTGCGCGATCGCGCCCGGGATCGCGATGCTCTTCACGGCGAGCAGCGTGTCGAGCGAGAAATGCAGCCCGACGCCGAACATGAGCAGCATCACGCCGATCTCCGCCAGTTGGCCGGCGATGTGCGAGTCACCGACGAAGCCGGGCGTAAAGGGCCCTACGGCCACTCCAGCCAGCAGATAACCGACGATCGGCGGCAGCCGCACTCGGGTCGCCAGGAACCCGAAGCCACAGGCCAGGACGAATCCCACCGCCACCAGCGCGATGAGCGCGGAATCTTGATGCATGACGCATTTCCTTCGTCTGTGACGCGGATCACCTGGCGAGAACGCCGCGCCCGGCGATACTCTGGGGGCACCGGGAGGCATCCGCTTATGTTTCGCATTCTAGCCACCGCCGCCGTTCTGCTCGGGGCCGCCGCCGCGGCGGACGCCGACGTGTATCGATGGACCGACGCCCAGGGCCACGTTCAGTACAGCGATCGCTGGGTGCCGGGCTCGACGCTCATCAAGAGCACCTCGCACACCCCGGCCCCGCCGTCGCAGGAGCCGACGCCCGATCAGCGCAAGCTCGCCGCCACCAACGCCGCGCTGGCCGAGCAGAAAGCTCAGCGCGAAACGGAGCAGGCCGTGAAGCAGGACGTCGCTGCGGTCCGAGCTGAGCAGTGCAAGAAGGCAACGGCCGCGTACGAGAAAGCGATCCAGTCTCGCCGCATCTACAAGGAAGGCAAGAATGGCGAGCGCGAGTACGTGACCGACCAGGAAGCCGACGCCTACCGTGCCAGACTCCTGAGCGAACGCAAAGAGGCCTGCGGCAAATAACTCCGCGACGCCGCACGGCCCGCTGCGCTTCCACTCGTCGTCAGCCGCTCCGGCCTGCGCTTCGCGGGCGGGCGCTCTACGCTCTATAGTTGCGCCGGCAAGCGCTGCGGGCTCGACGGGAGGAGGATATCATGCGCGTTGGATTCATCGGTCTCGGCGCGATGGGAGCGCACATGGCGCGCAATCTGCATCGCGCGGGTTTGCTCGCGGGCGTCTGGAATCGGACCCCGGAGAAAGCGCGCACCCTGGCTGCGGAGCTCGGCACCACTGCGCCGGATACGCCGGCTGCGCTCGCCCGCGGTGCTGACGCCGTCGTGCTCTGCGTGTCCGCCGATCAGGACGTGCTCGATGTCGTGGACGCGCTCGCCCCCGGTCTCGCGCCGAACGCGCTCGTGCTCGACTGCTCGACGGTGAGCTCCGAGACCGCGCGGCGCGCGGCGGCAGTGGTCCAGCAGAAGGGCGCGGATTTTCTCGATTGTCCGGTGAGCGGCGGCGTGGAGGGCGCGCGCGACGGCACGCTCGCCATCATGGTCGGCGGCACCGACGAGGCCTTCGCGCGCGCGCAGCCCATTCTCAGCGCGCTCGGCAAGACCATCACGCACTTCGGGCCGATCGGCAGCGGCCAGGCCGCCAAGGCGACCAACCAGATCATGTGCGCTGGAATCATCGAAGCGGTCTCCGAGGCGATGGCGTTCGCCCGCGCGCAGAGCCTGCCGCTCGACAAGGTGGTCGACACGCTCGGCAAGGGCGCCGGCTCGAGCTGGTACTTCGTGCACCGCGCGCCGAACATGGTGCGCGGCTCGTATCCCGCCGGGTTCCGCGTGCGCCTGCACGCCAAGGATCTCGGCATCTGTCGCGACATGGCGGCGCGCTTCGGCGTCACGCTGCCCGTCGTCGAGCGCATGCTCGATGAGTACGCGGAGCTCGTGAGCCGCGGCTTCGGCGACGAGGACATCTCCGCCACCTTCCGTCTGAAGTCCGAGCTGTTCGAGCGGGCGGCCGGCCCCGCGCGCGATACATGAAGACCGACACCGCGGGCGAAGAAGGCAAAGACTACTACCTCCCGGATTTCTGCACTTCGCGGGCGACCCTCGCGATCGTGCTCATCGTCGAGCTGACCGCGTTCGTGCTCGCGCTCTCGCACTGGGATGCGGAGCTCGGCTTCTGGCGCAATCTGTCCCGCCTGTCGCTATTTCTCGTGTGGATCGGTCTCACCGGCGCGGCGCTCCTGTGCGCGTTGAACCGCGTCCTGCGGAGGCTCAGCGCGGCGCAGGTTTCGATGGCGGTGCTCGCGATCATCATGGGACTCGTGGCGCTCGTCTCGCTGCTCGCCTCGTGGGCCGGGCGCACGGCCTTCGCCGAAGAGCTCGGCATCGTGCCGCTCTTTCCGCGCGACCAGTGGGGCTTCGTGCTGCGGAACATGGCGATCAGTCTCGTCATCACGACGCTTGCCTTGCGCTACTTCTACGTCGCGCACGAGTGGCAGCGCAACGTCGAGATGCAGGCTCGCGCGCGCGTGCATGCGCTGCAGGCTCGCATCCGGCCGCACTTCCTGTTCAACAGCATGAACACGATCGCCTCGCTCACGCGCTCGGACCCGGCACTGGCCGAACAGGCGGTGCAGGACCTGGCCGATCTCTTTCGCGCGAACCTCAGCGAGCAGCGCAACACGATCACGCTCGCACAGGAGCTCGAGGTCGCACGCATCTATCAGCGCATCGAGGAGCTGCGGCTCGGCGAGCGACTGCGAGTAGTGTGGAACATCAATCAGCTCCCGATGCAGGCGATCGTGCCGGGACTGCTGCTGCAGCCGTTGCTCGAGAACGCGATCTATCACGGCGTCGAGCCGATGCCGCTCGGCGGCGTCGTGCAGGTCTCGGGCGAGCTCTCGGGCGGCAACATCACGATCGTCGTGCGCAATGCCGTGAGCGACCGGCAGAACTATCGCGAGGGCAACAAGCTCGCGCTCGCGAACATCCGCGAGCGGCTCGAGCTCATGTACGGGGAGCGCGCGCTCGTGAAGGCCGGTCGCTTCGATCATGAATACATCGTGACGCTGCGCTTTCCGCACGTCGAGGATCGCACGCGTCTCACTGCATGAGGTGCCTGTGCCGTTACGAGTGTTGATCGTGGACGACGAAGCGCCTGCGCGCGAGCGGCTGCGCAGCCTGCTCACGGAAATCGGCACCGTCGAGATCGCCGGCGAGGCGGCGAACGGCGAGGAAGCGCTGAAGCTCGCCGTGGATCTCGCGCCGGATGTCGTGCTGCTGGACGTGCGCATGCCCGGCATCGACGGCATCGAGGCCGCGCGCCAGATGAATTCGCTGGTCGAACCGCCGGCCGTGATCTTCGCGACGGCGTACGACGAGTACGCAGTGAACGCCTTCGATGCGCACGCCGTCGGCTACCTGCTCAAGCCCATCCGCAAGGAAAAGCTCGCCGCCGCACTGGCGCAGGCGGTGCGTCTCACGCGCCCGCAGCTCCAGCGGATCGCCGCCACTGCGGAGGGGCCGCCGAAGCGCACGCACATCGCCGCGCGGCATCGCGAAGGGCTGCGGCTCATCCCGATCGAAGAGATCCTGTTCTTTTTCGCGGATCAGAAGTACACGACCGTCCGCCATGTGAAGGGCGAAGACCTCATCGAGGACTCGTTGCGGTCACTGGAAGAGGAATTCGGCTCGGCATTCGTGCGAATTCATCGGAACGCGCTAGTGAGCGTGCGCTATCTCGAAGCCATCGAACGCAATGCGGACGGGCAGTACTTCGTGCGCCTGCGAGGTGCGCCTGCCCCGCTGCAGGTGAGCCGCCGTATGGCGAGCGAGCTGCGCGATCGATTTCGGATCTAGCCGCGTCTCGTCGAGTCCCGGTCGTGGATCATTACGCGGGGGCGTAGTCGAACGAATCGAAGTGCAGCCGATCGTCGTCGACGCCGCGCGCCGGGAAGCTCGCGCGAATCGCCTCGATCATCGCGGGCGGCCCTGCTGCATAGACGTCGAATGCGGCTAACGACGGATGATCCGCGAGCACCGCTTCGTGCACCCAGCCGAGCCGATGATGGGCCGCCTGTGACGCGTCCGCCTCCGAAAGAACCACCGCGAAGCGCAGATTCGGATACTGGTGCTGCCACTCGAGGACGAGCGCCTCTTCATACACATCGATCGGCGTGCGCGCGCCCCAGTAGAGCGTGACATCGCGCGTCGATCCATTCTCCAGCGCGTGCCGGAGCATCGATTTCAGCGGCGCGAACCCCGTGCCGCCCGCGATCAGCAATGCCGGCGCGGAACGCTCGCGATACACGAACTGCCCGAGCGGCCCCTCGATCCGCAGGAGCGAGCCTTGGTGCAGCGTGGTGAACACCGCTTCGGTGAATCCGCCGCCGAGCACCCGCCGCACGTGCAGCTCGACCAGTTCGCTGTCATGAGGCGGGCTCGCGATGGAAAAACTGCGGCGCCGCCCGCCCTCGAGCAGCACATCGAGGTACTGGCCCGCCTTGAAGCGGAGCGGCTCCACCGCGGGCAGGCGGAGAAACACCTGCATGACGTCCGGTGCGAGCGGCGTCATTTTCGCGATCCGACACGGCAGCGTCTTGATCTCGACGTCCTCGACGCTTGCGATCAGGCGCGCTTCGACGCGCAGATCTGTAACGGGACGCGCCTGGCAGAGCAGCACCTCACCTTGCCGTTCCTCCGCTGCCGTGATCCCGAGAGGGCGACCGTTCGGATAGCGAATCTCGCCGGACAGGAGCCGCGCGCGGCACGAGGCGCAGTGACCCGACTTGCAGCTGTGCGGCAGGTTCAGGCCGGCGGCGAGCGCGGCTTCGAGCACGGATCGCCCTTGCGGAACGACGATCGTGCGGTCGTGAGGGGCGATATGGACCTTGAGCTCGCGAGTGGGCACGGAGCCACTTTATCGGGGCGCGCGCAGGTGCGCGACCGGCTCGAGTGTCCGGTGCTTCTTTCGCTGAAGCCGTAGCGCTCTCGCCTGTGCCGGTTTTGGCACACGCGCTTCAATCCGGCAGCGGGCCGGCGCGGGGGAGCGGCTGTTCGCGCTTGCGTGCCTCGCCCCGCGCCGATTCCGATACCGGCTCCTATGCCGCCTGCTCCTTGCGCTTGAAGAGCCGCGCAATGAACCCGCCAATCGCAATCACGCCGGCAATGATGAGCTTCTTGGCCGCGATCAGTATTGCCGCGAGCTTCGCGAAGAGGCCCATCTTCGCCGCCACGCCGCCGGCGACCAGCGCGCCGAGGCCGTAGGCCGCGAGCCGGTCCGTGCTCTTGTTGTACTCCTCGTAGCGATAGCCCTCGTTGAAATTCGCAAGGCCTTGCAGCGCGGTCATGTCGCGCTGGATCGAGGTGAGCTGCTGCATCCCGGCGACGGCGTTCATCGACAGCACGCCTTCGCGTCCCAGCACCCGGACGTCGTAGTTGAGCGTGTGCTCGCCTCCCCCGAAATCCAGCTCCTTCGCCCAGTACATCTTGTGGGTGGCGGCGTCGTAGCGCGGCTCGGTGGCCCAGCCAACGAGCTCGACCCTTCCATAGCCGGCCTTCTCGCGCTCCTCGTTGCGCTCACGGGTCGACTTCTTCATGTCCGCCATGAGCTCGCCGTAGTCGATCTTGCGTGCGTCGGAATCGTCGACGTGGCCGTCGTCGATGTAGGACAACACGACCGCCCAACCTCCCTGCTCGAACGGATCGAGCGCCGTCGGCACGACAGCCCCTTCGGTGCCTTTCACCGCATCCGGCGGGTTGCCCCACGCGATCAGCAGCTTTTCGGTTTCCTTGGGATCGAGGTAGCGGTAATCGGCATTCAAGTGCAGCGTGGCGACCTTGTTCGGCAGAACGATGTCGCCCGTCTGATAGCGCAGCTGCGGCGGCGGCGGCGGCCCGTTCTGATCGGGCGCGCCGTCCTCGGCGGCGGCGACGGACATCAATGCGAGCGCGAGAACGGCGATGCCGGCGGCTCGGTGCGACGAAGAGACCATGGACCTGCTCCCTGTGACCTTTGGGGTTTCTCACTCTCGTCTTCGGCGCCGGCCAAGGTACCCGGCCCGCCGCAAAGGACCAACGACACGACGCGCGTTTCGCTACCCCGGTCACAGCGGGAGACGACCGTCCCTGTCGATTCGGGTATTCTCGCCGCATGCGCATCGACTTCACGAAGATGCACGGTCTCGGCAACGACTTCATCGTATTCGATGCTCCGGCCGGAGCATCGCTGCCTTCCGCGGAACAGTGGCGCCGGCTCTCGGCGCGGCACACGGGCATCGGCTTCGATCAGGCGCTCGTCCTCGAGCCGCCGCGGCGCGCGGACACTGCGGTGTTCTATCGCATCTTCAATGCCGACGGCGGTGAGGTCGAACAGTGCGGCAACGGCGCGCGCTGTATCGCCGCCTACCTGCATCGGCGCGGCAAGGTCGCCGCCGGCAACATCACGATGGACAGCCCGGCCGGGCTCATTCACGCGCGCATCCAGGCCCCGGACGTCGTCTCGGTGGACATGGGCGTACCGAATTTCACGCCGAGCGCGCTGCCCTTCGACGCCTCGAGCGAGGCGAGCGTCTATCAGCTCGAGGTCGCCGGCACGACGGTGGAGATCGGCGCGGTCTCGATGGGCAATCCGCACGCCGTGCTCACGGTGCCGTCGGCGGATGCCGCGCCGGTGGATCGCCTCGGCCCGGCCATCGAGTCGCACCGGCGCTTCCCGAAGCGCGTGAACGTCGGCTTCATGGAGATCATCGATCGCACGCACATCAAGCTGCGCGTGTACGAGCGCGGCACGGGCGAGACGCTCGCGTGCGGCACCGGCGCGTGCGCGGCCGTGGCCGTCGGACGGCACCACGGCAGACTGGACGCCGATGTCCATGTGAAGGTGCGCGGCGGCGAGTTGCGCGTAAACTGGGGCGGGCCCGGCGAGCCGATCTGGCTCACCGGACCCGCCGAAGTCTCATTCGAAGGGCGCGTCGATCTCTGACGGGGAACAGTCGGCGCTTAAGCGGGGTCAAGCGGGAGCACTATTCGATGACGACACGAGAAGCTCGAGGTCTCGCGCCGCAGCCGGAGTCCGAAGAGGAAACGGTGGCGCGCTATCTGCAGCACAACCCGGATTTCTTCGAGCGGCACCAGACGCTGCTCGCGCGCCTGCGCTTGCCGCACGCGCGCACCGGCTCGACCATCTCGCTGGTCGAGCGGCAGGTAGAAGTGCTGCGCGAGAAGCAGTCGAGCGTCGAGCAGAAGCTGGCCGAGTTCGTGCGCGTGGCGCGTGCCAACGAGGCCATCGCCGAGAAGCTGCAGAAATTCACGCGCCGGCTGGTGCGTGCGCGGACACGCGCGGAGGTGCTCGCGCAGGTGGAAGCGAGCTTGCGCGAAGATTTCGACGCGTTCCACTCGACGCTGCTGCTCGTCGGCACCCCCTCTCCGGATGAAGCCTCGCAGCACTTCGTGCGCACGGTGAGCGCGGACGACGCCGGCCTGCGCTCCTTCGAGACACTGTTCGCGAGCGGCAAGCCGCGTTGCGGCCAGGCGCGCGATTCGCAGCGTGAGCTGCTGTTCGGCAACGACGCGAGCAACATCGGCTCGGTGGCGCTCGTGCCGCTCATCGAGAAGGGCACGCCGCTCGGTCTCCTCGCCCTCGGCAGCACGGATCGCGATCGCTTCCACCCCGGCATGAGCACCGAGTTCCTCGGCCGCATGGCCGAGCTGATCGTGGACGCGCTCGCGTCCCGCTGAACCTCGGCTACGGTTCCCCGCGGGCCGCGCTCCCGTCATGACGCCCGCCGCCCTCGACTGGCTCCGTCGCTTCAGGAAATACCTGACGACGGAGCGCCAGTACTCGACGCACACCGACACCAACTACGCGCGCGATCTCGATGCGCTCGTGAAGTTCTGCGAGCAGGAGTCGATCAGCGAGTGGCGCGAGCTCGATAGCCACCACATCCGCACGTTCGCCATGCGCTCGCATGCGGCGGGACTCGCTCCGAAGAGCATCCAGCGGCGACTCTCGGCCGTGCGCTCGTTCTTCGATTTCCTGATCCGCGAGACGCTCGACGCCCGCTCGCAGCGCCGGCGCGACGCTGCCGCCGACGCGCCCATCACGCCGGGCGTGCTGGCCAACCCGGCGGTCGACGTCCGCGCGCCGAAGCCGCAGCGCACGTTTCCTCACACGCTCGATGCGGACAAGATGGCCCGCCTCCTCGAGATCCCGCCCGCGCCGGGGGACCCGCTCGTCGCGCGCGACCGGGCCATCATGGAGCTGCTGTACTCGTCGGGGCTGCGGCTCGCCGAGCTGGTGGCGCTCGACGTGGCGCATCTGCTCTCGGATCGGACGGTGCACATCGAGAAGGGCAAGGGCAGCAAGGGACGCATCGTCCCCGTCGGCCGCAAGGCCGCGGAAGCGCTCGACGCCTGGCTGCGGGAGCGCGCCGCGATTGCACGGGTGGGCGAGACCGCCCTGTTCGTGGGACGTAACGGCAGGCGGATCGGGCCGCGTGCGGTGCAGAGCCGGGTCGCGTACTGGGCACGCAAACAGGGCATCGGCGTGCACGTGCACCCGCACCTGTTCCGGCATTCCTTCGCGACGCATCTGCTTGAATCCAGCCAGGAACTGCGTGGGGTGCAGGAGCTGCTCGGGCACGCGGACATCGCCACGACCCAGATCTACACTCATCTTGATTTCCAATACCTTGCCCGTATCTACGAGGCCGCACACCCTCGGGCGCGCAAGAAGGCTTGAGCTTCAGGCCGGCGGCTCGTTCCCGGCAGGTGTGAAACCTGCTCACTGGGAGCCATATGTCCGACTCTTCTTTTTTTGATCCTCACGGCACGACGATCCTCGCGGTGCGCAAGAACGGCGTCATCGCGATGGGCGGCGATGGTCAGGTCACGCTCGGCAACCAGGTCATGAAGGGCAACGCGCGCAAGGTGCGCCGGCTCTTCAACGACAAGGTGCTCGCCGGCTTCGCCGGCGGCACGGCCGATGCATTCACGCTGTTCGAGCGGTTCGAGGGCAAGCTCGAGAAGTACGGCAACCTCACGCGCGCCGCGATCGAGCTCGCCAAGGACTGGCGCTCGGATCGCTATCTGCGGCGGCTCGAAGCGCTGCTGCTGGTCGGCGATCCCGACAAGCTGTTCGTCATCTCGGGCAACGGCGATGTCATCGAGCCGGAGTACGCGGTCGGGGCCATCGGCTCGGGCGGCTCGTTCGCACTCGCCGCGGCACGCGCGCTGCTCGAGAACTCGGACCTCGACGCCGGCAGCATCGTCGAGAAGTCGCTGAACATCGCCGCGGACATCTGCATCTACACCAATCGCAATCTCGTCATCGATGAGCTCAAGTAAATGACACCGGCACTGACTCCTCGCGAAATCGTTCAAGAGCTCGACAAGCACATCATCGGCCAGCAGGCCGCCAAGCGCGCCGTCGCCATCGCGCTGCGCAATCGCTGGCGGCGCATGCAGGTCGATGAGCCTCTGCGGCAGGAAATCACGCCGAAGAACATCCTCATGATCGGGCCGACCGGCGTCGGCAAGACCGAGATCGCGCGGCGTCTCGCGAAGCTCGCGAACGCGCCGTTCGTGAAGGTGGAAGCGACCAAGTTCACCGAGGTCGGCTACGTCGGGCGCGACGTCGACTCCATCGTCAAGGAGCTGGTCGACATCTCGGTCAAGATGACGCGCGAGCAGGAGATGGAGAAGGTGCGCGTGCGCGCGGCCGACGCGGCCGAGGAGCGCGTGCTCGACGCGTTGCTGCCGCAGCCGCGGCGCATGGGCTTCTCGACCGACGAGCCGCTGACGCCGCGCGACGGCGAGACGCGGCAGAAGATGCGCAAGATGCTGCGCGAAGGTCAGCTCGACGAGCGCGAGATCGAGGTCGAGCTGCGCGCGCTGCCGATGGGCGTCGAGATCATGGCGCCTCCCGGAATGGAAGAGATGCAGCAGCAGCTGCAGTCGATGTTCGCCAATCTCGGCGGGCAGAAGACGCGCACACGCAAGCTGAAGGTCAAAGAAGCCAGCAAGCTCCTGATCGACGAGGAAGCGGCGAAGCTCATCAACGAGGACGAGCTGAAGGCCAAAGCGCTGCAGAACGCGGAGCAGAACGGCATCGTGTTCATCGACGAGATCGACAAGGTCACGCGCCGGCAGGAGACGCTCGGTGCGGACGTCTCGCGCGAAGGCGTGCAGCGCGACCTGCTGCCGCTCGTCGAAGGCTCCACGGTCTCGACGAAGTACGGACCGGTGAAGACGGACCATGTGCTGTTCATCGCGTCGGGCGCGTTCAGTCTCTCGAAGCCGTCCGACTTGATCCCGGAGCTGCAGGGACGCCTGCCGATTCGCGTCGAGCTCGATTCATTGAAGGTGAACGATTTCGTACGCATCCTGACGGAGCCCGACGCCTCGCTGACGACGCAGTACCGGGCGCTGATGGCCACCGAGGGCGTCGACGTGAAGTTCGACCCGAGTGGCGTGCAGCGCATCGCCGAGATCGCATATCAGGTCAACGAGCGCACGGAGAACATCGGCGCCCGCCGCCTGCACACGGTGATGGAGCGCTTGCTGGAGGAGGTGTCGTACGAAGCGACCGAGCAAAAGGGCGGGACCGTGACCATCGACGCCAAGTACGTCGACGATCACCTCGGCAACCTGGTCAAGGACGAGGACCTGAGTCGCTACATCCTGTAGTCGCGCGCCCGATCCGCGCAGAAGACCGACGGCCGGCCTGCCTTACGCAGCCGGCCGTTCTTTATTATCCGGGCAAACTGGGCGCTCGATCCGCTGCAAGGGCCGGTTGCATCGACGCTTCGGGCGCTCGCTCACCACACCTTGCAGAGATCTTCCGGGCGCTTCACGAGCTTCTTGCCGGCCGGGCAGCTGAAGGCCTGCGCGAACTCCGGCATGTTCGTCACCACGCCGTTGATGCGATACCGCGGCGGTGAATGCGGATCGACGACGGCGTTGACGCGCATGTTCTCCGGCCGCTCGTTCGTGCAGGCCCACTGCGCGAAGCCGACGAAGAAGCGCTGCGCCGGCGTCAGGCCGTCGCGCTCGGCGAGCCGCATCGTCTTCGTCTGCTCCTGCCACGCCATCCACGCGATCAGCTCCCCGCCGAGGTCGGCGATATCCTCGCCCGAGGTCAGCGCCCCGTTGATCTTCACGTCGTCGACGATCGTGTACTGCGAGTACTGATCGCGGATGCACTGCGCGCGCTGCTCGAATTTCTCCGCGTCTTCCTTGGTCCACCAGTCGCGCAGATTGCCGTCGCCGTCGAACTGCCGTCCCTCGTCGTCGAACGCGTGCGTCAGCTCGTGTCCGATGGTGCCGCCCGTATCGCCGTAGTTCGGTGCATCGTCGAGCTTCGCGTCGTAGAGCGGCGGCATCAGCACGCCGGCCGGGAAGTTCACGTCGTTCATCGCCGGGTCGTAGTACGCATTCACCGTCGGCGCGCTCATCTGCCACTCGCCGCGATCCACCGGCTTGCCAATCTTGGCGGCCTGACGCAGCGACTCGAAGCGGATCGCGCGCGTGACGTTCGCGAAGAAATCCGAGCGCTCGATCGTGAGCGTCGAGTAGTCGCGCCACAGGTCGGGATAGCCCACCTTGTTGCGCACCTTCGCGAGCTTCGCGAGCGCCTGCGCCTTGGTCTGCGGCGTCATCCAGTCGAGCTGTTCGATGCGCGTCTTCATCGCCTCTTCGATCTGCCGCGTCATCGTGATCGCCTTTTCCTTGGCGACGGCCGGGAACGTGCGCGCGACGTACTCGCGGCCGAGCGCATCGCCCAGATCGCGATCCACCCAGGCCACGCACTTTCGCCAGCGCGGACGATCCTGCTCGACCCCGCGCATGTACTTGCGATTGAACGCGAAGCTCTCGTTGACGAACGGCGAGGAGAGGTACGGCGCGGACGCCGCCAGCAGCGACCATCGCAGATACGTCTTCAGATTCGGCAGGCTCTCGTGCGCGAGTCGCGCGCTCAGCTCTTTGAAGAACGCAGGTTCCGTGACGTTGAACCACGGTTGCGGGCTCATGCTCACGGCCTTGAAGTACGCCGGCCAGTCGAACGCCGGCGCGATCTTCGGCAGCGAGGCGAGCGTCTCGCGGTGATAGATCTTGTACGGATCGCGGCGCTCGACCTTCGAGAGCGACGCCTTCGCGAGCGCGGTCTCGATGCGCATCACCGTCGCCGCGTCCGCCTTCGCCGTCTGGGTGGGCTCGCCGAGCAGCTTGAACATCATGGTGATGTGCTCGACGTAGCGCTCGCGCGTCTCCACCGACTTCGGATCGGTCTTCAGGTAGTAGTCGCGGTCCGGCAGCCCGAGCCCGCCGGCGTCGATGAACGCGATCTGCTTGCTCGCATCCTTCGCATCCTGCTGCACGCCGCTGCCGAAGAAGAGACCGGAGCTGACGACGCGCATGTGCAAATCGCCCAGCAACGGAGCGAGCGCCTTGCGATCCTTCAGCGCCTCGATGCGCCGCAGATCCTCCTTGAGCGGCGCGATGCCCGCCTTCTCGACCGCGTCCGTGTCCATGCACGCCGCGAAGTAGTCGCCGATCTTCTGCTGCGTCGGCGTGCGGTTTTCGATGGACTTGGCGGCGTCCTCGAGAATGCCCCAGAGGTAGCGCTGATTGTTGTAGGAGAGCTTCGAGTAGACGTCCCAGCGGTTCTGATCCGGCGGAATCGGGTTGTTCCGTAGCCAGCCGCCGCACGCGAAGAGGTAGAGGTCGTCGCACGGGTCGACGGACCGATCCATCGCGCTCACGTCGAGACTCGGCGTATAGGGCAACTCCTGCAGCGGCCGATCCTGCGCCGGCTGCATGCGCGGCGGCGGCGCAATGCCGCTCTCCGCGGCACACACGAACGCGGTTCCTGCGGACAGCGCGAACGCTGCGACGACTGGAGCGACTCGTGCGACGGGCCGAGTTCGCGCATCGATCGGCGGGCTCATAGCGGCTCTTCTAGGTGACGACACCAGATGCGTCGCGCGCGAGTCTATTTCATCCGCGCGACGGGTTCATGCGCCGGTGAGCTGGCGTGCGGCGTCGGCAGCCCGCGCCGCGAGCCGTAGCGATGGGCGTAGACCTTCGTGAACTCGGCGCCCAGGAGAAAGATCTGCGCCGAGTAGTAGACCCAGACCAGCACGAGGATCACCGAACCCGCGGCGCCGTAACTCGACGTGATCGCGCTGTTGCCGAGATACAGACCGATCGCGAACTTGCCGATGCTGAACAGCGCCGCGGTGACGACGGACCCGATCAGCACGTCGCGCCAGGCGATGCGCGTGGCCGGCAGGATCTTGTAGATCATCGCGAACAGCAGCGTCACGAGAATGAACGCGAACACGAAATTTGCGGTCTGCAGCAGCGTCCCCGTCGGATCCTCCGGTCCCCAGCGCTTGGCCATCGCCGCGACGATGGCACTGAACACGAGCGAGACGAGCAGCAGGAATCCGATCGACAGGATCAACCCGATGGACAGCAGCCGCTTGCGCACGAAGTACCAGAACCCGCTCGTGCGCTCGGGCGGGACTTCCCAGATCTGATCGAGTCCGTCCTTCAGCTCGGCGAGCGCGGTCGTCGCGCCGATGAAGAGCGTCACGACGCCGACCAGGGTCGCGAACGCGCCGGCGCCGGGGCGGCTCGCGTTGTGGATCATCGCTTGGATGGCCTGCGCCCCCTGCGAGCCGATGAGATCGCTCATCTGCGCGTAGATCTCGCCGCGCGCGGCTTCCTCCCCGAAGAAAAGACCCGCGATGGCGATGGCGACGATCAGGATCGGCGCCAGCGAGAACACCGTGTAGAACGCGAGCGCCGCGCCCTTGCGCGAGGCGCGGTCGTTGTTCCACTCGACCACGGAGTCCTTGATGAGATACCACGCGGCCCAGAGCGTCGGGATCATGGTCGCAGCCGCTCACGCAAGGACACGGCTTCAGGTGCGACGACGGCCTTCACCGGATAGTGGTCGGAAGCGCGGCGCGACAGCGCGGTCCGATGGACGCTGAAGTCGAGCAGCGACCCGACCGGACGCACCCACACGCGATCGAGCGCGAACATCGGCGCCCACACGGGAAACGTGCGCAGCTGCGGCGGCTTGCCCATCAAGCCGTGCAGCCAGCGCAACGGCCGACCGATCGGCAGCCATTCGTTGATGTCGCCCAGCACGACCGCGGGCTGATCGAGCGGCATCGCGCGCAGCAGTGCGAGAACCTTGCGCATCTGATAGCGCCGCTCGTAGGGCAGGAGCCCGAGGTGCATCACGAACACCCGGACCATCGCACCGGCGACGTCGATGTCCACCTCGAGCGCACCGCGCGGCTCGAAGCGCCGAAAGCTCAGATCGTGCCGGCGAACCGCGAGAATCTTGCGCCGCGTGAGGAGCGCGTTGCCGTAGTCGCGGTCGTGGCGAATGATCGTCGTGCCCGCGACTGCCTGCATGCCGGTGGCGGCCGCGAGATATTCGAGCTGCTGCGAATCCGTGCCCGGACCGCCGCGACTGTCGACCTCCTGCAGGCCGATGGTGTCGCACTCGAGCTCCTGGATGACCTGTGCGACGCGCTCGACGTCGCGCTTGCCATCGGTGCCCTTGCAGCGATGGATGTTGTAGGACGCGATGCGAAGCGGCCCGTACTCGAGCGAAGTCGGCGCGGCGCGGCCCTCGTCAATCGATTGGTCGGCCGCGGTTGCCATGGGAGTCTGGACTGTCGGCGAAGAGCCAGCGCCGCACGAACCACGTGGACACGGCGAGCAACGCACCGAGCACGACGACCGCGGCGATGGCGAAGGGGTCGACGAGCCGTGGATCACGCAGCGCTGCGAACAACTGATCGCCGAACACGGTCGCGATGAGCGTGCCCGGCAGAATGCCGAACGCGGTGCCGACGACGAAGTGCATCGGCTGTATGCGGATCGCCCCCGCCATCATGTTCACGACCGCGAATGGCGCGAGCGGAACGAGGCGAATCGCCGTCATCGCCAGCAAGCCGCGCTTACGCATCACCTGCGTGAGCCGATTGAGTCTGCCGCGCGCAATGCGTCGCACGCCCTGGCGATCGAGGCGCTGGCCGAGCGCGTAGGTTGCCATCGCCGCGACGATAATCCCGCAGAACGCGTAGATGAACCCGTGCCACGCCCCAAAGGCCGCGACGGCAAGCAAGGTCACGAGCGGCCGCGGAAACATCACGATGCTCGCGGGCGTGTACGCGAGCAGGATCAACACCGGCGCCCAAGGCATGCGCGCGAAGTCAGCGGCCCAGTCGATGATCCGCTGGGAGTTGGTCCACTGGACGAGCGGCGTCGAGTGCCAGAGCACCGCCAGAATGGCGGCAAGCGCGAGGAGCGCGGTCGGCAGCACCCAGGCGGGGCGTGGGCTGTGGATCGTCATTTCGGGCGAGAACTGCTCGATCAGCGTCTCGAGCGAGACGGGCTTCTCGGGGTCCGCGACGCTTGCGACCGCGATGAGCGCTTCGGGGACCTCATCGAGCCGCTCGTACTTGCGCAGCGAGCGCCCCTCGCTCGCGAGCTTCGCAATCGCGCTGTGTACGGTACCCGTTTCCTGCAGCGCCTGCTCCACCTGCGCCGGCGGCACGGCGAGATGCTCGCCGAGCAGCACGTTGCGAAAGTCGTGGATCGCGGCGGCGATGCGCGCATCGCCGCGCGCTTCGATCGCGATGTCGCACTCGGTGTCGAGCCCCATCGAGCGGTTCGAGAAATTGGCCGAGCCGATGCGCAGATACTCGTCATCGACGATCAACAGCTTCGAATGCAAATCGCAGCACTGCCCCTCGGGCAAACCGGGAATGTGCGGATAATACGCGTGGAAGCGACCATATCGATCGGCCTCGCGCAGCTTTTTGAGCATTCGCGTGCGCAGCGTACCCATCGTCGGCGCTTCGAGCCAGCCCTGCGTCGAGAGCCGCAACACGGCGATGATCTCCGGGCCGTCGGGCTCGGCGAGCCGCTCGGCAAGGGCCTCGCCGAGCGCGTTCGAAGTGAAGTACTGGTTCTCGATGTAGATCGCGTGCTTCGCCGCGGCGATCATGTCGAGATACAGCCGCAGCACCTCCTCGATCGGCTCCTCGTCGCCCATCGGGGCGCGCGTGCGAGCGATCGCGACGTCGGTCTCCGTGAGCGAGACCGGCAGGCTCTCGGGCCAGGGATCGCCCGTGCCAACAGCCTTCTTCAGCGCTTCGCCCGTGGCCCGCTCCCAGCGATCGCGCACGAGGTCCGCGAGCGCCGCGGCGGCCTCGCCGTCCACTGCCATCGCGGTGTCATGGAACGGCGCATACGCGTCGGTCGAGCCTTCATTGATGCGCCGGGGCTCGTTCGGCCCGTGCTCCGGCGTGTCCCAGCGGTTGAGTGTGAGATCGAGACCGCCGCAGAAGCCGAGCGCGCCGTCGATCACGACGACCTTCTGGTGCTGCGAAGCGCCGATCGGATAGTGATCGTCGTAGCGCAACCGCACGCGTCGCCTCGGACGCCAACCGAGCCCGTATATCGGCGAGAGCTCACGGCCCTTCGCGAAGATGACGGGGTAGTCCCAGGTGAGGATGCGCACCTCGAGCTGACGACGGCGCTTCACGAGGAAGTTCAGGAAGTCGCCGAGATGCTCGGGAACGCCGGGAATGCAGTGATGCAGCTGCGTACGGCTGTGGAAATCCCAGCCGACGATGTCGATCGTGCGCTCGGCGCGCAGCGCCGCCTGCGCAAACGCCTTGAAATACGCTTCGCCGTCGACGATGAGCGATATTCGATTGGCGCGCGCGACCCGCCAGCAATTCACGCCCGGAACGAAGAGGCTCGCACGCACGGACCCGGCAACATTCGCGGGCTGCGGAGTCGAGTTGGGCGGGGGACGCTCAGGCGCCTCCACCAGGTCGGAGCGTGAGGTCATGGTCGCGCTTCAGCACGGGGTGTTCCTGAAACGCGCGGGACGCGACGAAGGTCCGGCGTGTGTCGCTGCGAGCGGCGGCGACCCGGTCCGCGCCGAGTCGCCGCCTGCAAGGGTAGACGATCAGGCGCGACCGGCAGAAGGCTGCGGCGCGGAGGCGGGACGGCGCGGCGTGCCGCCGGCCTGCGGTGCCTCGAGCGCGAGGCTCAGTTTCTGCGCCTCGGCATAGCGCTTGGCGATGTCGTTCCAGTTCCAGACGTTCCAGATGGCGTCGAAGAACTTGGCCTTCTCGTTCTGGTACTGCAGATACCACGCGTGCTCCCACGCATCGATCACCATGAGCGGTACGCTCGCCATCAGCGTTTCGGACTGGTGGTCGTGAATCTGCGCGGTGAGCAGGCGCGAAGACAGCGGGTCCCACACGAGCGCCGCCCACCCCGACCCCATGTTGGTCGCGGCGACGGCCGTCATCTGCTTCTTGAATGCATCGAAGCTGCCGAAGTCGCGCTTCAGCGCCTCGGCGAGCTCGCCCTGCGGCTGATCGCCGCCGTTCGGCGTCATGTTGTTCCAGAACAGGCTGTGCAGAACGTGTCCGGACACGTTGAACGCCAGCGCCTTCTCGAGCGCCGCGATGCGCGTGAAATCGCTCTTGCTGCGTGCTTCTTCCAGCTGCTCCAGCGCTTTGTTGGCGCCATCGACATACCCCTTGTGATGCTTGTCGTGATGCAGCTCCATGATGCGCCCAGAAATGTGCGGCTCGAGCGCGGCGTAGTCGTAAGGCAGGTCGGGAAGCACGTACTTCGTCATAACGATCTCTCCGGAAGCGGAAATGGAGGACAGTCCAACCTTACAAGCAAAGCATGTACCTATTGCGTTGGACATCCTCCATTATGGTGATGGCCTCGGTCTTCGGGTGTGCAGGTGACTAGGAAGAAATGGCTGATCGTCGGCGCGCTTGCGGCGCTCGCGCTCGCCGCGTGGCTGCTGTATCCCCGCATCGCGACACGCGGCATGGCGCGCAATTCGTGCCGCGAGATCCCGACAGCGGCGGGCGTGGGCGACATCGCGGTCGACTCGGCGCGCGGCATTGCCTATGTCGCGTATCTCGACCGCACACCGAACGCCGAGGGCAAGCAACCGACCGGCACGATCATGCTGGTGGACCTGAACGCGAAGGAGCCGCGGGTGCGCGCCGCGCTGTCCAGCGATCCGCAACATTTCCGCCCCATCGCGCTGAGCTTGTATGCGCCGGACGAGGGGACGCGGCGCCTGTTCGTGCTCGATCGAGGCGACGGCATTATGGCGGTGCAGGTGTTCGAGCAATCCGCGACGGGCGCGTTCACGCTCGTGCAGACGCTGCACGACTCGCGATTGGTGAATCCGACTGCAATCGTTGCGAGCGGACCCGATCAGTTCTACGTCGTGAGCCGCGGGCCTTGGTGGCAATTCGGGCGCAAGTCGGTGGCGTACTTCAACGGCCAGACGCTGGGCCGGCCCGCCGAGGCCAAAGCTCGGGAGATCGTGGAAGCGACAGGGCTCGCGCAGCGCGAGCACGCTGACGCGGCGGCGAAATATGGCAAGTACCTGCTAATCGGCTCGGTTACCGATCGCAAGCTTCTCCTGTGCGAGAACGCTGAATGAGGCGGCGGGCGGCATCTCGCGGATGCCGCCCGCACCACCTCTGCTCATGCAGCGGCCTGACGGCGCTTACTGCGGCGGAGGGCTGGTCTGGTCGCTCGGGGGCGGCGTCGCCGTCGTATCGCCCGGCGGTGTCGTCGACTGATCCGGCGGTGTGGCCGTGCCCGGTTCGTTTGCCGGAGGCATCGTCGTCGTATCGGCCGGGGGCGGCGTCGCCGACTGGTCGGCCGGCGGTGTCGTGTCCGACGGGGCCGTGGCGGCATGCTCCTGCTTCGCGCACGCGGACAAGAGCAGCAACGCGGTCACACTCAAGAACAAGGCACTGCGGTTCATAGGATCACCTCACTGATTCCCTAGGTTTCGGTTGCGCTTCCCGGTCGGCGGGAAGAACCACCGGCGCGCGCATGGGTAACGCCGGGCTGCGAGCGACGTTCCGACTCGGGAATCGATCGACCTCGCGCGCGCGCTCCCGCTGCCGCCGGCAGCACGTCATGTGCCTGCCAAGCCTGCGAACGCTGTCTGAAAGCGCGAGCGCAGCCTTCTGCTATTCTCCGCCCCTGCCATTTTTCAGTGCATCGCGGCCAAGGGGGCGATGTGACTCACGCGGCAATCACCGGCTGGGGCAAGTGCCTGCCGCCCGCCGTGCTCTCCAATTCCGATCTCACCACGCTCTTCGACACGTCGGACGAGTGGATCACGACGCGGACCGGAATCCGCGAGCGCCGCATTTCGCATGTCGGCATCGAGGAGCTCGCGTACGTCGCCGCGATGCGCGCTCTCGCATGCGCGGGCGTGGAGGGCGGCGCCATCGAGCTCATCGTCTTCGGCACGTGCAGCCACGACGATCAGGTGCCGAACCAGGCGTCGAGCATTCAGCTGCGCATCGGCGCGCACAACGCCGCCTCGATGGACGTCAACACGGCCTGCACCAGCTTTCTTTACGGGCTGTCGACCGCGACCGCGATGATCCGCACGGGCGTGGTGCGCAATGCGTTGGTGATCGGCGCCGAGCTCATCTCGCCGTTCATGGATTGGAAGGATCGCAACGTCGCCGTCCTGTTCGGGGACGGCGCGGCCGCGGTGGTGCTCGAAGCCACCGAGCGGCGGGAAGGCCTGCTCGCCGAAAAGCTCGGCTGCTATGCGGATGCGCGCGAGACCCTGCGGGTGCAAGGCATGGGCGGGCGCTACGCGAATCACGGCGCGCTCTACGGCGTGACGCGCTGGCAGTTCGAAGGTCAGGAAATCTTCAAGCGCGCGGTGCACGGCATGGGCACGGCGTGCGACAGCGCGCTGGCGAAACTGCAAGCGAGCGCCGATGAGGTGGACCTCGTCGTGCCGCACCAGGCCAATCTGCGCATCATCGAAGCTGTCGCCAAGCGCTTGCGCATCCCGATGGAGCGGGTGTTCGTGAACGTGCAACGCTACGGAAACATGTCGTCCGCGACCGTACCGGTGGCACTGTGCGAAGCGCTGGAAGAGAAACGGTTGGCGCCCGGCGCGCTGGTGCTGATGCCGGGTTTCGGCGGCGGACTCACGTATGGCGCTCACGCCATCCGCTGGGGCGAGCGCGTGACCCCGCTAGGCACATCGAATGTCGAGCTGCCGCCGAGCGAGAAGACGGCTCTCGAGCTGATCCGCGACGTCACCGAACGCAAGCGGCGTCCGGCAAGCGTCGCGTGGAGCTGATCGCGCCGCTTATTTCTTCCCGGGCGCGGCGGACTTCTTCTTGCGCGCCGGATCCTTCGGCCGCGACTTGCCGAACGACCCCTTGTAGATCTTGCCGCGACGGGTCTTCGGATCACCCTTACCCATTGACGCCTCTCTCGTGTAGCTCAGTTTGCGGGGCGAGGATTCTATCCACGTGCTCGCGCATTTGCATGAGCAATCCCGCGGCGAAATCGGCAAATGCCCGCACTTTGAGGGAGCCGCGCTGTGCGGCCGGATAGACGATCGACATGTGCTTGCCCGCCGTCGACCAGTCCGGCAGCACGATCTGCAGCTTCCCGCGCGCGAGCGCCTCGGCCACCATCAGGTCCATCGACTGCACGATTCCGACGCCGCGCAGCGCCGCCGACACGGTCGCCTCGTACGAGTTGAACGCAACGGCGTGGCGGAGCTTGAGCTGCTTGCGCACCGAGCCGCGCTGGAACACCCAGGGCTTCGGCTTGCCGTTCGCGCTCGACAGCGTGCCGATCAGGCGATGCTTGTGCAGCTCTTCGAGCGTCGCCGGCGCGCCGTGCTTCGCGATGTAGTCGGGCGATGCGCACGTGAGTACACGCGTGCGACACACGCGCCGCTCGATGAGATTCGGATCGCGGCTCGCGCTGCTGCGCACGGCAACGTCGACCTCCTCCTGAATGAGGTCGATGACGCGGTCGTTGTATTGCACTTCGAGCGAGAGATCCGGATAGCGCGCGGTGAATTGCGCCAGCGCCGGCATCAACAGATGGCGCCCGAAAGCGACGGGCACATCGACGCGCAGCCGCCCTTGCGGCCGCTGCTTTGCGAAACGCACCGCTTCGTCGGCGGCCGCCACGTCGGCCAGGATGCGACGCGTGCGATCGAAATACTCCGCCCCGTCCGCGGTGAGCGCGACGCGACGCGTCGTGCGATGGAACAGGCGCACACCGAGGTGTCGTTCGAGCTCCGCGATCTGCGTGCTGACGACCGCGCGTGAGACCTCGAGCGCATCCGCCGCTTTCGTGAACGAGCTGAGCTCCGCGACCCGCGCGAAGGTGCGCATGCACGTGAGTTGGTCCATGGGATTGTCCCCGCCACCCGAACAATGATTTCGCGATTGGCCGGCTTTTCCGGAATAGCCGCGAGACTACGCTGGCTCGCACCGCGAAACCAAGGTTGTCAGCGAGCCCAACCCACCATGTTCGTCTTCCCGCGCTCCTTCTGGACCGTGGCCGCAGGGCTGGCCACCGCCGCCGCCTGCGTCGCGCTGTCACTGCTCCTGGCGTGACATATGTCCGGCGCCGGCGGCTCTCTCTTGTGGAGGGTTGACCGGCACGCAAGTCGCTGCCTTGTCTGCTTTAAAACCTTAAGGTATCGTCCTCCGCGGTTCGTGACCTTTCCCTTTCTCTGCCGCCTGCTTGGCCCTGTGTGCCGGCTTCCGACCAAGAAAAGCCGAATCGTTCTCGATCCAGGTGGCAGGCGCCTTCCGCACGATCTCGAAGTGATCGCCCGGCAGACCTCTGCCTTGCGTGTGTAGCGGGGCCGTGACTTGCGACGCTGGAGCGTCCGGGCCGGTACCCGATTTCTGGAGTCTGATTCTTTTATGACGAAGATCTATGTCGGCAATCTGCCGTTCTCCGCTAGCGAAAGCGAAGTTCGCGATCTGTTCGCGCAGCACGGCACAGTCGAATCGGTGAGCCTCATCACCGACCGCGACACCGGCCGTCCGCGCGGCTTCGGTTTCGTGGAAATGTCGCGCGCCGATGCTTCCCGCGCCATCCAGGCCTTGAACGGCAAGGACATGGGCGGTCGCCCCCTGCGCGTGAACGAGGCGCAGGAGCGCGGCAGCGGCGGCGGCCCACGTCGTGACGGCGGTGGCGGCGGCCCGAAGCGCTGGTAACTCGCTAGGGGCGCAGCATGTCGAAGCGGTTGCCGGAGCGAAGCGCCGGCGCGCACGAGCCTGGCACCTCGCTTCGATAGGCCTGCAACGAGTTGAAGAACTAACGAATCCCTGACGGCCCGCGACCCTGCGTCGTACGCCGTTCACTCATCCGGGGGCGTCGTGCAAACGACGCCCCTTTTTTCTCATCGGTAGCGCGCCAGAATTTTCTCCAGGCCTTTCGCGCCCGGCGAGAGCTTCTCGTACGGCACTTTGTTCAGCGCCGTGTCCGGCGTGTTGCTCAGGTCGTGGAAATCCTTCTCCTCGCGGTCGACGTAGAGCAGCCCCGTCAGGTACTCGCCCGCCTTCATGCGCTCCTGGATGTGCGTTGCCGCGACGGCGCGGTTCGTCGGGTCGTAGCTGCTGTCCAGCTTGCGCAGCACGATGCGGCTGCCGTCGTGCATCACCACCGGCAGCGTCTCGCCTTCCTTGTAGTCCGCCGTGATCTCGCGCTCGAGCGGGATGAAGTCCGCGTGCACCGCGGGCTCGTAGTGCTCGCGCGTGTACGCGTAGCTCTTCGTCGAGCCTTCGTGGTCGTTGAACGTGACGCACGGCGACAGCACGTCGATGAGCGCGAAGCCCTTGTGCCGCATGCCGGCCTCGATCAACGGCACGAGCTGCGCCTTGTCACCGGAGAAGCTGCGCGCGACGAAGGTGGCGCCGAGCGTCATGGCGAGCAGCACCGGATCGATCGGCGGCTGGAAATTGGTCTCGCCCTTCTTCGCCTTGCTGCCGATGTCGGCGGACGCCGAGAACTGGCCTTTCGTGAGACCGTACACCCCGTTGTTCTCGATGATGTACAGCATGTTCAGGTTGCGCCGGATGGCGTGGCAGAACTGCCCGAGGCCGATGGACAACGTATCGCCGTCGCCGGACACGCCGATGTAGTACAGCTCGCGGTTCGCGGCGTTCGCGCCCGTCGCGATGGACGGCATGCGACCGTGCACCGAGTTGAAGCCGTGCCCGCCGCTCACGAAATACGCGGTCGTCTTGGACGAGCAGCCGATGCCCGAGAGCTTCACGACATTCTGCGGCTCGAGCGCCAGCTCCCAGCACGCCTCGACGATGGCCGCCGTGATCGAGTCGTGGCCGCATCCGGCGCACAGCGTGGAAAGAGAGCCTTCGTAATCGCGGCGCGTGAGGCCGAGCGCGTTACGCGGCAGCGACGGATGGGCAATCTTGGGTTTCGCGATGTACGTCATGCGCGCTGCTCCGTGAGCTGTTCCTTCGGCCGCGGCCGGACTTCGTCCAGCACGCCCTCGACGATGAACGCCGAGGAAATCGGCAGGCCGTTGTAGTGCAGTAGCGAGCGCAGCTTCGCCTTGTCGACCTTCGTTTCGAGCGTGAGCAGCGAGCGCAGCTGCGCGTCGCGATTCTGCTCGACGACGAACAGCAGCCGATGCGCGTCGAGGAAGCGCTCCACATCTTCGCTGAACGGGAAGGCGCGCACGCGCATGTAGCTCACGCGCACGCCCTGCGCCTTCAGCACGTCGATGGCTTCGTGAACCGCGCCGTCGCAGCTGCCGAACGAGACGATGCCGATGTCGCTGCCGGCGGTCGCGTCGATCACCGCGCGCGGCACGAGCTTCTTCGCCGTCTCCCATTTCTTCAGCAGGCGGTCGAGCACGATCTGATAGTCCGCCGCGTCTTCCGTGTAGACGCCGTACTGCGTGTGACCGGAGCCGCGCGTGAAGTACGCGGCCTTCGGATGCGTGCCCGGCAAGGTGCGATACGGAATGCCGTCGCCGTCCTTGTCGAGATAGCGGTAGAACTTGTCGAGCTTCAGCACTTCTTCTTTCGAGAGCACCTTGCCGCGATCCGGCCGGTAGCTGTCGTCCCATTTCAGATCGCGGCACATCCAGTCGTTCATGCCGATGTCGAGATCGGACATCACGAACACCGGCGTTTGCAGGCGCTCGGCGAGATCGAAGGCCTGCACGGCCATGTAGAAGCACTCCTCGGGATTCGAGGGATACAGGCAGACGTGCCGCGTGTCGCCGTGCGAGGCGTACGCCGCCGCGAGGATGTCGCACTGCTGAGTGCGCGTCGGCATGCCGGTGGAGGGGCCGACGCGCTGGATGTCGAAGATCACCGCCGGCACTTCCGCGTAGTACGCGAGACCGACGAACTCCGACATCAGCGAGATCCCCGGCCCGGACGTGGCGGTGAACGCGCGCGCGCCGTTCCACATCGCGCCGATCGTCATACCGACGGCCGCGAGCTCGTCTTCGGCCTGAATGAACGCGAAGTTCTTGCGGCCCGTCTCCGGATCGACGCGCAGGCGATCGCAGAACGCCTTGAACGCGTCCATCAGCGACGTGGAGGGCGTGATCGGGTACCACGCCGCAACGGTCGCGCCTGCGAACACGCAGCCGAGCGCGGCAGCCGTGTTGCCGTCGATCATGATGTGGCCGGCCGTCTTGTTCATCTTTTCGACGCGCAACGGCAGCGGACACTGGAAGTTCTGCTTGGCGTAGTCATAGCCGAGCTGGATCGCCTTCATGTTGCTGTCGACGAGCTGCGGCTTCTTCGCGTACGTCTCGGCGAGCAGCGCGCGAATCTGCTCGAGATCCAGATCGAGCAGCGCCGCGAGCGCACCGGCGTAGCAGATGTTCTTCATCAGGATGCGCGTGCGCACGCCATTGAAGTTCTCGTTGCAGAGCTGCGCGAGCGGCACGCCGAGCACGGTGATGTCCTCGCGCTTGAGCAGCGCGGGGCGCGGCCACGTCGAGTCGTAGATCAGGTAGCCGCCCGGGACGACTTCCTTGACGTCGCGTGCGTACGTCTCCGCGTTCATCGCGACCATGATGTCGATCTGCCCCGAGCGTGCGACGTAGCCGTCCTTGGTCACGCGGATCTCGTACCAGGTGGGCAGTCCCTGGATGTTCGACGGAAAGTAGTTCTTTCCCATCACCGGGATGCCGCTCCTGAAGATGGACTTCATGAGCAGCGTGTTGGCGCTCGCGGAGCCGGTGCCGTTCACCGTCGCGATCTTGATGGCGAAATCGTTGATACGGGGCGTTTTGGTAGGCGACATGTGAGTGAGCTGGCGATGGCTGGCTGATGCGGCGAGCGCTGCGCAATACGCTGGGCCGCGACTAGGCAATCTTCGGCTGCTGCGCCTCGAGGGTTCTGGCTTCGTCTTCGGCGTGCGGCCACTGCACGTAGGATTTCTGCATGTCCCAGGCTGCGGTCGGGCAGCGCTCGGCGCACAGGCCGCAGTGCAGGCAGAGGTCCTCGTCCTTGACCATGACGCGCCCCGTCTGCTTGAGCGGCGCGGACACATAGAGCGGCTGCGCAAGATTCTTCGCGGGCGCGCGCAAGCGCGTGCGGAGATCCGCTTCCTCGCCGTTCTCGGTGATCGTGAGGCAATCGACCGGGCAGATATCGATGCAGGCATCGCATTCGATGCACAGCTTCGCATCGAACACGGTCTGCACGTCGCAGTTCAAGCAGCGCTGCACTTCCTGCGCAGTCTGCTCGGCGGTGAAGCCCAGCTCGACCTCGATGTTCAGCTTCTTGAAGCGCTCCTTCAGCGAGACGTGCGGCATCAAGCGCCGCTCGACGGGTGCGTAGTCGTTCGCGTACGACCACTCGTGCATGCCCATCTTGCGACTCTGCAGGTTCACTCCGGGCGGCAGGCGCTCGCTCACGGATTCGCCCTGACAGTGGCGATGGATCGAGATCGCGGCCTGGTGGCCGTGCTCGACGGCCCAGATGATGTTCTTCGGCCCGAACGCGGCATCACCGCCGAAGAACACGCCGGGACGCGTGGACTGGAAGGTCTTCGGATCGACGACCGGCACGTCCCATTTGTCGAACTCGATCCCGACATCGCGCTCGATCCACGGGAACGCGTTCTCCTGACCAATCGCGAGGATCACATCGTCCGCGGGCAGGAATTCTTCGCCGACGACGCGCTCGGCGGTGATGCGTCCGGTCGCGTCGATGTCGTACTCCATCTTGTCGAACAGCATGCCGCTCAGCTTGCCGTTCGCGACAACGAAGGACTTCGGCGAACGGTTGACGACGATCTCGACGCTCTCCTCCTCCGCGTCTTCCAGCTCCCAGGCCGACGCTTTGAAGAACTGGCGCGGCTTGCGCGCCATGACCTTCACGCTCTTCGCGCCGAGACGCAGGCTCGTGCGGCAGCAATCCATCGCCGTGTTGCCGACGCCGATGATGAGCACGCGCTCGCCGACGCGGTCGACGTGACCGAACGCCACCGACTCGAGCCACGCGATGCCGATGTGAATGTTCGCAGCCGCTTCCTGCCGGCCGGGAAGCTGCAAATCCTTGCCCTTCGGCGCGCCCGAGCCCACGAACACGGCGTCGAATCCCTGCGCCAGCAGCGCTTTCATGCTCTTGATCGGGTGGTTCAGCTTCAGGTCGACGCCCATCCCGATGATCTGCTGGATCTCCTCGTTCAGCACGGATGCCGGCAGCCGGAACGAGGGGATGTTCGTGCGCATGAGCCCGCCCGGCTCGCCGTACTGCTCGAAGATCGTGACTTCGTAGCCGAGCGGCATCAGATCGTTCGCCACCGTGAGCGAAGCGGAGCCCGCGCCGACGCAGGCGATGCGCTTGCCGTTCTTCAGGCGGGGAATCTTCGGCAGCCGCGCGGCGATGTCCTCGTCGCGATTGTCGGCGGCCACGCGCTTCAGGCGGCAGATCGCGACGGGCTTCTGCTCGACGCGGCCGCGGCGGCACGCGGGCTCGCAGGGCCGGTCGCAGACACGGCCGAGAATGCCGGGGAAGACATTCGAGCGGCGATTCACCATGTACGCATCGGTGAATCGCCCCTGGGCGATCAAGCGGATGTACTCGGGAACGTCGGTGTGGGCCGGACAAGCCCACTGGCAATCCACGACCTTGTGAAAGTAGTCGGGATGCTGGGTGTCA
>DASTRY010000055.1:0-77535 GCA_035760965.1 Steroidobacteraceae bacterium | reverse complement strand
CGCCGGTTGCGGCAGCCTTCCGCCGCACCGGCCGGTCGCCCGCGCAAAGCTGCCGCGCAAAGCTGTTCAAAGCTGCCGCGCGAAGATGCCGCGCCGAGGTGCCGCGCCGAGGTGCTGCCAAAAGGGTCCATGCGAGGACGCCGCGGACGTGGCGCGCGGCGTTCGCGCAGGTGCGGCGCTGGGGCGCGGCGCCAGGTCGCGCGAAAGTGTGCCGGCGCGACGCGTGCCTCTCGCGTCCGCAATGTGGGCCGCCGCGCCGGCCTGCTCGACGGGTCGCGGGATTTCGCTCAAGGTCTGCCGCTCGCAGACTTTCGCAAGGTGCCGGCATGCCGAAAAGAGAGTTCCGCCGAATCGCCACGGAAGAGGCGTTTGCGACACCCGAGCAGCTCGACGCGCTGCGCGAGCTCGTGAAATCGAGCCGCGAGTACGACCCCGATACGTTCCTCGCCCGGATGCAGACCGAGGGCCCGATCTCGCGGCGGCTGCTCGATGTGGAAGAGGAGCGGCTGCGCATCATGGATCAATCCGGCATCGCGATGGCGGTGCTCGCGATGACCTCCACCGGCGTGCAGCAGTTCGAGGCGAGCAAGGCCGCGAAGATCGCGGAGATCGGCAACGATCGACTCGCGGAGCTCATCCGGCGCCATCCCACGCGCTACGCCGGCCTCGCGACGATCCCGGTGCAGGACCCGCGCCGCGCAGTGCAGGAGATGGAGCGCGCGATCCGGACGCTGAAGCTGAACGGCGTCATGATCAACTCGCACACGAACGGCGAGTACCTCGACGAGGAGAAGTACTGGCCGATCCTCGAAGCCGCGGCGGCCCTCGACGCGACGGTCTACATTCACCCGCGCGCGCCGTCGCCGGCGATGGCCGCGCCGTATCGCAAGTATCAGCTCGAGCACGCGATCTGGGGTTACGCGGTGGAAGTCGGACTGCACGCCGTGAAGCTGATGATGAGCGGCGTGCTCGATCGCTACCCGAACTTGCGCCTCGTGATCGGGCACATGGGCGAGAACATTCCGTATGCGCTCTATCGGCTGGACTACATGCACCGCCATTACTCGTTCGATCGGCCGAAGCTGCAGCTCACGCCGGGCGAATACTTCCGGCGCAACTTCTGGATCACGACGAGCGGCGTGAACTGGGTGCCGGCGCTCGAGCTGTGCATCAAGGTGCTCGGCGCGGAGCGCATCATGTGGGCGGTCGACTATCCTTATCAGGAGACGGTCGAGGCGACGCAATGGCTGAACGATGCGCCGATCTCGGATACCGACAAGGAAAAGATCTTCCACCTGAACGCCGAAAAGGTGTTCAAGCTGCCCGCGAAGTGAGCCTCTCATGACGATTGCCAGTTGCCCCCTCGGCCGCTCCGGCCTCACGATCCTCGGACCGTTCGCGCTCGGCGGGAACGTCTTCGGCTGGACCGCCGACGAGCGCAAGTCCTTCGAGGTGCTCGATGCGTTCGTCGCGGCCGGGCTCAACTTCATCGACACCGCGGACGCGTATTCGCTGTGGGTGCCGGGCCACGAGGGCGGCGAGTCGGAGACGATGATCGGCAAGTGGCTCGCGGCGCGCGGCAATCGCGACAAGGTGCTGATCGCGACGAAACTCGGAGTGGAGGTGGTGCCGGGCGAGAGCGGGCTCTCGCGTCAGTACATGCAACGCGCGGTCGAGCGCTCCCTGCGGCGGCTCAAGACGGACTACATCGATCTGTATCAGGCGCATCGTGACGATCCGAGCACGCCGATCGAGGAAACGCTCGCGGCGTTCCAGGAGCTGATCAAGGCGGGCAAGGTGCGCGCGATCGGTGCGTCCAACTTCAGCGCGCCGCGGCTCGCGGAGTCGCTGCGCGTGAGCGCGCAGCACGGGCTGCCGCGCTACGAAAGCCTGCAGCCCTGGTACAACCTGTACAACCGCGCGGAATTCGAGCACGAGCTCGCCGCACTTTGCGAGCGCGAGAATATCGGCGTGATTCCCTACTTCGCGCTCGCGAGCGGCTTTCTGACCGGCAAGTATCGTTCGGAAAGCGACTACGCGCGCAGCCCCCGCGGCTATCGCATCAAGGACATGATGAACGAGCGCGGCCTGCGCATCCTCGCCGCGCTCGATCGGCTCGCGAAGGAGCTCGGCGCGACGCCCGCGCAAATCTCACTGGCCTGGCTGGTCGCGCGCGGCGTTGCCGCACCCATCGCCAGCGCGACGAGCGCTGCGCAGCTGCATGAGCTTCTCGGCTTCCTCGATGTGAAGCTCGATGCCGCCGCGATGACGCTGCTGAACGAGGCGAGTGCCGGCGGCGCAATCGACGAGCCCCGCGCGCCGCCGCCGCGCCGGGCCTGAGGGTCGCCTGCCGGCGCGCGGACCCGCCTCGTTTCAGGCCCCACGTAATAGCGAATCACGAGTGATCCAGGTTCGACTTGCGCTCGCCTGCGCCGACGATGACGGTGCGGTTCAGCCAGTCGTGGGGGCCTTCCCGCGCGTGGACCCGCCTCGTTTTCAGAGCACCGCGTAGTAGCGAATCACCGAGTGATCCGGGTTGGACTTGCGCTCGCCCGCGCCCACGATGACGGTGCGATTCAGCCAGTCGTGCGGGCCTTCCGGCGCGCGGAAATACGGCGTGCAGCGGAAATAGCCGGGCCGCGGCGGCGCGCCCGCTTGCGCGGGGGTCGTGCCGTACACGTACCCTTGATTCCTTATATAGATGAGGGCGCCGTCGTCCGCCTGCAGCAGATAGTGCGCATTCAGCTCGACGACGCCGTCGGTGCGCACCGTGCCCCAGTCCGCGCCGCTGTAGTCCACCACTTTGCCGTTCAACCGAGGACCTTCGATCACCCCGGTCTTCACCGACACGTAGCCTTGCTGCGCGCCTCCCGACACCGGACCCCAGATGCGCCGTTCGTGAAAATCCAGACGCACGTCGAACACGTGTTCGAGCCGCAGATTGACCGATATGTCCATGCTGAGAGTGCTCCTCGAAGTTAAACCGACGCGTCGATCACGGCACTGCGGCCTTCTTCGCGAACCACTCGCACGGCGCGCGCGATGGCGGCCTCCACTTCGTCGACGCGCGTGATCCGCTCGGCATGCGCACCGCCCGCGGCGGCGGCGATGCCGGCGTAGTCCGGCGGCGGCTCGAAGCTCACGGCGATGTCGTCCCCCTGGCTCGCGAGCCCTTCCGGGTGCACGCCCATCGCGGAGTACCGCGGCGCGCGCCAGCCTCTGTTGTTGAAGATCACTTGCAGGAAGGGCGCTCGATAGCGCTTCGACATCCAGTGCACGGTGCCGGGGATGGAGAACATGTACGTGCCGTCGCCCGTCATCGTGGTGACGAACGTATCCGGCTTGGCGAGCTTCACGCCCACCGCCGCTCCACCGTTCCAGCCCAGCGAGCCGCCGCCGCTCGCCATGAGCGTGCCGGGCTTCGTGCGCCTCACGTGGTTGGCGACATTGTGAAAGTTCGTGACGGCTTCACTCAGCACGATCGCGTCCGGACCGATGGCGCGCCCGACGCACGCGCTCAGATACTCGGGCGTGATCGCATCACCGGTCGGCTGCTCCGCCTTCCGCAGCATCTCTTCGCGCTCGGCGTGCAGTCGCTCGTAGTGGCCGCGCCGCTCGTTCACGAGCGACTCGTTGACCTTCACCGTATCGAGATAACTGTTGATCTGCCCAAGCGCAACGACGACGTCGGCGCGATAGACCTGCTCCGCGCCGATGTACCACAGCGGCATCTGCTGTTTCAGCGGATCCGTGTCGATGTGAATGATCCGCGCATCGCGACTCGGCCGGTTGATCTGCGGAATCCACGGCACGTCGCTGTCGACGACGAGGATGACGTCCGCCTCGGCGAGCTGCGGGCTCTGCCGCTTCTCGTTCCACTGGCTGCCCTGATAGAGCGGATGGTCGTGCGGAAAGCTCAGATGATTCGGCACGGACTCGTGCACGCCGATGCCGAGACGCTGCGCGAGGCGCACGAGCTGCTCGACGGCCGCCAGGTTACGTCCCGCGTACGAGGTGACGATGAGCGGGCGCTTCGCGTTGGCGAGCAGCGTCGCGATGTTTTCCGGCGCGCCGGGCGGCAATGCGGCCGGCGCGATGGCCGGCCATTTCGCGCGATCGAGCGTCACCGGCGCGATCTCCTGCTCCATGATCTCGCGCGGA
This sequence comes from Steroidobacteraceae bacterium, assembly GCA_035760965.1. GTDB lineage: Bacteria > Pseudomonadota > Gammaproteobacteria > Steroidobacterales > Steroidobacteraceae > JADGHX01. The sequence continues at coordinate 73,374 of DASTRY010000055.1, read as the reverse complement.
CCCACCATGTACACCGGTCCCTTCGGCTCGCTGTGCGCGAACTGCATGGCGCGGGCGATGAGCTGCTTCACGTTCGCACCGACGCGGATCTCGTTGTCGTAGCGCATGTAGCCGCGCACGAGGCCGCGCTGATCGAACACATCCTGCAGCCACTGGATGAATTCGTTGCGCGAGCCGCGCGCCTCGCCATCCTGAGTCGCAGGTGATGCGCCCGCGAACACGAACAGCGGCACACGTCCCTTGGCAGCGTTGTGAACCGCGCCGGCGAGCGACTGCGTGCCGCACTCGACGTGTACCACCACCGCCTGCGCGCGCCCGGTGACCATGGCGTACCCATGAGCGGCGGTCATCGCGACGAATTCGTGAGGCGCGGTGATGAGCTGCGGCATCTTCTTGCCGGCGCGCCGGCCGGCGGCATAAGCCTCGACGATCGAAGTATGGTCGCTGCCCAGATTGCAGAACACATACTCGACACCCGTCTCGAGCAACGCCTCGAGAAATGCGGTTCCGGTGGTGTATGACATGCGGGGGAATGGTAGCCCACTACCGGAACGCCCGCGTCTGCACGGCAAGGCCCGGGTCCCGGTGCGGCCCCCAGACGGTCAGAGGGCGCGCCGCGCGGGGCGAATGGCGCAGCTTCACCGCTCCCGAGCGGTCGACCGGACCCGGCCACGTTGACCCCGGCGCCGATTTCTCTTCTATTGCCCGCACCACGCGGAGGGGTTCGATATGGCAACGGTCACAGGCGGCGAGCTGGTCGTCCGCACTCTCCTGGCGGCGAACGTGCGGCACGTGTTCGGTCTGCACGGCGCCCATCTGGAAACGATCTTTCAATCGCTCGCGGCCCATGGCGTGCCGATCATCGACACCCGCCACGAAGCGGCTGCGGGCCACGCCGCGGAAGGCTACGCACGCGCCGCCCGCACGCTCGGTGTTGCCATGGTGACGGCCGGGCCGGGCTTCACGAACGCCGTCACGTCGATGGCGAACGCGTTCCTCGATCGGACGCCCGTGCTGTATCTCAGCGGTTCGGCGGCTCTGCGCGATGCCGAGACGAACACGCTGCAGGCCGGCCTCGATCAAGTGGCGATCGCTCGCCCCGTGATGAAATGGGCCCATCAGATCACGACGCCCACGCAGATCCCGCGGCTCGTCGCGCAGGCCGTGCGGCTCGCGACCTCCGGTCCGACGGGGCCGGTGCTGCTCGACTTGCCGTCGGACGTGCTCACCGCCGCCGTCGATGAAAGTGCGGTGCGCGTGCCGCGAAACATCGTGCTCGATTCGCCCGTTGCGCCGGCCGAGCGCGCGATCGAGCAGGCGCTCGATCTGCTCGCCACCGCGAAGCGCCCGATCGTGATGATCGGACCGGGCGCCTGGCAGAGCGATGCGGGCGCCGAGCTGCGCGCGTTCGTCGAACGCACCGGCATTCCGGTGTTCTCGGATTTTCAGGCCCACGGACTCCTGCCGAGCAGCCACCCTCTGTATGGCGGCACGTATCACAAGCTCGCCGATCTCACGGCGGCTGATGCGCGTCCCGATGTGGTGCTCGCGCTAGGCGTGCGCTTCGGGCTCTTCACGATGGGCATCAGCGATCGCCTGGTGCCGAGCGCGGCGCAGCTGATCCACGTCGAGATCGACCCGAAGGAGATCGGTCGCCTGCGCGATGTGGCCGTGCCGATCGTTGCGGATACTCGCGAGGCCCTGCGAGCCCTCAACGCGCAGGCCGGGGAGCGGCGGTGGCCGGATCTCTCGGCCTGGCAACGGACGATCCAGGATGCCAAAGCGGCCCGGCGCAAACGCTTCGGCGAGTGGCTCACGCGCACGGCGCCGCCGATTCATCCGTATCAGGTCGTCGCGACCATCGCGGATAATTTGCCCGAGGACGCCATCGTCGTCGGCGACGGCGCGGAGTCGTATCACTGGCTCAACGAGACGATTCGCCAAGCGCGGCCGGGCAGCTATATCACGCACGGCTTCCTCGGCGCGGTGGGCTTCGGGCTCGGGCTCGCGCTCGGTGCGCAGGTCGCGCATCGGAATCGGCCCGTGCTGTGCCTAGCGGGTGACGGCGCGGTCGGATTCACGATCGCCGAATTCGACACGATGACGCGACACGGCCTGCCGATCGTCGTGCTGATCATGAACAATCGGAGCTGGGCGGCCTCGCAGCACTTTCAGGAGATCGTGTCGGGTCGCGATCGCGTGCTCGGCACGCGCCTCGGGGACGCGCGCTATCACGACGTCGCGCGTGCATTCGGCGCGCAGGGCACGTACGTCACACGCATCGAGGAGCTCGCGCCCGCGATTGCCTCTGCGTTCGCGAGCCGCAAGCCGACCTGCATCAATGTCGAGATCGACGTCGCGCCGATCCCGCCGGAAGTCGAGTTGTTGATGGCGCGTCACAACTAGCTCGAAAGAGAGATCTCGCGCGACTGGCCCCGCCGGATGCCTTCATGAATAATGAAGGCACCCACCTTGAACAATTCTGACGGCAAATCCAATCGCCTGCAGGGCATCGCGCTCGCGAGCGCAGGCGCGATCGCGTTCTCCGGCAAGGCGATCATCGTGAAGCTCGCTTACCGCTACGATGTCGATGCGGTGACGCTGCTCATGTATCGCATGCTGTTCGCGTTGCCGCTGTTCGTCGGGTTGTCCATCTATGCGAGCCGCGGCAAGCCCGCGCTCACGCGCCGCGATCGGCTCACGCTCATCGCCCTCGGGTTCTGCGGCTACTACCTCGCCAGTTTCCTGGACTTCATGGGGCTGCAGTACATCAGTGCGAGCCTCGAGCGGTTGATCCTGTACTTGAACCCGACGTTCGTGCTCGTCATCAGCGTGCTGTTGTTCAAGCAGCAAGTTTCCCAGCGGCAGTGGATCGCGCTTCTCGTGAGCTATCTCGGCATCATCGTCGTGTTCGGGCACGACGTGACAACCAGCGGCTCGCACGTGGTGCTCGGGTCGCTGCTCGTTCTGGGTAGCGCGATCAGCTACGCGCTGTATCTGCTCTATAGCGGACAGGTGGTGAAGCGGCTGGGTGCTCTGCGCATCACCGGCATCTCGTCGAGTGTGGCCAGCATCCTTTGTGTTGCGCAGTTCTTTCTCCTGCGGCCCATCGCGGCGCTGCACGTCGCGCCGCAGGTGATCTGGCTCTCACTTCTGAACGCGATCGCGTGCACGTTTCTGCCCGTGCTCCTCGTGATGCTCGCAATCGAGCGCGTCGGGTCCAACGTGACCGCGCAGACGGGCAATATCGGCCCACTGTCGACGATTCTGTTAAGCGTGCTGCTGCTCGGAGAGCCGTTCACGATCTGGATAGCGCTCGGGACGGCGCTCGTCCTCCTGGGCGTCTATCTACTTGCCCGCTGGAAATGAGTACACTAGCTGTGTCAGGGATAGAACAAGGACAACGACGATGCGGATCGGTCTCGCGGGTCTCGTCGCACTCGGCTGCCCGTTATTCGCGCTCGCGGCGAACCCGCCGCCCATCGAGCGCTTCACGAACTTCCCACGGTTCCAGTCACTGAAGATCTCGCCGCACGGCCAGTACCTCGCATTCACGCGGCGCCACGACGGGCGCGAAGCCATCGCGATTCTGCACTATCCGGACCTCAAGCCCACTGGGAACACGACGTTCGGCGACGAGATCGACATCGCCTCGTTCACGTGGGCCGGCGACAAGCGCCTGCTGATCGAGCCCGCGCGTGTCTTTCCCGGCTACAACTCCTACAAGGTGCCGACGGGCGAGATCATCCGGCTCGACACCAACGGCAAGGACGCGGAGCTGCTCTTCGGATATCAGGCGGGCCTGATGCAGACCGGCACGCACATCACGAAGCGCGAATCCGTCGACGCCGCCGGCTCTGTGATCGGCAGCATCCCTGGCAACGATCGCGACGTGCTCATGCAGACGTACGGGTACGGCAAGGAGGGCGAGATCAACGCGGTGTACCGCATGAACCTGAATACCGGAGTGCTCTCCAAGGTCGTCGGTTCGCCACTGCGTAACGGTATCTTCATCACCGACAGCGCACACAACGTCGCTCTCGTGTATGGGCACGATCGCGAGGGCTCGAACGAGGTGTTCCGCCTCGGACCGAAGCATCAATGGGAGCGCCTCGTGACCACCGCGCCGTTGCGTGGAACTCTGATCCCCGTCGGACCGACCGGCGTGCCCGACGAGTTCCTCGCGATCGACGATCGCGATGCCCCGACCACCGGCGTGTTCAAGTGGTCCGCCGCCACCGGCGCGGAAGAGCTCCTGTATCGGAACAAGGACGTGGATATCGAGCCGCTCGGTGTCGATCCCCATAACAGGCCGTGGGGATTCGTCTACGTCGATCACCTTCCGGAGTACTGGTATCCCGATCCGCAGCATCCGCTTGCTCAGGCGCATCAATGGCTGCGGTCGCTCTTCAAGGGCCACAACGTCCGGATCACCAGCCAGACGGACGACATGTCCTACGCGGTCGCGGTCGTTTCGGCCCCGCGCACGCCGCCGGTGTTCATCGTCGTGGACGTGAAGAACCGCAAGCTGCTGCAGCACCTCGTCGCCTATCCGGACATCAAGACCGACGAGCTGGGCGATGTGGACCCCATCGAATTCGTGGCGCGCGACGGCCTGAAGATTCGCGGCTACCTCACCGTGCCGCACGGCGTACCGCAAAAGAAGCTGCCGCTGATCGTGCTCGTCCATGGCGGACCGCACGGGGTTTACGACACGTGGGATTTCGACTGGGAGGCGCAGCTCTTCGCCTCGCGCGGCTACGCGGTGCTGCAGGTGAACTATCGCGGCTCGGGCGGACGCGGGCGCGGCTTCGAGGGCGCGGGGTTCGGACGCTGGGGCCGCGAGATGCAGGACGACATCACGGACGGCGTGCGCTGGGCAATCGGCGATGGCGTCGCCGACGCGAAGCGAATCTGCATTTACGGAGCCAGCTACGGCGCGTACGCGGCGCTCACCGGGGCTTTCCGTGAGCCGGACATGTTCCGCTGCGCCGTGGGTCTCGCCGGCGTGTACGACCTGCCGCTGATGTTCGAGAAGGGCGACATCCAGAGCGTCGAGAGCGGTGTGAATTATCTGAAGGCGGCGTTAGGTACGGACACCGAGGAGCTGAAGCGGCGTTCACCCGTGTACAACGCCGACAAGATTCATGTGCCGGTGCTGCTCCTGCACGGCAAGATCGACGAGCGCGCGCCCTACGAGCACGCAGTCCGCATGCGCGATGCGCTGACGAAGGCGGGCAATCCGCCGGAGTGGTTCACCGAGTGGGGCGAGGGGCACGGGTTCCTCGACGAGAAGCACAGAGTCGAGGCGTACGAGCGCATCCTCGCGTTCTTCGACAAGCACCTCGGCAAGCCGGCCGCGACCGCGCAGAACTGAGATGGTGTCTCGCGGCTCTGCGCGGTCGCTGCGGCGGGCGCTCAGAGCTTGAATACCCGCTCGGCGTTCGTCTGGAAGAATTTCTTCTTGTCCGCGTCGCTCATCGCGAAGTTGTCGTTGATCGTGACCTCTTCGGGCACGAACTGATACGGATAGTCCATCGCATACAGCACGCGATCGACGCCGAGCACCTGCTGGCAGAGCTTGACGGACGGCTCCCACGCCACGCCGCTGTTGGTGACATACAGGTTCTCGCGGATGTAGTCGCTGAGCTTCTTCTTCAGCGGCTTCAGCGTCTCGTAACGGCCGGAGCGCACCGATGCCGTGTGCATGTAGTCGAGCCGGTAGAGCCAGAACGGCAGCCCTTCACCCGTGTGCCCGATCACGATCTTGAGATTCGGGAAGCGATCGAACGCACCGCTCACGATGATGCGCAGGACGTGCAGCGCGACCTCGACGCCGAAGCCGAACACGGCCCCCTCGAGGCCGCGCTCGAGGAACGGCTCCGCCATCGACTTCGGCGGGCCGGACGGATGGATGTAAATCGGAACATCGAGCGCCTCGGCCGCCGCGAAGATGTCCCAGAACTTCGCATCGTCGAGAAACTCGCCGCGCGTGTGCGAGTTGATCACCGCGCCCTTCAAGCCGAGCGTCTTCACGGCACGCTCCAGCTCTTTCGCCGCCGCGGCCGGGTCTTGCGGCGCGACCGCCGCCAGCGCTGCAAAGCGCGTCGGCCACTTCTTCACGGCGTCCGCGACGCGATCGTTGCTGAGCTTCGCCATCGAGACCGCGGTCTCTTTGTCCATGACTTGCACGCCGGGCGCGGTGAGGAGCAGCAGCTGCAGATCGATACCGGTCGCGTCCATGTCGGCGATGCGCGTCTCGTCGATGCGCTGGATCCTGCGCAGCAGATCCTGCGCACGCTGGCTCGGATGGCTGCCGTAGTAACCCCAGAGGCTCACGAACGCCGGATCGTCGACGAGCTTCTTCTCGATCAGCCGGCGGAATTCCGCGATCAGCTCGGGCGGCGCCCAGGCCTCTTCGGTGGCGATACGCTTGTATTTCGGTGAGGGGGCAATCTTGGTTTCAGGCACGTTATGATCCTCCGCTCTCAGTATCTCATCACGCGCCGTCATCATGACCCCGACAGACCTGATTCCCGCGCTCGTGAGAAGAATCGAGCAACTCGAGAAGCAAGTGGGAGCGCTCGAGGACATCCACGCCATCAGGCGGTTGCAGCATGCGTACGGCTACTACCTCGACAAGTGTCTGTACGACGAGGTGGTCGCGCTGTTCGCGGATGACGGCGAGGTGCGCTTCATGGGCGGCGTCTTCCGCGGCAAGGCGGGGCTGCGCCGTCTCTACTGCGATCGATTCCGGAAAAACTTCACGGGCGGCGTGAACGGCCCGGTGCCGGGCTTCCTGCTCGATCATCCGCAGCTGCAAGACATCGTCGACGTGGCGCCTGACCGCAAGACGGCCAAGGGCCGTTTTCGTTACATCATGCAAGCCGGCAGCCACGAGACGCGGCCCGGCGGACCGGGCAGACTGCCGCAGCAGTGGTGGGAAGGCGGGCTGTACGAGAACGAATACGTGAACGACGACGGCATCTGGAAGATTCGCGTGTGCGGCAACGTGTGCGTGTTCCAGGGCACGTTCGAGCAGGGCTGGGCGCATTGGCCCGTGCGCACCGAGCCCTTCTTCGCCAAGAGCTTCCCCGAGGACCCGCTCGGACCCGATGAGATCGTGACGGAGCCGAAGCCCGTCATGTGGCCCGAGACCGGCGTCGTGCCGTTTCACTACGCCCATCCCGTGACGGGCGAGCCGTGGCGAGGAGCAGGCGATGGCAAATGAGCTGGCCGGACAGATCGCGCTCGTCACCGGCGGCGGGCGCGGTTTCGGCAAGGCGATCGCGAAGGCATTCGCGGCGGAGGGTGCGTGCGTCACCGTCACCGCGCGCTCGACCCATCAGATCGACGCGACGGTCGCGGAGATCAAAGCGGCGGGTGGGCAGGCGCTCGCGGTGCCCGGCGACGTGACCCATCGCAAGGACGTCGAGCGCGTCGTCAACGCAGCCCACAGCCACTTCGGTCCGACTACGCTTCTCGTCAACAACGCGGGCCTGGCGGGCCCCTTCGGTCCGATCGGCACCCTCGACCCGGACGAGTGGTGGGCGGCGCAGGCCGTGCACGTGCGCGGCCCGTTTCTCTACATGAGCGCCGTGCTGCCCGAGATGATCAAGCGCGGCGCCGGTCGCATCATCAACGTCGCGAGCCTTGGCGGCACGCGCGTCGAGCCGAATCTCTCCGCGTACTGCGTTGGTAAAGCAACCGAGATCCGCCTCACGGAGCAGGTGGCCGCGGAAGTGAAGCCGCACGGCATCAGCGCGTTCGCCATCGAGCCGGGTACCGTCTACACGGACATGGCCGAGGCCACGATCAGCGATCCGGACGCGCAGCGCTATCTGCCCGGCATGATCGAGGTTCTGAAGCAGATCAAGGCCAATCACGATCCGGCGCTCGGCCTCGCCCGTTGCGCGCGCATGTGCCTGGACCTCGCCTCCGGTCGCTACGATGTGCTCAGCGGCCGCTACCTGACCCCTGAAGACGATTTCGATGCGCTCGCGCGGCAGGCGCGGGCCGCCGCCGGGTAGAATCGCCATCCCCGCGAGCGACCTGGGGCACCGTCCAGGCCGAGTTTGTCGTGCCGGTCTGTGAGCAGACCGAGTGAAGAGTCCGCAGGAGAATTCCGTGTCAACCAGCCAAGCCGTATCGAATCAGGCCGCGCGCACCGCGAGCGAGCCGTACGCCGATCTGAAGTTGTTCATCGCAGGCGAGTGGGTCGCGAAGGGCTCGCGCAAGAGCCAGCCGGTGGTGAGCCCGGCGACGGGCGCGACCCTCGGCGAGCTGCCGCATGCGAGCACGGAAGACCTCGATCGCGCGCTCGCCGCCGCGCAGGAGAGCTTTCCGAAGTGGCGCGCGGTGCCGCCGCACGAGCGCGGCAAGATCCTGCACAAGGCCGCCGACCTGCTGCTCGAGCGCGCCGAGCGCATCGCGCGCATCGCGACGCTCGAAGAGGGCAAGACGCTCGGCGAAGCCAAATGGGAAGTTTCGCTCGCCGCCGAGATCTTCCACTGGTACGCGGAAGAAGGGCGCCGTGCGTACGGTCGCGTGCTGCCGCAGCGTGCCTCGGGCGTGCGCATGACGGTGGTGAAAGAGCCCGTCGGCCCGGTCGCGGGCTTCGCGCCCTGGAATTTCCCGATCGGTAATCCGGCTCGCAAGATCGGCTCGGCGCTCGGCGCCGGCTGTTCGGTCATCGTGAAGCCGGCCGAGGAGACGCCGGGCTCGGCGCTCGAAGTGGCGCGTGCGCTCGAGGATGCGGGATTGCCAAAAGGCGTGCTGTCCGTCGTGTTCGGCGTGCCGGCGTTCGTCTCGACGCATCTCATCAGCTCGCCGGTCATCCGCGCGATCTCGTTCACGGGCTCGGTGCCCGTCGGCAAGCAGCTCATGAAGCTCGCGGCCGAGGGCATGAAGCGCACCACGATGGAGCTCGGCGGACACGGGCCGGTGCTCGTGTTCGACGACGTGGACGTGGATCAGGTGCTCGATCTCTCCGTCATGGCGAAGTTTCGCAATGCCGGTCAGGTGTGCGTGTCGCCCACGCGGTACTACGTGCACGAGAGCATCTACAAGCGTTTCGTCGAGGGCTTCGCGGCGCGCGCGAAGAGCTGGCGCGTGGGCGACGGTCTCGAGCCTTCGAGCCAGATGGGGCCCATGGCCAACCCGCGCCGGATCAGCGCGATGGAGATGTTCATCGGCGACGCGCGCGACAAAGGCGGGAAGGTGAACGCCGGTGGCGCGCCGCTGAAGGTGGAGGGCAAGCCGGGCGGCTTCTACTACGCGCCGACGGTTCTGTCCGACGTCTCGAACGAGGCGCGCATCATGAACGAGGAGCCGTTCGGTCCCGTCGCGATCATCAATCCGTTCGCGAAATTCGAGGAGGCGATCGCGCAAGCGAACCGCTTGCCGTACGGCCTCGCGGCGTACGCGTTCACGCGCTCGGCGAAGACCGTGAACCTCGTCGGCGAGCAGATCGAAGCGGGCATGATCGGCATCAACAGCTATCAGATCTCCGTGCCCGAATCGCCGTTCGGCGGCGTCAAGGAGAGCGGGCATGGCTCGGAGGAAGGCATCGAAGGACTCGAGGCCTGTCTCGTAACGAAGTTCATCACCGAGTCCTGAGCGGATGCGCGGGTCGCGCCGCGCAGGTTGGCGCGGCGCGCATGCGCGCGCTTACGTATCGGCGGCGCTCATCCGGCGCCGGTATTCACGCGGCGTGACCCCATAGCGCGCCCGAAAGACGCGCCCGAAATGCGTCGGGCTGTTGAAGCCGTAGTCGAACGCGATCGCGGTCACCGTGCGCCCGCGCTGCGAGGGTACGGTGAGCGCGCGCGAGCATTCCTCGAGCCGGCGCCGCAAGATGTAGCGCGCCACCGTTTCCGATTCGCCCGAGAACAAGTGGTGCAGGTAGCGCGGGGTCATCTTGCACGCTTGCGCCACGCGCATCGGTGTGAGGTCCGGGTCGCCGAGATGCGCCTCGATGTAGTTCATGATGCGAATGCGATGCGCGGTCGCGAGCGAGGAGCGATCGGACTGCGACTGCGGCAGCACCGTGTATGCGCTCGCGACGAGATCGAGAATCGCGCTGCTGACGCGCGGCACGACCAGCGGATCGAGATTGTCGCGGCACTGCCGCCAGAAGCCGCGGAGAAAGCTCGAGAGCAAGCCGCTCATGCCCTGCGCGCCGGACATCGGGATGGCGACGACGCTCTCCGGGCAGGCGAGATGGCGGCGCAGGAGCGCTTCGGGGATACCCAGCACGAACATGCGGTTCGGCGCGTCGAAGTGAATCTCGTACGGGCGCGTCGTGTCGCAGAGCGTGAAGTCGCCCGGCCCGAGGCGCGCTTCGCGGCCGTCCTGCCGGTTCAGGCTCTCGCCTTCGAGCTGCACGTGCAGGAAGAAGATGGGACGCTTCGTGCGCGCGACGTGCGAGCGGCTGTGCAGCACCGCCTGCGCGTCGGAGTACACCTCGGCAACGATCAGATCGCCGACGCTCGTGCGTTCGATGCTGCCCATGAACGCGCGCACGTCCACCGGCTCGGAATACATGGGCGTGAAGCTCGCGCAGACCGAGTCGTTCCAATATTCGATCTTGCGGCGGGGCTCGAGTCCGCTCGTCGAAAACGTCTCAAGGTGAGCCATTCGCTTCCCCTCCAGACCCTCGAGGACACCCACTCGTGTCGTGTTCGCCACAGAAAGTTCAGTGGCTTCACGCGTTGTGTCGTATCGTTATACTCTATAACTGTGGTGTCGGCAGAGGCAAGGCATGTGGCGCGCCACCCACACACGCCGGACCGATCCAGAGGCATGACCTGATGCCGCGCACGGCTGCATCCCGCGCGCTCGTTTCTCGATGGCCGGATGCCTGGCTCATCGCCGGTGTGCGCACGCCGTTCATCGATTACATGCAGGCGTTCGCGCTCGTCTCGCCGATCGATCTCGGCATCAAAGCGGCGCGCGCGGTGCTCACCCGCGCCGGCATCGCGCCGGGCGATGTCGGTACGGTAATCGCCTCGTCGATGGCGCAGACCAGCTACGACGCCTACCTGCTACCCCGACACATCGGCGTTTACGCCGGCGTGCCCACCGAGGTGCCTGCGCATCTCGTGCAGCGCGTGTGCGGCTCCGGTATCGAGATTATCGGGCAGGCGGCGGATACCCTGCTGCTCGGCCGCGCCTCGCTCGCACTCTGTGCCGGCGCCGAGTCCATGAGCCGTAATCCGATCGCGGCCTACACGCATCGCTCGGGCTTCCGCCTGGGCAAACCGGTGGAGTTCAAGGACTTCCTCTGGGAGGCGCTGCTCGATCCCTCGGTCGACACCACGATGGGCGGAACGGCCGAGAACCTCGCCCGACGCTACGACATCCGCCGGCCTGAAGTGGATGCCTACGCGGCGCGGAGCTTCGAGCGCGCGCTCGCCGCCCAGGCGAACGGCTTCTTCGCGGGCGAGATTGCAGCCGTCGAGAACGAGACGTTCGAGGCGCCGGGCCTGCGCCCGCGCCGTCTCGAGCTCAGCGGCAGAGCGCGTACGGTGGACGCGGATACGCACGTACGACCTACGTCCGTCGAAACCCTGGCGCGCATCCGGCCGGCGTTCGGAGGTGTGCAGACGGGCGGCAACAGCTCCGGCATCGTGGATGGCGCGGCGGCGGCGCTCGTCGGCTCCGGTGAATACGTCAAGCGACACGGGCTCGCGCCGCTCGCGCGCATCGTGGCTTGCGTCGCGGTCGGCGTGCCGGCGGACGTGATGGGCATCGGACCGGTCGCGGCGATCCGCGAGCTGCTCGCGGCCACCGAGCTCGATCTCGCCGCGATCGATCGCATCGAGATCAACGAAGCCTTCGGCGCGCAGGTGCTCGCGTGCGCGCGCGAGCTCGGCATCGATCAGGCGAAGCTCAATGTGAATGGCGGCGCCATCGCGCTCGGCCATCCGCTCGGCGCAACAGGTGTCCGGCTGGTCGTGACGCTCGCGCGCGAGCTCCAGCGTTCCGGGCTGCGCTACGGCATCGCCTCGGCGTGCATCGGCGGCGGGCAAGGCATTGCCATGCTCATCGAACGGGCCTGACTCATGTTCACCGTGACGCGCACCGTACGCATCGAGTGGGGCGACTGCGATCCGGCCGGCATCGTCTATTTCCCGCGGTATTTCGAGTACTTCGATCAGTGCACCGCCGGGCTCTTCGAGGCCGTGGGGTATCGCAAGCCCGAGCTGCTCGCGGCGTTCGACATCGCCGGCATCCCGCTCGTCGAGGCGCGCGCGAATTTCCGCATCCCATCGAAGTTCGGCGACGACGTGTGCATTCACACGAGCATTCCCGAGTGGGGACGCTCGAGCTTCAAGGTGCATCACCGGCTCATGAAAGACGATGCGCTCGCCGTCGAGGGCTTCGAGACGCGCGTGTGGGCCGGGCACGATCCGGACCGGCCGGGCGGCATCCGCGCGAAACCGCTGCCGCCGGAGCTCTTCGAGCGCTTCCGCCATGCGTGAGCCGCGCCGCAATTCGGGCGGAGCCAGCCGCAGTTCGGGCGGAGCCAGCCGCAGTTCGGGCGGAGCGAACCGCAGTTCGGGCGGAGCCAAGGGCGACGCACGTAACGGCACGCCGCGGCGCCGCGTTTCGAGCCGGCGCCGTTCGCGCGCCGACACCGACGCGGCATTCGCGGCGATGCGGCCCGCGGACGCGGGTCGGCAGGTGGACATGGGCAAGATGCATGGCTACCTCGGCTATCTGCTGCGCCGGGCGCAGATGCTCGCGTACGCGGACTTCATCGCCGAGCTCGCCCACTTGAACCTGAGCCCCGGGCAGTTCGGGGTGTTGACGGTGATCGATACCAACCCGGGGCTGCGCCAGTCGGAGGTGAGTGCGGCGCTCGGCATCCAGAAGACGAACTTCGTCGCGGTGCTGAACGAGTTCGAACGGCGCGGCCTCGCCGAGCGCCGCGCTGCGGGCGATCGACGCTCCTATGCGCTGTATCTGACGCCTGCGGGCAAGGCGCTGCTGCGGCGGGCGCGCGCAGCGCAGGCCCGCCACGAGGCGCGTCTCGTCGAGCCGCTCGGGCCCGCGGGGCGCGCCCAGCTCATCGGCCTGCTCGCGAAGCTCACTCATATCGCCTGAGGGCAGCCGGCCGATGCGCTCGCAAAGGGTGGCTCGCGCAGCGTGTCGCCGGGCGGACGCCCGCCGCGGTCCCGGACGTGGCCGCGAGGTGACGTCGGGAGGCAGGCCGCGCCGGGGAGATGCTAACCTCCCGCCACTTTGACCATTTCGTTGGGGACACGAGGGGGCCGACGCTTGTGAACACCGATCCGCGCGCAACACTGTCCAGCGCTCCGATGAGCACGCTGCAGATCATCGCAGTGGCCATCACCATCGGATTGAACGGGCTCGATGGGTTCGACGTGCTGTCCATCAGTTTCGCCGGCCCAGGAATTCTCGCCGAGTACGGGCTCAACAAAGCGCAGCTCGGCTTCGTGCTCTCGATGGAGCTCATCGGCATGTCCGCGGGCTCGCTCCTGCTCGGGCCGCTCGCCGACAAGATCGGGCGGCGGCCTCTGATGCTGGGTTGCCTCGTGCTGATGGCCGCGGGGATGTTCATGGTCACCACCGTGAACAGCATCGTCGTCTTGTGCGCCTGGCGCATCATCACGGGGCTTGGAATCGGCGGGCTGCTCGCCGCGATCAACGCGGTGGCCGCGGAGTTCGCGAATCACAAAAGCCGCGCGCTGTGCGTGTCGATCATGGCGATCGGCTATCCCATTGGAGCCGTGCTCGGCGGCATGGTGGTGGCGGACCTGCTGAAGGACCACAACTGGCGGTCGGTGTTCTACTTCGGCGCTGCGTGCACGGCGGCCTTCATTCCGCTCGTGCTGGCGTTCATCCCCGAATCGATCTACTGGCTGACGCGTAAACAGCCCGAAGGCGCGCTGGAGAAGATCAACCGCATCCTCAAGCGCATGGGGCACGCCGCCGTCTCGTCCCTGCCGGCCATTTCGCACGAGGTGCGGAAGCGTTCGGCAGCGGACCTGTTCGCGCCGGGCCTCATCGCCACGACGCTACTGACCGCAGCCGCGTATTTCTTCCACATCACGACGTTTTATTTCGTGCTCAAGTGGACGCCGAACATCGTCAATTCCCTTGGCTTCGACCCGTCCTCGTCGGCGCAGGTGCTGGTGTGGGCGAATGTCGGTGGCGCTCTGGGTGGGGCAGTGCTCGGCTTGCTCACGCTGCGCTTCAGCGTCAAGGCGCTCACCATCGCGGCGATGGTTGCCTCGACCGTCATGGTCGCGGTCTACGGCCGCTCGCCCGCGGATTTGCAGATGCTCGCGATGCTGTGCGCCTGCGCCGGGTTCTTCACGAACGGCGCGATCGTCGGCATGTACGCGATCTTCGCGCAGGCGTTCCCGACTCACGTACGCGCCGGCGGCACGGGCTTCGGCATCGGTGTCGGGCGCGGCGGCTCCGTGCTCGCGCCGATCATCGCGGGGTTCCTCTTCAACGCCGGTCAGCCGGTGCCCTCCGTGGCGCTCTTCATGGCTTTCGGCTCGCTGCTGGCCGCGGTCGTCCTGGGCTTTCTCAAGCTGCGGCCGGATGACACGCAGACGGAGACCGAAGGCGAGGGTGGAACGGCTGAGTCGCTGCGCGGAGCGTCCGCGACGACGACTTGAGACTCATATCGCCGTGGGCGCCATCTTCGTGATGGCGCCCGATCCGCTCCTCACGATGGCCTCGTGCATCAGGGCGCGAGGCATGATGTGCGCGGCGTAGAACGCGGCGGTCTCCGCATCCTCGTTCGCATACAAGCACCATTGCCAGCCGCCGATCACCACGCCTAGCCACTGCAAGAAGTGATGTGCGACCGCGCCGACGAGGTCGGGATCGGTCTGCGATTCGCGCGCGAGGTCCGCGGCGGTCTCGCGAATGCGCGAGCAATGCGTCAGCACCTGTGAGCGCAGCGTGCTCGTTTCCGGCAGAGCCGCGGCGTCGCGTGCGATGTCGTCGAGCAGTGCGTTCAGCGTCACGCCGCGATCGCGGATGACCTTGCGCGCGAGCAGGTCCTGCGCCTGGATGTAGTTGGTGCCCTCGAAGATGGGGCCGATGCGCGCGTCGCGATAGATCTGCGAGATCTCGGCGTCGTCGACATAGCCCGTGCCGCCGTGGACCTGGACGCCCAGTGAAGCGACTTCGACCGCGAGGTCGGAGACCCAAGCCTTGACGATCGGCGTGAGAAGGCTTGCTCGGGTATCGGCCGTGCCGCTGGAAGCGTTGCCAGCGGCAAGTGAAGAGCGGCTCTCAGCTGAGTTCGATGCAACCGTGCGGTTCGATGCATCGGCAGAGCTGGATGCATCGACGCGAGCAGCCGCCGCGGCGACGTCGAGCGTCGCCGCGGTCGTGTAGACGAGTCCGCGCGCGGCCTGCACCAGCGCGCGCATCTGCATCAGCATGCGTCGGACATCGGCGTGCTCCACGATGGGGCGATTTGGCCCGGCGGCCGTGCGCCCCTGACAGCGCTCGTGCGCGTGCGCGCGCGCAAGCTGCAGCGCCCGCTCGGCAACGCCCAGTGAATGAATACCGACGCCGAGTCGCATCGTGTTCATCATCGTGAACATGCATGCGAGCCCCTCGTGCAGCGCGCCGACCAGCCAGCCGCGCGCACCGTCGCGCTCGCCGAGCGCCATCGCGCACGTCGGGCTCGCCCGAATGCCCATCTTGTGCTCGAGGGAGATGGCGCGGATGTCGTTGGGCGTGAGCACGCCGTCCGCGCCGGGAACGCGCTTCGGCACGAGGAACAGAGAGATTCCTTTCAATCCCTCGGGTGCGTCCGGAGTGCGCGCAAGCACGAGATGGACGATGTTGTCCGTGAAGTCGTGGTCGCCCCAAGAGATGTAGATCTTGCGGCCGAACAGCCGCCAGCTCCCGTCGCCGGAGGGATCCGGCTCGGCCCGCGTGCGCAGCGTCGACAGGTCCGATCCCGCTTGGGGCTCCGTCAGGGCCATCGACGCGGTCCACTCGCCGCTGACGAGCGGCGGCAAATAGGTCTCGCGTAGATCCGGCGGCGCATGACAGCGCAGCGCCTCGATCGCGCCCACCGCCACTTCCGCGCACATCGCAAACGCGAGATTGGCGCCCGCCCACATCTCGCCGGTTGCGGCAGCCACCAGCGTCGGCAAACCCATCGCGCCGTCCTCGACCGGTGCACTGAGGGAAACCCAGCCATCGTCGCGAAACCGGCGATAGGCCTCCGCGAATCCCGGGGGCGTGACGACCCCTTCCGCGGTCCATCGGGACGGTGTGCGGTCGCCGACCGGATTCAACGGCGAGAGCACCTCGCGCGCGAAACGCGCGGCGCTCGCGAGCACGGAATCGGTCACATCACCCAAGCACTCCTGCACGGGGGCGATGAGCTGCAGGCCGCTCGCGCGATTGGCATGGTCGAGAGCAGAACGGATTCGGTTCAATGGTGCGTCGTACGGTGTAGCCATGACGTAAGCATACGGCCGAATGCGGTACGAAGTGTCACGCTTTCGGGACACATCCGTGTCGGAATCGCTGCTCCGGCAGCGCTCGCGCGCATTCGAGGTGTCACCGCTGCCACCTCGTGCCGTATAAGGACGCTTCGATGCGTCGTCCCGGCGCGGGATGCGTTGTCCGGACGCGATGAGAGTGACAACATCGCTGACCCCGCGATGTGTGTTCACGTTCTCCCGCGGCCGCACCCACTGGTTCGCAATCGAGAGACATCCGTAATCGAGAGATATCGAGAGAGAAGAAGGCACACCCATGAAAACTCAAGCAGCCATCGCCTGGAAGGCCGGTGAACCGCTCGAAGTCGTGACGCTCGACCTCGACGGCCCGAAGGCCGGCGAAGTGCTCGTCGAGCTGAAGGCGACCGGCATTTGCCACACCGACGAATTCACGCGCTCGGGCGCAGACCCCGAGGGCATCTTTCCCTGCATCTTCGGTCACGAGGGCGCCGGTATCGTGGTCGACGTGGGCCCGGGCGTCACTTCGGTGAAGAAGGGCGATCACGTCATTCCGCTCTACACGCCCGAGTGTCGCCAGTGCAAATCCTGTCTGTCGCGCAAGACGAATCTCTGCACGGCGATTCGCGCGACGCAAGGCAAGGGCTTGATGCCGGACGGCACCTCGCGCTTCTCGTTCGAAGGCAAGCCCGTCTATCACTACATGGGCTGCTCGACGTTCTCGAACTACACCGTGCTGCCCGAGATCGCCGTCGCCAAGATTCGTGAAGACGCGCCGTTCGACAAGGTCTGCTACATCGGCTGCGGCGTCACGACCGGCGTCGGCGCGGTGATCAACACGGCGAAAGTCGAGCCGGGCGCGAACGTCGTCGTGTTCGGCCTCGGCGGCATCGGCCTGAACGTCATCCAGGGCGCGCGTCTCGTCGGCGCGAACAAGATCGTCGGCGTCGACATCAATCCGCGCCGCAAGGCGCTCGCCGAGAAATTCGGCATGACGCATTTCATCAATCCCAAGGAAGTCGGCGGCGACCTGGTCGCGGAAATCGTGAAGGTCACCGACGGCGGCGCCGATTACAGCTTCGAGTGCGTGGGCAATGTGGACCTCATGCGGCAGGCGCTCGAATGCTGCCATCGCGGCTGGGGGGTGTCGGTGATCATCGGCGTTGCGGGCGCCGGGCAGGAGATCAAGACGCGTCCGTTCCAGCTCGTGACGGGGCGCGTCTGGAAGGGCACGGCGTTCGGCGGCGCGCGCGGTCGCACCGACGTGCCGAAGATCGTCGACTGGTACATGGACGGCAAGATCAACATCGACGATCTCATCACGCACAAGCTGCCGCTCGCGAAGATCAACGACGCGTTCGATCTCATGCACAAGGGTGAGTCGATCCGCTCGGTCGTCACCTACTGAGTCTTGAAACAAGAGGGGATTGGGTATGGCTATCTCGCTTCATCCGTCGATCGACAATGGCGTCAAGTTCGGGACGGACTTCGCCGGCGGCACGCTCGTCTGCAAGTGCGCCAGCAATCAGGTCAACGTGGCCCTGAAGGGCGACGTCGCCTTCAATCACGCCTGCGGCTGCACCAAGTGCTGGAAGCCGGAGGGCGCCATGTTCTCGGTGGTCGCGGTCATCTCGCGCGACAACGTGAAGGTCACCGCGAACGAGAACAAGCTGAAGATCGTCGATCCGTCCGCGGTCATCCAGCGTTACGCGTGCACCGGTTGCGGCGTGCACATGTACGGGCGCATCGAGAAGAAGGATCACCCCTTCTATGGTCTCGACTTCGTGCACGTCGAGCTCTCGAAGGAGAAGGGCTGGTCGCCGCCGCAGTTTGCCGCGTTCGTGTCCTCCGTCATCGAAGGCGGCGGCGCGCGCCCGGATGAGATGCCGCTGGTCCGTGCGCGGCTGCGCGAGATCGGGCTCGAGCCCTACGACGCGCTCTCGCCGCAGCTCATGGACCTCATCGCGACGCACACAGCGAAAGCAAAGGGCACGTTGAAGGCATGAGCGATTCGGTTCCGTTCGAGACGGTGAGCAAGCACCGGTGCTTCGGCGGCACCGTCGGCTTCTACAAGCACACATCGGCGGTGAACAACTGCACGATGAAGTTTGCGGTGTTCACGCCGCCGCAGGCCGAGCGCAGCAAGGTGCCGGTGCTGTACTACCTCGCGGGCCTCACGTGTACGGAAGAGACGTTCCAGATCAAGGCCGGTGCTCAGCGGTGCGCCGCTGAGCTCGGCCTCATGCTCGTCTCGATGGACACGAGCCCGCGTGGTGTCCCGCTTCCCGGTGACAGTGACGCGTACGACTTCGGCGTCGGCGCCGGCTTCTACCTCGATGCCACGCAGGAGCCGTGGTCGAAGCACTACCGGATGTATTCGTACGTGACGCAGGAGCTGCCCGCGCTCATCGACGCGCACTTTCCGGTGGACACGGGGCGTGTCGGGATCTTCGGGCACTCGATGGGCGGGCACGGCGCGCTGACCATCGGTCTGAAGAATCCGGGTGGGCGCTATCGCTCGATCTCTGCGTTCGCGCCGATCTCGGCACCCAAGCAGGTGCCGTGGGGCCAGAAGGCGTTCACGAACTATCTCGGGCCCGATCAGAAGACGTGGGACGAGTACGACGCGACCGTGCTGCTGTCGAAAGTGAAGGATGCCGCGCGGCGCCCGCCGATCCTCGTCGATCAGGGCTTGGCGGATCAGTTCCTGGAGCAGCAGCTGCATCCGCACCTGCTGGAGGCCGCCGCTCACGATGTGGGTTATCCGCTGACGTTACGGCGGCAACCCGGGTACGACCACGGGTACTACTTCATCTCGACCTTCATGGACGACCACCTGCGCCATCACGCGCGCATCCTGAACAGCTAGCCGAGCTGCGGGCTAGGGTTCGCGGGCCACCTCGAGGATCAGCTCGCGGATCCAGGCGTGGCCGGGATCCGGCTCGTTGCGCTTGTGCCAGACCAGGACCTCGCGCGTTTCGGGCATGCGGACCGGCACGGGGTACATCTTCAGGTGGGCGAAGGTGCCGAGCGTGCTCGCGACCCGCTTCGGCACCGTCGAGATCATCTCGGTGCCTTGGATCAGGAACGGAATCTCCACGAGGCTCTGCGCCGTCGCGCGCACGTTGATGTCGGTCGAGTTGAACATGCGCCGCGTGAATTCCTCGAGCGGCACGCTGTGGCTGTTCGGCCAGCCGACGAGCTGCGGCAGGGTATGGAACTGCTCTTCCGTCAGCTCCTCCTGCACTTGCGGATGGTCCGGGCAGGTGACGACGACCCACTCGACCGGCCGCACGTCCACCACGCGCATCGTGTCGGGGAACTGCCGCGCCCCGAACACCGACAGCATGTTCATGCCGATGTAGAGATCGGCGTCGCCGTATTCGAGCCGCGACAGCGTCGTCTCGGAAAACTGCTCGATGTGGCACTGAACGCCCGGCGCCTCGCGCACCACGCGGCGGAGCGCAACCGGCATCACCCGCAAGTGGGCGTCCGCGGAGCAGATCACGGTGAAGCTGCGTTGGACCTTGGCCGGGT
The DNA here is from genome assembly GCA_035760965.1 of Steroidobacteraceae bacterium. Taxonomy (GTDB): domain Bacteria; phylum Pseudomonadota; class Gammaproteobacteria; order Steroidobacterales; family Steroidobacteraceae; genus JADGHX01. The sequence continues at coordinate 53,365 of DASTRY010000055.1, read as the reverse complement.
CGAACGTCGGCTGCGTACCGAGCGTGATCTGGATGCGCAGCAGGGCCTCCCGAACCGGCTCGACGAGCGACAGCCCTTTGGGGGTCAGCTCCATGTCGCGGCCGACGCGCACGAGCAACGGGTCGTTGAAATATTCCCGCAGCTTCTGCAGGGCCGCGCTCATGGCCGGTTGGGACACGAACACGCGTTCCGCGGCGCGCGTCACGTTTTTCTCGTGAATCAGCGCGTCGAGCGCGATCAGCAGGTTCAGATCGAAGCGGTTGAGCTGCATTTTGGGGCGCAAGTGTAGCGGTGACGGAGCGGGGTGTCCCTTCCCTGGGACGGCGCGCGGCCGGGCAAATTACCTTCGGGAACCGGGAGTTCCGACGTATAGTCCACGCGAATAGCTTCAATCCGGAAATCTGATTGCACCCCAACGGGCCGCGCCCTAACGTTCCCGACCCAAATGCAACAGCCCCTTGCCCCAGCACAGCGGGAAGCCGTACTCCGCGTCGTAGCGGCCAACCGATCTCGTCCCGGCGCACTCATCGAAATCCTCCACGGCGTTCAGGCGGAGCTCGGGTTCATTCCCGCGGCGGCCGTGCCCGTGCTCGCGGAGGAGCTGAACCTCTCGCGCGCCGAAGTCCACGGCGTCGTCACGTTCTATCACTACTTCCGCCATGCGGCCCCGGGGCGGCAGATCGTCCGGGTGTGCCAGGCCGAGTCCTGTCAGGCCATGGGCGCCGAGGCGCTCACGGCGCACATCAAGCAGCGGCTCGGCGTCGATTTCCACCAGACGACCGCCGACGGCGAATTCACGCTCGAGCCGGTCTACTGTCTCGGCAATTGCGCGTGCTCGCCGGCGGTCATGAAAGACGAGGAGATCTGCGGGCGCGTGACGCCCGAGCGGTTCGATGATCTCCTCGCGCAGTGGCGGCGCAAGTCATGAGTATCGACATCTACGTTCCCCGCGATTCCGGCGCGCTCTCGCTCGGCGCGGAAGCCACGGCGCAGGCCATCGCGAAAGAGGCGAAGGCCCGCAACCTCGATGTGCGTGTCATCCGCAACGGCTCGCGCGGCATGTACTGGCTCGAGCCGCTGGTCGAGGTCGCCACTGCGGGCGGCCGCGTCGCGTACGGGCCCGTGCAGGCGAGCGATGTCCCGGGGCTCTTCGACGCCGGCTTTCACACGGGCGGCAAGCATCCGCTCGGTCACGGCGTCACGAGCGAGCTGCCGTTTCTGAAGAGCCAGCAGCGGCTGACGTTCGAGCGCGTCGGCATCACCGATCCGGTGAGCGTGGCCGACTACGTCGCGCACGGCGGCTACCAGGGCCTGAAGCAGTCGCTCAAGATGTCGCAGGCCGAGGTCGTGCAGGCGGTGTCCGACTCGGGTCTGCGCGGGCGCGGCGGCGCCGCGTTTCCGACGGGCATCAAGTGGAAGACGGTGCTCGATCAGAAGGCCGCGCAGAAGTACGTGACGTGCAATGCGGACGAGGGTGACTCCGGTACGTTCGCGGACCGCATGCTCATGGAAGGCGATCCGCTCATGCTCATCGAGGGCATGACCATCGCGGGCCTGGCCGTCGGCGCGACCCAGGGCTACATCTATCTGCGCTGCGAATATCCGCACGCCTACAAGGTGCTGAACGAGGCGATCGCGGCCGCGTATCAGGCGCGCTATCTCGGCGCGGACGTGATGGGCAGCGGCCGCCGCTTCGATCTCGAAGTGCGGCTCGGCGCGGGCGCCTATATCTGCGGCGAAGAGACCTCGATGCTCGAGAGCCTCGAGGGTAAGCGCGGCGAGGTGCGCGTGCGTCCGCCGTTGCCCGCGATCAAGGGCCTCTTCGGCCAGCCGACCATCGTGAACAACGTGATCACGCTCGCGAGCGTGCCGGTGATTCTCGCGAAGGGTGCGGCGTTCTATCGCGACTTCGGCACCGGCAAATCGCGCGGGACGCTGCCCATTCAGCTCGCGGGAAACATCAAGCGGGGAGGCCTGGTCGAAAGGGCATTTGGCCTCACGCTCAAAGAGCTGCTGTACGACTACGGCGGGGGCTCGGCGACGGGCCGGCCGCTGCGAGCGGTGCAGGTCGGCGGGCCGCTCGGGGCGTACATCCCGGCGAGCCAGTTCGACGTGGTGGTGGACTACGAAGCCCTCTCCGCCATCGGCGCGTTGCTCGGTCACGGCGGGATCGTGGCCTTCGACGACACCGTCGACATGGCCAAAATGGCCCGCTACGCGATGGAGTTCTGCGCAGTGGAGTCGTGCGGGAAGTGCACGCCGTGCCGGATCGGCTCGACCCGCGGAGTCGAGGTCGTGGATCGGATCATCCAGGGCATCGATACGGAACGAAATGTGCGCCTGCTCGAGGACCTCTGCGAAACCATGCTGCAGGGTTCGCTTTGCGGACTGGGCGGCATGACGCCGTTCCCCGTCACGAGCGCGCTCAAACATTTTTCGGAAGATTTCCGGAACCGCGCCCGCGGTCTCGGCCACGACGAGCGGAGGGTATAGTTGTCATGCGACAAGTGAATCCTCGGCACTTCTGCGGCTGCTGAGCCCGCCGCCCGGATCCAGCGGAGACGCCCATGTTTGCGATCGATTACAGAGATCTCGGAACCCCCGCCGTCGACACCGACGGCAAGACCGCGCAGGTCACGGTGGAGATCGACGGCATCCCGGTCACGGTGCCCGAGGGCACATCGGTCATGCGCGCCGCCGCGCTGGCCGGTACCAACGTACCCAAGCTCTGCGCCACGGACACGCTGAAGGCGTTCGGCTCGTGCCGCCTCTGCCTGGTCGAGATCGAGGGACGCAAAGGCTATCCGGCCTCGTGCACGACCACCGTCGCGCCGGGCATGAAGATCCGCACGCAGTCGGAGAAGCTCACTGCGCTCCGCCGCGGCGTGCTCGACCTCTACATCTCGGACCATCCGCTCGAGTGCGAGACGTGTCCCGCCGACAATCACTGCGAGCTGCAGACCATGGCGGCCGAGGTCGGCATCAAGGAGACCTCGTATGCCAAGGGCAAGACACACTGGCCCCAGCATGCGGACGATATCCGGCACGACACCAGCAATCCGTACTTCGGGTTCAATCCCGAGCTCTGCATCGTCTGCTCGCGCTGCGTGCGCGCATGCGATGAAGTGCAGGGCACCTTCGCGCTGACGATCGACGGACGCGGCTTCGATTCGAAGGTGGCCGCGAGCCAGAACGAGCCGTTCATGGATTCCGAGTGCGTCTCCTGCGGCGCGTGCGTCGAGTCGTGCCCGACGGGCGCGCTCATCGAGAAGCCCGTCGCCGTCATGGGTCAGCCGGAGCGCGTCACGACCACGACGTGCGGCTACTGCGGCGTCGGCTGCAGCTTCAAGGCGGAATCGAAGGGCGAAGGTGCGACGGCGGAAATCATCCGCATGGCGCCGAACCGCCACGGCCACGCGAACAAGGGCCACGCGTGCATCAAGGGGCGCTTTGCCTACGGCTACACGACCCACTCCGATCGTGTGACGAAGCCCATGTTGCGCAAGAAGATCACCGACCCGTGGCAGGAGGTCACGTGGGAGGAGGCGATCAACTACGCGGCCAGCGAGTTCAAGCGCATCCAGGCGAAGTACGGCAAGTACTCGATCGGGGGCATCACCTCGTCGCGTTGCACGAACGAAGAGACGTTCCTCGTGCAGAAGCTGATTCGCGCGGCGTTCGGCAACAACAACGTCGACACGTGCGCGCGCGTGTGCCACTCGCCGACGGGCTTCGGGCTCAAGAACACGATCGGCGAATCGGCGGGCACGCAGGAATTCCAGTCCGTCATGAAGTCGGACGTGATCATGATCATCGGCGCGAATCCGACCGAGGCGCACCCGGTGTTCGGCTCGCAGATCAAGCGCCGCCTGCGCCAGGGTGCGAAGCTCATCGTGGTCGATCCGCGCGCGACGGGCATCGTGCAGTCGCCGCACGTCAAGGCGGACTACCACCTGCGCCTGCGGCCCGGCACGAACGTCGCCATCATCAATGCGATGGCGCACGTCATCGTGACGGAAGGGCTCACGAACGATCAGTACATCGCCGACCGGTGCGAGCGCGACTCCTACGAGAAGTGGAAGAAGTTCGTCGCCGAGGAGCGCAATTCTCCGGAAGCCGTCGAGCCGATCACGGGCGTCGACGCGGAGCTGGTGCGCGGTGCGGCGCGCCTGTACGCGAAGCCGGGCAACTCGGCCATCTACTACGGCCTCGGCGTCACCGAGCACAGCCAGGGCACGACGATGGTCATGGGCATCGCGAACCTTGCGATGGCGACGGGTAACGTCGGCCGCGAAGGCGTCGGCATCAACCCGCTGCGCGGCCAGAACAACGTGCAGGGCTCGTGCGACATGGGCTCGTTCCCGCACGAGTTCAGCGGCTATCGGCACGTGTCCGACGCGCTCGTGCGCAAGAGCTTCGAGGAAGCGTGGGGCGTGTCACTCGAACCCGAGCCGGGCCTGCGCATCACGAACATGTTCGAAGCGGCGCTCGATGGCAGCTTCAAGGGGATGTACATCCAGGGCGAGGATTTCGTGCAGTCCGATCCCAACACGCATCACGTCACTGCCGCCATGGAGGCGATGGAATGCGTGGTCATCCAGGACCTGTTCCTGAACGAGACGGCGGCGTTCGCGCACGTGTTCCTGCCGGGCTCCTCGTTCATCGAGAAGGACGGCACGTTCGTCAACGCCGAGCGGCGGATCTCGCGCGTGCGCAAGATCGTCGAGCCGCTCGCCGGGTATCAGGACTGGCAGATCACCTGCATGCTCTCGAACGCGCTCGGCTATCCGATGAGCTACAGCCATCCGTCCGAGATCATGGACGAGATCGCGCGTCTCACGCCGACCTTCGCCGGCGTCTCGTACGAGAAGCTCGACCGGCTCGGCAGCATCCAGTGGCCGTGCAACGAGGCGGCGCCGGAAGGCACGCCGACCATGCACGTCGATCACTTCGTGCGCGGCAAGGGCAAGTTCCTGGTCACGGAGTACGTGCCGACGAGCGAGCGCACGACGCGCAAGTTCCCGCTCATCCTCACGACGGGGCGCATCCTGAGCCAGTACAACGTCGGTGCGCAGACGCGCCGCACGCCGAACAGCAAGTGGCACTCCGAGGACATCCTCGAGATCCACCCGGCGGATGCGGAGTCGCGCGGCATCGAGACGGGCGACTGGGTCGGTATGTCGAGCCGCACCGGCGATATCGTGCTGCGAGCGGTGGTAACGGAGCGCATCCATCCGGGTGTCGTGTACACGACGTTCCATTTCCCGGAGACGGGCGCGAACATCGTGACGACGGACAACTCCGACTGGGCGACGAACTGCCCCGAGTACAAGGTCACGGCCGTGCAGGTCATCAAGGTGGATCAGCGCGATGCGTGGCAGAAGCGCGCGAGCATCGGCGACGAGACGCACCACGGACACAAGGAGCCGGTGCACGCCTGACGCACGGCGGCCCGGCCTCGGTCCATGAACGGGTTGTGCGTGGTCGGTTGCGGAGGCGCGCGCGAGGCGCTCCCAGTCGTCCGTGAAGCGGCCCGCTCGGCGGCGCGTCGCCGATGAACCGCAGCAGCTCGGAGGTGCCGGTTCAGCGCTGGCTCGACGGTGTCGTCACGCACACGACCGATTTCGTCACCGAGGAAGTGCCGGTCGCGCTCGTGTATCACGGTGTGCCGCACGTCGTGATGCTCGCGACACCGGCGGATCTCGAGGATTACGCGGTCGGGTTCACGGTGAGCGAAGGGCTCGTCGCGAGCCCGCGCGAGATCCAGTCGGTCGAAGTGGTGAGCGGTGCGGAGTCCGTCGAGGTGCGCATCGGGATTGCGGGCGAGCGCTTCTCGGAGCTGCTGCGCCGCCGGCGCAATCTCACCGGACGCAGCGGTTGCGGGCTCTGCGGCGCCGAAACGGTCGATGAGGCGATTCGCCCCCCGACGCGGGTGGGCGCGGGCCCGACGGTCACGGCTGCCGAGCTGCACGCAGCGCTCTTGCAGCTCGAGGGGCGTCAGCCCGTCAACGCGCGCACGGGCAGCATCCATGCCGCGGCGTGGGTCTTGCCGCGCGAGGGCATTCAGCTCGTGCGCGAAGACGTGGGTCGCCACAACGCGCTCGACAAGGTGATCGGTGCGCTCGTGCGGTCCGGGGCCGACGTGAGCGCGGGATACGCGATCATCACGAGCCGCGCGAGTTTCGAGATGGTTCAAAAGGCGGCGACGGCAGGCATCGCGTTCGTCGCCGCAGTATCCGCCCCCACGGGGCTGGCGATTCGCATGGCGCAGCAGACCGGCCTGACGCTGGTCGGCTTTGCGCGGCGGACGAGCCACGTGGTGTATGCCAACCCCGAACGACTGACGTCATGAAAATCGAATCACTGATCAAGATGGCGAACGAGATCTCGTACTTCTACGAAGCCGAGTCGGGTCAAGACGCGCCCGCCGCCGTCGCCACCCATCTGCGCCGGTTCTGGGAGCCGCGCATGCGCAAGCAGATGCTCGAGCACTACGACCGCACGGGCGGTGAGGGTCTCGAGGAGGTCGCCCGCAAAGCGGTGGCGCTCCTCGCGGCCGAGCGTCCGTCCTCCGCGCAGCAACCTCCTGCGGCCCGCGGCTGAGGCGCGCCCGCAACACGCGACAGATTGAAACGCGCGACGTCCTGCGTAAGCATGGGCGCCGCGCCGCAGCCCTGCTGCCGCGCTCGTGCTTTGCTGAGGAGCGACTATCGTGCGTAGAGCAGTGCTTTCCACCCTCGTCTTGCTGGCCGCCAGCGCGGCCGCCCATGCGGGCAACACCAAGTGCACGATGACCTTCAAGATGAGCGGCTGGTCGGCGTTCTACAAGACGGCCAATGGCACGGGCCATATCAAGTGCAGCAACGGCCAGTCCATGAACGTGAAGCTGCGAGCGCGCGGCGGCGGACTGACCGTCGGGAAGTCCACCATCGAGGACGGCCGGGGCGAGTTCACCGGCATTTCCGGGGGCATCGAGGAGCTGCTCGGTAGTTATGTCGCAGCCGAAGCCCACGCCGGTGCCGTGAATTCGGCACAGGCCAACGTCATGACCAAAGGCGAGGTCTCGCTCGCCCTGTCCGGGACGGGCAAGGGCTGGGACCTCGGGATCGCCTTCGGGAAGCTGCAGATCTCGAGGTGAGCGTACGCACCGCAAGCGGGCATGAGCGCCTGCTCGGGCGTTATTTGCACCACGAATAACTCGTATCGCACCTTTCGATTTCCGGGCTCCCAGAGGCCTGGGTACCGTCTGCGTCCGTTCCAAGAGGCACCGTAGAGGAACGACGCAATGAACGTCGCCGCCAAGAGCGCCGTGGGGGGCTCGAGCGATGCGGGCGCTATCGCAGCCGCCGCGGATGCGTCGACGCCTTTTCGCTTCTACGACAATCGCCAGAAGTACCTGGCGTTCGTCAACACGTGCAACGAGAAGTCCGCGATCACGCGGCGCGTCTCGCACGAGCTGATTCACGTGCGCCCACAGCCGCCGGCGCTGCGCATCTTCGACGCCGGGATGGGCGATGCCACGGTGCTCTCGCGCATGATGCGCAACACGCATCGCATCTTCCCGACGGTGCCGCTGCTCGCGGTGGCCAAGGAGATCAGCCTCGAGGATGTGCGCCTCGGTCTCGAGAAGATGCCGGACCGCTTCTTCGAGCACCCCGCCACCGTGCTCGTCATCACCAATCTCAACTACGCCGAAGCGCCGCGCCTCATGCCGCGCGACACGCACCTCGCGGCCGCGCTCAACTGGCAAGAGGTGCGGCTCACCGGCAACTCCGCGCACGAGTACGCGGAGCAGATCGAAGAGCTCGCGCCGACTCTCGCGTACGGCTGGCAAACCAAGCTCAGCGTGAAGAGCGGCAACCCGACCTACGTGCGTCCCTCGGTGCTCGTGCTCTATCGCGAGGACCACAAGTTCCTGCTCGATGCGGTGATTCCCAAGCCGGGCCGCATCTTCGAGAGCTACGACTTCATTCTCGCCTCGCAGCCGTGGCGCGCGCGCATGTCCGCCGAGTTCAAAGCGCAGAAGGTGCTCGCGCCGCTCGTGCGCAGCCTCGCGCCGGGCGGCCGCCTGCTCGCCATCCAGTCGGCCGGCAAGGACCCGGCGCTCGAGATCGTGCAGCGGCTGTGGCCCGGCGAGAACCCGTTCACCGTCGACCGCCATGCGCTGCTTGCAGCGTTGAAAGTCGAGCTCGGTCGCGACGCGCGCGACTACACGCTGCATGCGCCGCCGGACGACAAAGCGATCTTCCGCTACGAGATGCACACCCTGCCGTCGGAGATCGCCGACCGCATCGGCACCTCGACTCTGTTCGCCGCCTGGAACGCGGCGATCTACGTGAACCAGATCGAGGACGAGCGGCTCGAGCCGATGGTCACGAGCGGCGCCTACCTCCAGGCCACGCAGGCCGTGCTGCAGAAGTACGGCGGGCTGTGGTTCAACGACGAGACCTTCACCGTCACGCGACGCAGGGTCTGACGCTTTTCTTTTCGCAAGGGTAATCGATGAACGCAGAAGCAAAGGTCGCAATGAACGCCAAGGTCGAGCCAGCCAGCGGTGAGGTCGTGAAGAGCCGCATCGTGGAGTTCGCGCGCGCCGCGTCCACGGAGATTTCCACTCACGACGAGGAGCTGGTGCCCGCGCTCGTGAACAAGCTGCCCGCGGGGATGACGGTCTATGTTGCACACACACCGAAAGCGAGCCTCGACGACGTCGTGCGCGTCGCTGCCAAGGTTCAGAGTCTGGGATTCCGTGCCTCGCCCCACATCGTCGCCCGCCGGCTCGAGAGCGAGCGTGCGCTGCGCACGGCGCTCGGCGAGCTCACGGACGCCGGCGTGGAGCAGGTTCTGCTGGTGGCGGGAGATCGCGAACAGCCTCTGAAGTACACGAGCACCCTGGAGGTCATCGACACGGGCGCGCTCGAGCAGGCGGGGATCAAGGCCGCGGGCGTCGCCGGACATCCGGAAGGGCATCGCCACGTCGGTCCCACCGTGCTGCTGGCCGCTTTGAAGCACAAGCAGGCTTGGGCTGAGCGGACCGGCATCAAGGTGCACATCGCGACCCAGTTCGGCTTCGATCCGGACGCGGCGGTCAAGTGGGCCGCGGGCCTCGTCGCGCAGGGCATCACGCTGCCGGTGCACATCGGCATCGCCGGCCCGACGCCGCTCCAGAAGCTCATCAAGTTCGCGATGGCGTGCGGTGTCGGCGCCTCGCTCGGCTCGCTCGCCAAGAATCTCTCGGCGATGACGAATCTCGCCCGCATGAAGACCGGTCCGGACGAGATGATGGTCGGCATCCTGCGCGGTTTGCAGGCCCACCCGGAAGCCCGTATCGTGCGCCCCCATTTCTATGCATTCGGCGGCGTCATGGCGACGGCGACCTGGATGCGTGCCGTGATGGACGGCGCCTTCGAGCTGCAGCCGGACAGCGACAAGTTCGTGATGAACGCTTGACCCGAATTCGTTGACACCCTGACGAAGCCGGCCGGGAATAAAAGGAACAACGACGCAGATGAGCAACGCGCCGACACCAAGGCCAGGGAAGGTGATGCCAGGGAAGGCCCTGATTTGCGGGTCGATCGCCTACGACGCGATCATGGTCTTCGGCGATCGATTCCGTAATCACATCCTGCCGGACAAGATCCACATGCTGAACGTCTCCTTCCTCGTGCCGCAGATGCGGCGCGAGTTCGGAGGGTGCGCCGGCAACATCGCCTACAACCTGCGCCTGCTCGGGGACGTCGGGATGCCCATGGCGACGGTCGGCAAGGATTTCGCCTCGTACGCCGAATGGATGGACCGCAACGGCGTGCCGCGGGACTACGTGAAGGAGATCCCGACCGAGCACACCGCGCAGGCCTTCATCATCACCGATCTCGACGACAACCAGATCACCGCGTTTCACCCGGGCGCCATGCAGCATTCGCACGAGAACCGGGTCGACGACGCGCACGGGGCGACCGTAGGCATCGTCGCGCCGGATGGGCGCGACGGCATGATCCAGCATGCCGAGCAGTTCGCCGCGGCCAAGATTCCCTTCATTTTCGACCCGGGCCAGGGCCTGCCGATGTTCGGCAAGGAGGACCTCGAGCGCTTCGTCTCGCAGGCGACCTGGGTCGCGGTCAACGAATACGAGTGGCAGATGGTCCAGCAGAAGACGGGCTGGACCGTGAAAGACGTGGTTTCGCAGGTGGATGCGCTGATCGTGACGCTTGGATCGCAAGGCTCCACGATCCACACCAAGGACGGGCCGATCAGCATCCCCTGCGCAGCCCCCAAGGCCGTGGTCGACCCCACAGGGTGTGGGGATGCGTACCGGGCCGGTATACTGCACGGCCTGCTCAACGGGCTGGACTGGGTCCAGACCGGCCGGATTGCCTCGCTGATGGGGGCCATCAAGATCGAGACGCGCGGGCCGCAGAATCACCGCTTCACGCGTACCGAATTCGAGCAGCGCCTGGCGTCCAGCTTCGGCGCCTGAGTACCCACGCTCACCACTTTCAGCAGGACAGCACACAGATGTCGAACAACTATCTCTTCACCTCCGAGTCGGTCTCGGAGGGTCACCCGGACAAGCTGGCGGACGCGATCTCGGACGCGATCGTCGATGCGGTGCTCGCGCAGGACAAGCGGGCCCGTGTTGCCGTGGAGACGCTCGTGAAGACGGGCGTCGCGATCGTCGCCGGCGAGCTCACGACCACCGCGCAGGTCGAGTTCGAAGCGCTGATCCGCAAGACCATTCTCGATATCGGTTACGACTCCTCGGAGATGGGCTACGACGGGGCGAGCGTCGGGGTCATCAACATCATCGGCAAGCAGTCCCCCGACATTGCGCAGGGCGTGGACCGCAAGGACGAGAAGAAGCAGGGCGCCGGCGACCAGGGCCTGATGTTCGGCTTCGCGACCAACGAGACGGACGTGCTGATGCCGGCGCCGATCGCACTCGCGCACCGCCTCGTCAAGAAGCAGGCGGACGTGCGCAAGAAGGGCAAGCTCCCGTGGCTGCGCCCGGACGCGAAGAGCCAGGTCACCTTGCGCTACGAGGACGACAAGCCGGTGGGCCTCGAGGCGGTGGTGCTCTCGACCCAGCACAGCGAGGACATCTCGACGAAGAACCTGCGCGAGGCGGTGATCGAGGAGATCCTGAAGCCCGTGCTGCCGGCGAAGTGGATCGACAAGCGCACCAAGTACCACATCAACCCGACGGGCCGCTTCGTCATCGGCGGGCCGGTCGGCGACTGCGGTCTCACGGGCCGCAAGATCATCGTCGACACCTACGGCGGTTATGCGCGCCACGGCGGCGGCGCCTTCTCGGGCAAGGACCCGTCGAAGGTCGATCGCTCGGCGGCGTACGCCGCGCGCTACGTCGCGAAGAACATCGTCGCGGCGGGCCTCGCGGAGAAATGCGAAGTGCAGGTGTCGTATGCCATCGGTGTCGCCGAGCCGACCTCGATCATGGTCGAGACGTTCGGCACGAGCCGGCTCTCGCGCGAGCGCCTGACGCAGCTCGTGCGCAAGCACTTCGATCTGACGCCCTATGGGTTGCGCGAGATGCTCGACCTGGCGCGTCCGATCTATCAGAAGACGGCGGCGTACGGCCACTTCGGCCGCACCGAGCCCGAGTTCACCTGGGAAAGAACCGATCGTGCCGAGGCGCTCGCCGCCGACGGCAAAAGTGTCCGCGCGGCGTGATCGGGCGCGCTGACACCACCGTATCCGGCCGCACGGTGTCGTGCGGCCGCCATCGTGCTGCTGAGGAGCGTTGCGACGGGTCGTTGGGGACCTGCCAGGCTCAGAGCACGATGGGAAACACCAACACGGCGCTCGTTCTTTTTTATCGGAGAACTGAAGTATGAACGCCAATGTGAAGCCGGTTGCCGCAGCGACCGACTACAAGGTCGCCGACATGAACCTCGCCGGCTGGGGCCGTCGCGAGATCGCGATCGCCGAGTCGGAGATGCCCGCGCTGATGGCCATCCGCGAAGAGTATTCGCTCGTGCAGCCGCTGCGCGGCGCGCGCATCGCGGGCTCGCTGCACATGACGATCCAGACCGCGGTGCTCATCGAGACGCTGAAGGCGCTCGGGGCCGAGGTGCGCTGGGCCTCGTGCAACATCTTCTCGACGCAGGACCATGCCGCCGCCGCGATCGTCGCGACCGGCACGCCGGTGTTCGCCTACAAGGGCGAGTCGCTCGAGGAGTACTGGGACTTCACGCATCGCATCTTCGAGTTCGGCCCGGATCAGGGCCCGAACATGATCCTCGACGACGGCGGCGATGCGACGCTGCTCATGCACCTCGGCGTGAAGGCCGAGAAGGATCCGTCGGTGATCGCGAAGCCGACGAGCGAGGAGGAGACGTTCCTCTTCGCCGCCATCAAGAAGAAGCTGGCGGCGAGCCCCGGGTGGTACTCGAAGATGTCCAAGGAGATCCGCGGCGTCACCGAGGAGACGACGACGGGCGTGCATCGCCTGTATCAGATGGCGAAAGAAAAGCGTCTGATGTTCCCGGCCATCAACGTCAACGATTCGGTCACGAAGTCGAAGTTCGACAATCTGTACGGCTGCCGCGAGTCGCTCGTCGACGGCATCAAGCGCGCGACGGATGTGATGGTGGCCGGCAAGGTCGCCGTCGTCTGCGGCTATGGCGATGTGGGCAAGGGCTCGGCGCAGGCGCTGCGCGCGCTGTCCGCGCAGGTGTGGGTCACCGAGATCGATCCGATCTGCGCGCTGCAGGCCGCGATGGAAGGCTACCGCGTGGTGACGATGGACTATGCGGCCGACAAGGCCGACATCTTCGTCACGGCCACCGGCAACTACCACGTGATCACGCACGATCACATGAAGCGGATGAAGGATCAGGCGATCGTCTGCAACATCGGCCACTTCGACAACGAGATCGACGTCGCCTCGCTCGAGAAGTACCGCTGGGAGGAGATCAAGCCGCAGGTGGATCACGTGATCTTCCCGGACGGCAAGCGAATCATCCTGCTGGCGAAGGGCCGCCTCGTGAATCTCGGCTGCGGCACGGGCCACCCGAGCTACGTCATGTCCTCGTCGTTCGCAAACCAGACGATTGCGCAGATCGAGCTGTTCACGAACACGGCGAAGTACCCGGTCGGCGTGTACACGCTGCCGAAGCACCTCGACGAGAAGGTGGCGCGGCTGCAGCTGAAGAAGCTCAATGCGCAGCTCACGGAGCTGACCGACACGCAGGCGAAGTACATCGGCGTGTCGAAAGAAGGCCCGTACAAGGCGGATCATTACCGCTATTGAGGCCGCATCGTCGCGTTAGCTGAAAGGTATCCATGTCGTCGGTCGTACAGATGAAGCAAGGCGCCGCCATCCTCGATGGCAGGGCCACCGCAGCGAGCGAGCGCCAGAAGACGGCGTTGCGCGCCGGCGCCTTCGCGGCGAAGTTCGGGCGCAAGCCCGGGCTCGCCGTCGTGCAGGTGGGCGAGGACCCTGCCTCGACGGTGTACGTACGCAACAAGCGCAAATCGTGCGCGGAGGTGGGCATCGAGTCCTTCGCGCACGATCTGCCGGCAACGACGAGCGAGCGCGAGCTGCTCGCGCTCGTGCAGCGGCTGAACGAGGATGAGCGCGTCGACGGCATCCTCATCCAGATGCCGCTGCCGAAGGGACTCGACGCGAATCGCATCATGGACGCCGTCGATCCGGCGAAGGATGTGGACGGCTTCCATCCGACGAACACGGGGCTTCTGGCGCAGAAGCGCCCGCGACTGCGTCCGTGCACGCCGTATGGTGTGATCCGTCTCGCCGAGCGCTACGGCATCGAGCTGAAGGGCAAGCGGGCGGTCGTCGTCGGCGCCTCGAACATCGTCGGCAGGCCGATGGCGCTCGAGCTGCTGCTCGCGCGCGCCACGGTCACCGTGTGCCACACGGGGACGAAGGACGTGCGTGCGGAAGTGGAGCGAGCCGAGGTCGTCGTCGTCGCGGTCGGCAAGCCCGAGTTCGTGCCCGGCGAGTGGATCCGGCCCGGGGCGGCGGTATTCGACGTCGGCATCAATCGCATGCCGAACGGCAAGCTCGTCGGCGACGTGGGGTATGCGGCGGCGGCCGAGCGCGCGGCGTGGATCACGCCGGTGCCGGGCGGACTCGGTCCCATGACCATCGCCATGCTGCTGTCGAACACGGTGGACGCCGCGCTCCTGCGCAAGGGGGAGCCGCTCGCCTAGCGCCCGCGTGCGTTGCGTTTCGAACCATAAGTACCTATCAACCTACCTTTTATATCGCAGAGGTCTGTTACGTCATGAGTCAGCAAAATCTCGAGAGCGTCCTGAAAGCCGCGGGCGACCCGGTCAAGATGCTCCGCAACTCGCGCATCGGCGCCTACGTCTACCCGGTCGTCTCGCCCGAGTTCCACAACTGGATGGACGAGCAGCGCGCCTGGCGCGAGACCGCCGTGCTGTTCGACCAGTCGCATCACATGGCCGAGCTGACCGTGAAGGGCCCGGATGCGCTGAAGCTGATCTCGTACACGACGATCAACACCTTCAACAACTTCACGGTGAACAAAGCGAAGCAGATGGTGCCGATCTCGTACGACGGTTACGTCATCGGCGACGGCATCCTGTTCTACCTCGACAAGGACGAGTTTCTGTTCGTCGGCCGCGCGCCCTCGGTGAACTGGATCCAGTTCCACGGCGAAACGGGCGGCTTCAAGGTCGACATGATCCGCGACGACCGCTCGCCCTCCGATCCGAAGGGCAAGGCCGTCACGCGCCGGCACTACCGCTATCAGGTGCAGGGCCCGAACGCCGAGAAGATCCTGAACAAGGTGAACGGCGGCCCGATCCCGGACGTGAAGTTCTTCACGATGGACGCCATCAACATCGGCGGCAAGCGCGTGCGCTGCCTGCGTCACGGCATGGCGGGCGCGCCGGGGCTCGAGATCTGGGGCCCGTACGAAGATCGCGAGTTCATCCGCGACACGATCCTGAAGGCCGGCGAAGAGTTCGGCATCGTGCCGGTCGGCTCGCGCGCCTACGCGTCGAACACGCTGGAGTCCGGCTGGATTCCCTCGCCGCTGCCCGCCGTGTACACCGGCGAGAAGATGAAGAAGTACCGCGAGTGGCTGCCCGCGAACAGCTACGAGGCCACGGGCTCGATCGGCGGCAGCTTCATCGGCAAGAGCATCGAGGACTACTACCTCACCCCGTACGAGCTCGGCTACGGTCCGTTCGTGAAGTTCGATCACGACTTCATCGGCCGCGACGCGCTCGAGAAGATGGTGAAGGAGAAGCGCCCGCAGCGTAAGAAGGTGACGTTCGAGTGGAACCGCGAGGACCTCGGCAAGATCTTCACCTCGCTGCTGAACCCGCCGGGCGAGAACTACAAGTACTTCAACGTGCCGATCGCGAACTACGCGTCGTCGTCGTACGACGCCATCAAGATGGGCGACAAGGTCGTCGGCTTCTCGATGTTCGGCGGCTACAGCTACAACGAGCGCTGCGGTCTGTCGCTCGGTGTGGTGGACGAGAACATCAACATCGGCGACGTGCTGACGCTCGTCTGGGGCGAGGAGAACGGCGGCACGAACAAGGTGACCGTCGAGCGCCACAAGCAGGTCGAGGTGCGCGTGAAGGTGTCCGTCACGCCGTACAGCGCGGCGGCTCGTGAGTCGTACCACCAGGGCTGGCGTACGCGCACGGCGTAATCGCCTCGGCGGATCGACCGGAGTGATCCGGAAGGGCAGGCTGCCTTCGAGCCTGCCCTTTTTTGTATGAGCCGAAGGTCTCGGCGGTTACGCCTATAGCTCTGACGCCCTCGCACCGGCGTCGTCGAACTCGAAGAAGGCCGAAGGCATGACCAAGTACGCTCCTGCACAATCCGCTCGCCAGACCCGCCGCCAGTCGCCGCACGGACGCGTCGCACTCGGAGCCCGCTCGCGCGCATTGGGACGATGTGGATGGGCGCCGGGATCAGCGGGAGGCCCTGGCGAGAGCCCTCCCGATATCACGTGCTGCTGGCTGCAGCCGGCGAAGAGGGTGCGCGGCCGCTGCGGCGGCTTCTAAGCATCGAGATGGGATTTCGGAGGCGCGCGGTGCGACCGAGCAGGTCGCCGCGCGCGTCACGCATTATGGCGAATCGCACAGGGGTGCGCTGACAGCGCGCCGCCGATCAGGGATTATCGTACCCGGGACTCTAAGAACAACGGACCCGGGGAGCTTTCCATCGACTCGTCCGGCGCGGCCTCTGCCACCGAACTGGCGACGACACTCTGGCGCGACACGGTCGCCGGATCAGAGTCTGCTCGCGAGCAGCTTCTGCAGATGTGCTACTCGGAGCTGCGCGCCATCGCGAGCCGCATGCTGGCGGGCGACTCCTCGTCAGCGCGCCTGCAGCCGACCGAGCTCGCGCACGAGGCGGCGCTGCGGGTGCTCCGGCTCGATCGCATGGAGTGGAACGATCGCGCCCATTTCTTAGCCACGGCCGCGACCGTCATGCGCCAGGCGCTCCTCGATGAGGTCCGCCGCTTCCGGGCCGACAAGCGCCAGGCGCCCGCGGTCATGACGACGCTCGTCGATCCCGGGCTTGCGACGGTCGACCTCGATCTCGAGCGGCTCGACCGCTCGCTGCAGCGGCTCGGCGAGGTCTCGCCCGAGCGGGCGCGGCTCGTCGAGCTGCGCTTCTTCGTCGGCTTGACGATCGAGCAGACGGCCGCGGTGCTCGGCAGCTCCGCCGCCACCGTCAAGCGGCAGTGGGACGCGGCGCGCGGCTGGCTGCTGCGCGACCTCACGCGCGCATGAACGTCGAGCGCGAACGGCTGGCGCTCGAATATCTCGAGGAGTCCCTCGGCTGGCAGC
Organism: Steroidobacteraceae bacterium; assembly: GCA_035760965.1. Classification (GTDB taxonomy): domain Bacteria; phylum Pseudomonadota; class Gammaproteobacteria; order Steroidobacterales; family Steroidobacteraceae; genus JADGHX01. Next base: position 36,541 of record DASTRY010000055.1, on the reverse strand, counting down.
GCGAGGAGCGCGAATGGCGCTTGCGCGTGATGCTCGACAAGGATCCCGAGATGCTCAGCGAGGTCCGCGCGCTGCTCGCGGCGGCGGATGCGGCCAATCAGTCGATGCCCACCAAGATGGCGATCGAAGCCGTGGCCGAGGATGCGCCGCCGCCCGAGCGCATCGGGCCCTATCGCCTCGGACCGCTGCTCGGACGGGGCGGCATGGGCCGCGTCTACCGTGCGGACCGCGTCGACGGCGTGTTCGAGCAGACCATCGCCATCAAGCTGATGCGTCGCTCGCGCATGCCCGCCTTGCTGGCCGCGCAGTTCGCGCGCGAGCGCCAGATTCTCGCGCGCTTCCAACACCGCAACATCGCGCAGCTCTACGACGGAGGGGTGACGCCCGACGGGCTCTCGTACTTCGTCATGGAGCTGGTCACGGGACGCCCCATCACGCAGTACGCGCGCGAAGAACAGCTGCCGTTGCGCAAGACCCTGCTGCTCTTCATGCAAGTGTGCTCGGCGGTGCAGTACGCGCACTCGCGTCTCGTCGTGCACGCCGACATCAAGCCCAGCAACATCATCGTGACCGCCGACGGCACGGCGAAGCTGCTCGACTTCGGCGTCGCGCGCGTCATCGAGGAGTCCGGTGGGGAGCCGGCGAGCGGCTCGAACACGCTCGGCTTGACGTACGACTACGCGAGCCCGGCGCGTCAGCGTGGCGATGCCCCCACGACCGTCGATGACGTGTACTCGCTGGGCGTTCTACTCGGCGAGCTCCTGCAACCGCTCGGCAAGCTCGCGCCGGACCTGTGTTCGATCTGGTTGCGTGCGCAGGCCGCAGACGTTACTGCACGCTATGACTCGGTGAGCGAGCTGCAGGCCGACGTGGAGCGCTGGCTCGATGGCTTGCCCGTCGTCGCGCACGGCAAGAGCTGGCGCTATCTCGCGCGGCGATTCATCTCGCGCCATCGATTCGGCGTTGCGCTCGGCGGTGCCGCCTGCTTGCTGCTGATCGGCGCCTCCATCGGGCTCGCCGGCATGTACGTGCACGCCGAACAGGCGAAGCGGCAGGCCGAGCAGCGCTTCAGCGATCTGCGCGCGCTGTCCCGCTACGTGCTGTTCGACGTCTACGACCGACTCGAAGCGACGCCGCGCGCGCTCACGCTTCGCCGCGACATCGCGGCCGCCGGCCAGCGCTATCTCGATCGTCTCGCGCAGGATCCGCACGCGCCGGCCGAGGTGCGCATCGACGTGATCGAGGGCCTGCGGCGCCTCGCGCAGGTGCAGGGCACGCCGGGCGCGGCGAGTCTCGCGCAGGTGCCGCTCGCGCGCGCCAATCTCGATCGCGCCGAGCAGCTGGTGCGCGCGCTCCCGCAGGATCTTGCGAGCGCGCGGACCCGCTCGCTGCTGCTCGCGCGGATTGCGCTCGCGCGCTCGATCATTGCGTCCGAACAGGACCTCGACTTCAACAGCGCGCGCGCAACGCTCGCGCAGGCGCAGGACCTCACTCGCGAGCTGCTCGCGCGCGATCCGCTCGATCCGGAGGCGTCCGGGCTGTGGCTCGACATCGCCGTGCAGGATGCAGGAACGCTCGAGTGGCAAGGTCGGTACGCGCAGGCCATCGAGGTCGCGCGCGCCGCTCTCGCACGACCCACGCTGACCGCGACGAGCCAGGACGTGCGGCGCGCAGAAGGACTGCGGCGGGCGCGCCTCTTGGACATTCTCGGCGAGGGTGTCTACTACGGCGGCGATCCGACCGGCGCCGTGGCCCCGTACCGCGAGGAATACGAGCTGCTGCGCTCCCTCGCCGCGGCCGAGCCGCTGAACGTGATGATCGGCCGGCGACTCGTGCGCGCCGGCTGGGGACTGGGCTCGACGCTCGTCGATATCGGCCGAGCCGAGGAGGGCGAGCGCATTCTCGCCGAAGCGCGTGCGCTCGGTGAGCGGCTGGAAGACCTCGAGCCCGAGGATCGCGACCTCGCGCGTCTCGTCGAGATCACGGCGAGCGCGCATGCGCAGGGGCTCGTCGCGCTGCGCCGGTTCGGCGAAGCGGGGCCCTTGCTCGAGCGCATCCTTCGAGATCGCGAGCAGCGCGCGCGCGAAGCGCCGCAGGATTGGCAACGCACGCGCGACTACGCGCTTGCCCAGCAGGCGCTCGCCGACATGTGGGCCGACGCAGGTGATGGGGATCGAGCGTGCGCGACGTACCAGGCGTCTTTGGCGACGTTCGGGAAGATCCACGCGGCCGGCAAGGCGACGCAGCTCGACGAGGATTACTCGCTGCCGAACATCTACGCGCGCATGCGAGGCATGTGTCCGGGGATCGCGGCTCGATAGTGGAGCAGCGCTGCTCGCTCAGGCGTCGCCCAACGCTCGCGCCGCCATCGCGCGCGAAGCCCGGGGCGCTGAGCGCCGCTCACATCCGCGGCAACGAATGTCGCTAGGCTGCTCGCTTCGGGCGTTGCCCAACGCTCGCGCCGCCGTCGCGCGCGACGCCCGGCGCGATGAGCGCCGCCCACATCTGCGGCAACGACTGTCGCTAGCGCCAGAGTCTGGCCGAGGCCAATCGGGCACCCTCCACCAGCGCCGCCAGCTTCAGCCAGGAGATGCCCGCGTCCATCTTGCCGATGCCCGCGAACGTGCCGAAGCCGCAGTCCGTGCCGGCAATGACGCGCTCGCGGCCGACGATGTCCGCGAACTGCTGGATTCGCTGCGCAATGAGCTCGGGGTGCTCGACGTAGTTCGACGTCGAGGTCAGGAGCCCCGGCACGAGCACCTTGTCTTCGGGGATCTTCGTGTCGCGCCACACCGTCCACTCGTGCGCGTGGCGCGGGTTCGAGGCCTCGAACAGGATCGCCATCGGCTTCGCCTTCAGCACGATTCGCACGATCTTCGCGAGCGGAATGTCGTGATCGTGCGGCCCTTCGTAGTTGCCCCAGCAGACGTGCATGCGCAGGGATTCGGCGGGGATGTTGCGCAGCGCATGGTTCAGCACTTCCACCTGATGCTCGGCGCGCTTCAGGAACTCCTCCTCGGAGAGCTGCTGAAAGCCCGTGTGCCGCGCCATCGCGAGGTCCGGGCAATCGAGCTGCAGGATGAGGCCGGCGTTCGCGATGGCTTCGTACTCCTCCTGCATCGCGGCGCCGATCGCCTCCACGTACGCCTCGTGAGTCGGGTAGTAGTGGTTCGGCTGGAACGCCGAGATGACGCCGGGCGAGGCCGAGTTCATGAAGGCTTCGTGCGGCCGATGCTCGGCGACGGCGGCCCGCAGATTGTCGATGTCCTTGCGCAGCGTCTCGCGTTCGATGACGGCGATCGGGCCGATGCAGGCCTGTCGCTTGAAGGTCTGCTTGCCGGCGAAAACGGCCATGCGCTCGCGAAAATCCGCGAACGGCTGCAGGTCCTTCGCGATGAGGCGCGGGTGATCGCCGCCGAAGCCGGAGAGGCGATCCTTCATGTACGTCGCGTAGCTGATCTTGGAGGTTTCGCCATCGCTCACCGAGTCGATGCCCGTGGCGACCTGCTGGCGCACGATTTCCGACACGGCCGCGCGCATCGTGCGGTCATAAAGCGCGTCGTCCGTGCGCTCGCCGCGCTCGCGGATTAGAAGTTGTTCCACCACCGCGCCGGAGCGCGGCAGACTGCCCACGTGGGTCGTGAGGATACGTTGCGTGCTGAGTTTCATCGTTCGCAATTATATGTGGTTCTACGCAGCGCTGATCCCGCTGCATGCACTTGCCGCCGATGCGCCGCCATCTCCCGGACAGGCGATCTACGACCAGTTCTGCGCGGCCTGCCATGATCATCCGCAGGATCGCATCCCCGCGCGCGAGACGCTCGCGAAGCGCTTGCCCGAAGAAGTGATGCAGGCATTGACCAACGGCGCGATGCGAGTGCAGGCCGCCGGCCTCACGCGCAACGATCGCCTCGCGGTGACCTCGTTCCTCACCGGGCGCGAGCCCGTCGAGGCGAGCGCCGCCCCGCCCGAAAAGAATCGATGCCCGCGCGCCGGCGCCACGAGCGACCGCGGCCCGCAATGGAACGGCTGGGGTCGGGATCTCGCGAACACACGTTTTCAGCCGCAGCCCGGCTTCGCGGCGGCGGACGTGCCGAAGCTGAAAGTGAAGTGGGCGTTCGGCTATCGCGCGACCTCGATCTACGGTCAGCCGACCGTCGTCGGCGGGCGCGTGTACGTCACGAGCGCTTCGGGTCGCATCTACTCGCTCGACGCGAAAACGGGCTGCACGTACTGGACGTTCGACGCACCGGCTCCATCGCGCACCGCGATGTCGGTTGCGCGGCTTGCGGGCGGCGGGCTCGGCGCGATCTTCGGCGACGACACCGCCACCGTGTACTGGCTCGATGCGACCACCGGCAAGCTCCTCTGGAAAGCGCGTCTCGACCAGCATCCGTCGGCCCGCATCAGCGGCGCACCTGTCTTCTACGAGGACAAGTTGTACGTGCCCGTGTCCTCCCTCGAGGAGCTCGCGGCGGCGAATCCCAAGTACGAGTGCTGCACGTTCCGCGGCAGCGTCGCGGCGCTCGACGCGCGCGACGGCAGGTTGCTGTGGCAGACCCACACGATCGACGAGCCGGCCAAACCCTACCGCAAGAGCGCGGCGGGCACGCAGCTCTACGGTCCGGCGGGCGGCTCGGTGTGGTCCGCGCCGACACTCGATCCGCAACGCGGCCTGCTTTATGTCGGCATCGGTAACTCGTACACGGATGTCCCGACTGCGCACACCGACGCGGTGATGGCGCTCGAGATGAGCAGCGGCGCCGTGCGGTGGGTCAATCAACTCCTTGCCCATGACAACTATGTGGTCGGCTGCGAGACCCCGAACCGGGCCGGGCAGGACAACTGTCCGCAAACGCTCGGGCCCGACGTGGACTTCGGGACTTCCCCGATCCTGCGAACCCTGAGTGACGGCCGCCAGGTGCTGCTCACGGGACAAAAATCGGGACAGGCGTACGGCCTCGATCCGGAAAGCGGCAAGCAGCTCTGGGTGACGCGCGTCGGCGCCGGCAGCAGCCTCGGCGGCATCGAGTGGGGCGGCGCGGCGGATGCGACCCAGATGTATGTCGCGGTGTCGGACTTTGCCGCGGCAACTGGCATGCCCGGCGGAATCATGGCGTTGCGCATCGCGGACGGCCGACCCATGTGGCGCACGGCGCCGCCGCACCCGGTCTGCAGCTGGGGTCCGCGCAGCTGCAGCGCCGCTCAGTCACAGGCTGTCACGGCGATCCCCGGAGTCGTGTTCTCGGGATCGCACGATGGTCATCTGCGCGCTTACGAGACCGCGACGGGGCGGATCATCTGGACGTTCGACACCGCACAGACGTTCCGAACGGTGAATGGTGTTGCCGCTTCGGGCGGCTCGCTGGACCACGGTGGCGCGACCGTTGCGGGCGGCATGCTTTACGTGAACTCGGGATACGGCCGTATCAACGGCCAGCCCGGCAACGTGCTGCTCGCGTTCTCGGTCGAGCGCTGAGCGGGCTGACGTGGGCGGCGCCCTGGCCGGTCTCCGATCGGCGACGCTCACGACGCAGATTTTCCTTGCTCGGTCGCATGCTTCTGCTATTTTCGCGCGGCTGAAATTACACCTATAGCGACGATTCGGGGCTTTGTCGCACGGAGCTGCCGCGGGGGTTTTTCCCGGGAGACTCTCCGTGATCGAACGACAGAAGAAGATTCACGGTGCTGCTCTCGCGCCGTGCTTCGCGTTTGCTTGCCACCCGCTGCGGGCAACGCACCCCTGCGTCGATTTCGACGCTGCCCCGCTCGCTCGCATCCCGCTCGGAGCCGTCTAGATGGATGTCCAACCCCCTGCCCGTCGTCGTAAGTCGAAAGCCGCGACGCCTCGCTCCTCAACGGCGCGCTCGCGTGCCACGAACGGCAACGGCAACGGCGCAGCCGGGGAGCTCGACGACGTCAGTCTGCGCAAGCTGCTGCGTGCGCTGCAGGCCATGCGCGACGGCGACTTCTCGGTCCGCTTGCCGGGCGACCAGACGGGATTGCAGGGCAAGCTCGCCGACACGTTCAACGAGATCGTGAGCGCGAATCAGCGCATGGCGCGCGAGCTCGAGCGCGCCGGTCAGATGGTGGGCAAGGAAGGGCGCACGCGCCATCGCGTGTCGATGGAGCGACGCTCCGGCGCCTGGGGCGCGATGGAGGCCTCGGTCAACACGCTCATCGACGATCTGCTGTGGCCGACTACCGAGATGACGCGCGCGATCGCCTCCGTGGTGAAGGGCGATCTCTCGCAAGCGGTGCTGCTCGAAGTCGATGGCCGGCCGCTGAAGGGTGAGTTCCTCCGCTCCGCCACCATCGTGAACACGATGCTCGAGCAGATGAGCGCGTTCACGTCCGAAGTGACGCGCGTCGCGCGTGAGGTGGGCACCGAGGGCAAGCTCGGCGGTCAGGCGATCGTGCCCGGCGCCGCCGGCACGTGGAAGGACCTCACGGACAACGTGAACTCGATGGCCGGCAACCTCACCGGTCAGGTGCGCAACATCGCGGAAGTCGCAACCGCCATCGCAAGCGGCGACCTCTCGCGCAAGATCACGGTGGACGTGCGCGGCGAGATCCTGCAGCTGAAGGATGCCATCAACACGATGGTGGACCAGCTCCGCTCGTTCGCATCCGAAGTGACGCGCGTCGCGCGCGAGGTCGGCACCGAAGGCAAGCTCGGCGGACAGGCCATCGTCCCCGGCGTCGCCGGCACGTGGAAGGACCTGACGGAATCGGTGAACGCGATGGCGACGAATCTGACGTCTCAGGTTCGAAACATCGCCGAAGTGACGACCGCGGTGGCGCGCGGCGACCTCTCGCGCAAGATCACTGTCGACGTGAAGGGCGAGATTCTCGAGCTGAAGAACACCATCAACACGATGGTGGACCAGCTGAACGGCTTCGCGGCAGAAGTGACGCGCGTCGCGCGCGAAGTCGGTACCGAAGGCAAGCTCGGCGGCCAGGCGATCGTGCCGGGCGTTGCGGGCACGTGGAAGGACCTCACCGACAACGTCAATTCGATGGCATCGAATCTCACCGGTCAGGTCCGCAACATCGCGGAGGTGTCCACCGCCATCGCGCGCGGCGACCTCTCGCGCAAGATCACGGTGGACGTGCGCGGTGAGATTCTGCAGCTGAAAGAGACCATCAACACGATGGTGGATCAGCTGCGGTCGTTCGCGTCCGAAGTGACGCGCGTCGCGCGCGAGGTCGGCACCGAAGGCAAGCTCGGCGGCCAGGCCTACGTGCCGGGCGTCGCCGGCACCTGGAAAGACCTGACGGACAGCGTGAATTCGATGGCCTCGAACCTTACGGGCCAGGTGCGCAACATCGCGGACGTGTCGACGGCCATCGCGCGCGGCGACCTCTCGCGCAAGATCACGGTGGACGTGCGCGGCGAAATCCTCGAGCTGAAGAACACCATCAACACCATGGTGGACCAGCTGAACGCGTTCGCCGCCGAGGTGACGCGCGTTGCGCGCGAAGTCGGCACCGAGGGCAAGCTCGGCGGCCAGGCGGATGTGAAGGACGTCAGCGGCGTCTGGAAGGACCTCACGGACAACGTGAACTCGATGGCCGGCAACCTCACCGGTCAGGTGCGCAACATCGCGGAAGTCGCGACCGCGATCGCGCGCGGCGACCTGTCGCGCAAGATCACGGTGGACGTGCGCGGCGAGATCCTGCAGCTGAAGGAAACCATCAACACGATGGTGGACCAGCTGAACGGCTTCGCGGCAGAAGTGACGCGCGTCGCGCGCGAAGTCGGTACCGAAGGGCGTCTCGGCGGTCAGGCCGTGGTGCCGGGCGTCGCGGGCACGTGGAAGGACCTCACGGAATCGGTGAACGCGATGGCGACGAATCTGACGTCTCAGGTTCGAAACATCGCCGAAGTGACGACCGCGGTGGCGCGCGGTGACCTCTCGCGCAAGATCACCGTCGACGTGAAGGGCGAGATTCTCGAGCTGAAGAACACCATCAACACGATGGTCGAGCAGCTGAACGGCTTCGCCGCCGAGGTGACGCGCGTCGCGCGCGAAGTCGGTACCGAAGGCAAGCTCGGTGGCCAGGCCGTCGTGCCGGGCGTGGCGGGCACGTGGAAAGACCTCACGGACAACGTGAACGTCATGGCCAACAACCTCACGAACCAGGTGCGCGGCATCGTGAAGGTGGTGACGGCCGTGGCGACAGGCGACCTCTCGCAACGCCTCACGGTGGAATCGAAAGGCGAGGTGGCAGCGCTCGCAGACACCATCAACAGCATGACCGACACCCTTGGCATCTTCGCCGAGCAGGTGACTTCTGTCGCGCGCGAAGTCGGTGTCGAAGGCCGGCTCGGCGGTCAGGCGCACGTGCCGGGCACGTCCGGAACCTGGAAGGACCTCACGGCGAACGTGAACCTGCTCGCGGCCAACCTCACGACACAGGTGCGTGCGATCGCCGAGGTGGCCACCGCCGTCACGAAGGGCGACCTCACACGCTCGATTCAGGTCGAGGCGCGCGGCGAGGTGTCCGCGCTCAAGGACAACATCAACGCGATGATCGGCAACCTGCGCGCCACCACCGCGCGCAACACCGAGCAGGACTGGCTGAAGACGAACCTCGCCAAGTTCAGCCGCATGATGCAGGGCCAGCGCGACCTCGTCGCGGTCGGCCAGATGCTGCTCTCCGAGCTGTGCCCGCTGATCGGTGCGCAGCACGGCATCGTGTACGTCATGGAGGAGGGCGAATACCTCAAGCAGCTTGCGAGCTACGCCGATCCGAGCGAGAGCGAGCAGCCGCGCACCTACCGCGTGGGCGAATCGCTGGTCGGCCAGTGCGCTGCGGATCGTCAGCGCATCCTGTTATCCGACATCCCGGACGATGCGATTCGTGTGCGCAGCGGCCTCATGGCGGCGCGACCGCGCAACATCATCGCACTGCCGGTGCTGTACGAGGGCCAGGTCAAGGCCGTCGTCGAGCTGGCCTCGCTCTACGAATTCAACGCCTCGCACCTGACGTTCCTCGAGCAGCTCACAGGCTCGATCGGCGTGGTGTTGAACACCATCGAGGCGACGATGCGCACCGAGCGCCTGCTCAAGCAGTCCCAGCAGCTTGCGACCGAGCTGCAGACCCAGCAGAAGGAGCTGCAGCAGACGAACGAGGAGCTCGCAACCAAGGCGAAGCTGCTCGCGGAGCAGAACGCCGAGGTCGAGCGCAAGAACGAAGAGATCGAGCTCGCGCGCCGCGCGCTGGAAGAGAAGGCGGCGGAGCTGGCGCTCACCTCGCGCTACAAGTCCGAGTTCCTCGCGAACATGTCGCACGAGCTGCGCACGCCGCTGAACAGCATCCTCATCCTCGGGCAGCAGCTCGCGGAGAACGCGGACAAGAACCTGACCCCGCGTCAGGTCGAGTTCGCGAAGACGATACACGGCGCCGGCACCGACCTGCTGAACCTCATCAGCGACATCCTCGACCTCTCCAAGATCGAGTCCGGCACGGTCACCGTCGAATCCGAGGACCTGCTGTTCACGCATCTGCGCGAGACGATCGAGCGCAACTTCCGCCACGAGGCCGAGTCGCGCAAGCTCTCCTTCACGACGGATTTCGACGCGAACCTCGGCCGCACCATCACGACGGATTCGAAGCGCCTCTTGCAGGTCCTGAAGAACCTGCTGTCGAACGCGTTCAAGTTCACGAGCGACGGCGGCGTGCGCCTGCACGTCGGGTTCGCGACTGGCGGCTGGTCGATGGATCATCCGGTGCTCAGCACGGCAGGAACCGTGGTCGAGTTCTCCGTCAGCGATACCGGCATCGGCATTCCGCCGGAGAAGCAGAAGATCATCTTCGAGGCGTTCCAGCAGGCCGATGCGGGCACGGCCCGCAAGTACGGCGGCACCGGCCTCGGGCTCGCGATCAGCCGTGAGCTGGCGAACCTGCTCGGCGGCGAGATCCGGCTCAGCAGCACGCCCGGTGCGGGTAGCACGTTCACGCTGTACCTGCCGCTCGTGTACACGGGGCCTGCGTACGGCCGCCAGCCCGTGGGCTCGCACACGATGCCGAAGACCACACCCGCGCCCTACCAGCCGATCGTGTTGCCCGCCGCGCGCACCGAGGATGTGCCGGACGACCGGGACAATGTCGAGCCCGGCGAGCTGTCGTTGCTGATCGTCGAAGACGATCCGCACTACGCGAAGGTGCTGCTCAATCTCGCGCGCGATCGCGGCTTCAAGGGCATCGTCGCGAAGAACGGCGCGGATGCGCTGACGCTGGCGCGCAAGCACCTGCCGACCGCGGTCTCGCTCGACGTGTTTTTGCCGGACATGCTGGGCTGGACCGTGCTGAATCAATTGAAGCGCGACCCGACGACACGCCACATTCCCGTGCAGATCCTGACGGTGGAAGAGGAGCGGCAGTACGGCCTCGAGCACGGCGCGTTCGCGTTCATCAACAAGCCGTTGACGACGGACGGCCTCGAGAGCGCATTCGATCGCATCAAGAGCTTCGCCGCGCGCGGCTTGCGCCGGCTTCTGGTGATCGAGGACGACCCCGCCGAGCAGGTGAGCATTGCCGAGCTCATCGGCAATCACGACGTGGAGATCACGCAGGCGTCGACCGGCGCGGAGGCACTGAAGGTCATGCGCGAGGCGAGCTTCGACTGCGTCGTGCTGGACTTGAAGCTGCCGGATGTCTCGGGTTTCGATCTGCTCACGGAAATCCAGCAGGACCCGAAGCTGCGCGAGACGCCGATCGTCGTGTTCACCGGGCGCGACCTCACGCAGTCGGAGGAGGACGAGCTTCGCAAGAAGGCGAAGAGCATCGTGCTGAAGGGCGTGCGCTCGCCGGAGCGTCTGCTCGATGAGACCGCGCTCTTCCTGCACCGGGTGATCGCGGACCTGCCCGAGTCCAAGCAGCAGATGATCGAGACGCTGCATCGGAGCGATGAGCCGCTGCGCGGACGCAAGGTGTTGGTGGTCGACGACGACATCCGCAACATCTTCGCGCTGAACAGCTTGCTCGAGCGCCACAGCATGGAGGTGATCAGCGCCACCACCGGTCAGGACGCGATCAGCCTGCTCGAGAAGACCGAGGACCTCTCCGTCGTGCTGATGGACATCATGATGCCGGAGATGGACGGTTACGAGACGATCCGGCGGATCAGGCAAAACCCGAAATTCCGCTATCTGCCGATCATCGCGTTGACGGCGAAAGCCATGAAGGGCGATCGTGAGAAGTGTCTCGAAGCAGGCGCGTCCGACTACGTGGCCAAACCCGTGAACACCGATCAGCTACTATCACTGGTCCGCATGTGGCTGCACCGCTGAAGGAAGAGACTTGACGCAGACCGAAGCCCGCATGAGCCGCGATGACAAGGTGAACATCCTGCTGGTCGACGACCAGCCGGCGCGCCTGTTGTCGTACGAGACGATTCTGGCCGAGCTCGGCCAGAACCTCGTGCTGGCACGCTCGGGTGTCGAAGCCTTGAAATGCCTGATGGAGGACGACTTCGCCGTCGTGCTGCTCGATGTGAGCATGCCCGAGATGGATGGCTTCGAGACCGCGAGCCTGATTCACGAGCATCCCCGCTTCGAGAAGACGCCAATCATCTTCGTCACCGGCGTGCACGTCACCGAGCTCGACCGGCTGAAAGGCTACAAGCTTGGCGCCGTGGACTACGTGTACATCCCGGTCGTGCCGGAGATCCTGCGCAGCAAGGTGTCCGTGCTCGTCGAGCTGCATCTGCAGCGGCGCGAGCTGCAGCGCCTGAACACCAGCCTGGCCAAGGCGAATGCGCGGCTCGAGCTCGCGAACACGAACTTGCAGGAAGAAAAGACGCGCGAGCTCGAACGGCTGAACTCGCACTTGAAGCGCGCGAACACGGAGCTCGAGCAGACCAATCGCGTGCTGCAGAGTGAGGTGGCCGAACGCGCGCGAGCCGAGGCGGCGCTGAAGGAGGCCGACCGGCACAAGGACGAGTTCCTCGCGGTGCTCGCGCACAAGCTTCGCAACCCGCTCGCGCCCATTCGCAACGCGGTGGAGATCATGCGGCGCAGCTCGCTCACCGATCCGCAGCTCGTGTGGTCGCGCGATGTCGTCGAGCGTCAGGTGAAGCACCTGACGCGGCTCGTCGACGACCTGCTCGATGTCTCGCGCATCACGCGCGGCAACATCAATCTCAGTCGCGAGCCGGTCGCGGTGTCGACGATCATCGCGCGTGCCATCGAGACGATTCAGCCGCTCATCGCCGAGCAACGGCACGAGCTCACGGTGAACGTGAGCGACGACGTGCTCGAGGTGGAAGGCGATCTGACGCGCCTCACGCAGGTGCTCGGCAATCTGCTGAACAACGCGGCGAAGTACACGGACCCGGGCGGCCGCATCAGCGTGAGCGCAATGCGCGCCGGCCAGGACGTCGAGATTCGCGTGCGCGACAACGGCATCGGGATTCCGCCGGAGCTGCTGCCGCGGCTGTTCCAGCTGTTCACGCAGGTGGATGCGGCGGCTCATCGCGCGCAAGGCGGGCTCGGCATCGGGCTCGCACTCGTGCGGCAGCTCGTGCAAATGCACGGCGGCAGCGTCACGGCCTACAGCGACGGACCCGGCTCGGGCAGCGAGTTTCTGATCCGCCTGCCGCTGCGCGCGCGCAGCGGGCCGGCCCTCGACACGGAATTCGCGCCGCTCGCGATGGCGGACGGCGCCGCGCGATCGGGACATCGCATTCTGCTGGCGGACGACAATCAGGATGCGCTCGAGAGTCTCGCGGCGCTGCTCCAGTGCGATGGTCACGAGGTGCACACGGCCGGCGACGGTGCGCAAGCGCTCGAAGTGGCCGCGCAATGCCGCCCGCACGTCGTGCTGCTCGATATCGGCATGCCGAAGCTCGACGGCTACGAGGTCGCACGCCGCATTCGCGCCGAGCCGTGGGGCAAAGCGGCCGTGCTGATCGCGCTCACCGGCTGGGGTCAGGACGAGGACCGGCGGCGCTCGCGCGAGGTCGGCTTCGACTCGCACCTCGTGAAGCCGCTCGATCCGGAAGCGCTGTCCGCGATGCTGTCACACCTGCCGACGCAATCGAAAACGGCGAGCTGACAGGAGACGTCGATCAGTGCGTGGCGGTGCTCCGCCGCGGCGGCTCGGCCGCGGCGACGCGCTCGGAGACGAGCGCCGGTGCGCGCGGTAGCCCCGTGGCTTCGAGAATCTGCTGTTCATCGAGCGTGTCGTGCGCGAGCAGCGCTTGCACGAGCGCATCCAGCTCGCGCCGATGCGTCGTCAGGAGCTTGCGGGCCTGCTCCTCGCACCCGCTGATGATCGCGCGCACCTCGGCATCGATCAGTCGCGCGGTGTCTTCGCTGTAAGGCTTCTGACCTGTGAAGCTTTCGATCCCGAGATACGGATTCTGAGGTGGCGCGAGCTGCACCATGCCGAGCTTGTCGCTCATGCCCCAGCGCGTGACCATGTTGCGCGCGAGGCTCGTCGCCTGCGCGATGTCCGACTCCGCGCCCGTGGTGCGCGTGCCGTACACGATCTGTTCCGCCGCGCGGCCGCCCAGCATGCCGATGATGCGCGCGCGCAGATACGCTTCGGGGTAGTTGTAGCGATCGGTGGGCGGCCGTTGATACGTCACGCCGAGCGCTTGCCCGCGCGGCACGATCGTCACCCGGTGCACGGGATCGGCGCCCGGCACCAGCAGCCCGAGAATCGCGTGGCCGCTCTCGTGATACGCGATGCGCTCGCGATCCTCTTGCGTGAGCAGGATCGGCCGCTCCGGCCCGAGCATGATCTTCTCCAGCGCATCGAAGAAATCCTTCTCGCGCACGTCGTTCTGATTGCGCCGGGCCGCGAGCAGCGCCGCCTCGTTCACGAGATTGCGCAGATCGGCGCCGGTCAGGCCGGGCGTTGCGCCGGCGATCTCGTCCAGACGCACGTCCGCGGCGAGGGGCACACGTCGCGTGTGCACGCGGAGAATCGCTTCGCGACCGTTCTTGTCGGGCAGGTTCACGACCACGCGCCGATCGAACCGGCCGGGCCGCAGCAGCGCCTTGTCGAGCACGTCGGGCTGATTCGTCGCCGCGAGCACGATGATGCCCTCGCGGCTCGAGAAGCCGTCCATCTCGGTGAGGATCTGGTTCAGCGTCTGCTCCTGCTCGGCGACGCCGCCGACCACCGCCGGCCCGCGTGCCCGCCCGATCGAATCCAGCTCGTCGATGAAGATGATCGCGGGGGCGTGCTCGCGCGCCTGCCGGAAGAGGTCGCGCACGCGCGCCGCGCCGACGCCGACGATCATCTCGACGAACTCCGCGGCGCTCATCGAGAAGAACGGCACGTTCGCCTCGCCCGCCACCGCGCGCGCCAGCAGCGTCTTGCCCGTGCCGGGCGCGCCGACGAGCAGCACGCCCTTGGGCGCCGTGCCGCCGAGCCGCGTGAATTTCTCCGGTGCCTTCAGGAATTCGACGATCTCGACCAGCTCGTTCTTCGCTTCGTCGATGCCGGCCACATCGTCGAAGGTGACTTTCCGGTCCTGCTCGCGGTCGTAGCGGTGCGCCTTGCTCTTGCCGAGGCCGGTCAGCGCGCCGAGTCCGCCGGTGCGCTGCGCGCGCCGGAAGATCCACACGTAGAAACCGATCAGCAGCAGCGCCGGTCCGAAGCCGTACAGCAGCGTCGACCACGGGCCCGGTTGCATCGGCGCGGCGAGGATCTCGACCTGGTGCTGGATGAGGAGCGACTCGAGCCCGGGCTCGAGAAAAGACGGCAGTGTCGTCTTGAACGAACGCGAGGTGCGCGGCTCACCGCGCGGTGTGCCCTTCAACATCGGCTCGCGCTCGGCTTCCGCCGCGGTCGGGTAGGTGACCGGCTGCTTGAAGTGGCCTTCGACATCGGCCCCGCGGCTGTAGATGGCTTCGACGTTGCCTTTGGCGACCTCTTGCTTGAACACCGTGTACGGCACGGTGATCGGTGCTTCTTCGCCGGGCGCGAAGAAGCGCGTGACCGCGAAGTTCGCGAGCAGCACGAGCACGAAGATCAACCACATCCGGCCTGGGGGCCAGGCCGGCGGCGGCGGGTTCTTGGACGTGTTCGGCCGCCCCTGCTGCCCTGCGGGCCACGGACCGCGGCCCGCGGGAGAGGGCGGCTGCGCCGCTCGCTGCGTCGGGAAAGGCCACTTCATGCGGCCGATGCAGCAACTCCTGTACCGCTGAAGCGGCCCAGGAACCGCACTAGAACCGCAGGAGAATGCCGAGCGAGACCGAGTTGAGCGAGCTGCGGCCCGTGGACCCCGCCGCGTCCGATCCGACGGTCTGCAGGTGCGCGGCGGCAAGGCGCACGGCAGTGTACGAGCCGTGAAAGAAATCGAGCCCGCCGCCGACCATCACGGTGAAGTCGCGATGCGACTCGACCTTCGTGGAGCGTCCTTCGGTGTTGCTCAGCTCCACTCGCGCCGACGTCATCGCCGGGCCTGCCGCGAGAAAGAACCGCGCGCCCCGGTTGACGGGCATCAAGAACAATGCGGCGCCATCGAGCGCGACGACCTTCACGTGCGCACCGGGTACCGCCGCCTCGACGTCCGGCGGCGGATGAAAGCCTCTGGCGAAAGACACTCCGAGCTCGAGCGCCAGGCGCGAGCTCACTTGGCGCGCTCCGGCGAAGCGCATCTGCAGCTGCGACGAGCCGTTCGTCCCATCCGTGAAGTCCGCGCGGGCCGAGCCGACGGACATCACGAGATAGCCGTTGTCGGCCGCGTCTGCCATTGCCGGCAAGAGTGCGGTGAGCGCAAGCGGCAGGACGAGAAACGATGACCGGCGACGCGACACGCTTGGACCCTCCTGGTTCGAAAACAATCGCAGCCGCAAGCCAGCGTTGTTCTTGCGCGGCGGCGGTGGATTGTACCCTGCGGCACGCATGACCGTACTCGATACTCCGATCGTCGGCGGCTTCGCAGGCACGCGGCACGACGAGTTGGGACGGATCGCCCGGGCTAGCGCCGACTGCGGAATCGCAGGCTGAATCCGACGTTCAGCGTACGCGGCAAATAGGAGTTCGGCTCCGTCAGCGACTCGTTGTCCGTGTGCGCGGGCGAGACGAGATGCACGCAGCATTCGTTCTGGCGACCCGTCGCATTGGTGAGCTCGAACCAGAGCGACAGCTCGTTGTGCGCAAAGACGTGGGTCCACGAGCCGCTGAGATCGGCGCTGAAGTAATCTTCCCAGCGCACCTGATTGCGCGATCCGATGACCAGCGATGCGGGTGCGGACGCCGTGGCCGGCGTGTACGTCCACGGCGTGTGCGGCCAGCCGCTATGCCGGCTGAGGACGAGCGCTGCGGTCCAGGGCCGTGCCGTCCATCCAGCACCGAGCGTCAGCGCGTGAGGCTGATCCCAGCTGCGCGGCACATCGTCGGTCGTAGCGAAGTCGTCGGAAACTCGGGAGTACGTGTAGGCGCCCCAGGCTTCGAGCGATGCGCTCAGCCGGCGGCGCAGGCTGATTTCGATGCCCGCCGCTTCGGAGCCGTGCGGTGCGATCCGTACGCGATCCGGCTGCAGGTCCGGCACGAGCGACAACGTGTCGAGAAGATTGTCGAAGTAGGGCCGCACTTCGGTCCACCGCTTGCGATACGCCTCGACGCTGAAGCGGGTGCCGCGACCCGTGTCGTACGACACGCCGACGATCGTATGAATGGCGAGCGCCGCCGGGTCCGGGCGGGACTGGCTCTCTTCCATGCGCCACTCGTCCACGCGTTGCGCTTGCGTGAAGCGTCCCCACGAGCCGTAGACGTGCCAGTCGTCCGACAGGTCATAGCGCACGTTCAAGCGGGGACCCCATTGGTGACGCAGACTCGTCGACTCGTCGTCCTGCGCATCCACTCGCAGCCCGAGCTCGCCCTCGAAGCGCGTCCAGCGGCGGCGCACTGCGACCGAGGCGGCATATGTGGTCTCGGCAGGCGCCGCGCTCGACAGCAAGGTGTTGTCCGGGTTGCGCCCGAAGCTCGCGGCGATGAGAGGGTCGAGCACGCCGCGGCGATCGTAGTGCAGGTCGGAATGTGAGTGACCGGCTTCGAAGCTGTAGGTCCACGACAATCGCGGGCTCGCTTCGTATCTCCAGACGCTGCGCAGGTCGACGCTTGCGAATTCGCGCGACTCCTGCAGCGCGCCGCTCGCAACGCCGGGCTCGTCGAGAACTCCGGATCGCCCACGCTCCGCCCACGCCGCGGCGAGCACTGTGCGCGAGCGAAGCGCGGCTTGCGGAGAGCTCTCGTACGCAGCCCACCAGTACTCGTCGCGATAGTCGGCCTTGGTGGTCTCGTCGCCGATCTTGGTGCTGAAGTCGAGGCGGTCCTGGAGCAAGAGCCAGCCGAGCGTCCAGAGCGACTCATCCTCGCCGTGCCAGCGAAGGCGGCCGACGCTATCGAGGAATCGGGGTTCGCCCTCGCGCGCGTTCACCGGCCTGATCACCACATCGGGCACGCTGTGGCGCACGGTCGCCAGCCAGTCGATCGGCCACCGCTCCGCCCGCCCGACGCTCGCCGCATCGTAGGCCACGAGGCTCGCGCCGATGCTGTGCTCGTAGCCCGAGTCGAGCGAGCGCGGCGTCACATCGAGCACGCCGCCGGACTTCGTGCCGAAGCGCACCGGGTAACCGCCGCTGAATACTTCGATGCGCTCGACGGCCGCCGGATCGAACGCGCTGATGAGGCTCTGGAAATTCTTCAGGTGGTAGGGATCCGCAAGCGGCACGCCGTCGAACTGCACGAGGATGTCATCGGCGGAGGAGCCGCGAATGTAGGGTCGCGTGGAGATGTTGGTGGCCACGCCGGGAATCACGCGCGTCGCGCGCAGCGCATCGTTCTGGCTGCCCGGAACCTGCTCGATCTGCGTCGCGGTGAGCAGCCGCGGCTCGCCGAATTCTTCGCCGCCGAGCTGGTAGCGACTCGCGTAGACGGACACCTCCTGCGGCTCGGCCGGCTGCTCCACTGCGGGAGCAGTGGGCGGCGCGCTCGGCGCGGGCGGCGGCGCGGGTGCCTGCGTCACGATGTATTGGTTACCGCCGATGTTCCGCAGCTCGAGCCCGTTCGCGGCCAGTGCGGCACGCGCGCGCGTGAGCAGGTCATCTGTGGGCCGCGCCTCGGGCACCTGCATCTCCGGCTTCACGAGGTCCGAGCTGTAGATGACGTTGATGCCGGCTGCGCGCAGATGCTCGAGCACGCTGACGAGCGTTTCGGCGTGTGCCGCGGGCGCAAAGAGACCTCCCGCGACGGCGAGCAACACGATTCCGGCGTCGACGAGCCTGCGCTCGCGACGATTCATGCGGCGGCGAAGCCGCGACGTCCGTTCATTACCGGGAGCTTACCCGGATCGTACCCCCCTGAAGCTCGCATCGCAGGCTCGTCGTGCTCAACACGCGATCGAGCGCCTGCATCGGCTCGAGCCCGTCCACAGATCCGTGCAGGCGGGTGCGGAGCGCCACGGCGCGCGCGCGTTCGTCGGCGAACTCGATGCGGCGGCCGGTCTCACGTGCGACCCAGCTGAGAAAGTCGGCGAGCGGCCGATTCTCGATCTCGAACTCCGGCGCGAGCGCATCGACCCACGCCCAGTCGGGTCCGTATGTCGGGACCGTGCCGCGCACGACCGTCGGGTCGGCCGAGGCGACGAGAATCTCGGTCCCGGCATCCGCGAGATCGGTGCCGCTTGCGCTGCGCACGCGCACCGCGCCCTCGCGGACGCGCACGCGCATGCCGTCCGAGACGAGGGCCACTTCGAACTGCGTTCCGACGTGCTCGACGGTGCCCAGTGCGGAGCGCACGACGAACCCGTGCACGCCAAGCGGGAAATCGAAGTAGGCCCGGCCGGTTTGCAGCTCGAGGCCGTTTGTTCCGCTCACGGTGAAGCGCGTGCCCGGCGCAACGCGGAGTGTGCCGCCGCGGTCGAGTTGAATTACGGCCGCGCCACGCGATTCGACTGTATCGCCGATGCGTATCGAGGCACCGACATCCAGCGCTCGGCCGAAGAGCCGTCTCGACCGCGTTTCCAGCGTACCATTGTCGATACGCACCACCGAGGCGACGACCGGTCCGCGCGTCGCTGGCTGAATCGCGAGCGCACCGATGAAGACGGCGAGCAGAATCGATGCGGCAAACGCAATGCGCGGCAGTGTGAGGGCTCGAGAGCGCCCCGTCCGATACAGGGCGTCGAACTCTGCGCGGCAGGTCTCGCGGATGCGGCCGAGCGCGTCCGCATCGAGCACCTTGCGGTCGAGCCCGCGCGCAAGCGTCGCATCCAACGCCGCGTCGCGCTCGCTATTCTCCGGCCCGGGCGCCGTCACGGCGGCTGCTCCTCGGGCCAGACCTGGCGGAACGCCGCGCGCGCCCGCGCGAGCAGTGACTGGGCCGCGATGGTGGTGAGGCCGAGCATGCGCGCAATCTCCTCCACCGAGAAGCCGTCGCCGTACTTCCATTCGAGCGCCCGGGCGTAGCGCTCCGGAAGGCTGTTCAGCGCCTCCGCCACGGCGCTCCGCTGGGCCGCGATCTCCAGCGCGCCGAGCGGGCTTTCGCTCTCGGGCGCACGCAGCTCGAGCACGGTTTCACGGACGGAGGACTGCTCGAGGCTGTCTTCGGCGCTGCGGCGCGCCTCTCTGCGGTGCAGGTTGACGAGCTCGTTGCGGCAGATCTCGCAGAGCCACGTGAACAGCGCCGCCTCGCCGCGATAGCTTGCGAGGCGGCGGATCGCCTTGATCAGCGTGTTCTGCACGATCTCCTCGATGGCGGCGGCCGGCAGCGTCGTGCGCCGCGTCGCGAACGCCGCGAGCCGCTTCGCGTACGCCTCGAAGAAGGCGTCGAACGCTCGCGCGTCGCCCGCCAGCATGGCGGCGACCAGTTGTCGATCCGCTGAATACACCGCTCCGCCGTTTCGAGCCGTCCGCGAAGATCAGACGCTCCCCGCGCCGCGAATCAATCGGCGGCGCCGCGGGCACATCCTGCCGCGATTGATCGTCCCGACCCGAAGCGTCGAAACGAGGTCACTCCCGACATGGGCTCTGCATGACTTCTTCGCGCATCGCGCTGCTGTGCTGTGTCCTTTTGGCGCCACTGTGGCTCATGACGATGTTCGATCGCGGGCTGTGGACGCCGGACGAGCCGCGCGAGGCGGATATCTCGCAGAACATGTTGGTGCAGCAACACCGCGCCGTGCCGACCCTGGCCGGGCGGCCGTTCCTCGAGAAGCCGCCGCTCGCGTACTGGATCAGCGCGGGAGCGGCGAAATTGTGGCCCGAACGAGCGGCGGCGCTACGCGCGCCGAATTTGCTGTACGCCTGCCTCGTCACGCTCGCGGTGGTGGCGCTTGCATCCAGCGCGGGACCCATCGCCGCATGGGTCGCGGGGCTCGCGTCCGGCACGTTCCTCCTGTCCCTGCAGGTTGCTTCTTGGCTCGCGACGGATGCCGCGATGATGGTCGGCGTGACCGCGGCCCTGCTCGGGTTCTATCGCGGCCTCGAAGCGCCGCGCGGCCGCGCGAAGCTCGCCTGGTACGCGCTCATGCATGCGGCGCTCGCATGGGCCTTTCTCGCCAAAGGACCGGGCGCTTGGCTCGTCCCCTCGATCGCCGCCGCCGGCGTCATCGCGATGGAACGCAACTGGCGCGAGCTCGTTCGCTGGGAGCTGTGGGTTCCGCTCACGATCCCACTGGCCGTCGTCGCGGCATGGCTGTGGGCCGTCAGCAGAGGTCCGGACGGCACGCATGAGCTTGCGGTACTGCTCTGGTACAACGTGGCCGGTCGCGCGATCGCGCTGCACGCGCCGGATGCTGCGGCCTACGCAGAAGGTCATACCAACTGGCCGGGCAAGTATCTCGTACAACTTCCCCTGTACGTCGCGCCATGGTCGTTCCTCTTCGTCGCGGCGATTCGGCGGGCGTGGTCCGACATGCGGGGGCCGAACGGTCGGCTGTGGCGACTCGCCGTGTGTGCCTGCGTCCTGCCGCTCCTCGTCCTGTCGTTCGCCGCCACGGCGCGCGGCATCTACGCCGCGCCGGCGTTGCCCGCGGCAGCGTTGCTGATCGGCCTTTGGTTCTCCGAGCATCGCGCTGCCCTGGATCGCTTCGAGCGCGCGATGCTTCTTGCGACGTACGTGCTGGTCGCGGCGCTCGCAGTCGTGTTGGTCGCGGCGAGTGTGCTTGCAGTAACTGCGGAACCGGCTGCTCGCTCGCGCGTGCTGTTCTCCGCCATCAGCGCGCTTGTCGCCGCGGTCGCTTTCGTATTTGCGTTCCGCTCTCTGCGTAGCGGGACGTGGCCGTCGTACCTCGCGACCACCTGGGCCGGGTTCGTATTGACGGTGCTCGCCGCGTGCTCATTGCTGTTTCCCGACATCGATCGGCTCCAGGACTATGCGTCCATCGTTCGCCGCATCGATGCGGACAGCGCCGCGCGCGATCTCGACCTCTATCAGCCCGACGAAACCACCGTCGCCGTCGTCGATCTGTACGCGGCACGACATCGAGGGCGGTGGCACATTTTCGAGTCGGGTGCTCCGCGGACCGTCTCTGACGGCGCGGCCGACTCGCGTGCGATTCTCGTTCGGCTGCCGGGTGTGGGCGCAGGACCTTTGGGTCGCGCCCTGCAGGGATTCGGAGTCAAGACGACATCCTCCTCCGGCGCAAGAGCAATCGATGTGCTCGCACGCGCGAACGGCCTGCACATCGAGCGCAGCTACGACATGCCCGACGGTCGCCGATACGCCTTGCTCGCTGCCACCGAGTCGGCTTCTGGCGCCTCGCGCGGCGTGCTGGCCGCGAAGTCACCGTGATGCTGCGGGTTTCGGGTCGGGCGCTCGCGAACACTCGCGTGACGATCAGGCCGCTGCTCGTCGCCGTGACGTTCGTCTGGGGCGTGCTGTGGTTTGCGCTTCTCGGCGCTCATGCCCTGTTCAATCCCGATGAGGGCCGGTACGCGGAGATTCCGCGCGAGATGCTCGCGAGCGGCAATCTGCTCGTCCCGCGCCTCAACGGCATCATCTACATCGAGAAGCCGCCTCTGCAGTATTGGGCGAGCGTCGCAAGCTATCGCCTGTTCGGCGTTTCGGACTGGAGTGCGCGCGTTCCGGTTGGCATCGCAGGTTTGCTCACGATTCTGCTGGTCTACGGTTTTGTCGGCCGTGTCTGGGGAAAAGCTGCGGCATGGCGTGCGTCGCTCGTGGGCGGGAGCATGCTGCTCCCCGTGCTCATGGCCCATCACCTCACGTTGGACACGAGCCTCACTCTGTTCACGACGGCCGCGCTCGCTGCGTTCTGTCTGGCGCAGATCGAGAGCAGTCATCCCGGGCGCAGCCATCGCTGGATGCTCATCGCATGGGTCGCGGCTGCACTTGGCGTGCTCACGAAGGGGATCGTCGCGGTGTTTCTTCCGGCCGTCACGCTCGTCGTGTACTCGCTCTTGCAGCGAGACCGCCGAGTGTGGCGGCGGCTCTCGCTTCGCGCCGGTCTGCCGCTGTTCATGCTCGTCGCGGCGCCCTGGTTCATCGGGATGTCTCGGGAAGTGCCGGGCTTTCTCGACTTCTTCTTCGTCCGCGAGCATCTGCAGCGCTATCTCACGACCATCGAGCAGCGGCAGGAGCCGTGGTGGTTCTTTCTCCCGGTGCTGCTGGTCGGCTTGCTGCCGTGGGTGCCGTCGGCGGTGCGAGCACTTGCGACAGGATGGCGCTCGCGCGTGCGTCGTGGGGATTTCGACATGCGGCGATTCCTGTGGTGCTGGGTCGTCGTGACGGTCGTGTTCTTCTCGGCGTCCGATTCCAAGCTCGTGCCTTATATCCTGCCGGTCTATCCGCCGCTATGGATGCTCATGGCCTCCGGCGACGAAGCCGCGGAACGGCGCGATACGGCGCGGACCGCATGGGTACTCGCAATCTGCGGCGTGTTGTTGGCCTCTTTCGCCATCGCCCAGCCCGCATTGGCGCATCGATTCGGAGTGAGCGCGTATTCGCTGACGCTGCGCCCGGCTCTCTTTGTCATCGCCTTCGTGCTGATCGTCGGCGCGATCGCGAGTCGACGCGCCCGTCGCGATCTCGAGCTGGCACATATCGCGATCGCAGCCACGGCATTCGCGAGCGTCGCCACTCTGCTCTATGCGGCGCGCGGGCTGACCCCGCTCTACTCGGGAGAGCCGCTCGCGCGCGCAGTGGCCGGAGAGGTGGGTTCCGCTCCGGTCTACGCGGTGCGGACTTACGATCAGACGCTACCGTTCTATCTCGGCCGCACGGTCACTCTGGTCGCCGAGCGCAACGAGATGGACTTCGGGCTGCGACTCGAGCCGTGGCGCTCGATCGAGAGCTGGGCGGAATTTGCAGCGCAGTGGCGCGGCGCGCCGCAAGCGTTCGCGGTCGTCGACGAACGGGATCTCGAGGAGCTGCGCAATCGCGGGTTGTCCCTGTACGTCAGGGCGCGTGCCGGTCGCGAGGTGCTCGTGAGCCGGAATCAGCGCTTGCGCCGCGTGAGCTCGTCCTTTTCTTCGCGGCGCAACTCGAAGCCGAACATCGTATCGATGATGTCCTCACAGCGGGCCAGGCACTGACGCGCCAAGCGCTGCCACGCCAGGGCCATCGAGGACCAGAGCCCGAGCCCGTGCGGACCGACATGAGGGCGTAGTACGGACATCGAAGCGGACTCCACGAGCGGGTTCCAGTGAGACGCGCCGGCCGGACAGAATCAATCGAAGCGGGCGCCGGGTGCGGGATGGTGCGCCGGTTCGCACATTACCGCGGCGTAACGGGCGTGTCTCGACCCGATGCCCTAGTATTCGGGCGCCGCCGCGATCCTCGGGCGCAGGAGTCGAGACATGGGCATCGGAATGAGAGAGTTGTTGGTGATCCTCGTGGTTGCCCTGCTCGTATTCGGCACGAAGAAGTTGAAGACCATCGGCTCGGACCTGGGCGGCGCGGTACGAGGCTTCAAGAAGGCGATGGAAGAGGGCGAGGCGGAAGAGCGCAAGCCCGCAGAGCCCGAGCGTCCGGTCGAGCCCGGCAAGCGCATCGAAGCGCAAACGGCGGTGGCGTCTTCCGCAACGGCGACCGAGCCGAAAAAAGACACAGTCGCGTAGCGCCTTGTTCGCGCGGGTGCGCGCGCAAGGTACACCGATTGCTGCATTGCGAGCGCAGTGCGCGCTCGTCTTGCGACCGGCGAGCAGCGCTCGCCATGAACATAGCGCTCATCAATCAACCGCAGGATTTCATCGACGCTCGCGATGAGCAGCGCGGCTCCGTGAGCATCGTGCAGTGGGAGCTAGCGCGCAGGCTCGCCGAGCGTCACGACGTGACGGTCTACGCGCCACTCCGTACGGGCCAGCCGCGCGCAGAATCCTGGCGCGGCATCGAGATTCGCCGCGTGCCGTTCGTGCTGCGATCTCTGCACAAGGGCGCGCAGCTTCTACAGGGAATGGTGCTCCCGGCTTGGCCATACTTCGCCTCGCGGCTCTACTTTCGCGAGTACTTCGTACAGCTTGCGCGCGATTTGCGGGCCCAGCCGCCGGACCTGATCCATCTGCACAGCCACTTTCAGTTCGCGCCATTGCTACGTCGGGCGGTACCGGACGCGCGCATCGTGCTTCACATGCACCAGGATGAGCTGTCGCGAACGGCTCCGCATCGCGTGGCGCCGGCGCTCGCAGCCGTCGACGCGATCGTCACGGTATCTCACTACGTGACGAAAGGCATTCGCGCGCGCTATCCGGCGGTTGCGGATCGCGTGCACACCATCGGCAACGGCGTCGATACGCGGCGTTTCCGGCCGCGCGAAAGCGTTGAGACCGACCGCCTTCCCTCGCGGTTGCTCTTCGTCGGGCGCGTGTCGCCCGACAAAGGTGTGCATCATCTGCTCGATGCATTCGCGATCCTCGCGGCGGAAGACCCGGAGCTCCGGCTCACCATCGTCGGCAAACCGGGCTTCCTGCCGCTCGATCTGCTCAGCTCGCTCATGCGGGACGACGCGGCTTTCGAGACGTTGCGCGACTTCTACGGCCGCTCACTGCTCAGCACGTTCAAGAACGTCGTGCTCGGTCGGCGCAGCAGCTACGTGCAGACGCTGTTGCGCCGATTGCGTCCCGATGTCGCCCGGCGTGTTCACTTGGCTGGCACCGTGTCGCTGGAAGAGCTCGTCGAGCTGTATCGAAATGCGGACCTGCTGGTCTTGCCGTCGGTCTGGAACGAATCGTATGGGCTGCCGATCGCGGAGGCGATGGCAAGCGGCCTTTCCGTCGTCGCGAGCTATTGTGGCGGCATACCCGAGCTCGTGATGGATGGCGTCACCGGCAAGCTCGTGCCTCGCTGCGATGTCGGTGCGCTCGCGGCGGCCATGCGCACCACTTTGGCCGATCGGGAGACGCTGCGGCGGATGGGCCGCGCCGGACGTGCGCGCGCAGAGAGCGTCTTGACGTGGGACCGCAGCGTTGCCGCGCTCGAGCGGGTGTATGCAGCACTCGCGCCCGAATCGCGTGCTCAAGCGGCGGCGGACGTGGGGGTGGCGCGGCGCCTCACGAGCAGCTTGTCGATTCTCGTGCCGTCCATGTCGACGACTTCGATGAGCAAATCGCGCCATGCCAGCGTGTCGCCGGTGACCGGTACCCGACCGAGCTGCCACAAGACGAAGCCGCCGAACGTGTAGTAGTCCGCGCCGTGTGCCAAATCATTCCGGCCGAGGGCGCGCTCGGCTTCTTGAATGCTCAGCTGCCCATCGATCAACCAGCTTCCGTCCTCGCGCTGGATCGCTTCGGCGCGTTCGCGACTGCCAAAATCGGCCAGCTCGCCGGCGATCGCTTTCAGAACGTCGGCGGGCGTGGCGAGCCCTTCGATGCCGCCATACTCATCGGTGACCACCGCGAGATGCACGTGTGATTCGCGGAACAGCTCGAGCAGCCGGAGCAGCGAGACCGTCGCCGGCACGTGCAGCGGCGGACGCGCATAGGCCGCGACATTCGTCGAGCCGAGCCGCAGCGCTTCGCCGAGATCCGCGAGCGTGATCACGCCGATCAGCTGCTCGAGCTCGCCCTCGCACAGCAGAAAGCGAGCGTGACCGCTCGCGCGCGCCTCGGCCCACATCTCCTGCAGCGGTGCGGTTGCGTCGAGCCAGATGATGTCCCCGCGCGGAACCATCACGGACTCGACGGGGCGATCGGCGAGGCGCAGTACGCCTTCCAGCATTTCCTGCTCGCGGCGCTGAAACACGCCTTCCTTGGCGCCGGTCGCAATCAGCGCCCGGACTTCATCTTCGATGAGGGACGCCTGCGGCGCGCTGCGCAGCGGCAGCAGCTTCGTGACCGCATCCGTGGACACCTGCAGCAGCCACACGAGCGGCGCCGCGATGCGCGAGACCCAAAGCATGGGCACGGCCACCACGCCCGCCAAGCTCTCCGCGTGCGCGAGCGCAACGCGCTTGGGCACGAGCTCGCCGAGGATGAGCGAGAGGTACGTCACCAGCGTCACTACGATGGCGAATGCGAGACCGTCCGCATACGGCGCCAGCGACGGGATGCGGTTCAGGACAACGGCGAGATGCTCTGCGAATACAGCGCCGCTGTACACGCCGGTGAGAATGCCGACGAGCGTGATCCCGATCTGAATGCTGGACAGCAGGCGCGTCGGGTTCTCGAGCAACTCCAGCGCGACGCGTGAGCCGTAGTGGCCGCGATCGGCGCGCGCACGCAGCCGCGCCTTGCGAGCCGATACCAGCGCGAGCTCCGATCCCGCGAAGAAGCCGTTCAGCAGAACGAGCGTGAGGATGATGCCCGCTTCGCCCCAATTCATGCGGAAATGATAAAGGGTCCGCGCGGGCAGCGCGGATGGCGCGGGCGCGCCGCGCTTGGCAACTTACCGTACGCCCGCCGTGGCCGCCGTTGGGGCGAGGGGGGAATCCCCGCCGAGCGCGACGATCAGCTCGGCCGTATCCTGCAGACGCTGAGCCGTAGCGCTGGCGACGCCAATGCGCGCGCTCTGTACGGCACGCTCTGCTTCCAGGATCTGGAGCACGCCGACATTGCCGGCGCTATAGCTTTCGCGCGTGAGTCGCAGATTGTTCTCCGCCACATCGAGCGCTTGCTGCTGGGCCGTGACGAGCTGCGTGTCGTGCTCGAGGGCGGCGAGCACGTCCGCGACCTGGCGGAACGCGGTGAGCACCGTCTCCTCGTAGTTGGCAACGGCAGCTTGGCGCGCGGCTTCTGCAGCACGGCGCTCCGCGCGCAGCTTCCCGCCATTGAACAGCGGCGCGGTGAGATTGCCGCTGAGACCGAATGCGAATGCCGATTGATCGAACAAGTCGCTGGCCTTCAGCGCTTGCTGGCTCAGTGAGCCCGTCAGCGTGATCTTTGGATAGAGGTTCGCGGCCGCGACACCGACCGCCGCCGTCGCGGCGTGCAACTGCGCTTCGCTCGCGCGGATGTCAGGCCGGCGGCGCGCAAGCTCTGAGGGCAGGCTCACCGGCAGCGGCGAGAGCGCTGTGAAATCCTCGAGCTCGAAATCCGGCGGCGACCAGTTGCCCGGCGGCTGGCCGACCAGCACCGCCAGCGCGTGACGCGCGGCGCTCAGCTCTTGTCGCAGCGGCGGCAGAAGCGTCTGATCCTGCGCGAGCTGGCTTTGCGCCGTCAGAAGATCGACGCGTGCGACGGAGCCCTCGTCCAGCGCTTTGCGCACGAGCTCGACGTTGCGCGAGTCCTCATCGATGATGCTCTCCGCCGCGCGAATGCGCGCCTGCGCCGAGGCGATGCGCAGCGCCTCGAGCACCACATTCCCGGTCAGCGACAGGTGAGCGGCCGTCGCCTCGTGCTCGCGTACTTCGGCGAGCGCCTGCTGCTCCTCGATGGTCCGGCGCACGCCGCCCGCGAAATCGAGCAGATAGTTGACGTTCGCGCCGACCGAGTACGCGGTGAAGGGAGGGAGCTGGAATCCGCCGAGGAACGCCGCGCCGTACTTGTTCCGCGCGTTCATCGCGGTGGCTTCAGCGTCGGGCAGACGCGCGCCGCGGCTCGCGTAGTAGAGCTCGCGCGCCTGTTGCAGCGTCGCCTGCGCGCTCTTCAGGCGGCGATTGCCGGCGAGCGCCATCTGCACCGTCTCATCGAGCTTCGGCGAGTGGAATGCGGTCCACCATTCCTGCCCCGGCGTGGCGCCGGCATCGGCAGCGCGCGTAGCGAGCTCGATGTTCGGCAGCTCCTCGCTCGTGAAGCGCTCGGTCGCGGGTGCCTTGGGCGGCTCGAAGTTCGGCCCCGCGACGCACGCGGTCAGCGACAGGACGGACAGAAAAACCAGAGCTCTCATTCGGCAGCCACCTGCGCGCCCCGTCCCTGCTGTTTCGCGCCGCGCGCGAACACGATCAGCGGGATGGTGGCGAGCGTCAGAATCATCATGAGGTAGAAAGCATTCAGATAACCGATCCACGCGGCCTGGACGTTGATCATCTGGTTCATCCCTTCCAGCGCCTGCGTCGTGTGCAGCGACGAATTGAAGGGCGTGATGTGCTCGGTCAGCATCGCGTGCGCGTTCGCCGTGCCACGCGTCACATACGCCTGGATCGTCGAGATGCCGATACTGCTGCCGATGTTGCGCATGAGATTGAAGAAGGCGGCGCCCTCGTTGCGCAGCGCTCCGGGCAGCGTGACGAACGCGACGACCGTCAGCGAGACGTATGCGAGCCCGGTGCCGA
Organism: Steroidobacteraceae bacterium; assembly: GCA_035760965.1. Classification (GTDB taxonomy): domain Bacteria; phylum Pseudomonadota; class Gammaproteobacteria; order Steroidobacterales; family Steroidobacteraceae; genus JADGHX01. The sequence continues at coordinate 7,908 of DASTRY010000055.1, read as the reverse complement.
AGCCTTGGATGACGCCGCTCCAGATGAGCGGGCTCGAGTCGACCTGCGGCGAGATGCCTGCCATCCACCAGAGCGAATACGCGCCCATGCCGAAGCCGATCGCGATCAACCAGCGCGCGTCGACAAGGCCCGTGATGCGGCCGACGACGGCCATCGCGAGCCAGGTGCCGATGCCGCGCGGCGCGGACACGAGGCCGGCCGTCAGCACCGGATAGCCCATCAGCCCCTGCATGAGCGAGGGCAACAGCGCGAGCGTCGCGAACAGCACGACGCCGATGATGAAAATGAAGATGTTGCCGACGACGAAGTTGCGGTCCTTGAAGAGGCCGCGGCTGATGAACGGATGCTCCGCCGTCAGCATCTGCGAGATGAAGAGGAAGATGCCGACCGCCGCGACCATCGCCTCGATCTGAATCTCGGTCGAGGAGAACCAGTCCTTCAGCTCACCGCGATCGAGCATGAGCTGCAGCGCGCCGACGCCGATGCTGAGCGCGACGAAGCCGAACATGTCGAACGGCGACTTCTTCGCTTTCGTCTCGGGCAGCGTCGCGATGATGCCGATGGTTGCCAGAATGCCGAAGGGGATGTTCACGAGGAACACCCAGCGCCAGCTGTAGTCCTCCGTCAGCCAGCCGCCCAGCACGGGACCGACGATCGGGCCGAGAACGACGCCCATTCCCCACAGCGCCATCGCGCGCCCGTGGCGCTCTTTCGGATTGATGTCGAGCAGGATGGCTTGCGAGAGCGGCAGAAGGCCCGCGCCACCGATGCCTTGCAGTGTACGGAAGAGCACGATCTGCGCGAGGGAGTCGGCGAGCCCGCAGAGCGTCGAGGCGATGGTGAAGACGACGACCGAGGCGAGGAACACTCGTTTGCGCCCGAGCCGCACGGCGAGCCACGCGGCGAGCGGCGTCATCACTGCGGTCGCGACGATATAGGACGTGAGCACCCAGACCATCTGGTCCTGGGTGCCCGCGAGGCTGCCCTGCATGTGAGGCAGGGCGATGTTCGCGATCGTCGTGTCGATCGCCTGCATGATGGACGCGGCCATCACGCTGGCGGTGATCAGCCCGCGATTGATCGGCTTGCCGCCCATCGAGCTGGGCATTACGCCGGCGGCAGTGGCAGCGTCTTCAGCCATGAAGTGACTTCGAAAGGGTTCCGTCCGTCGCTCTAGTGCGACGCGTTTTGCGAGACGCGCTCGATGCCGGCCTCTTCGTCCTCATCGTCGGCGAGCGGTGCGCCCTGCTGATTGTGCGTGTCGACCTTCACGGTCGCGCTCAGTCCGGCGTACAGCGGGTGCGCGCTATCGGCGTCCTCGATTTCGAGACGCACCGCGAGCCGCTGCACGACCTTCACCCAGTTGCCGGTCGCGTTCTGCGCCGGCAGTACCGAAAACGCCGAGCCGGTGCCGGGGCTCAGGCTCACGACATGCGCCTTGAAGCTGCGGTCGCCGTACGTGTCGATCTTGACGGTGGCGGGCTGCCCGGCGCGCATCTTCGCGAGCTGCACTTCCTTGAAGTTGGCTTCGACCCAGACGTTGTGCGTCGAGACGAGCGCGAACACCGGCGTCGCGGCATTCACGTAGTCGCCGACCTGCAGCCGTTCGACCTGCGTCACCACGCCGTCGTCCGGCGCCGTGATAGTGGTGTACGAGAGATCGAGCAGCGCGCGGTCGAGCTCCGCTTGCGCCTGCTCCACCGAGGGATGCTTGTTCGGATCGATCGTCGGATCGCCGCCGAGGCTCGCGACGACACTTGCAATCTGCTGCTTGGCAGCCGCAACGGCCTGCGCAGCGGAATCGCGCGCATGCACCGCGCGGTCGACCTGCGATTGCGACGAGATACCCGAGGCGAGCAAGCGCTGCTGCCGCGCCATCTCGCGCTGCTGATATGCGAGCGTGTCCTGCGCGGACCGCAGCTCGCTCTGGCGCTGACCGTACAGCGCTTTCAGCGATTCCACTTGCAGCCGCGCGTTGTTCAGCTTGGCGCGCGCCTGCGCCACGGCGAGCTGGTAGGGACGGTCGTCGAGGCGAAAGAGCACGGCCCCGCGCTTCACGCGCTGGTTGTCGTGCACGTTCAGCTCGATCACGCGCCCGGGAACGTTGGTGCTGATGGCTACGCGCGCGGCGTTCACGTACGCATCGTCCGTCGATTCGGTACGCGACGAGATGAAATAGAGCAGGGCCGCGACGCCGACGATGAGCAGCGAGCCGCCGATCATGAGCGGGACGCGAATGCGCCGCAGGCGCGCGACATGAGAATCGGTGTTCTTCACTTCGGGGGTCGTTCTTGCTGTGTTCGTGGAGCTGGAGTCGTTCATGGGGACGCCTTCCTGCGACGCAGCGGAGCGGCATCCGGGGTACGCCGGCCGCGACGCGCAGAGCTGTGCGTTGGCGCGCTGGTCCGGGCCGGCTCGCTTGCCGTCGGGGTCAGCGCGAGTAAATTCGCGTGGACGCGCTCGAGCAGCGAGAGCAGCTGCCCGCGCTCTTCGGTGGAGAGCCCTGCGAGCACTTCGCCGCGCGCCTTGTCGCCGATGCGCGTGATCTCCGCGAGGATCGGATCCGAGCTCGGCTTCAGGAAGAGCCGGTAGACACGGCGGTCGTTCGGGTCGGGGCGGCGCTCGAGAAAGCCATCCGTCTCCATGCGGTCGAGCACCCGCACGAGAGTCATGGGATCGGTATCGCACAGCTCGGCGAGCCGCGCCTGCGTGCAGCCCTCGTTGCGCGACAGGTACACGAGCACCTTCGCCTGGGTGAGGGTCATACCGATCTGGTCGGCATGCGACTCGAAGTAGCGCACCCAGAGGCGCGACACATCCTTCATCAGGAAGCCGAGATTGCGCATGCGGTCCATAACGCGTGATTTTATATCACGTGATATGAAACCGCTGGCATCCGCCAAACGGGAGAGCTTCAGAAGCTCCGTTGGGTCTCGACGAGCAGCTGGACGTGACTGATCGACTTGTCCCCATCGAGCGGGAAGGCCAGGTCGATGTGCAAGACATTACCTAATGCGGAGCGGCTATTGCCGAGGCGCAGCCCGAAACCCACGTCCCGCAGCACCCCTTGTGAGGGCGAGCCCGTGGGATTCGAGCCCCAGGTGCCACCCATGTCGTAGAAGACGGCCCCGCCGACGTTGAACAAGCGGAACGGGTACCAGTTGGTGTACAGCCGCTGCTCGGCCGTGACCAGCCAGCGCCCCTCGCCGCCCTGATAGCGCAGCGGGTAGCCGCGCAGACCGTTGTCGCCGCCGAGCAGGAGCTGGTGGTCCAGGTCGGGGTTCGACGTGATGTCGGTGCTCGCACTCAGAAAGAGCAGGCGATGCTCGGACTGGCGGTAGTAGTACCGCGCGGACACGCCGCCCAGCACATCCGCGAAGCGCCCGCCTTCATGACGACCCGCGATACTCGAGGACAGCAGCAGCCGCTGACGCTCGCTCGGCTCGAATCCGTGCGCGAGGCCGGCGTTGAAGATCAGCGCGTCCCGGTCGGCGCCGAAGGAGGGCGCAGCGTAGCCCAGCGAAACGTGCGCTTGCAGTCCGAGATAGACGTCTTCGGTCTTTTCGATCTGGTCGCGATTGCGGGCGGTCTCGAAGTCGTCCTGGATCCACTGGTAGCCGATCCAGGGGTACGCGAGCTTGCGGTTCGCGGGCAGGACGTGCGTTGGGCCCGTTTCCCCGACGATCGGCGTGAATTCGGTGTCGTCGTACGTGAAACCGGCCGTGAGCCTGCGAGTCCAGCCGTTCTCGAGACCGTGCGACCAGCCGCCGTAGACAGTTGCGGTGCGCACGTCCGTGCCGAACTGATCGATCACGTGACCGAGGTCGTACAGCGAATCCACACGCTCATCGCGCAAGCCGCTGAAGCCCGTCGCCCAGTGCGTATCGAGAGCGTAAAAGGGGTGCTCGAGTGTGAATTGCTGGGTGCGGCCGTCGCTGTTGTTCGAGTAGCCAACCGTCGTGCTCCACCACGAACCCCGGATCTGCGGCGCGTGATACAGAAAGGTCGTCGAGGTGCGATCGACGCCGGACTTGCGGCCCAAGCTGATCTCGGCCCCGGTGCCGAGGAAGTTCAGGTCCTCGATCTCGATACCGGCCGTGTTCTTGCCGCCTTTGCGACCGAACGAGATGCCGGGATTGAGCGTCCAGACGTCGTGCGTCACGACGGCGATGTCGACGACGCCATCGTGGTACGCGACCGGGACGATCTGCGCGTCCTGCAGATAGCGCGTGTTGCGCAGGATTCGCGCGGACTCTTCGAGCAGACGCCCGCGATAGACATCGCCGGGGTGGAACAGGAGCTGGGCGCGCACGGTCGACTCGCGCGTGCGGATGTGTAGATGGTTCGCCAGCCGAAACAGCGAAGTGTTTTCCGCCGGCAGCGCCGGATCGAAGATGTTTTCCGGATCGACCGTCACGCTGCCGACATGCGCGTCAGCGGCCTCGAGCTGCGGGTCGGCGGGGACGTCCGGCGGGCGCGTGAGCTGCAGGTGAGTGGTGCGTGAGCGCACGCTCGGCAGGATCCCGCCGCGGGCCTGCGCGTTTTCGGCGTACAGCGCCAGTACGGCGCAGGCCAGTCCTGCGGTGAGGATCTCCAGTCGCACGGCGGGTTGGACGGGAACGTGGCCGACAACCAACCGGTGGTATGCGAAGCGATTGATTTTCGCCGTAGGTACGGTCTCACCGCGGTGGGCCGCGTCCCGGCTCGATTCGATGAGTGAATACTGCCGTGCCGCTGAAGGTCGTCGTTCTGGGTGCCAATGGGTTCATCGGCAGCGCGCTGACGGCCGCCATTCTGCGCAGCCGCCCCTGGGAGGTGTACGGCATCGACCTCTCGGATCACAAGCTGCGCGATCTGCCGTCGAGCCCGCGTTTTCACTTCGTCGAAGGCGACATCTCGATCAATCGCGAATGGGTCGAGTACCACATCAAGAAGTGCGACGTGGTGCTGCCGCTCGTCGCCATCGCGAATCCCGCGCAGTACGTCACGGATCCGCTGCGCGTGTTCGAGCTCGACTTCGAGGCGAACCTCGCGGTCGTGCGCCAGTGCGTGAAGTACAAGAAGCGGCTCATCTTCCCCTCGACCTCCGAGGTGTACGGGATGTCGCCGGACGCGGTGCTCGATGAAGAGTCGAGCCCGCTCGTCTACGGTCCCATTCACAAGCAGCGCTGGATCTACGCCGCCTCGAAGCAGCTGCTCGATCGCGTGATCTACGGCTACGGCGTGCACGACGGGCTCGACTACACGCTCATCCGCCCCTTCAACTTCATCGGCCCGAATCTCGACAACATCGACGAGCCGAAGGAAGGCAGCTCGCGGGTGTTCACGCAGTTCCTCTCGAACATCATGCACCGGCTGCCCATCAAGCTCGTCGACGGCGGCGAGCAGAAGCGCTCCTTCACCTACATCGACGATGCGATCGACTGCATCCTGCGCATCATCGAGAACTCGCAGGGCGCGGCCACGCGCCGCATCTTCAACATCGGCAACCCGGCGAACTGCGTGTCGGTCGCGGAGCTCGCGCGGCGCATGGTGCGCATCGCACAGGAGTTTCCCGAGCTCGCCGAGCGGGCGCGTGCGACGCAGATCGTCTCGGTTTCCTCGCAGCAGTACTACGGCCAGGGCTACCAGGACATCCAGGTGCGCGTGCCCGCCATCGAAGCGGCGCGCGTGCATCTGGGCTGGACGCCGACCACCGATCTGGATTCCTGCATCCGCAAGACCATTGCGTACTACGTCGGCCAGAGCGCCGGAACCGTGCCTCGGCTCAACGTCGCGGAGGCCGCCAGCGCCTGATGCCAGCACTCACGGGCGCGCAGGCTTCGGCACTGACGGACCGCCCCGTCCTCTGGCTGCTCGTCGCGCTCACGTGGTTCGCCACGATGGGCTGGCGACCGCTGCTCGAGCCGGACGAAGGGCGCTACGCCGAGGTGCCCCGCGAGATGTGGGTGAGCGGGGACTGGGTCACGCCGCGGCTGAACGGCGTCGAGTACTTCGAGAAGCCGGCGCTGCAGTACTGGGCCACGGCCGCCATGTATTCGCTCTTCGGCGTCCGCGAGTGGACGTCGCGCTTCTGGTCGTGCGCGCTCGCGTTCCTGTGCGTACCGATGACGTACTTCTTCGCGCGCTGGCTGTACGGCTCGAGAGCCGGCGGCGCGGCGGCGGCCGCCGCGCTTGCGATCAATCCGTTCTTTCTAATCATCGGGCAGATCAATCTGCTCGACAGCGCGCTCACGTTTTTTCTGAGCGCGGCGCTGTTCGCGTATCTGCGGGCGGGCGGTGCGCCCGACGGCAGCCCGCAAGAGCGTCGCTGGATGCTCGTGACCTCGCTCGCGCTCGGCCTTGCGGTGCTGACGAAGGGTCCTGTGGCGCTGGTGCTGGCGGGCGCGACCCTCGTCCTTCACATGATCCTCACGCGCGAGGCGCGAGCGCTGCGGCGCTGGCATCTTTTGCTCACCCTTCCGCCGTTCCTGGTGGTGACGCTGCCCTGGTACGTCGTCGTCAGCCTGCGCAATCCCGAGTTTCCCGGATTCTTCTTCATACACGAGCACTTCGCGCGCTTTCTGACGAACGAAGCGGAGCGGACCGGGCCCATTTGGTATTTCCTGCCGTACGTTCTGCTCGCGGTGTTACCGTGGATCGCGCACGTGTGGCCCGCGCTGCGCAGGGCCACCGTCGGTGGGCCGCGCCATCCGGGCAAGTCTGCGGTTTGGTTCCTGCTGATCTGGTGCGCAGTGGTCTTCGTCTTCTTCTCCGTCTCGCACTCGAAGCTGCCGCCGTACATCATGCCCATGATGCCCGCAGTTGCCGTGCTCGTCGCGCCGCGCATCGCCGAGCGTCCGGCCGCGCTTCGACAGGCGATGTGGATCACCTCGGGGCTCATCGTGCTCGTCGCCGGCGCGCTGCTCGTCGCCGCTCGCCGCAAGGCCGACGTCGTGCCCACATCGATGCTGATGTGGTCGAGCATCGCGGCGCTCATCGCCGTGGCCGTGGTGCTCAGCAGAGTGCGTGTGTGGGCGGTCGCGGCTGCCGGCGCGATTCTCGGCTTTCAGGCGCTGATGATGAGCTACAGCGCGCTGCCGCCCGTGCGTACGTCGAAGCAACTCGTCGCGGAGATCCGCTCTCTCGTCGGCCCGGACACTGAGTTGTTCAGCGTCGATCAGTATCGCCAGTCCGTGCCGCCTTATCTTGGCCGCACGGTGCGCGTGGTGCGCTATCGAGGCGAGCTCGACTTCGGCTTCAGTCAGGACGCGTCGAACTACATCCCGACGCTGGACGACTTCATTGCAGAGTGGTCCAGCGCGCGCGATGCGCTGGCGTTCGTCGCTCCCGACGTGATGGATGATCTGCGGGCGCGCGGCGTACCCTTCCGCGTACGCGCCGCTGACGGCCGCAGCGTAGTGGTGAGTCGCCAATGAGCACGCCTCCCAACGATTTCCTGCCCTTCACCCGGCCATGGATCGACGATGAGACGATTGCGGGCGTGGCTGCGACCTTGCGCTCGGGCTGGTGGGCCAGCGGCCCGCGCGTGCTCGAGCTCGAGGCGGCGCTGTCGCGATTGCTCGCGGGCCGGCCGGTGCGCACGGTGAACCACGCCACCGCAGGGCTCGAGATTGCGCTGCGAGCGGCCGGGATTGGGCCGGGCGACGAGGTCATCACGCCGGCGCTGAGCTTCGTCGCGACGGCGAACGTGATCGTGCGCGTGGGTGCGAAGCCGGTGTTCGTCGACGTGGATCTCGACACGCGCAATATCGATCTCGAGCAGGCGGCGGCAGCGATCACGCCGCGCACGCGCGCGATTCTGCCCGTGCACTTCGCCGGTTTGCCGGTCGACATGGAGCGGCTATACGCCCTCGCGACTCGCCACCAGCTGCGGGTGATCGAAGACGCCGCGCACGCAATCGGCAG
>DASTRY010000054.1:0-102067 GCA_035760965.1 Steroidobacteraceae bacterium | reverse complement strand
GCCGCACCTGCGCGAACGCCGCGCGCCACGTCCGCGGCGTCCTCGCATGGCCCCTTTTGGCAGCACCTCGGCGCGGCACCTCGGCGAGGCACCTCGGCGCGGCACCTCGGCGCGGCATCTTCGCGCGGCAGCTTTGCACAGCTTTGCGCGGCAGCTTTGCGCGGCAGCTTTGCGCGGGCGACCGGCCGGTGCGGCGGAAGGCTGCCGCAACCGGCGTGCAGCGAATCAGTCCCCCTGGATCAGTTCCGGGTCGTCCCCTGGGCCAGCCGTTCCTTCGCAGCGTCCTCGTTCGCTCGCGCGATCACATACGCACGTATCGCATCGATGTCCCCTTCGTTCAGCACGGACGCAAACGACACCATCCCCTGCGTCTGCAGCGCGCCGTCGTGCACGATCTGCTTCCACAGGTTCTCGTTGCTGAGCGCGGAGGAGTAGCGCAAGTCCGGCAGCACGCCACCGCTCACCGCGCTGTCGCCGTGACACGTCCCGCAGAACCGGTGGTACTTCGCTTTGCCAGTGGCCACAACACTCGCCTTGGCCGTATTCGGCGGCGGCATCAGCTTGCGCGGCGCCGGCGCCGGTGCGGCGGGCAGCGCGTCCGTGCCGTTCAACTTGAAAGCGAGCACGCGGGGGAAATTGCCGGTCCCGTGCGAGTCGAGCGCGAGTGGCCCGGCCGCCAACGCATACGCGCCGCCCCAACCCACTTCGACGGCGATGTATTGCTCGCCATTCACTTCGTAGGAGATCGGCGCGGCCACGACGCCGGCTTGCGTCTCGGCGGACCACAGCTTCGCGCCGCTGTCCGCCTGGTATGCGTTGAGCTGGCCCTCGCTCGTGCCCTGAAAAACCAGGCCGCCGGCCGTCGCGAGCGTGCCGCTGTTCCACGGATGCTCGTAGTCCACGCGCCAGACTTCCTTCTGCGCAATGGGGTCCCAGGCCGAGAGGTGTCCCTTCGTGCCTGCTTTCACCTGCGCCATCGCCTTCTCATCGGTGATCGGCAACGAGCCGCTGCCGAAATCGACCCCGACGTTGAAGCTCAAAGGCGTCGGCGCGAACTTCATGTCCGGGATGTACACGAACGCCGCGTCGTTCATCGGCACGTACACGAGCCCGGTCGACGGGCTGAACGACATCGGCTGCCAGCTGTGCGCACCCATCGGGCCGGGAAGCGACACGAACGGCTTGCCGGTCTGGTCGTAACGCGCGGCGGGATTCTCGATCGGCCGTCCCGTCCTCATATCGATACCGGTGGCCCAGGTCATCGGCACCATCGCCTGCGCGGACAGCAATTCGCCGGTGGCGCGATCCAGCACGTAGAAGAAGCCGTTCTTCGGCGCCTGCATGATCACGTCGCGCATGCGATCGCCGATCTGCAGCTGCGCCAGCATCAGCGGCTGCGTCGCCGTGAAATCCCAGCTCTCGCCGGGCGTCGTCTGATAGTGCCAGACGTACTCACCGGTGTCGGCGCGCAACGCGACGATCGACGACAGGAAGAGATTGTCGCCGCCGCCAGGGCTGCGAATCGAGTGATTCCACGGAGAGCCGTTGCCGACCCCGATGTACACGAGATCGAGCTTCGGGTCGTACACGATGGAATCCCACACGGTGCCGCCGCCACCGAGCTTCCACCACTCGCCTTGCCACGTCTGCGCGGCCTTCTCGAGCGCGGGCGATTCGAAGCCTTTCGCCGGATCGCCCGGCACCGTGTAGAAGCGCCACGCGAGCTCGCCGGTCTCCGCGTCGTATGCCGACACGTAGCCGCGCACACCCATCTCGGCACCGCCGTTGCCGATGAGGACTTTGCCCTTAGCGACGCGCGGCGCGCCGGTGATCGTGTAGCGGGTCCCTGCGTCGACCGTCATCTTTTCCCAGACGACCTTGCCCGTGGCCGCGTCGAGCGCGACGAGACGGCCATCGAGCGTACCGACGTAGATCTTGCCGTTCCACGCGGCGACGCCTCGATTCCCGACGTCGCAGCAGGCGTTGACGCCCGCCGTGCCGGGGACCTTCGGGTCGTACTTCCAGAGCTCTTTGCCCGTCGCCGCGTCCAGTGCGAACACCTTGCTCCACGCGCTCGACACGTACATCACGCCGTCGATGACGAGCGGCGTCGCCTCCTGCACGCGATGCGCAGTATCGAGATCGTAGTGCCACGCGAGCTTCAGATTGGAGACGGTGCTCGCGTCGATCTGCTTCAGCGGACTGAAGCGCTGCTCATCGTAAGTGCGGCCGTAGCTCAACCAATTGCCGGCGTCCTTGCCGTCGGCCGCGCTCGCGGCGACGAGCCGTGCCGCGTCGACCTGCGCCGCGCCGGCAGCCTTGGGTGCCGCGCCTGCGGAAGCGGCGGTGCCGTCCGTTCCACGCCCACACGCAGCCAAGAGAAGGCCCAGCATGCTCATGACGAGCAGTCGCAGCGAACTCATGAAGACCCCCAAACGAAGGGGCCGGCGCGCAGCGCACGCCGACCCCGATTCACTGTCTACTCAGCTCAAATCATCATGCACACGGACTTCACTTCCGTGTACATGTCCAACACCACGCGTCCGTGCTCGCGCCCGAAGCCCGACTGCTTGAAGCCGCCGAACGGCATGTTCGGATCGACGAAGTTGTGGCAGTTCACCCAGACGGTGCCCGCACGAAGCTTCGGCACGATCCGGTTCACCGTACGCACGTCGTTCGACCACACGCTCGCGGCCAGGCCGTAGGGCGTATCGTTCGCCATCGCGGCGATCTCGTTGATGTCCTCGAAGCGCTGCGCGACGAGCACCGGCCCGAAGATCTCCTCGCGCACGACCTTCATGTCGGGCTTCACGTTCACCATCACGGTCGGCTTCACGAAGTAGCCCTCGTGCGCGGGCGCCTCCCCGCCCACCGTGATCGACGCGCCTTCGCGGCGGCCCGCATCGATGTATCCGAGCACGCGCTCCTGCTGCTCGCGCGAGACGAGCGGCCCCATCTGCGTCTGCGGATCGAGCCCCGGCCCGAGCTTGATCGAGCTCGCGGCGGCGCTCACGCCTTCGACGACCTTGTCGAACACGCTCTTGTGCGCGAAGAGCCGCGAGCCCGCCGTGCACACCTGCCCGGAGTTGAAGAAGATTGCGTTGGCCGCGCCGCCGACGACGTTGTTGAGATCGACATCCGGAAACACGATGACCGGCGACTTGCCGCCGAGCTCGAGCGACACGCGCTTCAACGTATCCGTCGCGGACTTGTTGATGATCTTGCCGACCTGGGTCGAGCCGGTGAACGCCACCTTGTCGACGCCCGGATGCGCGACGAGCGCGGCGCCCGTCGTCTCGCCGTTGCCGGTCAGGATGTTCACGACACCCGGCGGGAAGCCCGCCTCGATGATCAGCTCGCCGAGCCGCAGCGCCGTGAGCGGCGTCTGCTCCGCGGGCTTCAGCACCACCGTGCAGCCCGTCGCGAGCGCCGGCCCGAGCTTCCACGCCGCCATCGCGAGCGGGAAGTTCCACGGCACGATGGCCGCCACGACGCCGACCGGCTCGCGCGTGTAGTACGTGTGGAACTTCGTGCCCGGCGGCCCGTGAATCGAGGTCTGGAAGGTTGCGCCCTCGATCTTGGTCGCCCACCCGGCCATGTACCGAAAATAGTCGCGGGTGCCGGCGACATCGACGACGGTCGCCATGAATTTGGTCTTGCCGTTGTTGACGCTCTCGAGCTCGGCGAGCTCATCGGTGTTCTTCTCGATGAGATCGGACAGCTTCCAGAGCAGCGCCTCGCGCTGCGCCGGCAGCATGTCCGCCCAGGGACCCTGCTCGAACGCGGCGCGCGCCGCGGCGACGGCCCGGTCGACGTCGGCCGCGTTCGCATCGGGCACCGACGCGATCTCGCGGCCCGTGGCCGGATCCATCACGGGGATGCGGCTCTGCGACTTCGACTCCACCCATTCGCCCCCGATCAGCAGACGGGGCGCACGTTTCAGAAAATTCGCCACGGCCGGCGAGGGAGCCGGCTGGGCAGCAATCGTGGATTGCGGAACAGCGTTCACGGGAGCCTCCAGAAAACGAGTACGACGGGGGTCGAGCGCGGGGTGCGATCTCGCCTCAACCGGTGCGTGGGGGACTCTACCAAGGAAGAGATGCGCATCGACTGACAGGGAAAGGCCGGCCGGGCCTGCCGTGCACGGGTCGGACGGCACCTGCCCGGGCGCGGCGCTCCGATTTGGGGTGCGCCAGCGTGGGCTTCGCGCAAATGCCAACCACGTCCCGCCCGCGCCCCGGCGCGGGCCATATCCTGCCGGCCACTGTGCCCCGGTCACCTCTGCCCACCTCATGAGCGACGGCTCGATTTTACTGATCGAAGACGCCCGCCAGGAACCCGGCCCGGCCGCGCGAGCTCTGGAGCAGCTCCGCGCCCGCAACTACGCCGTCGCGCACGCGCACACCCTGGCCGAAGGCATCGCCCGGCTCGCCGCGGACAAGTACGCCGCCGCGATTCTCGATCTGGCCCTGCCCGATGGGCATGACCTGCCGGCGTTTCTGCGCTTTCAGAGCAAGGCGGGCACGGTGCCGATCATCGTGCTCGTCGACCGTCATCAGGAAGAGACGGGCAGCGAAGCGACGCGGCGCGGCGCGCTCGACTACCTGATCAAGGACGAGCTCAGCGCCTCGATCCTCGATAAGGTGCTGCGCCTCGCCTTCGAGCGCACGCACACGGTGCTCGCGCTGCGCGCGTCCGAGGCGCGTTACCGGACCATGTTCGAGAGCACGGCCGCGGGCGTCTATCAGGCCACCTGCGACGACAAGCTCATCACCATCAATCCCGCGTTCGTCACGCTCCTCGGCTACGAGAGCGAGGACGAGGTGCTGAAGCTCGATTTCGGCACGGACATCTGCGCGAATTACGAAGATCACCTCAACTGGCGCCGCGAGCTCGAAGCGAGCGGCGAGATTCGCAGCCGCGAGACGACGCTGCGGAACAAGAACGGCGAGCGGCTCGTCGTGCTGCACAGCGCACGCCTGGTACGCGACTCGCGCGGTGTGCCGCTCTATTTCGAAGGCACGATCGCGGATGTCACGGCCGCGCACAAGCGGGCGCGGCAGTGGTCGTACGAAGCGAGCCACGATGCGCTGACCGGGTTGCTGAATCGGCGCGAGATGGAGCGGCGCATGCAATCGGCGCTGCAGAACGCGGCGATCGATCGCAGCACCCTCGCGGTCGTCATGATCGATCTCGACGGCTTCAAGAAGATCAACGATCGTCTCGGCCATCGCGCCGGCGACGACTTCCTGCGGCACGTGAGCTCCGCCTTGCGCAAGTCGGTGCGCGCAGGCGATCTCATCGCGCGCTTCGGCGGCGACGAGTTCATCGTGCTGCTCGAGCGCACGAGCGACGAAAGCGCCCTGCGCGTCGCGCACGCCATGTTGAAGGCGCTGGAAAGCGAGCCGTTCATCTGGGCCGGCCAGACGCTCGCGGCACGCGCGAGCCTCGGCATCGGCATGGGCTCGGGCGCGGATTCCACGTGGCTCACGTTCCTCGAGCGTGCCGACATGGCATGCTACGACGCGAAAGCGCAAGGCGGCGGTGCGGTGAAGCTCTTCACCAGCGAGGGCAGCACCAACGCGCGACTCGGCCGGGCGCGACAGCTCGGGCTCATCGTCAGCCGCGCGCTCGAAGCCGATGAGCTGCGGCTGCAGGCGCAGCGGATCGCACCGATTCGCGATCGGCGCGCGCACGCGCACTATGAAATCGTCATCCAGATCGAGGGCGACTCGCGCGAGCCCGAGGTGCTCTCGCTCGGCGATCTGGCGAGCGACCATCCGACGCTCGCCCGCAAGGTCGACCGCTGGAGCATCGAGGCCTCGTGCCGCTGGATCGCGCGCCATCAGCACGCCAATCCGCAGGTCGATCGCTGGTTTCTCAACCTGACGCGGGCCTCGTTCGAGGACGAAGACCTCGCGGACTTCATCGGCGAAACGGCGCGCGCGCACGGCGTGCAGCCCGCGCATCTCGGGCTCGAGATCGAAGAGCAGGCGCTCGGCTCGTGCCTGCCGCAGGTGAGCGAGTTGGTGCACGAGCTCGGCGCGCAGGGCTTCGGCTTCACGCTCGACGGCTTCGGGCGCGGCATCTCCTCGTTCGCCTATCTGAAATCCCTGCCGGTCTCGTTCGTGAAGCTCGACTATCCGGCCATCACGGAAGGCGGCGGCAAGCGCGTCGGCGCGACGCTCCTGCGCTCCCTGCATCAGATCAATCGCGCACTCGGGCGCGCGACGATCATGGACTCGGTCGGCACGCGCGAACAGCTGCGCGAGCTGGCGGCAGCCGGTGTCGACTACGCGCAGGGCACGGCGGTCGGCCAACCTGTGGCTTTGCGCCGCCGGCGCGCTCGCGCGGCGACGACGCCGACCGAACACTAGTCGTTCGCGGCGAGTCGCCGCTCGCCGGAGCGCATGCGGACACGCGCGTGGCGCTGCATTTCAGGCGCGCGGGGAGTGAGGTTATGATCGGCGCCTCTCGCGAGAGGACTGCCGATGCCCGCACCGAACGTCGAACTGATCGCGTCCTACTGGACTCTGTCCGGCGGCGCCCTGCCGCACACCGACAAGGAATACAGCACGTTCGAGTTTCGCGAACGCATCGAAGCCGCGGCGCGCGCCGGCTTCAAGGGCGTGGGCCTGTGGCACGCCGACATCGAGCACGTCCTGAAGCGCTACACCTTCCCGGAGATGAAGCGCATCCTCGACGCGAACGGCATGAAGTACATCGAGATCGAGTTCCTCGCGGACTTCTTTCTCGAGCCCGGCGAGCGCCGCACGGCGGCGGACCAGCGCAAGAAGCTCCTGTTCGATGCCTGCGAGGCGCTCGGCGCGCGGCACCTGAAGGTGGGGGACTTCTTCAAGACGCCCTGCCCGATGCCGCGGCTGATCGACGAGTTCGGTCAGCTCTGCCGCGAGGCGGCGGCGCGCGGCATCAGGATCGCGTTCGAGCTCATGCCCTTCTCGGTGATCGAGTCGCTCGATGCCGCGCGGCGGCTGGTCGAGGGCGCAGCCCAGAAGAACGGCGGCATCCTCTTCGACCTGTGGCACATCGTGAAGCTCGACATCCCGTACGACGCGGTGATGCGCTTTCCGAAGCAGTACTTCATCGGCCTCGAGATCAACGACGGTTATCTGAAGACACCGCCCGGCATGGATCTCGTCACCGAGACCACGGCGCATCGCAAGCTCTGCGGCCAAGGGGAGTTCGACGTGAAGGGTTTTGTCGCGCGGCTGCCGAGCTCGAACTACACCGGCCCCATCGGTATCGAAGTGCTCTCGCAGGAGCTGCGCTCCTGGCCGCTCGAGAAGACGGCGCAAACCGCTTACCAGACGACGATCGCGCAGTTCCCGACCGAGCGCTAGGTCCGCGTATGCTCCGCCGGCATCGGCCCGCCCTCCTCGACGCGCAGGCGATAGCCGAGACCGGCCTCGGTCGTGAGATAACGCGGCTTGCGTGGATCGGGCTCGAGCTTGTGGCGCAGGTTCTTCATCGCCACTCGCAGGCTGCGCGTATCGCCGACGCGATCCGGTCCCCACACCTCGCGCACCAGCTGGTTCTGCGTGACGATCAGTCCGACGTTGCGCGCGAGACAGCCGAGAACGCGATACTCGAGCGGCGTGAGATGCAGCTCGCCCGCGCCGTTCCTGGCCGTGCGCTGCCCCAAGTCGAGCGTGATTGCGCCGAGACGCAGCGTGGGCGACTGGTCGCCGCCGGCCGCGTTGCGACGGAGCGCCGAGCGCACACGCGCCAGAAGCTCCGGCGCGCTGAATGGCTTCGTGACGTAGTCGTCCGCGCCGGCGTCGAGCGCCGCGATCTTCTGCTCCTCCATCGTGCGCGCCGACAGCACCACGATCGGCACGGGCGAGTACTCGCGCACGTGCCGGATCACACTGATGCCGTCGGCATCGGGCAGGCCGAGATCGAGCAGGATCAGGTCCGGCTTGTGCGTGCGCGCCTCGATCTCACCGCGCTTGGCGGTGGCCGCTTCGACGAGGCGGTAGCCTTCGCGGTCGAGCAGCGCGCGGATGATGGTGCGAATGTCCGGCTCGTCCTCCACCACGAGTATCTGATGCATGGCCCGGGTCATGCGCGTCTCTCCGCGGCGCCGCGCGACGAACCGGCTCCGACGAGCCTGCGCCGCTTGGTCTGCGCGGCGTCGTGCATCCCGTAGCTCGTACCAACGCCTTCCGACGAGCCGAAAAAGATACGCAAGCGCAGGCGTCGAGCGCAGGTCTCCTCGGCCTCGACGTGGGCGAGCAACGGGTCCGGATCGGGTCGGGTCACGGCATGAGCGGCAAGCGGGCGACGACCGCCGTTAGCTGCGGATGCTGGTCTCATCCGCGCCGAGATTCAACTCGGCTTTCGCAGCAGGCCGTGCGGCCAGCGCGGGATTTCCGAGCGCGCAGAGCATCGAACCGCCCACCACGACGCCGGCACCTACCAGGCTGGGGACGTTCAGCTCCTCCGGGCGCACGAGCCCCGGCGCAATGCGCTCGACGACCCACATGGTTGCGATCGTGAAGAGCGGTGTCAGCGTGAGCGTTGCCCCGACGCGCGATGCTTCCCAATGACGCAGGGCCTCCGCGAAGGCGCCATAGGCGAGCACAGTGTTGGCGCATGCGAAGGCGAGCAGCCAAGCCTGCACGGTGCTCACGTGGGCGATCCGGCCTGGATGTGCAAACGGCAACAGTGCAAGCGTCGAGCCGGCGTAGAGCAGCACGAGCACCTGCTGCGCCTGCATCCGCCGGAGCAGGTATTTCTGCGCCAGGCCGTAGATGGCCCACACGAGCGAGGCGAGCACGAGGAGCGCAACGCCGTGCCCGAGGCCGGAGCCGATGTGCACGAGGAGTGGCAAGCGCTCGTTGAAAAATAGCGGCAGGCCGATCAGCAGCAGCACGAACCCGAGCCATTGGCGCACCGTGAAGCGCTCGTGAAAAACGACGATGCCGCCCAGCATCAGCAGAATCGGCGAGAGCTGCGTGACGACCTGGTTGATCGTCGGCGACGCATACGTGAGCGCGACGAGATAAAGCACGAAATTGCCGAGCAGGCCGGCGAGCGCGACGAGCAGCAACGCCCACCCGCGACCGCCGATGGCGCCGAGCTGCGGCAGCCTGCCGAGCAGCGCGAGGATGACGCCGAGCCCGATTGCCGCCGTCAAAAAGCGGAACCACGTGATCGTGAACGGATCGACCGCCTGCAGCACGATGCTGAGCGCAACGGGCAGCATGCCCCAGAGCGCGGCAGTCAGCAGCGCGAGGCCCAGCCCGAGTTTCCAGCGGCCGCTCAATTTGTGCACAGGCATACGCAAGCGGCCGGCGCAGAGACCCGCGCCGGCCGCGAAGGGTGAGGAGAAAGTCTATCTCAGAACGGGTAGTGACGCGGCGTCAGCTGCACCGTGATCCAGCGCGTCTCGGTGAACGCATCGATACCCGCCTTGCCGCCGAAGCGGCCGTAGCCCGACGCCTTGACGCCGCCGAACGGCATCTGCGCTTCGTCGTGCACGGTCGGGCCGTTGATGTGGCAGATGCCGCTCTCGATCTTCTTCGCGAGCTCCAGGCCTTTGGCGATGTCGCGGGTGAAGATCGCGGCCGAGAGGCCGTACTCCGTATCGTTCGCGAGACGAATCGCCTCGTCGGTGCTCGTCACGCGCGTGATCGACACCTGCGGGCCGAACGATTCTTCGCGGAAAAGCTCCATGTTCGGCGTCACGTGGTCGACGACGATGCCCTTCATCACCGTGCCTTCGGCCTCGCCGCCCGTCAGCACCTTCGCGCCCTTGGCGACCGCGTCCTTGACGAGCTTCGAGACGCGCTCGACGGTCGCCTTGCCGACCACCGAGCCCAGCACGAAGTCGCCCTTGCGCGGATCGCCCGTCGGCAGCGCCGCGACGCGCTTCGCGAGCTTCTGCGCGAATTCATCCGCCACTTTCTCGTGACAGATCACGCGCTCGGTCGACATGCAGATCTGGCCGGAGTTGGCGAAGGCGCCGAACACCGTCGCGTTCACCGCGGCGTCGACATCCGCATCCTCGAGCACGACGAGCGGTGCCTTGCCACCGAGCTCGAGCAGGCACGGCTTCAGGTACTTCGCGCTCATCATCGCGATGATCTTGCCGACGCGCGTCGAGCCGGTGAAGTTCACGCGCTTCACCGCCGGATGCGAGATCAACGCCTCGGTCACTTGTTCCGCATCCTTCGGCTCGTGCGTGATGCAATTGACCACGCCGTCCGCAAGGCCCGCATCGCGCAGCGTGGCCGCGATCAGGCGGTGCGTCGCGGGACAGACCTCCGAGGCCTTCAGGATGACGGTGTTGCCGCAGGCGAGCGGCATCGCGATCGCGCGCACGCCAAGGATGATCGGCGCGTTCCAGGGCGCGATGCCGAGCACGACGCCGACCGGCTGGCGCAGGGCCATCGCCATGTTCCCCGGCACGTCCGACGGCACGACTTCGCCCGTGATCTGCGTCGTCATCGAAGCCGCCTCGCGCAACATGCCCGCCGCGAGGTGAATGTTGAAGTGTCCCCAGCCGCCGGTCGCGCCGGTTTCGGCCGACACGAGCGTCGCGAACTGGTTGGCGCGCTGCTCGAGCAGGTCCGCCGCCTTGTTCAGCAGCGCGCGGCGCTGGTTCGGACCGAGCGCGGACCACGCCGGGAAGGCGGCCGCAGCCGCATCCGCCGCAGCCTTCGCATCCTCCGCCGAGGCCGCCGCAGCGCGCGTCGCCTCCTCACCGGAGATCGGATTGTGACGCGCGAAGCTCGCCGCATTCTTCGCTTTGACGTCGCGGCCGCCGATGATCAATGTTGCTTCTTCCATCTGCCTCTCCCGCTTTTCGGGCGCATTTCTAGGTGAGTGAGTAGTCCCGCTGAGTCTTCGCGTAATCGACGAAGTAGTCGAGGGACCCGGGGTTGGCGACCGCATCGCGGTTCGCCGCTTTCTCTACCGGCACGCCCATGAGGATGCGGCGGACCGGTACTTCGAGCTTCTTGCCGGTGAGTGTCGTGGGAATGTCGGGCACGGCGTAGATCTTGTCGGGCACGTGGCGCGGCGAGTACTCGCGGCGCAGGGTCGCGCGGATCTTCTCGACGAGCGGCGGGTCGAGCGTATGGGCGCCCTTCAGCTTCACGAACAGCGGCATGAAGAACCTGCCGCCCGGCAGATCGAGATTCACGATGAGCGCATCCTCGATCTCGGGCAGTGTCGCGAGCGAGCGATAGATCTCGGCCGTGCCGATGCGCACGCCATGGCGATTCAAGGTCGCATCCGAGCGGCCGAGCACGAAGCAGCCGCCGCGCTCGTTCACCTTGAAGAAATCCCCGTGCCGCCAGACGCCGGGAAACTCCTGAAAGTAGGATTCGAAGTAGCGCTTGCCGCCCGGATCGTTCCAGAAACACACCGGCATCGATGGCATGGGCTCGGTGATCACGAGCTCACCCACCTCGTTCACCACTTTCGCGCCGTGCTCGTTGAACGCGTACGCCGCCACGCCGAGCGCCGGTGCAGTGATCTCGCCCGCGCGCACCGGCATCGTGACGACGCCGCCGACGAACCCGGAGCAGACGTCGGTACCGCCGCTGCCCGGCAGCACCCAGAGGTCCTTCTTCACGTTCTCGTAGAACCAGGCGGTGCATTCCGCCGTCACGGGCGACCCGGCGAGCATCAGCGACTCGAGCTTCGACAGATCGAAGCGCTCGCGCGGCACGATGCCCCCTTTCGCGAGAATCGCCTGATAGGTCGGGCTCGCGCCGAAGAACGACGTCCCCGACTGCTCGACCATCTTCCAGAGGATGTCCGGCTCGGGGTGTGCGGGGTTGCCGTCGTAGAGCACCGGCACCACGTCCGCGAGCAGCGCGCTCGCGAGGAAATTCCACATCATCCAGCCGGTGGTGGTGAAGAAGAACATGCGATCGCCCGGATGCAGGTCCATCATCAGGCGCAGCGCCTTCAGCTGCTCGAGCAGGATGCCACCATGGCTGTGCGTGATGGCCTTCGGCAGACCGGTCGTCCCGGACGAGAACAGAATCCACAGCGGCGCATCGAACGGCATCTGCTCGAACCGGAACTCGTGCGGCGGCACCGCCGGCTGGGCGAGCAAGTCGTCCCACAGCACGGTGTGCGCCGAGAGCGGCGTGCGATCGCTGCGATCCAGATACGGCAGGTAGATCACGCGCTCGAGCGTCGGCAGCTGCGCAATGATCTGCTCCATCTCAGCGCGCCGCGGGAAGGGCTTGCCGCCGTACTGATAGCCGTCGACGCACAAGAGCACCTTCGGCTGCAGCTGCGCGAAGCGGTCGACCACGCCCCGTGTACCGAAATCCGGACCGCAGCTCGACCAGATGGCGCCGATGCTCGTCGTCGCGAGCATGGCGATCAGCGCTTCGGGAATGTTGGGAAGAATCGCGACCACGCGTTCGCCCGGCCGCACGCCGAGCCGGCGCAGCTCGGTCGCGAGGATGCGCACCTTGCCGCCGATCTCCTCCCACGTGAGCGCGGTGAGCGGTTGCCGCTCGGAAAGATGCAGCACGGCCGTCGCATTCGGCCGCTCGTGCCGCAGCGCGTGTTCCGCGTAGTTGAGCCGCGCGCCCGGAAACCACTCGGCGCCGGGCATCTTGCGCGAGCGCAGGACGCATTCGGCCGGCGCGGAAGATTGCACCTCGAAGTAGTCCCAGATCGCCTGCCAGAACGCCTCGATTTCGGTGACGGACCAGCGCCAGAGCTCGGTGTAGCTCGCGAACGAGAGACCGCGCTCGCGCGCGAGCCAGCGCATGAACGCCGTGAGATTGGCGCGCTCGATGCGGGCCGCGCTCGGGGTCCACAGGATGTCGCCTTCTCGAACCATCGTTCAGACCCGCTCGATGACGAGCGCCGCTCCCTGACCCACGCCGACGCACATCGTGCAGAGCGCGTACCGGCCCTTCGTCGCCTGCAGATGGTACGTCGCAGTCGTCACGAGGCGTGCGCCGCTCATGCCGAGCGGATGGCCCAGCGCAATCGCGCCGCCGTTCGGATTCACGTGCGCGGCATCGTCTGCAATCCCCAGCGTGCGCAGAACGGCGAGCGCCTGAGAGGCGAACGCTTCGTTCAGCTCGATGACGTCCATCTGCCGCAGATCGAGACCGGCGCGCGCCAACACCTTGCGGACCGCGGGAATCGGGCCGATGCCCATGATCCGCGGCTCGACGCCCGCCGATGCCGCCGCCACGATGCGCGCCTTCGGCGTGAGCCCGTGGCGCGCCGCCGCCTGCTCCGTCGCGAGCAGCAACGCGCACGCGCCGTCGTTCACCCCGGACGCATTGCCCGCCGTCACCGAGCCGTTCGGCCGGAAAGGCGTCGGCAGCTTCGCGAGCTGCTCGAGAGTGGTGTCGGGACGCGGATGCTCGTCGCGGGTGACGGAGACCGGCTTGCCCTTGCGCTGCGGGATCTCGACGGGGATCAGCTCGGCCTCGAAGAAGCCGCGCTCGTAGGCGGCCGCCGTGCGTTGCTGGCTGCGCAACGCGAACTTGTCCTGGTCCTCGCGGCTGATCGCGAACTCGGCGGCGACGTTCTCGCCCGTCTCGGGCATGGAGTCGATGCCGAACTTCGCGCGCATCACCGGATTGACGAAGCGCCAGCCGATCGTCGTATCGAAGATCTCGGCCTGCCGGCTGAACGCCGCATCGGCTTTCGGCATGACGAAGGGCGCGCGCGACATGGATTCGACACCGCCGGCGAGCGCGACATCGGCTTCGCCGACGCGCAGCGCGCGGGCCGCCGTGGCGACGGCGTCGAGCCCGGAGGCGCACAGCCGATTCACCGTCAACGCGGGCACCTCGACCGGCAGGCCGGCGAGCAACGCCGCCATGCGCGCGACGTTGCGATTGTCCTCGCCGGCCTGGTTCGCGCAGCCGAGCACGACTTCATCCACGGCTCGCGGCTCGAGCGACGGATTCCGCCGCAGCAGCGCCGCGAGCGGCAGGGCCGCGAGATCGTCCGTGCGGACGGCGGCGAGCGCGCCCCCGTACCGGCCGATGGGCGTCCGGACGGCATCGCAGATGAAGGCGTCGATCATTCGCAGCTCCGCAATCTGAAGCGTAGAGTCCGGTTATCGAACCGGCGGTAATGAAGCGGGAGTTTACGGGGTCTCTCCGTTCGGAGAAACTTTCGCCGGCCGAGAAGTTCGGTTACCGTTCGCCACCGCCATGAACCCCAAGCAGGATAACGCACTCTTCCGCGCCGGCGACCCGGACTTCATGACCTCGCTCGCGCGTGGGCTGCACGTCATGCGCGCATTCACCGGCCTCGACAGGCGCCTGACCATCGCGGACGTGAGCCGCGCCACGGGGCTGACGCGCGCGGTCGTGCGCCGCTGCCTCTACACCCTGCGCGAGCTGGGATACGCGGGCACCGACGGGCGCACGTTCTTCCTGCAACCGAAGGTGCTGAACCTCGGGTATGCGTATCTGTCGACGGCACCGATGCCCATCGCCGCGCAGCCGCTGCTCGAAGAAGTGAGCCGCACGCTCGACGAGTCCTCGTCCGTCGCCGTGCTCGAGGAAGGCTCCGTCGTGTTCGTCGCGCGCTCGGCCACGCGTCGCATTATGTCCGTCACCTTGCGCGTCGGCAGTCGCGTGCCGACGTACTGCACGGCGCTCGGCCGCGTGCTGCTCGCTCACCTCGAGCCCGACGAGCTCGCGAGTCAGCTCAGCTCGGTGGATTTTCGCGCGCACACGAAACATACCGTGCCCTCGCGCAAGAAGCTCGACGACATCCTGAGCACCGTCCGCCGGCAAGGCTACGCGCTCAACGATCAGGAGCTCGAGATCGGCTTGCGCTCGATCGCCGTTCCGGTGCGCAACGTCGTCGGCGAGGTGGTCGCCGCGATGAACGTCGGCGCGCAAGCATCGCGCGTATCGGTGCGCGAGATGGTGGACACGTTCCTCCCCGTGCTGCGTTCGGCGGCGGATCGTCTGGGCGCGCAGCTCCCACCCACTCAGTAGCGCGCCCCGGCGTGGGGCGAAGTGTGCCGGCGCTCAGCCGGTACAGTGCGCGTCCGTACCGGCCCGCCGTATCTGCCGCTCATCTGCCGGAATCCGTAGCGTCCCTCGCCAGCGCGAGGAGACACGCCATGCTCGATCCCATGCCGTATGCGACGTTTTCGTTCGTCATGTCGATCACCCCAGGGCCCAACAACGTGATGCTCACGGCGTCGGGTGCCAACTTCGGCTTTCGCCGCACGCTGCCGCACATGTTCGGCATTGCGGCCGGTTGCGCGCTCCAGTTGCTCGCGGTGTGCGCCGGGTTCGGCGCACTCTTCCATCGGTGGCCGGTGCTGCAGACGGTCCTGCAGTGGGCGGGCGCCGCGTACCTCGTCTATCTCGGCTGGAAGCTGCTCGGCAGCGGCGAGATTCGCGAGGCGGCGGCCGTCGAACCGATCGGCTTCCGGCATGCGGTGGCGTTTCAGTTCGTGAACCCGAAAGCGTGGGTGATGACGCTCACGGCGGTGTCGCTCTTCTGGCCGGCCGAGCTCAACGTCTGGGCGGCCGGCACCTATCTCGTCGCGACGATGGTCGGCGTGAACCTGCCGTGTATCGCGGTCTGGGCGCTCTTCGGCAGCTCGCTCCGACGCTGGCTCACGCAGCCCGCGCGCCGCATGGGATTCAACGTCGTCATGGCGCTTGCGCTCGCCGCGACCGGCGTCATCATGCTGGTGTGAGCGGCGCCGTCCGCGCGGCCGCCGGAGTGTCCCAATGTTCGAGCTCGCGCGTCAGTCCGAGGTCCCGCTCGTCGATCAGATCGTCGAGCGCGTCACTCGGCTCATTCGCCACGGTCAATTGCCCGAGGGCACGCGCGTGCCCTCGATTCGCAAGCTCGCGAAGCTCATCGGCGTGAGCCCGTTCACCGTCGTCGACGCGTACGACCGGCTGGTCGCGCGCGGCGTGCTCGAGTCGCGCGCCGGGCGCGGCTTCTTCGTCGCGAAGCGCCGCGCGATGCCGGCGCTGCCCGTGATCGAGGCGCTGCCGGATCCCGGCGCGGACGCGGTCGCGCTGGCGCGCGCCTCCCTGTCCGACGCGAGCCGGATCATCGCCGCGGGCTCGGGTTTTCTGCCGGCCGCGTGGTACGCCGAAGCGATGCCGGCGAACGTTCTGGCGCGCGTGACGAGCGCGCGCCGTCCGCAAGCGTGGCTCCCCTGCCCGCCGCAAGGCATGGGCGAGCTGCGCGAGCAGATCGCCGAGCGCCTGGTCCAGCGCGGCATCGCGGCCGGTCCGGCAAACATCGTGACGACATTCGGCGCGTCGCAGGCGTTCGATCTGCTCGCACGCATCATGCTGGCGCCTGGAGATACGGTGCTCGTCGAGGACCCGGGCTACTTCGTCCTCTTCGAGCAGCTGCGCGCGCATCACGTGAAGCTCGTCCCCGTGCCGCGGCTCCCGAACGGCCCGGATATCGAGGTGCTCGAGGCCGCGTGCCGCTCGCACCGGCCGCGCGCGTTCTTCACGCAATCGGTGCTGCACAACCCGACCGGCTCGAACACGGACCCTGCGATCTGTCACCGGCTGCTGACGCTCGCGGAGACTTACGGGTTCGCGCTCATCGAAGACGACGTGTACGGCGATCTGTACGAAGGCGCGTGCGTGCGGCTCGCGCAGATCGACGGGCTGCGGCACGTCATCTATATCGGCAGCTTCACCAAGCTCGTGGGCCCCTCGCTGCGGCTCGGCTATGTCGCCGCGGATATCGGTGTCATCGGTCAGCTCGTCGAGCGCAAGGTGCTCTCGGTCCTGTCCGGCTCGGCGCTGGTCGAAAGTCTCGTCAATGAAGCGCTGGACAGCGGCCGCTTCCTGCGTCACACCGAAGCGGTGCGCGCGCGGCTCGCGCGCCTGCGCCGCGACGCGCGCAGCGCGCTCGAATCCGCCGGTGTCGAGTTCGACGATCCCGCGGGCGAAGGCATCTTCCTGTGGGGCCGCATGCCTGCAGCGCTGGACCTCGATGCGCTCGTACGGCGCGCGCGCGAGCGCTCCATTCTGCTCGCGAAGGGCACGCTGTTCTCACCGACCGGCGCGGCCAACCAAAGGCTACGCTTCAACGCAGCCTGCAGCGCGGCGCCCGAGCTGACGCGCTTCCTCGCCGACGCGGTGCGCGCCGCCGCGTGATCGCAGCGGCCGGTGCGCGCGCTCCTGTAAACTCGCCGGCGATGCTCAATCTCCTGCCGCCTGCGACGCGCGCCATCATCGTCGCCAACGTCGCGGTGTTCCTCCTGGGCGCCCTCTTCCCGAGCCCGGCCTTCGGCCGCCTTGCGCTGTGGCCGCTGCAAACGCCGCTGTTCGCGCCGTATCAGCTCATCACGTACGCATTCGTCCACCAGGGCTTCTTGCACATCTTCTTCAACATGTTCGCGCTCTTCATGTTCGGGCGCGGGCTCGAAGAGCTGTGGGGAGCGCGGCGCTTTCTCGTCTACTACTTCGCATCGGTGCTCGCCGCCGGCCTCACGCAGCTCGCCTTCACTGCTCTCACGGGCACGGTGTATCCCACGGTCGGCGCATCCGGCGGTGTCTTCGGCGTGCTGCTCGCGTTCGCCATGATCTATCCGCATCAGCGGATCCTGCTGCTGTTCCCGCCCATTCCGATGCCCGCCTGGGTGTTCGTGACCGTGTACGGAATCGCGGAGCTGGTCATGGGCGTGCTCGGTACGCAGGAGGGCGTGGCGCACTTCGCGCACCTCGGCGGGATGTTCGGCGGCGCATTGGTCATCGCGTACTGGCGCGCAACGGGTCAGTTTCGCCGGCCGTGACGCCACGTACGGTGAGGCCCGCTTCGTCGGCCCCCGCTGTCGCCCGCCAAGATTACTTTTCCGTCATCCCGACGAGCGCGCGCTGCGAGCGGAGTAACGGAAGCGGCGCCTTGAATTCGTCCGGGGGGAGCCTTCAAAATCCCGCGCCCTGTGGAGCGGGTGGAACTTTATCCACCAAGGCACCCTCGTAGGTTACGCATTCGGGGCAGGCGGGAAAAAACATGTACGCCGCCGCCGACTATGTAGGGTCTCGAAGAAATCGTCCCAGGCGATGTGCCCAGTTCGATGAGCGAGTGAAGTAGAGCGCCACATGATCAAGACGGAACACTTGAGCAAGCGGTACGAGACCCTCACGGCGGTCGATGACGTCAGCTTCGAAGTGCAGCCCGGCGAAGTGCTGGGATTTCTCGGCCCGAACGGCGCGGGCAAGACCACGACGATGCGCATGCTCGCCGGCTTCATCACCCCGACGAGCGGCAAGGCCAGCATCTGCGGCCACGATGTGGAAACCGACACCCTCGCGGCGAAGGCGAATCTCGGATACCTGCCCGAAGGCGCTCCGAGCTACGGCGAGATGACCGTGCGCTCGTTCCTCGAATTCATTGCCGACCTGCGCCAGCTGCGCGGCGAGCACCGCGCGAAGCGCCTCGCGTACGTCATCGGGCGGCTGCAGCTCGAACGCGTGCTCGAACAGACGATCGAGACGCTCTCGAAGGGTTTCCGCCGTCGCGTGGGCCTCGCGCAGGCCCTGATCCACGACCCGCCGGTGCTCATCCTCGATGAGCCGACCGACGGTCTCGACCCGAACCAGAAGCACGAGGTCCGCACGCTCATCAACGAGATGGCGCGCGACAAGATCATCGTGATCTCGACGCACATCCTCGAAGAGGTCGAGGCGGTGTGCTCGCGCGCCATCATCATCGCGCGCGGCCGCATCGTCGCCGACGACACGCCCGCCGCCCTCGCGAGCCAATCGCGCTACCACAACGCCGTGTCGCTCCGGCTCGAGCACAGCGAGCAGCTCGCCGCGGCGCGCAGCGCCATCGCGGCGTTGCCGGGCGTCGCCGAAGTGGAGATGAGCGAGCGCGACGTGCGGCTCACCGCGCTGCCGCGCGCCGGTGCGTCGATCCTGACCGCGCTGAACGAGCTCGCCACGCGGCAGGGATTGAAGCTCAAGGAATTGCACCTCGAATCCGGCCGTCTCGACGAAGTGTTTCGCACGAAGACGGCCTGACATGTTGCTGCGGGCTCGCTGACCCGCCCGGGAGACTCGATGGCCAACGTCGGCATCATCATGCGCCGCGAGCTGCGGAGCTATTTCGCTACGCCGCTCGCCTATGTCTTCATTTTGATCTTCCTCGTGCTCGCGAACCTGTTCGCGTTCAAGTTCGGCAACCTGTACGAGCGCGGCCAGGCGGATCTGCAGCCCTTCTTCTGGTTCCATCCGTGGCTGTATCTGTTCTTGATCCCGGCGCTGTCGATGCGGCTCTGGGCCGAGGAGCGCAAGAGCGGCAGCATCGAGCTGCTCATGACGCTGCCGGTCACACTGTGGCAGGCGGTGCTCGGCAAGTACTTCGCCGCCTGGGTCTTCACCGGCATCGCGCTCGCGCTCACCTTTCCGATCTGGATCACGGTCAACTATCTCGGCTCGCCCGACAACGGCGTCATCCTCGCCGCCTACATCGGCAGCTTGCTGCTTGCGGGCGGTTTCCTGTCGGTCGGCTCGTGCATGTCGGCGCTGACGCGCAATCAGGTGATCGCCTTCATTCTCGGCGTCGTCGTGTCGTTCGTGCTCCTGCTCGCCGGGTATCCGGCCGTGCTCGACTGGTTCAGCAGCTGGCTGCCGCAGACGATCGTCGATGCCATTGCTTCGCTCTCGTTCCAGCGGCACTTCGACTCCATCTCCAAGGGCGTGATCGACATTCGCGACATTCTGTATTTCGCGATGTTGATCGGCCTCTTCCTGGTGGCCACCGCCATCACACTCGACGTTCGCAAGGCCGAGTAAATGTCCACTCCCATGAAGCGTTCGATACTCGGAGGCGGCGCGCTGCTCGCGCTCGCGTTGCTGTTCATCGGTCTCACGATCCTCTTCGGCTCGCTGTTCCGCGGCTGGCGCATCGACCTCACGGAGAACGGGCTGTACACCGTCGCGCCGGGCACGGAGAAGATCCTCAAAGAGCTCAAGGAGCCGATCAATCTCTACTTCTTCTATAGCGAGTCGGCGGCCACCTCGATTCCGGAGCTCAAGACGTACGGCACGCGTGTGAAGGAGCTGCTGGAAGAGCTGGTCGCGCGCTCGAACGGCAAGCTGCACCTGTCGGTGATCGACCCGCAGCCCTACTCGGAGGAGGAAGATCGCGCGAACGAGCTCGGCATCCGTGGCGCGCCCGCCGGCCCGAACGGCCAGAACGTGTATTTCGGCCTCGCCGGCACGAACTCGACGGACGGCAAGGAAACGATCGAGTTCTTCGACCCGCGCAAGGAGGAGTTCCTCGAGTACGACGTGGTGAAGCTGGTCTACCAGCTCTCGCAGACGAAGAAGCCGGTGGTCGGCTGGATGTCGAGCCTGCCGATGGGCGGCACGCCGGTGTTCGATCCGCGAACGGGTCAGGCGCAAGAGCCGCCGATGATCTATTCGCAGGCGGAGCAGCTCTTCAACGTCAAGCAGGTGTCGCTGTCGGCGACCACGATCGATCCGGACATCGACGTGCTCGTGCTCGTGCATCCGAAGAATCTGTCGCCGGCGACGCAATTCGCGCTCGATCAGTACGCGCTACGCGGCGGCAAGATCATCCTGTTCGTCGATCCGATGGCGGAGTCCGACAGGTCCGGCGCCGACCCGCAGAACCCGGTGGCGCAGATGACGGCGGACCGCTCGTCCAATCCCGGCCCGCTCCTCACCGCCTGGGGCGTCGATTTCAACAACAAGGAAGTGGTCGGCGATCTCCAGTATGCGCTGCAGGTCTCGATGCGTCAGGGCGAGCAGCCGGTGCGGCACCTCGGCATCCTCGGCCTGAATCAGGACACCTTCAATCCGAAGGACGTGGTCGATGCCGGCCTGTCGTCCGTGAACGTCGCCTCGGTCGGCCACATCGAGCCGCACAAGGGCGCGACCACGAAATTCGAGCCGCTCATCGAGTCGAGCACGCAGGCCGGCATCATCCCGACGCAGAAATTCGCGATGCTCTTCGACCCGAGCACGCTGCGCGACGGCTTCAAGCCGACGGGCAAGAAGTACACGCTCGCGGCGCGCGTCACCGGTAACGTGAAGACGGCGTTCCCGAACGGAGCGCCGGAGGGTGCGACCACGCCGAAGGACGGCGTGCTCAAGGAGTCCAAGAAGCCGCTCAATCTGATCGTGTTCGCGGACACGGACATGCTGCAGGATTACCTGTGGGTCCGCACGCAGAACTTCTTCGGTCAGCGCATCGCCCAGGCGTGGGCCAACAACGGCGACCTCATCGCCAATGCGCTCGACAACATGGCGGGCAGCTCGGACCTCATCAGCGTGCGCGGTCGCGCGACCTTCACGCGTCCGTTCGAGCGCGTCGAAGCGCTGCGCCGGCAGGCGGAGGCCAAGTTCCGCGACACCGAGCAGGAGCTCGAACGCGAGCTGTCAGCCACGGAAGAAAAGCTGACGCAGCTGCAGTCGAAGCGCAACGACAAATCCTCGGTCATCCTGACGCCCGATCAGGAGAAGGAGCTCGATCGCTTCCAGAACGAGAAGCTGCGCATCCGCAAGCAGCTGCGCGCCGTGCGGCTCGGATTGGATCAGGACATCAACAATCTCGGCACGGCCATCAAGGTGGTGAACATCGTGCTGATGCCGCTCGCGTTCGCGCTCGTCGCGCTCGGCGTGTGGCTATGGCGGCGCAAGAAGCGCAACGAGGCACCGGCCGCCGCGACAGCTGCGGCAGCTCCTGCGGCTGCGGATAAAGGAGCCGGCGCATGATGACTCCGCGTCGTGTGGTGGGGCTGCTAGTCGCGGCTGCTGTGATCATCGCCGTGGGGTTCTGGGCCTCATCGCGACATCGCAACGATGTGGCGGTGTCCGGCGAGCCGGTGCTCACGGGCCTGAAGGCCGCGGTGAACGACGTGACGGAAGTGCGGCTCGCGAAGGGCGATGGCACGCACGTGACGTTGAAGAAGACCCCGACCGCGTGGAACCTGGTCGAGCGCGAGTACCCGGCCGATTCCGGCAAGGTGCGCAAGCTGCTGCTCGATCTGAGCTCTCTCGAAGTGGTGGAGGAAAAGACGAGCGACCCGGCGAGCTATGCGAAGCTCGGCGTCGAGGACGTGAACTCCGCCAAGGCGACGGGCACGCGCGTCGAGGCGGTGACGCCCAAGAAAGTGTACGGTCTGATCGTCGGGCGCTTCGCGGGCATGAAGTCCTCGTATGTGCGCGCAACGGATGCGCCGAAGAGCTATCTCGCTTCCCCGTCGATCACGGCGGACGCGGACCCGAAACAATGGCTCGAACGCGATCTGCTCGACATCCCCGAAGCCCGCGTCAAGGACGTTGCGATCAAGCCGGCGAGCGGCCCCGAGTACACGGTGTCGCGCGAAAAGAAGGAGCAGACCGACTTCACCGTCTCGAACATTCCGAAGGGCCGTGAGCTGACCTCGCCGAGCGCCGGCAACACGGTCGCCGGCGAGCTCACGTCCTTCACGCTCGACGACGTGCGCAAGCTGCCGGCCGATGCGAAGCCGGAAGCGACCGCAACGTTCCACACGTTCGATGGGCTCGAGCTGCAGATCTCCGGACAGAAAGATGGCGACCGGCGGTACGTCTCGATCACGCCGCGCTCGACGGCAAAGGAGACGGAGTCCGAGGCGAAGACTTTGACGGATCGTGTGACCGGCTGGCAGTACGAGATTCCGAGCTACAAGTACGACGCGCTGTTCCGGCCGCTCGACGAGCTGCTGAAGAAGCCGGAGCCGAAGGAAGAGAAGAAGAAAGCATCGTCGGAGAAGAAGCCCGCCGCATCGAGCTCGGCGCCGACGAGCTGATTGCGCGGACACGGCGGCGGCTCTGCCGCCCGCCGAACCGCCACGCGACCCTACACGACCGGCTCATGGCCCCGGCCGTCGGCGGCTGGCTATACTTCCTGCACCCTCAGCAAGCCACATTCGCAGGACATCCATCATGAGCATCGCCGTACGCGAGATCGCCCGCCCCGACCCTGCCGCCGTCGAGGCGCTCGGCGAGTACGGAGTCGCAACGGTTCACGAGGCGCAGGGCCGCACCGGTCTCCTCGCGTCGTACATGCGTCCCATCTATGCGGGCACGTCGCTCGCCGGCCCGGCGGTCACCGTGCTGGTCCCGCCTGGCGACAACTGGATGATTCACGTTGCGGTGGAGCTCGTGAAGCCCGGCGACGTGCTCGTCGTTGCGCCGAGCTCGCCGTGCCAGGACGGTTATTTCGGCGACCTCCTCGCCACGTCGCTCAAGGCGCACGGTGTGAAGGCGCTCGTCATCGACGCCGGCGTACGGGACGTCGCGACGCTCACGCAGATGAAATTCCCCGTGTGGAGCAAGGCCATCTTCGCGCAGGGCACGATCAAGGCGAGCCTCGGCTCGGTGAACGTGCCGATCATCTGCGCCGGTCAACGCGTCGAGCCGGGCGATGTGATCGTCGCCGACGACGACGGGGTGTGCGTCGTGAATCGCGCCGATGCCGCGAAGGTTGCGGAAGCGGCGAAGAAGCGTGTCGCGAACGAAGAAGAGAAGCGCAAGCGCCTCGCGGCCGGCGAGCTCGGCCTCGACATGTACAAGATGCGCGAGAAGCTCGCCGAGCTGGGATTGAAGTATCGCTGAGCGTGCCGGACGCGGGGCGCGCGTGCTGCGCGCGCGTTCCGATCGCCGGCAGGAGGCATCAGTTGTCCGAGCCCGTCTCGCTTTCCGACCTGGACAAGCTCGTCATCGAGCGCGCATGCGAGCGGCTCGTCTATGAGTTCTTCGAGGCCATCGATACGCGCAACGAGCGTCACCTCGAGCAGCTCTTCATCGCGGATTGCACGTACGCACGTCCGATCGAGCCGGACACGATCATCCGCGGCATCGAGAACGTCGTGCAGGCCTTCGCGGCCCGGCCACCCCGGGCCACGCGGCACATCTGCTCGAACGTGCGGATCAGCGTGGAATCCGCAACGCGTGCTCGCGGCAATCACCGCGTCGTGCTGATCGGCGGTCCCACCGAGCCCGGCGCGCACCCGCAGCTCGGCTTCAAGGCCGACGCGCGCCAGCTGATCGGTGAATTCGATGACGAGTTCGTGAAGACGGCGGAGGGCTGGCGCTTCGCATCGCGCCGCGGGCGGGTGATCCTGCACACCTGAACGTGCATTTGCGACTCGCCGCTCAGCGCGGGTGGGCGCCGCTTCTTCGTTGCTCGCTATGCGGCGTGCAATTCGCCGAGCGCGTCTTCCAAAGTCGGCGCGGTGAGCAGACGCTCGCCGATCGCATCCAGCTCATCGCTGGAGGCGGCGAGGATTCGGCCGCGCACCTCCTCCCTCAACGTTCCAAAGCGGCGGGTAAGCTGTCGTAGGACCAACTCGGCACGACCTTCCGCACGCCCCTGCGCGACGTAGCGCCGCGCAAACTCGCTCTGATATTCGTACTTCGCCGGGTTCATGTTCTGCAACGCCTGACGGGCGGCCTCACCGAGTGAGCTCAACACCAAATCACAGTACAGCCTGGCGCGATCCTCGTCGAGACCGACACTGGCCGCCTGCGCAGCCATCGCAATCCGTAAGGACTTCTCCGTGTCCCGGTCTCGTCCATGCGCCATCGCCGACAGCACGGCCAGCTCCGGGTCCGCGCATGCGTGCGCCTCATCGGTAACTTCCGGCACACCTGAGGGCCCCAGCACCAGCGGCGCAAAGCGGTTCCCTCCACCCAAATCCACCGGCTTTGCCGCCCAGCGCGCCACGCGTTCATTGGCGGCCACCACCAGCAGACACACCGGGCACCGCAGTCGCGCACGCAGATTCACCACGTACGCCGGCCACGCAAAGCGCTTGCGCTTCTGCCTGGACAGCTGCACCTCCACGACAATGCCCAGGACCGGCACCTCGTTCGAGAGCAGCACGACCAGATCGGCCTGATACGCGGCCGGCTGGATGTCGGTGAGCTCCGCCGCATCCAGCCGGACGTGCGTGTGCGCGGGCAGCTCGAGATGCAGCGCTTCGCGCAGCAGCTCCGGCGCCAGCGCCGGGCGACTGCGAAACAGGAACAGCAGCGCTTCGTGCAGGTGCGAGGGCATGCGCGCAACCTACGGCGCGCATGCCCTTCAAACTGCTGTCATTCGTGCGGTTTTCGTGGAGAAATGCGTCGGCCGAGCGGCGCGACGCATCACGCGCGTTGCCCGAGCTTCTTCGCCAAGCGCGGATACGCGCGCATCGCGTTGCCCTCGAACACCTTCTTGCGATCCGCCTCGCTGAGGTTCAGCGCGTCGAGGTAGCGCTTGGTATCGTCGTAATAGTGGCCCGTCTCGGGATCGATACCGCGGACCGCGCCGACCATCTCCGATCCGAACAGAATGTTGTCGATCGGCACGACCTTGAACAGCAGATCGATGCCGGGCTGGTGGTACACGCACGTGTCGAAGAACACGTTGTTGCGCATCATGTCGGGCAGCAGCGGCCGCTTCATGTCCTGCGCGAGCCCGCGATACCGGCCCCAGTGATACGGCACGGCGCCGCCGCCGTGCGGAATGATGAACTTCAGCGTCGGGAAATCCTTGAACAAGTCCCCCTGGATGAACTGCATGAACGCCGTCGTGTCGGCGTTGATGTAGTGCGCACCCGTCGCATGGAAATTCGGATTGCACGAGGAGCTCACGTGCACCATGGCGGGTACGTCGAGCTCCACCATCTTCTCGTACAGCGGATACCAGTGTCGGTCGGTGAGCGGCGGCGAGTTCCAGTGCCCGCCGGACGGATCGGGATTCAGGTTGCAGCCGACGAACCCGAGGTCCTTCACGCAGCGTTCCAGCTCCGCCGCGCTGTTCGCGGGCGGCACGCCCGGCGATTGCGGGAGCTGGCACACGCCGATGAAGTTGTCCGGATACAGATCGCAGACGCGCTTGATCAGATCGTTGCACGCCTGCGTCCAGTGCTTGCTCGTCGTCTCGTTGCCGATGTGGTGCGCCATCGCCGAGGCGCGCGGCGAGAAGATCGTCAGATCGGTACCGCGCTCGCGCTGGAACTTGAGCTGCGCGCCTTCGAGGCTCTCACGGATCTGGTCGTCGCTGATGTGGAGCTGCGCTTTCGCGGGCACGTGTGCAGGGTCCTTCAATCCCGCGATCTGCGAGTCGCGGTACTTCTGAAGCTCGGCGGGTGCGGTGGTGTAGTGCCCGTGGCAATCGATGATCATGGCGTTGGCTCGTCGGCTGAAACTTGGGCGCATCATAGCGCGTCGCCCGCACGGCTCGCGGCGGCGGACGCGCGCTGCTCGCAGTATGGTGCGGTTATCGGCCTGTCACCGGATTCTTGTAGTGGTACGGCACCATGCCCGGCGTCGGGTACGTCTGATAGACGACAGTCGGAGGCCGATCCGGCGGCAGCTTTTCCTCCGGATGCGTGTTGGGTAGCGCCGCTTTGCCCCATCCCTGCGCATACGGCGTGTACATGTTGAAGTACGCATAGAGCTTCGCGATCTTCCAGACGCCGTTCTCCTTCACGTATTCGTTCTCGTACGTGCACTCCCCGAACACGGAACCCGCCGGAGTGCCGGGTGTGCCCAGCGATCCCGCCATCACGAACGCGCGCAGCCGCTGTTTCGCGGTGCGCCCATCGTCGGCGACGTGCGTGATCGGCTGCCATTGCGAGTGGTCGAACACGGCTCCGGGCTGCGGGCCCTGCTTGCCGAGAAAATGCATGTACTCGTTGATCCGCTTCTTGCCGACGAACACGCCGCGCCCGCCGATCTCGAGCGTCGCATCGTCCGCGAACAGCTCGGTAACTTCGTCCCACAGGGCCTCGTCGACGTAGTACCCGTAACTGCGCTGCAGGTTCTGCACGTCGATCTCATCGTTCAGCAGGCTCACCTTCTTGGCGAGCGAGGCGAGATCGTCGGGGATCGCGCCCATGTCCGGGCGGGCGATCGGGTGCGTGACGGGGTTCTGATAATGATACGGAGGCAGATATGCCTCCGGCGGCGAGCCGTACACTTCGGTAGGCGGCGCGTCGGGAGGCAGCTCCGCGCTCACCTGCTCGATCGGGATCGGCTGCTTCGCCCAACCCTTGTCGTAGTCGCCGCGGTGCGTGAGGTAGTAGTGGAGCTTGCTGATCTTCCACACGCCATCCTGCAGCACATATTCATTCTCGTAGACGCCCTTGCCCCACATGCCGGACTTGCCGTGCACGCCTT
Source organism: Steroidobacteraceae bacterium (assembly GCA_035760965.1). Classification (GTDB taxonomy): domain Bacteria; phylum Pseudomonadota; class Gammaproteobacteria; order Steroidobacterales; family Steroidobacteraceae; genus JADGHX01. The sequence goes on along the minus strand of DASTRY010000054.1, from coordinate 74,927 downwards.
TCATCTCGAGCGTGCGCCAGCGGGCCTTCGCCGACTTGCCGTCCGCCGACACGTGAATCAGCGGCTGCAGTTGTAGCTCGTTGTTCAACACGCCCGGCTGCACACCCGCGGGGCCGATGAGCTCGAGCGCCGCGCGGATGTGCTTTTTGCCTTTGTAGACGCCGCGTTGACCCACCTCATAGGTGGCGTCTTCGGTGAACAGATCGACGAGTGAGTCCCACTGATTCTTGTCGAAGTAGTAACCGTAGATGCCCTGCAAGTTCTCGATGGCGTCATGTGCTTCGAGCCGCGCGACTTCGCGATCCCACGCCTGCAGCGAAGGGTCCGTCGTTACCGGCGGCGCCTCTCTTGCCGAGGCGCCCGTGACGGGGTTCTCGTAGTGATACCGTGGGAGATACGCCGCCGGGTACGGCTTGTAACTCTCCGACGGCGGGCGGTCCGGCTTCACCTCCTTCGATGCAGGCGACACGAGCGCATCGATCGGCTTCACTTTCGCCCAACCGCCTTCGTACGGCGCGACGAACGTGACGTACCAGTGCAGCTTCTGGATCTTCCACACGCCGTTGTCTTTGACGTATGCGATCTCGTATGGACCCTCGCCCCACCGCGCGCTCTTCTTGTACTCCCCCGCCTGAATCAGCGCGCGCCAGCGTGCCCGCGCAGTCATTCCATCCGGCGCCACGTGCACGACGCCCTGAAGGATCATGTGATTGTTTATTTCGCCGTAGGCGAGTCCGTTGCGATCGTGGCCGAGCTTCTTGAAATATGCGCGGATGTGATCCTGGCCGACGTACACCCCATCGTGCGCGTATTCCGCGGTGGCATCGGCGGCGAACAGGTCGGCCATCTCGTCCCACATCCCTTTGTCGAGATAGAAGCCGTACGCGCGCTGCAGACGTTTGATGTCGTTCGCGTCCTTGATGCGATCGACGCGCGCCTCGAGCGCGGCGATCTGCGCCTTGCGCGCCGCGGCGGTCTGTGCCGCCTGCGGGCCGAGCGAATCGCTGTCGCCGCAACCCGCGACCCATTGCGCGATCATCAGCGCGCCCGCCATTGCACGGATTCTTGCATTCACAGTGCCCCCTCGATGTCGCCGCGGCCGTTCGGCCGAGCCCGCGTTCAGGCGTAGTGAGCTTACTGCCGGACTCGCCTGACAACGCCGCGGCCCTTCGCTATTGTTTGCGCCTCGGTCAGTGAAAGACACGCGATGCAAACTCGACTCTTCGCCAAGACGGGTGAGCGCGTCTCCGCGCTCGGGTTCGGCTGCATGGGCCTCGTCGGCTGGTACGGCGAGCGCAACGACGCGGAGGCGCGTGCGACGCTCCTCGCCGCGCTCGACAGCGGCATCAATCATCTCGACACCGCGGCGAGCTATCAGGTCGGCGAGAACGAGAAGTTCGTCGGCGCGACGATTCGCGGCCGGCGCAACGAGGTGTTCCTCGCCACGAAATTCGGCATCGAATGGCGCAACGGCACTCTCGTCATCGACAACAAGCCGGAGTCGATCGTCGCGTCGTGCGAGGCCAGCCTCGCGCGCCTCGGCACGGATCACATCGATCTCTTCTATCTCCACCGCATCGACCGGACCGTGCCGATCGAGGAGTCGGTGGGCACGCTCGCGAAGCTCGTTGCGGCCGGGAAGATTCGCTACGTGGGATTGTCAGAGGCGAGTGCCGAGACGCTGCGGCGAGCGTGCAAGGTCCATCCGATCGCGGCGCTGCAGATCGAATACTCGCTGTGGTGGCGCGAACCGGAGCGGGCGTATCTGCCGACGTGCCGCGAGCTGGGGATTGCCGTCGTGGCATATAGTCCGTTGGGTCGCGGCTTCCTCGCGGGGAATTTCCGCAGCTTGAACGAGCTGCCGCCGAACGACGCGCGGCGCAATCAGCCGCGCTTCGTCGACGCGAACATCGCGCACAACCAGCAGATCGCGGACGCGGTTCGCGCGCTCGCTGCACGGAAAGGATGCACACCGGCGCAGATCGCGTTGGCGTGGCTCTTCGCGCAAGGCGACGACATCTTTCCGATCCCCGGTACCAAGCGGCGCGATCGGCTCGCGGAGAACGTCGGATCACTCGATGTGAAGCTGTCCCCCGAGGAGCTGGCCGAGCTGAATGCCAAGGTCAGCGAGCTCGGCGTGCAGGGCGAGCGCTATCCTCCTGCGATGATGAGCGCGCTCGACGGCTGAGCGCCGCGTGACGCGGAGGGAACCGCTTTGCGGCGCCAGCTCGCCCGGCGCTTCGGAACATTGAGTGACGAAGTCCGCGGCAGAATCCTCGCGGCCTCGAGTGACGAGCTCGATGCCATCGGCGAGCGCTTGCTCACGGCACCGACTTTGAACGACGCGCTCGCCGGATCCGTGACCCTGTAGCGAGCGCATTGCCGAGGCCGCACGCGCAAGCGTGCGCGCGCGGCCTCTGATCACCCTCAGCTCGCGAGCGACTTCTCCAGCCGATCGAGCGTCCGATACGCCGGCAGCACTTGCTGCACACTCGCGTTCGGCTCGCGGTTCTCCTTGATCGCCGCGAAGAACTCGCGGTCCTGCAGCTCGATGCCGTTCATCGACACATCGACCTTCGACACGTCGATCGGATTGTTCTTGCCGTCGACGAGATCGTCGTAACGCGCGATGTACGTGCCGTTGTCGCAGATGTAGCGGAAGAACGTCCCGAGCGGCCCATCGTTGTTGAACGACAGCGACAGCGTGCAGATCGCGCCCGACGGCACTTTGAGGCCAATCGACATGTCCATCGCGATCTTCAGCTCCGGATGATGCGGCCCTTCGAGCGCGTACGCCTTCGAGGCCACTTCACCGGTCTGATACTGGAACAGGTCCACGGTGTGCGCGGCGTGATGCCACAGCAGGTGATCCGTCCAGCTGCGCGGCTTGCCGAGCGCGTTCATGTTGGTGCGGCGGAAGAAGTACGTCTGCACGTCCATCTGCAGGATCTTGATCTCGCCCGCCTTGATCCGCTTGTGAATCCACTGGTGGCTCGGATTGAAGCGCCGCGTGTGCCCGACCATGGCGATGAGCCCCGTCTCCTTCTGCACCTTGGCGACTTCCTCGGCGTCCTTCAGGCTGTCGGCGAGCGGAATCTCGACCTGCACGTGCTTGCCCGCGCGCAGGCACTGGATCGCCTGCTTCGCATGCATCTGCGTCGGCGTGGCGAGAATCGCGGCCTCGACGCCCGGCTGCTTCAGGCACTCGCCGAGGTCCGTGCTCCAGTGCGGAATACCGAACTTCTGCGCGACCTCGCGGGTCGAGTCGGGGCTGCCGCCCGCGAGCGTCACGACCTCGATGCCGGGAATGTTCCGGATGGCTTCGAGGTGCTTGATACCGAAGGCGCCTTGCCCGGCCATGCAAATCTTCATGAGCAGTTGTCCCCTCAGGCGTTTTCGAGAATGAGATGACCGAGCGCCGTGTTCGACGCCGGCACGTGATAGAAGCGGTAGATCTCCTTCACCTTGGGATTCAGGGCGCCGCGCGAGATGAGCCACATGACCATCTCGATACCCTCGGAGCCCGCCTCGCGCACGTACTCGATGAAGGGGATCTTGCGCGCGACTTCGGCATCGCCGGCGAGGCTGTCGAGGAAGCGCATGTCCCATTCCTTGTTGATGAGCCCGGCGCGCTTGCCCTGCAGCTGATGCGACATGCCGCCCGTACCGAAGATGACGACCTTCAGGTCCTCCGGATACGACTCGACGGCGCGCCGGATCGCCTTGCCGAGATTGAAGCAGCGGTTGCCCGTCGGCGGCGGAAACTGCACCACGTTCACCGGCACCGGAATGACCCGGCACGGCCAGGCCTCGGGCTGCCCGAACATCAGCGTCAGGGGCACGGTGAGCCCGTGATCGACGTCCATCTTGTTGATGATGGTGATGTCGAACTCATCGAGCACCAGCGATTGCGCGATGTGGCTCGCCATCACCGGGTGGCCGATCACCGTCGGCACCGGGCGCGGACCCCAGCCCTCGTCCGCGGGCGGGAACTCCGCCGCGCAGCCGATCGCGAAGGTCGGGATGATGGTCGCATCGAACGCCGACGCGTGATCGTTGTACACGAGGATGATCACGTCGGGCTTCAGGTCGGCGATCCACTTCTTCGAGAACTCGAAGCCGTCGAACACCGGCTTCCAGTACGGCTCCTGCGTCTTCTTCAGGTCCCACGCCGCGCCGATTGCCGGCACGTGCGACACGTTCACGCTTGCAACGATCTTGGCCACTATTTTTTCGCTCCGAATGCCGGGCCGCCGGTGCGTGCCCATTCCGCCTTGCTGCGGTTGTTCTCGATGGTACGACCGCCGTTGAGCATCATCTCTGCGTATTGTTCCTGAGTGAGCCCCGTCATGGTCGCGGCGACGTACTGGAACGACTTGCCGTCGGTCGAGAAGAGCTTCGAGAGGTAGTAGATGTTGCCGCCGAGCTCGATCATGCGGCTCCAGTCGCGTTTCAGGATCGCCTCGCGCTGCTCGTCGGTCATCGGCCACTTGCGCAGGTACTTCTCCTCGTCCGCTTTGAACTCGGCGCGGTTCTCCGGCTTCATGAGCGACATGCAGAACTGGTTGACGTGATAGCCCTGGCGCGCGCGCTGCGCGTCGAAGAGCGTCGTGCCCGGAATGTCGTCGAAGCCCTCGATGGGCTCGCGCCGGACGCTGTCATCGACTTTGGACATGGAATCGATCCTCGCGTGAGTCACGCGGTGAATTGGTAGAGACGATGCGGGTTGTCGACCAGGATGCGCCGCTGCAGCGCCGGGTCGGAGGTGAAGAGCGCGAACAGATCGACGAGATCGCCGTCGTTCGGCATGTGTTTGGCGATGTTCGGATGCGGCCAATCCGTGCCCCACAAGACCCGATCCGGGGCCGCTTCGATCAGCGCCTGCGCAAAGGGCACGGCGTCGGTGAACGGCGGCCCGTTGCTCGAGATGCGCTCGGCGCCGCTGATCTTCACCCAGCACTTCTCGTTCTCGCGTGCGAGCTGCAGCAGCGCCTGGAACGGCGGCTGCTCGAGCCCGTTCTTCGTCGGCACGCGGCCCATGTGGTCGATGATGAACGGGATCGGCAGGCGGTTGATGAAGTCCTTCTGCGCCGGAATGTCCACCGCGTCGAAGTGCAGATCGACGTGCCAGCCGAGCGGCTTCACCTTCGCGAGCGTGCGCTCGAACTCGCCCATATCCGGGACGCCGCCGAGATGCCTCACGAAGTTGAAGCGCACGCCGCGGAAGCCCTGCTCGTGCAGCCGCTCGAAGTCCTTTTCCGTGAACGAATCGTCGGAGTTCGCGACGCCGCGATACTTGCCGCCGCTCTGCGCGATGGCATCGACGATCACGCTGTTGTCGCTGCCGTGACAGCTCGCGTTCACGAGCACCGCGCGCTCGAGGCCGAGCGTCGCCTGCAGCTCCTTGAAGCGCTCGAGCGGCGCATCGGGCGGTGTGTACGTGCGATCGGGCGCGTACGGATATCGGTCACCGGGGCCGAAAATGTGACAGTGCGCGTCACATGCACCGGGTGGCGCACGGAACTTGGGCGTGCGCGTGTTCGGGTCGGGAGCCTTGCAGGTCGGGATCATTCCGGCTGTGTCGTTCGAGGGATGAGAAGGATGGAAGGCTCCGCTATGGTATCGGCCACCCTGCGGCGGGACAATCGCCGCACACCCGACGTTCATTTTTCCGCGCGAGGAATTTCGCTATGGCACAGGCGCAGGTGGCCACTTCGGCCGCTCCGGACACCGAGTTTTCGCTGCTCATCGACGGCGAGTTGACGAGCACCGCCGAGCGTCTCGAGGTGATCAATCCCGCAACGGGAGCCGTGTTCGCGCGCTGCCCGGCCGCCGGCCGCGCCGAGCTCGAGCGCGCCGTCGCCGCGGCGCGGCGCGCCTTGCCGCAGTGGCGCGCGCGCTCGTTCGAAGATCGCACGGAATTCATAAAACGAATGGCAGGTATTCTCCGCGCGAATCAGGACGCGCTCGCCGCGCTGCTGACGCGCGAGCAGGGCAAGCCTCTCGGCCAGGCCCGGGACGAGATCGCCCGTGCGGCCGGCCAGTCCGAGGGGCTGACGCGAATTTCGATAGAAAGCGAGCTAATTATCGACGATGCCGAGCGCCGGATCGAGGTCCATTATGTCCCGCTCGGGGTCGCCGGCATCATCACGCCCTGGAATGCGCCCATCAACCTCGCGGCGGGACCGCTGACCTCGGCGCTCTACACGGGCAACACGGTCGTCCTGAAGCCCTCCCCGTACACGCCGCTCAGCACGCTGAAGATCGGCGAGCTGATCCGCGACGTGTTTCCGCCGGGCGTCGTGAACGTGCTGGCGGGCGGCGATGCGCTCGGCCAGTGGCTGACGGAGCACCCGGGCATCGACAAGATCTCCTTCACGGGGTCGGTCGCCACCGGCAAGAAGGTGATGGCGAGCGCGGCGGGCACGCTGAAGCGGGTCACGCTCGAGCTGGGCGGCAACGATGCCGCCATCGTGCTCGACGACGTCGACCCGAAGGCCGTCGCGCCGAAGCTGTTCTTCGCCGGCTTCGTGAACAGCGGGCAGGTCTGCATGGCGGTCAAGCGCATCTACGCGCACGAGAAGATCTATGACGCCCTGTGTGCGGCGCTCGTCGAGGAAGCGCGCAAGTGGACGGTGGGCGACGGCCTCGATCCGACCACGAAGCTCGGGCCGATTCAAAATCGCATGCAGTACGACAAGGTCGTGAACCTGCTCGAGGACACCAAGCGCGCGGGCGCGCGCTTCCTCGCGGGCGGCGAGGTACCGCAGGGCCCGGGCTACTTCTTCTCGCCCACGCTGGTCACCGACATCGCGGAGGACAGCCGGCTCGTGCGCGAGGAACAGTTCGGCCCGATGCTGCCGATCTTGAAGTTCACGGACGTGGAAGACGCCATCCGGCGCGCGAACGACACGCGCTACGGCCTGAGCGGCTCGGTGTGGAGCCGCGATGTCGAGCGCGCCGCCGCCATCGCGGCCCGGCTCGAAGTGGGTACGGCCTGGGTGAACCAGCACCGCGCGACCGCCCCGAATGTACCGTTCGGCGGCGCCAAGGAATCCGGCATCGGCCGGGTGTACGCGGAGATGGGGCTGAAATCCTACATGGAGCCGCGCGTCGTGAGCATGCTGAAGCAGCCGCTCTGAGGGCACCCGGCCGCGCTCAGCCCACGCAGCGTCACCTCGGCTCCGACGAGCCTCTTGCCGCGCGCATTGCGCCGCTCAGCGCGCGCGTGCGAGCAGCGTCAGCGAGACTCCGGCGAGCAGTGCGGTCGGCAGCCAGGCGAGCACGACCGGGTTCAGATCGAACACGAGCGTACCGCTCTCGATGAGCCGCTGGAGCAGGAAGAACCCGATCCCGAGCATCAGCCCGATCGCCGTGCGCGTGCCGGCGCCCGCCGAGCGCAACGAGCCGAGCACGAACGGAATCGGCAAGAGCACGGCGAACGCGATCGCGACCGTGCGTGCGATGCGCGACCAGAACGCAAACACGTACGGCCGCGCATCGAGCGCGTTCGCCTGGTAGTAGCGGATCAGGCCCCAGAGCGTGGCGATCTGCATGTCGTGCGGATCGTCGACGGCGAGCCCGAGGAACTGTGCGCCGAGGCTCGATTCGAGCCGCCGCTCGCCTCCGTTCTGCGTCACCACGCGCTCCGGCGTGAAGCGCGACTCCGAGTAGCCGTGCAGCGTCCAGTCGCCCGCGCTGCCCGCGGTGGCGCGCGCCGCATGCCCGATCGCCAGCAGCCGGTGATCGTCGGACAGCTCGAAGATCGTCATGCCGCCGAACTGCCGCTCGCCGGACTGCCGCGTGGCGTTGAAGATCAGGTTGCCATCGCGCACCCACGCGCCGCCGTTGCCGCCGAACGTGATATCCGCAAACTTGCTGAAGGCCTTCTGCTGCTTGGCGGCCTGCTGCAGCTGCGGCGCGAGGAATTCGCCGATGCCGACCGCGATGACGATCAGGATGGCGCCGGCGATGAGCGCCGCGCCGGCGATGCGCGCGGGCGAGATGCCGGTCGCGCGAATCACCGTGATTTCGCTGCCGCGAGCGAGCGAACCGAGCCCCATGAGCGAACCGATGAGCGCGGCAATCGGCAGCAGCTGCCAGCCCTGCTCCGGCAGATTCAGCAGCACGAAGAGCAGCGCGTCGCGCGCCCGGTAGTTGCCGACGCCGATGTCATCCTGCTGTCCGATGAACAGAAACAGCGCACCGAGCGCGAGCAGCAGCAGCGCCCACATCCCGACGGCCCCGAGAATCGTGCGGACGAGGTAGCGATCCAGCGCGTTCATGCCGGCACGGCGTCCGGCGCAACGTCACGATATCGCAAGCGCGCGAGCAGCCGCGGACCGTAGATGTAGAGCAGCGCGAGCGCGATGACGACGAGATGCACCCACCACAGCCCGAGCCATTCGGGCACCTTGCCGCGAGCGATCCACACCTTGCCCGCCGAGAGGATGGTCGAGTACACGAAGTAGATCAGCACCGCGTGCAGGAAGCGCGCGTAGCGGCCCTCGCGGGGCCGCAAGCGGCTCAGCGGCACGGCCAGCAGCGTCAGCACGATGCACATGACCGGAGTAGCGATGCGCCAGTGCAGCTCGGAGCGCTTGTCGAGGTCCGTCGACGCGAGCAGCGCGCGCGTCGGCTCCGCCTCAGTCGCGGTGACCGTGTCGGTCAGCTTCGGCACTTGGACCGGAATGGTGCTCTCCGCGAAGCGCATCATGCGGAACTTGGGGCTGCCCGGAATCCCCTCGAAACGCTGGCCGTCGTAGAGCGTGATGGTATGCGTCAGCCCATCCGCGCCGACCAGATGGCGCGCGCGCTGCGCCAGCGCCACTTCGACGGTGCCGTCATGAGTGCGCTCGACGAAGACGTTGGTCAACGTGCCGTCCTTTTCGACCCCTTCCGCGTATACGACGGCATCGGTGCCGCCGAACGTGCGGAATCGCCCGGGCAATATCGGGGCGAACTGCCCAGCCTGCAGAGCAGTCTTGCGCAGCGAGAGCGTCTTCGCGATGGCATCCGGCGCAACGACGAGCGTCAGCCACGCCATCACCGCCGTGATCGCTACGGTCAGAAACATCACCGGGAGATAGAGCGTTTTTGCCCCGACACCGCACGCCAGCGCCGCGGCCATCTCGCTGTCGTGATACAGCCGGCCGTACGCCAGCACGACGCCGAGGAGCAAGCCGACGGGCATGATCACAGTGAGGTTCTGCAAGGCGCCGAGCCAGATCAGCTCCAGCACGACGCTCTTCGGAAACTGGTTTTCGGCCGCGCGCTGCAGCACGCGCGCGAGCTGGTTCGTGAGCAGCAGGACCAGCAGCACCCCGGTCACGGCCAGCCAGGTGAGCACCACTTCCCGCAGGATGTATCGATCCAGAATCCGCCGCAACGCGCTGTCTCACCTTTCGCGCCGGCCGCCAGGGCAAGGCGCCGACATTTGCGGCCGCGGCCTTTTACTGCGGCGGCCTTGAGTTACACTGCGCCACCCTAAATCAGACCGGTCCGCGCCTCAACGTCTGGCGAGCGAATCGCCCGCGCCCAAGGAGAAGAACGAATGCAGTTTGATGTCTGGACCAAGGGAGTGGTGACGCTCGAGACCGAGTGCCTGGTGCTCGGCGTGTTCGATGAAGGTGAGCTCACCCAGGAGGCCACAGCGATCGACACGGCGGCGGGCGGCAAGCTCGCGAAGCTCACCTCCCGCGGTGATTTTCCCGGTCGCAGTGGCGAGACGCTGCTGATCCCCGAGCTGCCCGGCGTGAAGGCCGAGCGGGTGCTCCTCGTCGGTCTCGGCGCGCAGAAGAGCTACAGCCGCAAGGCGTTTCGCAAGGCGATCGGTGCGGCGGTCGGCGCCATCGCGCGCACGCGCATTGCGAGCGCGGCGTTCGCCGTCGCCCGCCCGTCGTTCAAAGATCTCGACGATTACTACTTCGGCCGCGTCATCGCGGAAGTCACGGGCCAGACGCTGTATCGCACGAACGATCTGAAGAGCGCGAAGAAGCCCAAGCCGCCCGCGCTGGCCAGCGTGCTCGCCGGTCCGGTGCGCGGCAGTGGTGCAACGGCCGCCAAGCGCGGTCTCGCGCACGGCGCCGCCATCGCCGCGGCCGCGAAAGTACAGCGCGATCTCGCCAACCTGCCCGCGAACGTCTGCACGCCGTCGTATCTGGCGGATCAGGCGAAGGCGCTCGCCAAGGCGCACTCCTCCATCAAAGTCACGGTGCTCGACGAAGCGGCCATCCGCAAGGAGAAGATGGGCTGCTTCCTCGCGGTCACGCAGGGCTCGGCCCAGCCGCCGCGTTTCATCGTGATCGAGTACAAGGGACCGAAAGCGCCGAAGGCGCCGATCGTGCTGGTCGGCAAGGGCATCACCTTCGACACCGGCGGCATCTCGCTGAAGGACCCGCCGAACATGGACGAGATGAAGTTCGACATGAGCGGCTCCGCGGCGGTGCTCGCATCGCTCACGCTGGCGGCCGAGCTGCGTCTGCCGCTGAACGTCGTCGGGCTCATTGCCGCGGCCGAGAACATGCCGAGCAGCAAGGCGGTGAAGCCGGGCGACATCGTCACGAGCGCCTCGGGTCAGACCGTCGAGATTCTCAATACCGATGCGGAAGGGCGCCTCGTGCTCTGCGATGCGCTTCACTACGCGCGTCGCTATGAGCCGGCCGCGGTCGTCGACATCGCGACGCTCACCGGCGCCTGCGTGGTCGCGCTCGGTGCGCATCACGCCGGCTGCATGTCGAACGACGACGCCCTCGCGCGCGAGCTCGTCGCGGCGGGCCAGCGCTCCGACGATCGCTGCTGGCAGCTGCCGCTCACCGAGGAATACGGCGAGCAGCTCAAGAGCAATTTCGCCGATTTCGGCAACGTCGGCGGGCGCGAAGGCGGCGCGATCACGGCGGCCGCGTTCCTCGGCAAGTTCACGAACGGTATGAAGTGGGCGCACCTCGACATTGCCGGTACGGCGTACGTCGGAGGCGCGAACAAGGGCAGCACCGGCCGGCCGACGCCGTTGCTGGCAGACTTCCTGATTCACCGCGCCGGACGCTGAAGGTCGCCATTCGCCTGCCGTGGTCGTCGATTTCTACGTTCTGGAGGAAGTGTCCGCACGCGCACGGCTGCGCACGGCGTGCCGCGTGGTCGAGAAGGCGTACCTCGCCGGTCATACCGTGCTCGTGTGGCACACCGAGCTCGACGAGCTCAAGGAGTTCGACGAGCTGCTCTGGACCTTCGGCGACGGCAGCTTCGTGCCGCACGAGCCCTTGAGCGCCGCGGGCTTCGAGGTCGCGCCCGTGCTGCTCAGCATGGGCACGCCACCGAACATACCCTTCGACGTGCTCGTCAATCTCGCCGCCGACGTTCCCGCCTGCGCCGACGCCGCCCAGCGCGTCGCGGAGTTCATCGATGGCGATCCAGGGCGGCGCCAGGCCGGTCGCGCGCGCTTTCGCGCATACAAAGAGCGCGGGATTCAGCCGAACACGCACAACGTCAGCGGCTGAGCGCCCGCCCCAAGGACCGACGCGCGGCGGGACCGATGCCCGGCCTCAGCCTCGCCTGATGCGAGGCGCCGCGCGCGACGCGCCGACGTTCGCGCCGGACCCCCACCGTCGCGTTTCAGCGAAAAGCGTGACGCGCCCGTCCCGCCGAGACCTGTGCCGCAGCCCCCGCACCCCCTCTGGCTATAATCCCGCGTTCCCGAAGCAGTGAGCGGTCAATGGAAAAGGTCTACGCGCCGCACGAGATCGAGCGGCGAATCTACGAGCGCTGGGAGCGGAACGGCTGGTTCGCACCCCGCGGCACCGGCGCACCCTATGCGATCGCCATCCCGCCGCCGAACGTCACCGGCACGCTCCACATGGGCCATGCGTTCCAGCACACGCTCATGGACACGCTCACGCGCTATCACCGCATGCGCGGTGACGACACGCTATGGCAGCCCGGCACGGACCACGCCGGCATCGCCACGCAGATGGTCGTCGAGCGCCAGCTCAACGCCGAGGGCAAGAAACGCACCGACCTCTCCCGCGACGAGTTCGTCGCCCGCGTGTGGCAGTGGAAGGAGCAGTCCGGCGGCACGATCAGCGCGCAGATGCGCCGTCTCGGCGACTCCGTCGATTGGTCGCGCGATCGCTTCACGATGGACGCGGGCCTCTCGCGCGCCGTCGTCGAGGTGTTCGTGCGCCTCTACGAAGAGGGTCTGATCTATCGCGGCAAGCGGCTCGTGAACTGGGACCCAGTGCTGCTCACCGCCGTCTCGGACCTCGAAGTCGAGCAGGAGGAAGTCGAGGGCAATCTCTGGCACCTGCGCTACCCGCTCGCGGACGGTTCGGGCCATGTCGTCGTTGCGACGACACGCCCGGAAACCATGCTCGGTGACACCGCGGTCGCCGTGCACCCCGACGACGAACGCTACCGCCACCTCGTCGGCAAGCAGATCAGGCTGCCCCTCGCGGAGCGCGAGATTCCGATCATCGCCGACAGCTACGTCGATGCCACGTTCGGCTCGGGCTGCGTGAAGATCACGCCCGCGCACGACTTCAACGACTACGAGGTCGGCCAGCGCCACGCGTTGCCGATGATCAACGTCTTCACCCCGCGCGCCGCGATGAACGACGAGGTGCCGCCGCGCTTTCGCGGGCTCGACCGCTTCGAGGCACGCAAGCGCGTCATCGCCGAGCTGGAGGCCGCCGGGCTCCTCGAGAAGGTCGAGAAGCACAAGCACAGCGTGCCGAAGGGAGATCGCAGCGGCGCGGTGCTCGAGCCGTATCTCACGGACCAGTGGTACGTGAAGATCGCACCGCTCGCCGCGCCCGCGATTGCCGCGGTCGAGGAAGGCCGCACGCGCTTCGTGCCGGAGAACTGGACCAACACGTACTTCCAGTGGATGCGGAACATTCGCGACTGGTGCGTGAGCCGTCAGCTCTGGTGGGGTCATCGCATCCCGGCCTGGTACGACGACGCAGGCAACGTGTACGTCGGCCGTGACGAGCCCGATGTCCGCGCGAAGCACGGTCTCGGCGCGGAGGTCGCGCTGCGCCGGGACGAGGACGTGCTCGACACGTGGTTCTCCTCGGCGCTGTGGCCGTTCTCGACGCTCGGCTGGCCGGACAAGACCCCGGAGCTCGCGAAGTTCTATCCGACCTCGGTCCTCGTCACGGGCTTCGACATCATCTTCTTCTGGGTCGCGCGGATGATGATGATGGGCCTGAAGTTCATGGGCGATGTGCCGTTCCGCGAGGTCTACATCACGGGCCTGATCCGCGACGAGCACGGCGAGAAGATGTCGAAGAGCAAGGGCAACGTCATCGACCCGCTCGACATCATCGACGGCATCGATCTCGAAGCGCTGGTCGCGAAGCGCACGAGCGGGCTCATGCAGCCGCAGCTCGCGCCGCAGATCGAGAAGAACACGCGCAAGCAGTTCCCGGAAGGCATCCCGCCGCACGGCACGGACGCGCTGCGCTTCACGTTTGCGGCGCTCGCCGCGCCGAGCCACGACATCCGCTTCGATCTGCAGCGCGTCGCCGGCTATCGCAATTTCTGCAACAAGCTCTGGAATGCCGCGCGGTTCGTGTCGCTGTCGCTCGGAGATGCGGCGAGCATTGGAACGGGCCCGGCCGAGCGCTCGCTCGCCGATCGCTGGATCCGCTCCCGCTTCGGCCGGATGCTCGAGCAGGTGGAGAACGCGTTACGCGAATATCGGTTCGATTACGTCGCGGCGGCGCTGTACGAGTACACGTGGTACGAGTTCTGCGACTGGTATCTCGAGCTCACGAAGCCGATCCTCCAGGATGAGAACGCGTCCGATGCGGCGAAGCGCGGCACGCGGCAAACCCTCGCGCACATGCTCGAAGCCCTGCAGCGCGCGTTGCATCCAATCATGCCGTTCATCACCGAAGAGATCTGGCGTTTCGTCGCGCCGCTCGCCGGCCGCAACGGGCCGACGGTGATGCTCGAGCCCTATCCCACCGCGCAGGAGTTCGCGTTCGATGCGGAAGCAGAGCGCGAGATCGAGTGGGTGCGGAACTTCATTCTCGGCGTGCGCCAGATTCGCAGCGGCATGGACATCGCGCCCTCGAAGAAGCTGCCGGTCATCCTGCAGAACGCCTCGCCCGAGGACGTCGCGCGCGCGACGCAGCATCGCGCGTATCTCGATCGGCTGGCCGGCCTCGAAACGCTCGACATCCTGCCATCCGGTGCCACTGCGCCCGAAGCCGCCACCGCCTTGATGGGCGAGCTCACGATTCTCGTGCCGCTCGCCGGGTTGATCGATGCGAAAGCGGAAGTGGAACGCCTGGAGAAGCTCATTGCGAAGACGCGCGACGAGCTGCGCAAGACCCACACGAAGCTCGCCAACGAGAAGTTCGTGAACAACGCGCCCAAGGCAGTGGTGGATCAGGAGCGTGAGCGCCAAGCGGAGTTCCAGCGCACGCTCACGAGCCTCGAAACGCAGCTCGCGCGCGTGCGCCGTCTGCTGGACCGGACATGAGCGCCGGCCCCGCCCAGCTCGCCGCGGCGCTCGCCGCCATCGAGAAGGTCATCCTCGGCAAGCCGGATCAGATCCGGCTGTGCTTCGCGTGCCTGCTCGCGCGCGGGCACCTGCTGATCGAGGATGTCCCCGGCGTCGGCAAGACGACGCTCGCGCATGCGCTCGCGCACGTGCTCGGGCTGTCGTGGCATCGCGTGCAGTTCACGAGCGATCTGCTGCCCGCGGACATCATCGGCGTGTCGGTGTTCGATCGGGCGAGCCAGCAGTTCGATTTCCGCAAGGGCCCGATCTTCACCCAGCTTCTGCTCGCGGACGAAGTGAATCGGGCGAGCCCGCGCACGCAGAGCGCGCTGCTCGAAGCGATGGAAGAGCGCCAGGTGAGCGCCGACATGACGACGTATCGCTTGCCGGAGCCGTTCTTCGTCGTCGCGACGCAGAACCCGCACGAGCAGCTCGGCACGTTCGCATTGCCCGAGTCGCAACTCGACCGCTTCTTGATGCGCGTGACGCTCGGCTATCCGGACGCGGCGCACGAGCGCGAGCTGCTGCGCAGTGGCGAGCGGCGCGATCTGCTGGCGAACATCCCGCCGGCGCTGACGCCGCAAGGCGTGGTCGAGCTGCAAACGGCCGTGCGCAACGTACACGTGTCGGATGCGCTGCTCGATTACACGCAGACGCTCATCGGCCGCACGCGCCAGCGCGGCGACCTGAAGCTCGGGCTCTCGCCGCGCGCGGGTCAGGGACTCATTCGCTCGGCGCAGGCGTGGGCCTACATCGCCAACCGCAACGCCGTGCTGCCGGAAGACGTGCAGGCGGTGCTGCCCGCGATCGTCGCGCACCGCCTGGAGCTGCGCGATCCCGTCGAAGACAGCAGCGGACTTGCGATCGCGCGCGACCTGATCCGCGCGGTGCCCGTGCCGCCATGAGTCGTGAAGCGCTTCCTGCGTAACCGGATCGCCGCCTGGGCGAAGCGTCGCCAGGGACCGGATGTCCCTCCCGTCGAGCTGGCGAGCCGCCGCGTTTACATTCTGCCCACTCCGGTCGGCATCGGCTTCGCCGTCATGCTGCTCGTGATGCTCATCGCCGGGATCAATTACGGCAACAGCGTCGCGCTCTTCCTCACGTTCCTGCTCACCGGCTTCGGACTCGTGACGATGCACCAGTGCCACCGCAATCTCGTGCGCACCTCGCTCACGAGCGCAGCGGCACTGCCCACGTTCGCGGGCACGCGCGGAACATTGCGAGTGACGCTGCAGAACGACGCAAGCTTCCGTCGCTACCAGATCGAGGTCGAGCCGACCGACGAGGCGCCCGGTCGCGCCGACGTTCCGCCGCACCAGCAAGCACAGCTCAGCATTGCGATGGACGCGCCGAAGCGCGGCATCGTGAGCATCGACCGGCTGCGTATCTCGTCGACGTTCCCGTTCGGCCTGTTCCGTGCGTGGAGCTGGATCCACATGCGCATCGAGATGATCGTGTATCCGCGCGCGTACGGCGCGCAGCCGATGCCGGTCGACAGCGGCACGAAAACCGGGACGCGCTCGCGCGGCCTCGCCGGATCGGATGAGTGGCTGCTCCTGCGCCCCTTCCGCGACGGCGACTCGCCGCGGCAGGTCGCATGGAAAGCCTATGCGCGCGGGGCGCCGCTGCTCGTGAAGGAATACAGCGCGATGGGTGCGGAGCTGCGCATGTTCGACTTCGCGAAGCTCGAGCACCTCGACCTCGAAGCAAGGCTCGAGCAGCTCGCGCGCTGGGTGGTCGACGCGGAGGCGCGCGGCGAGCGCTACGGCCTCGCCATCCCGCCCCACCACTTCGAGCCGGACAGTGGGCCGGAGCATCGGCACCGCTGCCTTGCGGCTCTCGCTGCGTATGGCGTACAGCGGTCGGCGAACGATGGCTGATCTGCGCCCGCCGCGACGCATCCGCGCACCGCTCGCCTGGACGGCGAGCGCGCTCGTCGGCGCCATGTTGCTGCACATCGACCGAGTGCCATGGTGGATAACGGCCGCGGCGCTCGTCTGCGTCGGGTGGCGACTCGCGGCGGAAGTCCGTGCGATTCGCCTGCCCGGCCGCTTCGCAAAGATCGGCGTGGCGATGATGCTGATCGCCGCCGTTCTCGCGCAGTTCCACACGCTGAACGGATTGAGCGCCGGCACGGCGCTGCTCGTCGTGATGGGCGCCATCAAGCTGCTCGAAACCTTCTCGCGGCGCGATCGCTACGTCGTCATCGGCGCCACTGCTTTCCTGCTGCTCGCCGCATGCCTCGATAGGCAGGGTTTGACGCGCGCGCCGCTGTATCTGCTCGAAGCCTGGATCTGTTGCACGGCCCTCGCGGTGGTCGCGCAGCAAGGCGACAGCCTGACCGCGCACGCGGCAGGCGCGCTCGCGGCGCGCAGCCTCGGGCTTGCCGCGCCGCTCGCAGTGGTGATGTTCCTGTTCTTCCCGCGCATGGTCGGCGCGTTCTGGACTTTGCCGCAGGCGGATAGCGCCGTGACGGGCCTCAGCGATTCGATGAGCCCGGGCGGCATCTCCCAGCTCAGCGAGTCCGACGAGCCGGCATTCCGGGTGCGCTTCGAGGGGCCCACGCCACCGCCGGAGGAGCGGTACTGGCGCGGCCCGGTGCTGCACGAGTTCGATGGCTTCACCTGGAAACGCGGCACCGGTTACTACCGCCAGCCCGTGCTCCAGCACGAGGGCATTGCGTACCGATATCGAGTCACGATGGAGCCGACCGCGCAGCGCTGGTGGTTCGCGCTCGACACCGTTGCGGAGTACCCGCTACGCCGCGCAGTGCTCATGTTCGATCACCAGCTGATCGCGCACGAGCCCGTCACGCGCCCCATCACGTTCGAAGCGGTTTCCTACACGCACAATTCCACCGCGGGCCCGCCGTCCACGCTCGCGCGCGGCTACGACACGAAGCTGCCGCCGGACCGCAACCCGCGCACGGTGCGACTCGCGCGCGAGATGCGCGCCGCCGTCGGCAGCGATGCGGACTTCGTGCAAGCCGTGCTGGCGGTGTTCCGGCGCGGAGGATTCGAGTACACGCTGACGCCGCCGAAGCTCGATCGCGACTCGGTCGACGACTTCATGTTCAACACCCGGCAGGGATTCTGCGGGCACTTCGCGTCCGCGTTCGTCACGATGATGCGCGCCGCGGGCGTGCCGGCGCGCGTCGTCACGGGCTATCAGGGCGGGGAATGGAATCCGGTGCGCGAGTACTTCCTCGTGCGGCAATCGGATGCGCACGCCTGGGCGGAGGTGTGGCTCGACGGCAGAGGCTGGACGCGCATCGACCCCACCGCCGTCGTCGCCCCCGATCGACTCCGTCGCGGCGTGTACGACCTGATCCCGGGCGCGATGACGGCGGCACAGCGTCTGATGCGCGATTCGCCGTGGGTCGCGGAGGCGCGCCTGCGCTGGGATGCGCTGAACGATTGGTGGAACGAGCGCGTCGTCCGCTTCGACCTCAACGCGCAGATGGACCTGCTCGCGTGGCTCGGTTTCGATTCGCGCGACTGGCAGCCGCTCGGCTGGCTGTTCGCGGGCGGACTGGTGGCCTGGTTGCTCTTCGTCGCGTGGCATGTCGGCAGAGCCCTGCGCGCCACGCCGATGGATCGCCTCGCGCGCGCGTACACGCGGTTGTGCGCGAAGCTGGCGAAGGCCGGCGTGCCGCGCGAGGCGCACGAGGGGCCGCTCGCGTATGCGGACAACGTGGCCGCTCGACGGCCCGATCTCGCCGCGGCCGTGCGGCCGCTACTAAGTCGATACGCCGATCTTCGATACGGGCGCGATGCCGGCGCGCGCTCGCCGGCCGACATTGCGCAATTCGAGCGCGCCGTCGCGCGCCTACGCGTGCCGCGCGAGAGCGAGCCGCGGCTGCGCGCTCAACGCGCGACATGACTGTGCACTCCGCCGGATCCGCGACGGCCAGCGCCGGCGGCGCAGGGGTGAAAGCGAGAGCACGGTGACGCAATCGCAGCTCGCACTCGCGGTCATCCTTTCGCTCGGCGTGCTCGCGCTCGTGGGCGCCATCGTTTGGGGCGCGGTGCGTGAGCGTCGCCGCGCCGCGCGATTCAGCGAGCCCTTTCCGCCCGAGTGGCGCGCGCTGCTCGAGCGCTCGCTCCCGCTCTATCGCCGCATCCCGCCCGCGCTGCGTTCGAAGCTCGAGCCCGTCGTCCGCGCCTTCCTCGCCGACGTGCAATTCATCGGCTGCCGCGGACTGCAGGTGACCGACGAAATGCGCCTCGTCATCGCAGTGCAGGCCTGCCTGCTCGTCGTCGAGCGCGATCCGCGGGCCTACGAATCGCTCGGCAGCGTCCTCCTCTATCCCGACGAGTTCGTCGTCAACCAGACCGACGAGGACGAGGCGGGCGTCGTCACCGAAGGCGAGAGCGTGCTCTCGGGCCAGTCCCTCGACACCGCACAGATCGTGCTCTCGTGGCAGGACGTGCAAGACCACGGCAGCGAGACGGAGATCTACAACGTTGTGGTTCACGAGTTCGCTCACTTCCTGGACAACGCGCTCGGCGGCGCGCTCACGGATACGCGCGCGGGTCACGCCGATTTCGAGGCGTGGCACGATCTGCTGGAACGCGAATACGAGGCGCTCTGCGACGCCGTCGATCGCGGTGACGACACGCTCATCGACCCTTACGGCACCGAATCCACGGTCGAGTTCTTCGCCGTGGCGACGGAAACATTCTTCGAGCGACCGGTGGACCTGCAGCGGCTCCACCCTGCGCTCTACAGCGAGCTCGCGACGTTCTACGGGCTCGATCCGGCCGCGTGGGGCACTTGAACACGCGCGAGGAACACGGCGCCGATCGCGAACAGAATGGCGATGGAGACGATCGCGAGCCGTGAATCGTGCGTCAGCAGCGCGACGGTGCCGGTGAGCAGCGGCCCGAGAATCGACGACGCCTTGCCCATCAGGTTGTAGATGCCGAAGAACTCGCCCGCCTTGCCGGCCGGCACGAGCCGCCCGTACAGCGAGCGCGACAGCGACTGGATTCCGCCCTGCACGAGCCCGATCAGGATCGCGAGGCCGAAGAAATCGGCCTCGGTGGTCATGAAGTACGCGTAGCCCGAGCCGAACGCGTACGCGGCGATGCCGATGAAGATGCCCGCGCGCGGCCCGATGCGCTTGCCGAGCCAGCCGAACGCGAGCGCGGCCGGAAAGCCGATGAACTGCACGAGCAGCAGAGCCTGGATGAGCGCATCCGTCTTCAGCCCGAGCGACATGCCGTAGTCGACGGACATCTTGACGATCGTGTTCACGCCGTCGATGTAGAACCAGTACGCGAGCAGAAACCACAGGAGCGTGCGATCGCCGCGCAAATGACGCAGGGTGCTCACGAGCTCACGCGCGCCCGCCGCGATCGCCTGCCGGAACGGCAAGCCCTCCGCGGCATGTTTCTCCTTGATGAACAGCGCCGGGATCGTGAAGACGACCCACCACACGCCCACGGTGACGAACGAGAGCCGGACCCCGGTGCTCGCATCGGGGATGCCGAACATCGCAGGCTTCGTCGCCATCAACACATTGACGAGAAACAGCAGACCGCCGCCGAGATAGCCGAGCGCGTAGCCGTAGCCGGAGGCGACGTCGTACTCGCGCTCCTCGGCGATGTCCGTCAGCAGCGAGTCGTAGAACTGATTGCCGTGCCAGAACCCGAGCGAGGCGAGGATGTACAGCAGCGCCGCGATCTCCCACTGGCCCTGGGCGACCCAGTACATCCCCACTGTCATGGCCGCGCCGAGCACGGTGAAGAGCGCGAGCAGCCTGATGCGCGCGCCGCCCTTGTCCGCGATGGCGCCGACGAGCGGAGCGAGAATCGCGATGATGAAGCTCGCGATGCCGTTCGCGAGCCCGAGCCGGAACGTGCTCACCGTGGCATCGACGCCGGCGTTCCAGTACTGCTTGAAGTACAGCGGAAAGAACCCCGCCATCACGGTCGTGGCGAACGCAGAGTTCGCCCAATCGCAGAGCGCCCACGCGATGACGGGCTTTCGCAGCAGCACGCTGCGCACCCGGCCGGGGCTCGCGGCGAGCGCTTCGGTGCTCACGCGGCGTGCTCGCGTGTTTCGCTGAATCGCAGCTCCGGCCAGCGCTCGAGCGTCAGCTGCAGGTTCACGCGGGTCGGCGCCAGGTAGACGAGCGACCCCGCGTGGTCGAGCGCGAGGTTCTCGTAGGCCTTGTTGCGAAACTCCTCGAGCTTCTTCTCGTCGTCCGCCGTGACCCAGCGGGCGGTGTAGACGTTCACGTTGTCGAACACGCAGTTCACGCTGTACTCATCCTCGAGCCGGAACGCTACCACTTCGAACTGCAGCTGGCCCACCGCGCCGAGAATCTGATCGTTGTTCCGCAGCGGCTTGAAGAGCTGCGTCGCGCCCTCCTCGCAGAGCTGCGACAGCCCCTTCGTTAGCGCCTTCATTTTCAGCGGGTCCTTCAGCACCGCGCGCCGGAACATTTCCGGGGCGAAGTTCGGGATGCCCGTGAACGCCAGCTTCTCGCCTTCCGTGAAGGTGTCCCCGATGTTGATGGTGCCATGATTGTGCAAGCCGATGATGTCACCGGCGAACGCTTCCTCCGCCTGCGCGCGGTCCGCGGCCATGAAAGTGAGCGCGTCGGCGACGCGCACTTCCTTGCCGAGGCGCACATGGTACAGGCGCATGCCGCGCGTGTACTTGCCGGAGCACAGGCGCATGAAGGCGATGCGGTCGCGGTGACCGGGGTCCATGTTCGCCTGGATCTTGAAGACGAAGCCGCTGAGCGCCTTCTCGTTCGGCGCCACCGTGCGCTCGCGCGCGGCGCGCGGCTGCGGCCCCGGCGCGTGCGCCGTGAACGACGCGAGCAGCTCCTCCACGCCGAAGTTGTTGATGGCTGAGCCGAAGAACACCGGCGTCTGCTTGCCGGCGCGGTACGCGTCTGGATCGAACGCATCCGTCGCGCCCTTCACCAGCTCGATCTCGTCGGCGAAGGCTGCGGCACGCTCGCCGAGAAACGCCTGACCCTCCGCGCTGTTCAGCCCGGCGATGATGAGGTTCTCGCCCACGCGTCCGCCCTTGCCGGGCTCGTACACGTAGATACGGTCCTCGAGCAGGTGGTAGATGCCTTTGAGGTCGCGCCCCATGCCGATCGGCCACGTGACGACGGCGGTGCGAATCTTCAGCACGCGCTCGATCTCGTCCAGCAGATCGATCGGCGGCCGGCCTTCGCGGTCGAGCTTGTTGATGAAGGTCATGATGGGCGTATCGCGCAGGCGCGTGACCTCCATCAGCTTGATCGTGCGCTCCTCGACGCCCTTCGCGCAGTCGATGACCATGAGCGCGGAATCCACCGCCGTCAGCGTGCGGTAGGTGTCTTCCGAGAAGTCCTCGTGGCCCGGCGTGTCGAGCAGATTCACGATGCAATCCCGATACGGGAACTGCATGACCGACGAGGTCACGGAAATTCCGCGCTGCTGCTCGAGCCGCATCCAGTCGGACGTGGCGTGGCGCGCGGCCTTGCGGCCCTTCACGGTGCCGGCCATCTGGATGGCACCGCCGAAGAGCAGGAGCTTCTCCGTCAGGGTGGTCTTGCCGGCGTCGGGGTGGGAGATGATGGCGAAGGTGCGCCGTCGCTCGATTTCTTTGCTCAGGGAATCAGTCACTCGAAGCTCTCGATCACAGATGGCCCGGCCGCCCTGCCGTGGCAGGCGGGCAATGTACGGCCGGATGGAAAAAGGGCAAGCCCTGCAGTGCGCGCGCCGCTCAGGGCGGCGCGCCGCGCACGGCGGACGTCACACGCGGAAGGGCTTGTTCGTCAGCGCGAGCTTCAAGACCGCCGCATCCTCGCGGCCGCCGACGGCCTGGTAGTAGCCGCGGCGAATGCCGACCTGCTCGAAGCCCATCGACTGGTAGAGCCGGATGGCTGCCGTGTTCGAGGGACGCACCTCGAGGAACGCCTCGCCCATCCCGGCCGAGCGCGCCCGATCCACGAGGTAGCGCAGGAGCTGGCGGCCGATCCCGCGGCAGCGGAAATGCGCGTTCACGCAGAGGTTCAGGATATGCGCCTCGCCGGCCCCGACGCTCATGACGCCGTATGCGACCACTTCCTCGCCGACGCACGCGACACGGCACACGTAGCCGACCCGCAGGCAATCGCGAAAAATGCCCTCGCTCCAGGGGAATTGATAGGCGGCGCGCTCGATGGCGACGACGCTCGGCACATCCGGCTCGAGCATGGTCCGGATCGTCACCTCTCGCGCGGACGCCAGCAGCTCGGGTGCGGTTGCCATCACGATTCCCCAGCAAGCCTTCGGAACACACTGCGCGCAAACTTGAGGTCTTCCCAGGCCTTTCGCTTGTCTGCGGGTGTGCGCAGTAAGTAGGCGGGATGATACGTCACGATGAGCGGCGTGTTCAGCTCACCGAACGTATGTACCTGACCGCGCAGACGGCTCAAAGACAAGTCGGTCGCCAGGAGCGTCTGCGCCGCGATACGCCCGACCGCGAGCATGAGCTTTGGCTGCAGCAGCGCGATCTGGCGGCTGAGATACGGCATGCAGGCCGCGACCTCCTCGGGCTTCGGGTCGCGGTTGCCGGGCGGACGCGACTTGAGCACGTTCGCGATGAAGACGGTTTCGCGCGGCAGGCCGATGGCTCTGAGCATGGCGTTCAGGAGCTGACCGGCGCGGCCGACGAAGGGCTCGCCCTGCCGGTCCTCTTCCGCGCCTGGGGCTTCGCCGATGATCAGCCAGTCCGCGCGGCGGTTCCCCACACCGAAGACGCCCTGCGTGCGGGTGCTGTGGAGCGGGCATTTGCGGCAGGCGAGAACCTCGGCTTTGAGGGCTTCCCACTGAGCCTCAATGTCAGGGCTCAGAGCGGCGGGCGGTGTTTGCGCGGGCGTCGTAGTGGGGGCTAGCCCTTGCGCCGGCGCCGGGGCGAAGGCAGACGCTGGTGCGGGCGCCGGTGCCGGTTCGGCGGCAGTCCGTGCAACGGGCACCGCATCGACCGTCGCGGCCTTGCGCGGCACCCACACATCGACGCCGATCGCCCGCAGATACTCGAGGCGGCGCGCAGCATCCATCAGCTCGAGCCTCCCGAACCCGAGGCCGGGTTCGCGCGCGAGCTGCGGCGGATACGCCGCACGGCCCACAGCACGGGCGCGGAGGCGGCATAGGTGGCGAACATCGACAGCAGCATCGTCGGCGGGTCCAGCGCGATGAGGACGAAGAAGAGCGGCACGATGATCATGTACGCCCGCTTGATGCGCCGGTCCATGTCGAACTGCTTGAAGCTCGGATAGCTGAAGCTGCTCACCATGAGGAGCCCCGCGGCCACCGTCACCAGGAAGGCCGCGATCAAGCCGGGAAGCCCCGGCTCGCGAATGTAGCTCGAAAACCAGACGAAGCCCGCGACCGTGGCCGCCGCCGACGGGCTCGGCAGCCCCTCGAAATAGCGCTTGTCCGCGGTCGCCGAGCGCGCATTGAAGCGCGCGAGCCGCAACGCGGCCGCGACGGCGTAGAAGAACGCGGCGAGCCAGCCGAAACGCCCCCACGCCTGCCCGTACTCGGCGATCTTCACGACCCCCCACTGATACGTGACGATCGCGGGCGCGAGGCCGAACGCGACCATGTCCGCGAGGCTGTCGTATTCCTTGCCGAATGCGGTCTCGGTGCGGGTCAGCCGCGCAATTCGGCCGTCCAGGCCGTCGAAGACCATGGCGACGAACACGGCGATGCCGGCCGGCTCGAAGTTCTTGTCGATGGCGGCGACGATCGCGTAGAAGCCCGAGAACAGGCATCCCGTCGTCAGGAGATTCGGCAGCAGGTAGGCGCCCCGCCGCGGCGGCGGGCGGGTGTCGGGGGTCGCGTCTTCCATGGGGTGCGGATGGTAACAAGGACCTCCCGGACCGGCCTGCTAAGATGCCCGCCCTTTTCGCTTTTTCCCGGCAAAGCTCGTCCGATGAGACTGTCCCAGTACCCGATCGCGACCCTGAAGGAAACTCCGGCCGAGGCCGAGATCGAAAGCCAGCGCCTCATGCTGCGCGCCGGCCTGATCCGGCGCCTCGCGGCCGGCCTCTACACCTGGATGCCCATCGGGATGCGCACTCTCACGAAGGTCATGAACATCGTGCGCGAGGAGATGAACCGCGCCGGCGCCTTCGAGCTCCTCATGCCCGCCGTGCAGCCCGCGGAGCTGTGGCAGGAGACCGGCCGCTGGGACAAGTTCGGACCGCTGATGCTGCGCTTGAAGGATCGCCACCAGCGTGACTTCCTCATCGGCCCGACGCACGAGGAAGTCATCACCGACATCGCGCGGCGCGAGCTGAAGAGCTACCGGCAGCTGCCGGTGAATTTCTATCAGGTGCAGACCAAGTTCCGCGACGAGATCCGGCCGCGCTTCGGCGTCATGCGCGCACGCGAGTTCATCATGAAGGACGCGTACTCGTTCCACATGGACGAGAAGTCGCTGCGCGAGGACGGCTATCTCGTCATGCGCGAGGCGTACACCCGCATGTTCCAGCGCATGAAGCTCGAGTTCCGCGCGGTGCAGGCGGATTCGGGCGCGATCGGCGGCAACCGGTCCGAAGAATTCCAGGTGCTCGCAGCGAGCGGCGAGGATGCGATCGCGGTCTCGGACGGTGACGATTACGCCGCGAACATCGAGACGGCGATCGCGCTGCCGCCGGGCGCGAAGGTCGCGCCGGGCACCGTGCCGGGCGTGATCGACGAGGACGAGCTGACGATGCTGCGCGGCACGCCGCCTGCGCCGCCGCGCGAAGAGCTGCGGAAGATCCCGACACCCGGGCTGCGCACGATCGAAGACCTGGTGAAGGCGCTGTCGATCCCGATCGAGAAGACCGTGAAGACGCTCGTATACGAGGGCGTCGACGGCCTCGTCGCGTTCCTCGTGCGCGGCGATCACCAGCTGAACGAAGTGAAGGCCGGCAAGCTCCCGCAGGTGAAGACGCCGCTGCGCCCCGCCACCCCGGACGCCGTGCGCATGGCCTTCGGCGCCGGCTTCGGCTCGCTCGGACCGCTCTTCGCGGACGAGCGGACGGTGCGCGGGATCACGTTCATCGCGGATCACACGGTCGCCTCGATGAGCGATTTCGCGGTCGGCGCCAACGAGGACGACTTCCACTTCACCGGCGTGAACTGGGGGCGCGACCTGCCGGCGCCGGAGCACGTCGCCGACATCCGCAACGTCGTCGAGGGCGATCCAAGCCCGACCGGCAAGGGCAAGCTGCGCATCGTGCGCGGGATCGAGGTCGGGCACATCTTCCAGCTCGGCCAGCTCTATTCACAGGCGATGAACGCCACGGTGCTGGACGAATCCGGCAAGAGCGTCGTGCCGTACATGGGCTGCTATGGCATCGGTGTGACGCGCATCGTGGCGGCCGCCATCGAACAGAATCACGATGAGCGCGGGATCATCTGGCCGGAGCCGATTGCGCCCTTTCATGTCGTGCTGATACCCATGAATGCGCACAAGTCCTATCGGGTGCGGGAGATTGCCGATCGGCTCTATGCCGAGTGGACGGCCGCCGGCATCGAAGTGCTCTATGACGATCGGGATGCGCGGCCGGGCGTCAAGTTCGCGGATGCGGAGCTGCTCGGCATTCCGCATCGGGTCGTGGTCGGCGAGCGCGGCATCGATGCGGGGAAGCTCGAGTATCGGCATCGTCGCGATACGGAGAGTCAGGACTTTCCGCTCGAAGGCGCGCTGGAGTTCATCCGGTCGCGAATGGGGCGGTGAGCGCCTGCGCGTCGGCGGGGAAATCGCATGAGGAACGCCCGTGAGACACCACCCGTGAGACTCGAACGCGAGGAGCGCCGGCGCGGCGCGGCGCGGCGTGGGCTCGCGGGAATGCGTCCACACCGTTTCGCGTGTCTTCAGGGTATTTTCGGGCTGCCTCGCCTGCTTGCTGTCGCCTGGGGCGTGATTCTGCTGTCGATTGGCGGCGGCATTGCCCACGCCGATCAGCAGAAAGATCCGGAGCTGAAGGCGGTGGTGAAGCGCGCCATCGATCAGGCGCAGTGCTTTGCCGATCGCTACGAGTCCGCGGTCTGGTACACGATGATGGAGCCGCGGCTGCGCAAGATCGTGAAGGACCGGGACGAGCGGCTCGAGATTCTCACGCAGGTGTTCTGCGAGTCGAAGCGCGAAGGCGAAGCGCCGTTACCGCCGGGGCTCGTGATGGCCGTGATCATGGTCGAGAGCCGCTTCGATCGCTGGGCCGTGTCGAGCGCGGGGGCAGTCGGGCTGATGCAGGTAATGCCGTTCTGGCCGGAGCAGCTCGGCATGCGGCGCTACGAGCTCACGCGCACGGCGCAGAACATCCGCATGGGCTGCGCGATCCTGCGTTTCTATCTGCAGAAAGAGAACAACAGCGTCACGCGCGCGCTCGCGCGCTACAACGGCAGCGTCGGGCGGCGGCACTATTCCGATCTCGTCATCAATCAGTGGACGAAATGGAACGGCGCCGACGACCTCGTGATGACCGCGGGGCGCTGAGCGCTGCGCTTTCGCGAAACGATGCCCGATAAGCGACTGGGTGGCGGATCGACCGCGACCCGCGCGTGACCGCCGCCCGCTGCCGACGTGCGTCAACCCGTGCGGAACCCCTTCGGCCGGTGATGCTCCGGTAGCTCGAGGTCGATCACCTCGACCGAGGTGACCCGCGAGCCGGACGAGCCCGTCCACAGCCACTCGACGAACGTCTGCACCGCGCTCGGCTCGCCGTGCGCGAGCACTTCCACGCGGCCGTCGGGCAGATTGATCGCGTGGCCGTGCACGCCCAGCTCACGCGCGCGGTTCGCGGCCGTGGCGCGATAGAACACGCCCTGCACGCGTCCGCCAACGATGCATTTCTTGGTGATCACGCGCGGTTCTCCTCTTCGAGTCGCGATCCTAAGCCATCCGTGCGGCCGCCGGTTGCGGCGGTGCAGCCATTTCTGGGCGTTCGCCGCAGATATGCAAGGCGCGCGGCGGCGCCTCGTCCGTCACACTTCTCCCCGCTCGC
The DNA here is from genome assembly GCA_035760965.1 of Steroidobacteraceae bacterium. Taxonomy (GTDB): domain Bacteria; phylum Pseudomonadota; class Gammaproteobacteria; order Steroidobacterales; family Steroidobacteraceae; genus JADGHX01. The sequence goes on along the minus strand of DASTRY010000054.1, from coordinate 47,427 downwards.
GATGCGAGCGACATCCATCAACCCGTACTCATGGAAGGAGTGCATCGATGACTTCTCACGACGTTTCCGAAGCTGACGCCTCGGCAGGCTGCGAGGCCCCCGCGTTCTCCATCGAGGAGCTCGAAGCCCGCTTCGAGATGGAGGCCATTGCCGGCCCGGCCGGCATCTCCCCGGGCGAAGACTGGAAGTGCAGCTGCACGTTCGAGTTCTGAGCCCCCCTTCGCCCGCCGGGTCACACCGGCGGGCTTTTCTCCCGAGCTCCATTCGTTCGCGTTGCGGATCGACCATGCAGCACTCACTCGCTCCCCGCCTGCGCAGCGACGTCGCGGTTCGCCCGTTCGATGCGACCGAAGGCGATCGCCGCTTCGTCGTGGCGGTGGACGACCGGCACTTCGTCGTCACCGCGGCAGTCGCCGCCATTCTCGAGGAGAGCCGCGAGCCGGCCACCTTCGCGGGCCTGGCGCAGCGCGCCTCGGCGCGACTCGGCGTGCACGTTTCGCCCGAGCAGGTGGGGAAGCTCCTGCGCGAGCAGGCCCCGGCGGTGCTGTTCAACGCTGCGGCGGGCCAGGCAGTACGCGGACCCGTGTGGCTGCGCGGGCGCGTGCTGAGCGGCGCGTGCCTGGCGCCGATGCTGAATTGGGGTGCGCGCCTCTTCTCTTGGCGAATCGCCATCGTGCTCATCGCGTTGCTCGTGCTCGCCGAAGTGTGCGTGGCGGCCCGCACGCTGGGAACGCCCGTCAGTAGCCCGGCGACGCATCACATTGCGGCCGCGTTCGCACTCACCGTCGCGGGCGTCATCGTTCACGAGCTCGGCCATCTTGCCGCGTGCCGCCGGTTCGGCGCGCATCACGGCGGCATGGGCGTCGGCTTGTACTGGTGCTTCCCGACGCTCTACGCAGAAGTCCACGGCGCTTGGCTGCTGCCGCGAATGCAACGCGTCGTCGTGGATATCGGCGGTGTGTATTTCCAGAGTGGTTACGTGCTGGCGCTCGGCGTGATGTACCTCGCAACCGGCGCGGACGCGGTGCTCGGAGCCATCGCGTGGAGCCATTGCCTGATGCTTCACACGCTGAACCCGGTGCTGAAGTTCGACGGCTACTGGCTGCTCGCGGATCTCACGGGCGCTCACAATTTTCATGGCTGGGTTCGCTCGATCGCACGGCGAACCTGGCGAGCCGTCGTGCTGATGGAGCAAAGCCCTCTGCCTGCGCCGCGTGAGCTGGCGGTGCTGATCGCCTTCGTCGCAATCGCCGCTGTGTACTTTGCGTATGTGCTGGCGATGCTCGGCAACAGCATCGCCGCGGCCGCGGCGGGGCTTGCCCATTCGCACTCCTCTCTTCAGGCACTCGCCAGTTCCGCACTGCTCGGGATGTGGCTGGTCATGGCCGCCGGACTGGCGCTTCTGCTGGCTCGCTCGCTCACGCTTTTCGCACGGGAGAAGGTTGATGATCGCTAAACTCGGCCGCTACATCGCTCACACGCGCTCGATTCAGCAGGGACTGGCCCTGCTGGAGAACGAGCACGCCCACGCGCTGATCATCGCGCCCAGCACGCTCGGCGCCTTCGCGCTCGCGCGCGCGGTGTGCAGGCGGCGCCCGTGCTACGTCGCCGGCGGCCCGATCTCGTCGCACGCCGGGCTGCGCCTCGCGCCGCATGTGCGAGCGCCGGCCGACATCGTGAAGGCGTTCGCGGGCCAGAGCGTGCTGCCGAGAAGTGTCATCTCGTTCCCGGATCAGCAGGTCGGGATCGGTGCGTCGTCGCTGATCATTCCGTTTCTCGGCAGCCGGTATGCGTTCTCCTCGTTCGAAGCGCTGCTCGTCGCGCGTCACCGTCCGCCCGTGTATGCGCTCGCGAGCACCTCCCGCAACGGCGGTTTCGCGCTCCACGAAGTCCACTATGCCGAGCTGTTCACATCGGATGGTCGCGTCTTGTCGCTGCCGGGGCTCTTGCGCCGTCTGCTCATGTTCCTCGAGCAGGACCTTGCGCGCCCCGCCGCGGATTGGCTGGCGCAGGACTGCATGCGGCTCATGTCGGAGCCCGCGCGCTGGCTGCGCCTGCGCGAAGAGCTCAAGGACATCGAGTGTCTGCTGCGCATGCACTTGCAATCGCGCTACTGCGATCGCCTGCGCACCGAAACGGCACTCGATGCCGTGGTCGCGCGGCAGAAGCTGATCGCGCGCTGTGCGACACCCTGAGCCGTGCGGATCATGGGTTCTCCAATGACATCGTTCATCGTGTTGCTCGCGCTGATCGCGATGTGCTTGGCGCAGAGCGGATGCATGACCGCCGATGTGCGCCTCGCCAACTTCATGTCGCGAGACCGCGCGCCCCGCACGGCTGTGCTGCCGCGCGGCTACGCCGTGCAGGACCTCGTCATTCATCGCGGGAACCGAGCCATCGGCATCACTCACGCACATCATCCGGCAAGTCGCTCCGTGGTGATCTTCTGCGGCGGCGACAGCTTCCATCGTTCCATCGATGGCGCGGAGGCGTTGGAGTCGCTCGCACTCGGCGCGGACGTCGTGCTCTTCGACTATCCCGGCTACGGCGATTCCAGCGGCTCGCCGACTCCGGCCGCACTCATCGAGACAGCGCTCGCCGTGTACGACTACGTCGATACACTGCAGACATCCGCTGGGAAGAAGCGTGTGCTGTACGGCTTCTCGCTCGGCGGGCTCGTCGCCGCTCGGGTGGCGCGCGAGCGAGCCGCCGACGGTCTGGTGCTCGAAGCCACTGCAGCAAACGCGACGAGCTGGGCGCGGAGCCGCATCCCCTGGTACCTGAAGCCGCTCGTGCGTCCGCGCGTCGAGCGGGAGCTTGCCGACGTGGATGCGCCCGCCGCGCTCGCGAGATTTCGCGGGCTGGTGTTGGTGCTCGGCAGCCGCGCGGATCGGCGCGCACCCGAGTCGCTCTCGCGCGAGATCTTCAGGAAGCTCGTCCGCAATGGCGTCAGTACCTCACTCGTCGTGTTCAAGCGCGCTGCGCACGGCGAGATCAACCACTCGAAAGCGTTCGCACCCGTGTTCCGTCAATTTCTCGAAACCCTGCAGGAGCCGCAATGGGCATTGCTGCGAGACTGATCGCCGAAGCGTATGGCGCGGTCGACGTTGCGATGGCGACGGTCGTGCCCTTCGTGCCGAAGCGGTTCCACAAAGGGTGGCGCACCTGCCGCGCCCTCAGCGGTGTGCGCGATGCGCCGAGCGGCCCCTACTTCGCGCGTGCGGTGCTCGCATCGCGCTGGCGGTGCGCGCTTCTCATCCGCTATGCACTGCGGCTCACGCGGCCGCAGCTCCGTACCTTTCTGGAGGATCGCGTCACTTACGAGGGCGCGGCGTATGCGCAGCACGTATTCAACGGTGCGCGGCCCGTCATTCTCGCAGCGCCTCACTATGGCCCCGCGCCGCTCGGCTTCGTCGCGGCTGCGAATCGCCTGAGCGGCCGCCGGGCGCTGAACCTGTTCTACGACACGCGCGCACTCGCCCCGCAGATCGCATTGCTGTTCGAGCGCGGCGGCATCGATGCGACGACGCTGCTCGATGGCTTGCCCGGGACGCTCGCGGCCAGCCGGGCATTGGGCCGTAACGAATTCCTCGTGATGATGCCGGATGCGTTCGACGAGATGACCTCGACACTCGCACTGCCGTTTTTCGGGCGCATGTTGCGGGTCGCGCCGGGCACTGCGTTTTTCGCTCTGCGAACGAACGCCTGGGTCGTGCCGGTGGTGGCCGCGCCCGCGCGCCAGCTCGGCGTACACGTCACGATCGGGCGCCCGATCGATCCATCGCGCTTTGCGAATCTCGACGAGGCGCAGGCGGTCTTCCTTCTGAGCCGCGCCGTGTTCACGAGCTTCGAGCGCGAAATCCGCCGCGCACCGGAGCATTGGTACAACTGGGAAACTTTTCCGCGCGTCTCGACCGGCGTCGCCCCGCCCGGTCGCTTGGACGACGACGCGCCTCTGCGCCTGCTGCGGGACAAGTGCGAGGCCTCGCCTCACCTCCTGCAGGACGTGCCGGAGCTCGAAATGCTGGTCAGATGACGATTCGCTAGGACACCACCATCACCAGGGAGGCCGCGCCGGAGCGCGCGGAGAGTTGCCATGGATACACTCACGACGATTCAACGCCTCGCGGCCGAACGGCTCGAGATTTCGATGGAGACGGTGCTGCGCGCACGCACCTTCGCGGAAGCGGGCATCGACTCGCTTGCAACCCTCGATCTGATCACCTCGCTCGAGGCCTGCTTCGGCATCACGATCGCGCCCGAGGATCTCGCCGAGATCCGGTCGTTGCATGATCTCGCGACGGTCGTGGACCGGCTGGTCACGCGCAAATCGCACGCACTCGAGGAAGCGCTGGCATGACTCACCGGGTCGCCGTTACGGGTTGTGGAGTCGTCAGCGCGCTCGGCAACTCTTTTGCCGATCTCGCGAAGGCACTGCGCGCAGGGCAGTCGGGCGTGCGGCTCGCCGCGCCGGGCACGCGGCACCGCGCGACCGCTGCCGCATGTCCCTCGCTCGAGGCCACCGATTTCGAGCTGGCCGCGACGGAGCGCGCGCTGTTCGATCCCGTCACGCGCTTTGCTGTTCTGGCCGCACAGCAAGCGCTGGAGGAAAGCGGTCTCGATAAGGACCCGGGGCGGTGCCGGTCGGCGGCTGTCTACATCGGTACGGCGCTCGGCGGCGTGCACAGCCTGGAAGATGCGTACCGGGACATCTGGTATCACGGCGCGCCGCCGAAGCCGCTCACCATCGTTTGCGCCATGGCCAACGCGCCGGCGGCACACCTGGCCATGCGCTTCGGGATTCAAGGCCCGAACATGACGTACTCCGTAGCGTGTGCGTCTTCGGCCATCGCTATCGGCGAGGCGTTCCACGCGATTCGTGCGGGGCGACTGGCGTGCGCGCTCGCAGGAGGCGCCGAAGCGTGCGTGACGACGGGTGTGGTCCGCTCGTGGCAAGCGATGCGCATGCTCGCCACCGTGGACCACAACGCGCCGGAAGAGAGTTGTCGCCCGTTCTCGCGCGATCGCACCGGGATCGTGTTAGGCGAAGGGGCCGCCATGCTGGTGCTCGAACGGCTGGAAGATGCCGTCCAGCGCGGCGCGCCCATTCTGTGCGAGCTGCTCGGCTACGCGGCCAACGCGGACGCCACTCACATCTGCATTCCGGCGCTCGAAGGCCAGGCCTCCGCGATGGCCGGCGCGCTGGCGGATGCGCAGCTTGCACCCGAGTCCATCGACTATCTCAACGCGCACGGCACAGCGACTCGTGCAGGCGACATCACCGAGACACGCGCGATCCGTGAGGCCTTCGGCAAGTACGCCGACGCGCTCCCAGTCAGCTCGACGAAGTCGGTCCATGGCCACCTGCTCGGGGCGGCGGGAGCGCTCGAGCTCGCGGTATGCATCGTGGCGCTGCGCGAGCGATTGCTGCCGGCGACCATGCACCTGCGGCAGCGCGATGCGGAGTGCGACCTCGACTTCGTCGCCAACGCGCCGCGCCCGGACGTCGAGGTCCGGCGCGTCATGTCCAACTCGTTCGCATTCGGAGGCAGCAATGCGGTACTCGTGGCCGCCCGGGTCGACTGACCGCTTCGTGATTCCACGCCTCACGCTCGACGTGCGCTCGCCGGCCGCGTTAGTGTCGCAGCTGCAGTCCTACGACATGGGGCTCGAGGTCTTCTTCATGCCGGAGATTCTGGTTCTCTACTACTCGCGCAACGGCTCGACCGCCGAGTTGGCGCGACACGTGTGTCGCGGCGTGGAGAGCGTGCATGGCGCCGCCGCGAAGCTACGCACGGTGCCGCCGGTGAGCGCCGTGAGCGAAGGGCCGCCGCGGCCGGTGCCGGACAGCGGCGCTCCGTATGCCACGCTCGAGGACTTGCGGTCCGCCGCCGGGCTGGTGATGGGTAGCCCCACCCGCTTCGGGAACATGGCCGCGCCGCTGAAGTATTTCCTCGACAACACGTCGAGCCTATGGGTCTCCGGCGCGCTCGCCGGCAAGCCGGCAGGCGTGTTCACGTCCACGCAGACGCTTCACGGTGGCCAGGAGGCCACCTTACTCTCGATGATGCTGCCGCTCCTGCATCACGGCATGGTGCTCGTCGGTCTGCCGTACACGGAACGCGCGCTCTCCTCGACGCGTGCCGGCGGCACGCCTTATGGCGCATCCCATCATGCCGGAGTATCCGATTCGACGATGCTGAGCGAGGAGGAGAAGTCGCTGGCGCACGCTCTCGGGCGCCGTGTGGCGCAACTGGCCGTGCGTTTGGAGGAGCGAGACCCTCTGAACTGAGCGCGCCGACTCAGCGCGACGCGCCGCTCGCAGTCGGCGCCGCGGCGCCCTGGGGTGGCGTGACGGCGCGAATCGTGAGCTGCAGCTCTCGTTTGTCGCGCTTCGCCTGCTCTGCGCGCACCGGCAGATAACCGAGACTCGGAGCGATCCACAGGCGCGTGTAGCGGCTCGAGCCGGCCTTTTGGCTGCGGAAGATCACCGTGTCGAGCTTGCCGACTGCGGTATCGAGCTTCGCCTCGCCCTCGCGCGTGTACTGGTATTCCTTCACCTCGTCCTTGTCGATGAGGCGGAAGCTCGCCGGCACATCGCCGCGTGCGAGGGCACACATGAGGGCCACCTGCACCGACAAGCTATCTTGCACACCGGGCGTGATCGGCTGATCGACCGGCCTGTTCTCCGCCGTGCCCGTCACCCGCTTGGCCTCCCAGTCGAAGTGCAGCGAGACGTCGCGACGGGTGTCCGAAGAGCCGTCCTCGCCGACGTAGGTCAGCGGCATGACCTGGCCATCCGCGATCTTGAAGTGACTCACCTGCGTGATCGTGTCGGGCAGCGCGAGCCGAAACAGCCCGCGCGCCGTGTTGCTCGACTTGTAAGTCCACTCGTCCGGACCCTGCCGCACGAGCTCGAGGATGGACGTGCCGGCGTTCATGCCGTGCCACTCCACGGCGAACGTCACCTTGAAAGGCTGCGGACACTCCGCCGCGTGTGCGGCCGCAGGCCACGCGCACACGGCAAGGATCACGAGCGACGCCGCACTACGCGCGCGCGGGCTCAATGAAAGCGCTCCACGATGGGCGCATCGAGCGGCTTGCCGTCGAGCCATCCGCGCCCCTCGCGCCACACGAGCCGGCCGTCCGCAAGCCAGCCGAGCACCCGCGGCAGGATGACATGCTCGGTCGCGAGCACGCGCGCCGCCAGCTCTTGTTCCGTCTCCTCAGGTCGCACATCGAGCCTCGATTGGAGAATGACCGGCCCGCCGTCGAGTTCCGCCGTGGCGAAGTGCACGCTGGCGCCGTGCTCGGTATCGCCCGCATCGAGACAGCGGCGATGCGTATTCAGGCCGCGATACTTCGGCAGCAGCGCCGGATGAATGTTGATGAGCCGACCGGCGTACGCCTCCGCGAACTGCGGCGAGAGGATGCGCATGAAGCCCGCGAGCACCACGATCTCCACGCGATGCTCATCGAGCACTTGCGCCAGCGCGCGCTCGAAGTCCCCGCGATCGGCGAACTGCTTCCATGCAACGACGGTGGTCTTCAGACCCAGCTCCCGCGCGATAGCGAGCCCGCCTGCGTCCTCGCGATCCGCGATCACCACGACGACCTCCGCGTTGATGCGCTTCTCACGACATGCGCGCGCAACCGCCTGCATGTTCGAGCCGCGCCCCGAGATGAGCACGCCGAGCCGCAAGGGCGGGTCTAGAGGACGTCGATCGAAGCGCACAGGTGTCGGACCGAGGAAGTCCGGGAGCACATCGACGGCAGCGTCATTCGACGATCACGACGCCCGCGCTGCCGCGCCGGACTTCGCCGATGATGCTCGCGGTCTCCCCGCGAGCGGTGAGCAGGCGCATCGCTTCGTCCGCGTGCTCGGCGGGCACGATCACGACCATGCCGATCCCGCAGTTGAACGTGCGATACATCTCCGCGCTCTCGATCCGGCCCGTGCGCTGCAGCCACTCGAACACCGGATCGCGATTCCAGCGCGCGCGATCGAGAACGACTTCGAGCCCGTCCGGCAGCACGCGCGGAATGTTGTCCGTGAGCCCGCCGCCGGTGATGTGCGCAAAGCCGCGCACGGGCAAGTTGCGCGCGAGCTCCAGCGCCGATTTCACGTAGATGCGTGTCGGTGTCAGCAGACGCTCGAACAAGGGCCGGCCGTCGAGAATGGTCGACGCATTCGCGCCCGAAAGCGTGACGAGCTTGCGGATGAGCGAGTACCCGTTCGAATGCGCACCGGACGAGGCGAGACCGATCACCGCATCGCCCGCCTGCGTGCGCGTGCCATCGATGATCCGGTCCTTCTCGACGACGCCGACGCAGAAGCCTGCGAGGTCGTAGTCCTCGCCGTGATACATGCCCGGCATTTCCGCCGTTTCGCCGCCGACGAGCGCCGCGCCGGCCTGCGCGCAACCTTCAGCGATGCCGCGAATCACGGCCGCCGCGACCTCGACGCGCAGCTTGCCCGTCGCGTAGTAGTCGAGGAAGAAGAGCGGCTCGGCGCCCTGCACGACCACATCGTTCGCGCACATCGCGACGAGATCGATGCCGATCGTCTCGTGCTTGCCGGTCTCGATGGCAAGCCGTAGCTTCGTGCCGACACCGTCCGTGCCCGAGACGAGCACGGGCCGCTTGTAGCCGGCAGGGAGCTCCACCAGCGCGCCAAAACCGCCGATGCCCGCGAGCACTTCGGGCCGCTGCGTACGTTTGACGAGCGGCTTGATGCGCTCGACGAGCTCATCGCCCGCGTCGATGTCGACGCCGGCATCGCGATAGGTCACGCCGGAAAGCTTGTTCATAGGTGTGGTATTGTACAGGCCGCTCGGCGCCCACGTCCCCGCGCCGGAGCCAACGAATCCCGACATGTCCCACAGCGTCCGTACTCCGCCGCCTGCCGATTGTCGTGGCCGGCACCTTTCCGTCGCCTTCGTAGGGCTCGTGATCGCGTTTATGGTGCTCGCGCCGCAGGCGTGGGCCGGGCGCGTCGTGCGTCTTTACGATGTCATCGTGAAGGGCGACGCGAGCGGCCCAGTCGTTCAGGACGCCATGCGACGCGTGCTCGTGCGTGCGACCGGCCGGCGCGAAGCGGCCGCAGACCCGGCGCTCTCCACCATCGTCGCGGATGCGGCGAAGTACGTGCAGAGCTCCACGCGCGTCGCCAACGGCGATACTCGCATCAGCTTCGACGGCAGCGCGCTCGAACAGGCCATCGCCGCAGCGGGCCGCAGCGTGTGGGATAGCGAGCGACCGTTCACACTCGTGGTCTTCACGCCCCCGCTGAGTGGGGCGACCGCCGAGACCGTACGGGTCGAGCTGGAAAGGGCCGCCGAGACTCGCGGTCTGCCGATCTCGCTCGCGCCCGTGCCGGTGACCGACGCGAATGGCGTCGAGCTGCCGAAGGACGTCGTCCTGCAGGGCGCACAGCGGCTCGGTGGCGACGCGGTGCTGATCGCGCGCGGCGACAGCGCGGCGCTGAACGGCGTCTATCAGTGGACGCTGCAAACGCAGTACGGCACCGAGAACTGGAACGGAGCGTTGGATGCAGGCGTGAACGGCGCAGTCGACGCGCTGGCCCGCGTGCAGGATGCCGGTGCGCCGCTCACGGAGCTCGAAGCCGTGGTCCAGGTCGGCGGCGTCGCCACGTTGAATGACTACGCTGCCGTGAGCCGCTTGCTCGAAGGCATTCCCGGCACACGGCGCGTGAATCTCTCGGAGGTGAACGGCGGCGCGGCCACGTTCACCGTGCTCGTGCGAGGCGGCGCGGAAGCGATCGACCGCGCACTCAGCAACTCCGGGCGACTCACGCGCGCCGGTGCCGGCAGCGGCGGTCAGCTCGTCTACGAGTACCGGCCGTGAGGACGGCCGCGTAGCCGCGTCGCGAGGCGACCGTGCGGCACCTCCCCAATCTCATCTGCCTCGCGCGCATCGCGCTCGTGTGGCCCATCGTCGCCGCGCTGCAGGCGGGCGACTACGAGCTCTCTGTCGTCCTGTTCGTCATCGCGGCGGTCTCCGACGGACTCGACGGCTATCTCGCGAAGCGCTTCGGCTGGACCTCCGAGTTCGGCAAGTTCATCGATCCGCTCGCCGACAAGCTGCTGCTCGTCGCCGTGTTCGTCACGACGACGTGGCTCGGTCTCGTCCCGTGGTGGCTCGCGGCCGCGGCCATCGCGCGCGACGTGATGATCGGCCTCGGCGCGCTGATCTTCCGCCTGTGGTTCGGGCCTCTGCGCGGGCGCCCCACCATCGTGAGCAAGATCAACACGCTGCTGCAGCTCGGCTACCTGCTCGGCGTCATGCTGAAGGCAGCCGTCGAGTTCCCGCCCGCGGAAGTGCTGGCGGCGCTCGCCGTGATCACGTTCATCACCACCGTCCTCTCCGGCTGGGACTATCTGTTCGCGTTCACCCGGCGCGCTTGGGAGGAGTCGGCACCACGCTCCTCGTCCATGAGTGCAGCGACATCCGCCGGCAAGGTGGGCCGGCAGTAGGAGCGACGGCGCGTGCGGCAGCTGCCTCTCGGCGTTCGCATCCCCGATCGCGCGGTGTTCGCGACGTTCCTGCCGGCGCGGAACGCGGAAGCCACCACGTATCTCGAGCGCCTCGCGGGCGGTGCGCTCGCGGGCACCGCCTGGATCTGCGGACCGCACGGCGCCGGCAAGAGTCATCTGCTGCAAGCGGCCTGCGTGCGAGCGAGCGAAACGACGCGCGCCGGCTACTTCCCGCTCGGCGAGCTGCGTGCGCTCGGCGCCGAAGTCCTGGAAGGCGCGGCGCAGCTCGATTGCCTGTGCCTCGACGATCTCGACGCCGTCATCGGCAACCTCGAATGGGAGCACGCGCTGTTCGGCATCTTCCGCGAGATCGACGAGCGCGGCGCGCGTCTCGTCGTCTCCGCGGCCGGCCCCCCTTCGCTCCTGAAGTGGGCGCTCCCCGACCTCGGCTCGCGTTTCACCGCGGCCCTGGTGTTCCAGCTGCGCGCGCTGGATGAAACCGAGCAGCAGGAAGCGCTGCGCCTGCGCGCCCACACGCGCGGCTTCGAGCTGCCGGACGAAACGTCGCGCTGGCTGCAGCGCCGCTTCCCGCGCGACATGCGTGCGCTCTATGAGCTGCTCGACACGCTCGACGAGGCCGCGCTCGTCGCGCAGCGCCGGCTGACCGTGCCGTTCATCCGCTCGGTGCTGCGCGAGCAGGAGTCGCCGGGCCCGTGAGGCTCAGGTCTTCGGCAGTGTGACGCCCGTCTGCCCCTGGTACTTGCCGCCGCGATCCCGATACGAGGTCGAGCACACCTCGTCCGACTCGAAGAACAGCATCTGCGCGACGCCTTCGTTCGCGTAGATCTTCGCGGGCAGCGGCGTCGTGTTCGAGAACTCGAGGGTCACGTGGCCCTCCCACTCCGGCTCGAGCGGCGTCACGTTGACGATGATCCCGCAACGCGCGTACGTGCTCTTCCCGAGGCACACCACCAGGACGTTGCGCGGGATGCGAAAGTACTCGACCGTACGGGCCAGCGCGAACGAGTTCGGCGGGATGATGCACACCTCCCCGTTGAAGTCGACGAAGCTCTTGGCGTCGAAGCGCTTCGGATCGACGATGGTCGAGTTGATGTTGGTGAAGATCTTGAACTCGCTCGCGCAGCGCACGTCGTAGCCGTAGCTCGAGGTGCCGTACGAGACGATCTTCCCCCCGTCCGCATGCCGCACCTGCTCGGAGGCGAAAGGCTCGATCATGCGGTGATCCGCCGCCATGCGACGGATCCAGTGGTCGGACTTGATTGTCATTGAGTGAGGCTCAGCTTTCTTCTACGACGATTTTCGGAAAGAGGCTGCTGCGATCCCGTGCGCGCCGTGCGAGCGCGGCCGCGGTGCGTCGGGCCGCGTCGAAATAGGCACGGCCCCGCGGCGTATCGGGCGCGGCGACCACCGTGGGCCGGCCGCCGTCGGTTTCCTCGCGAATCTTCGCATCGAGCGGCAGCTCGCCGAGCAGCGCCACCCCGTATTGCTCGGCCATGCGCTCGCCGCCCCCGGCGCCGAAAATGTGCTCGACGTGCCCGCAGTTCGTGCAGACGTGCAGGCTCATGTTCTCGATGATCCCGAGGACCGGCACCGACACCTTCTCGAACATCTTGAGCCCCTTGCGGGCGTCGGCGAGCGCGATGTCCTGCGGCGTGGTCACGATGACCGCGCCCGAGACAGGTACTCTCTGGGACAGCGTGAGCTGAATGTCCCCGGTACCGGGCGGCATGTCCACGACCAGGTAGTCGAGCTCCCCCCATTGCGTCTCGGAGAGGAGCTGGGTCAGCGCCTGCGTGACCATCGGCCCGCGCCACACCATGGGCTGCTCCGCATCCACCAGAAATCCGATGGACATCGCTGCGACACCGTGACTCTTCAGAGGCGTGAGCGTCTTGCCATCGGGCGAGCCCGGCCGCTGCCCCTCGAGCCCGAGCATGAGCGGCTGGCTCGGCCCGTAGATGTCGGCGTCGAGCAGCCCGACGCGCGCGCCCTGCGCCGCCCAGGCGAGGGCGAGGTTCACGGCGACCGTGGATTTGCCGACTCCACCCTTTCCCGAGGCCACCGCCACGATATTCTTGATGCCGGTCAGGGGTTTCAGCTGCTTTTGCACCGAATGAGCGCGAATATCCGCCTCGAGATCGATATCGACCGGTGTCGCGATGCCGGCGGCGCGCAGATGCGCCGCAACGGCGTCCGTGAGCTCCTGCACATATCCGCCCACCGGAAAGCCGAGGGTGATCTTCGCGACCACCCGATCGCCGCGGGCTTCCACGGCGCGCACGGCCTGCGCGTTGGCGAGCGTGTCGCCAAGATAGGGGTCGACAAAACGTTCGAGCGCTGCCTTGATGGCGGCGAGAGCGGAGTCCTCGGGCATCGGATACACCAGACGTGCGGCGGGCGCGAGATTGTAGTGCGTGATCGGGTTCCTTGCTTCCCCTTCAAAGCTTGGCGCGGCGGCTGTGGCATAATGTCCCGCCGTCGGACCTGTTCTTGCTTCAGGACCGGCAGAACAAAGACCAACCCGTACCTGCTCGTGGTGCTGCGCCCGTGCCGACGCACGGATGGCCGGAGGAGTCGTGTCCGCGCGGGGTCTTGTCCCAACGGAAAGGCCGGATGAGCTTTTTCACGAACTTGCGCGCTGATCGCCTGGTCACCGAGATCAGGTCGTCGACCAACCCCGCGAGCCCGGCCACGCAGAAGGCGATCGCCAAGCTCAAGGACCTGGGCGCGCCCGCGATCGAGTGTGTGTTCGCCGCGCTGCCCGAGGCGGACAAGAACGCGACGGTCGCCTTCGTCGACGTGCTGGGCGCGCTCGTCTCGCCGAAGACGTTCCCGATCTTCGTGCGCGGCCTGGTGGAGGGGAGCGCACGCGTCATCGCCGGCATCTCGTGGGCGCTCACCAGCAGCCGGAACTATCCGCCGTCGCTGCTGCTCGAGGCGCTGAACACCCCGGGCATCTCGAAGTCCGCGATCCTCGAGGTCATCAACGCGCAGAAGAGCCGCTTCAGCGTGCGCGACCTGCTCGCGGCGGCCTACCAGCAGGAGCCGAACGAGAAGGCGGCGCTCTTCCGGATCATCGGCGAGATCGTCGACGAGAGCTCGGTCGGCGAGCTGGTCGGGCGCATCCAGGGCAAGGACCCGATCGCGCGCGTCCACATCATCAACCTGCTGGCGCGCTTCAACACGCGCGAAGTCCAGACGGCCCTGCAGGCGCAGCTGAAAGATCCGAACAAGCTGATTCGCGCGGCCACCCTCTCGGCGCTGCAGCGCATGGACGGGCCCATCGACATCGAGCGCGTGTGCGCGCTGCTGAAGGACCCCGAGATCGACGTCCAGAACAAGGCCATCGACGTCGTCATCAAGGCGAACCACCCCGAGACGATCAAGTACCTGATCGAGGTTCTGAAGGACGAGAACGAGAACGCGCGCCGCGCGGCCGTCGAGGTCCTGAACGAAGTGGGCAACGCGAGCTCGGTGCGGCACCTCCTCGGCGCGCTGAAGGACAGCGACTGGTGGGTGCGCAGCCGCGCCGCCGACGCGCTCGGCAAGATCGGCGGGCCGAAGGTCATCGAAGCGGTTCTGCAGCTCGTGCAGGACAAGGACGAGGACGTGCGGCGCGCCGCCATCGAGATCCTGAACCAGACCAAGGACGAGCGCGCGGTCGACAGCCTCATCAAGGCGACGCGCGACACGGACTGGTGGGTCAGCGAGCGAGCCGTCGACGCGCTAGCCGAGATCGGCAGCAAGAAGGCGGTGCCGCGGCTCACGGAGATGCTCGCCACCGCGAATGCGAAGACGATGCCGATCGTCGTGCGCGCGCTCGGCAAGCTCGGCGATGCGCGGATGGTCGACACGCTGCTGCCGTTCCTCTCGCGCCCCGAACGGGAAATCCGGGCCGAGGCGATCCAGGCGGTCGCGAAGCTCGCGGACGAACGGCGCGCCGATGTCGTGCGCACCGAGCTGCAAGCGCAAGCGAACACGCCCGATCAGACGATCTCGCGCATGGCTTCCGCCGCGCTGGCGGAGCTCGACAATCGCATCGTCGTCGGCAGCTCCATTCCGCGGGCCATGCCGGCCACCGGCACGGGCGCCGCGACGCCGCTGCCCTCGGCCATCCGGCCGCCGCAAGCCGCGGCGCCGCAGGTCGAGCACCAGCGCACGCAGCTCATGTCGGAGGCGTCGATCCAGCAGGCCGCGCGGCAGGCGGAAGCGGCGAGCAAGCTCGACATCTCGCAGTTGAAGCCGGGCGATGTCATCGAAGGACGCTACAAGTACATCGACCGCATCGGCCGCGGCGCCTTCGGCACCGTGCTGCTGATGGAAGACACCGTCGTCGACGAGCGGCTCATCCTGAAATTCCTGAACCCGAACGTGTCGCAGGACGAAGAGGTGATGAAGCGCTTCGTCCACGAGCTGCGCTACTCGCGCAAGATCACGCACAAGAACGTCATCCGCATCTACGACTTCCTGTACATCCAGGGGAACTACGCCATCTCGATGGAGTACTTCCCCTCGCATACGCTCTCGGGCGAGATCGTGAACGAGAAGCCGATGGACCTGCGCCGCGCGCTCGGCTTCGGCTGCGACATCTGCACGGGCATGGCCGTCGCGCACCAGGTGGGCATCGTGCATCGCGACCTGAAGCCGGCGAACGTGCTCATCAACCAGGAAGGGTTGCTGAAGATCGTGGACTTCGGTGTCGCGGCGGCGCAGCGCGAGGGCGACACGCAGCTCACCAAGACCGGCTACGTGATCGGCTCGCCGAAGTACATGGCGCCGGAGCAGATCCTCGGGAAGAAAGTGGACGAGCGCGCCGACATCTACGCGGTCGGCGTCATCCTCTACGAGATGCTGACCGGCGTGCCGCCTTACTCGCGCGGCGATCACATGTCGGTGATGTACCAGCACGTGCAGGGCAAGGCGCGGCCCGCTCAGGAGGTCAACCCGAACCTGCCGCCCGGGCTGGGCGACCTGGTGGCGAAGGCGATGGCCGTCGACAAGACGAAGCGCTTCCAGACGATGGACGAGCTGCGGGCGGCGCTCGAGCGCTTCATGTGAGCGGCGCGCCGCGTGGCGCAAACGGGCTGACGGCGCATCCGGCCGCGGGCCGACGATCGGATCGCGGCGCGCGCGATTCCGTCGGCACAGGCCGCCGCGGCGCGCACCCCCGCTGCGCCAATGGGTCACGCTCCGATGTGCAGGCTCCACCCGCCGGCGGCTTGCGAAAGTTCGTGCGTTACGTCAAATTTTCGTGCGCAACTGCTTGATCCATCGCACCGGGCCGGGCTCAATCCGGCAAAGCTCGGCCATCACCCCGGAGGTCTAAGTCCTTGGCGCGCATCGACGCGTTCCTGAAGCTCGGCACACAGCAGGGCTGCTCGGATATCCACCTCGCCGTCGGCATCCCGCCGATGCTGCGCATGCATGGCGACCTGCTGCCCATCAAGTTTCGTGACCTGCGCGCCGCGGAGCTCGAGGGCTATCTCACCGAGATCCTGACCCGCAATCAGGCGGAGTACTTCGCGAAGGGCAATGATCTCGACTTCTCGTACGTCTCGTCCGAGGGCGGGCGCTTCCGCGTGAACGTGTTCCGCAAGGAGACGGGCATCGGGGCGACCTTCCGGGCCATCCCCTCGGAAGTGCCGACGCTCGAGAAGCTGCAGCTGCCGCCGATCGTCACGAAGCTCTGCGACTATCACCAGGGCATGATCCTCGTGACGGGCTCCACCGGCACGGGCAAGTCGACGACGCTCGCGGCGATGATCGATCACCTGAACCAGACCCGGAAGCTGAACATCATCAGCCTCGAGGACCCGATCGAGTTCGTCCACCGCAGCAAGCAGAGCCAGGTCATCCAGCGCGAGCTGAACACGCACATCCCGAGCTTCGCGGAAGGCGTGCGCGCGGCGATGCGCGAGGACCCCGACGTCATCCTCGTCGGCGAGCTGCGCGATGCCGAGACCATCTCGATGGCGATGACCGCCGCGGAGACCGGCCACCTCGTGCTCGGCACGCTGCACACGACCGGCGCCGTGAAGACGATCGACCGCATCATCGACGCGCTGCCGGTCGAGGAGCGCGAGCAGACCAAGAGCTTCCTCGCGCAGAGCCTGCTCGCCGTGGTCACGCAGGTGCTGGTCAAGACGTCGGACGGGCGCGGCCGCCGCGCGATCTGCGAGGTCATGGTGATGACGAAAGCGATCGCGAAGCTGATCCAGTCGGATCAGACACACCAGATCCCTGCGCAGCTGCAGACCGGCCGCGAGTACGGCATGCAGGTGCTCGATCAGGCGCTGCTCGCCGCGATCCAGGCGCGCGAGATCGATCCGGACGATGCCTACTCCTACGCGAGCGACAAGCGCCTCTTCCAGCGCTTCGTGACGGACACGAGCATGCTGCCGAAGCTCGACGTCGCGATGCCGCCCACCGGCACGACGGCGGCCTCCTCCGGCTGAGGATTCGCGACGTGGCGGCCATCGACAGCTACCTCAACGAAGTGCTCGACAAGCGCGGCTCGGACCTGCACTTCATCGCGGGCGATCCGGCGCGCATCCGCCTGTACGGCGATCTGAGCACGCTGCGCCCCGAACGGCTCGAGCCGACGTTCGTGCGCGATGCGCTCTACGAGATCATGCCGAAGACCGCGGTCGACCGCTTCGAGGAGAAGGACGGCGCGGACTTCGCGTACACGCTGCCCGAGCGCGGCCGCTTCCGCGTGAACGTGATGCGGCAGCTGAACGGCATGGGCGCGGTGTTCCGGGCGATCCCCTCGAAGGCGTTCACGCTCGATGAGCTGAAGCTGCCCGACTCGGTGCGGCAGATGTGCCGCGCGAACCAGGGGCTCATTCTCGTCACCGGCAAGACGGGCTCGGGCAAGTCGACCACGCTCGCGGCGATGATCGACGACATCAACACGCGCGTGAAGGGGCACATCCTCACGATCGAGGACCCGATCGAGTTCGTGCACCAGCGCAAGAGCTGCCTCATCAGCCAGCGCGAGATCGGCGTCCACAGTCAGAGCTTCGCGCACGCGCTGCATTCGGCCCTGCGCGAGGACCCGGACGTCATCCTCGTCGGCGAGTTGCGCGATCTCGAGACGATGAGCATCGCGGTGACGGCCGCCGAGATGGGCATCCTGGTCATGGGAACGCTGCATACGAACGGTGCCGCACAGACCGTCGACCGCATGGTCAACGTGTTTCCCTCGGACAAGCAGAGCCACGTGCGCACCATGCTCTCGACCTCGCTGCGCGGGGTGATCTCGCAGCAGCTCCTGCAGAAGGCCGACAAGTCCGGCCGCGTGGCCGCGCTCGAGATTCTGGTGAACACGCCGGCCGCCGCGAACCTCATCCGCCAGGGCAAGCTCGATCAGCTCGAGAACGTGATGCAGGCGGGCGGTGCGAACGGCATGCGCACCATGGACACGGCCATCCAGCAGCTGCTCGACTCGCGCCAGATCACGGGCAAAGAGGCCTACAAGAAGGCCATCAACAAGGCGAAGTTCGAGGCCGTCAAGGACAACGGCTGACCGGCGAGGCGCCACGCCCTGTAAACTACGGGGATGTCGCGCAATCTCTTCGTCACATCTGCTCTGCCCTACGCCAACGGGCCGCTCCACATCGGACACATCATGGAGTACATCCAGGTGGACACCTGGGTGCGCTTCCAGCGCATGCGCGGCGCCACCGTGCACTTCGTGGGCGCGGACGACGCGCACGGCGCGCCGATCATGCTCAAAGCCGAAGCCGAGGGCATCACGCCGCAGGAGCTGGTGGCGCGTGTCGCGGCCGGCCGCGCGCGCTATCTCGAAGGCTTTCACATCAGCTTCGATCACTGGCACTCGACCGACTCGCCGGAGAACACGGAGCTGTCGCAGGACATCTATCGGCGGCTGAAGCGCGCGGGGCTCGTCTACTGGAAGCCCGTCGAGCAGTTCTACGACCCCGTGAAGCAGATGTTCCTCGCGGATCGCTACATCAAGGGCGAGTGCCCGAACTGTCACGCGCCGGATCAATATGCCGATGCCTGCGAGAGCTGCAGCATCGTCAACGCGCCGACCGATCTCATCAATCCCTACTCGACGCTGTCGGGCACGCGTCCCGAGCTGCGCACGTCGGACCACCTCTTCTTGCGCATTTCGGACCCGGAGTGCGTCGCGTTCCTGACGGGATGGCTCGAGACGCCGGGTCGGCTGCAACCGGCCGTCGTCAACAAGGCGAAGGAGTGGCTGCAGGGCCGCGGCGATGAGCCGCTCGCCGACTGGGACATCTCGCGCGATGCGCCCTACTTCGGCATTCCGATTCCGGACGTGCCGGGCAAGTACTTCTACGTGTGGCTCGATGCCCCGATCGGCTATCTCGCTTCGCTGAAGAGCTATTTCGCCGCGGGCAAGGCGCGCGCCAAGGGTGAACCGCGCTCGTTCGAGGAGTTCCTCTCCGCGCCGGATGTCGAGCAGGTCCACTTCATCGGCAAGGACATCATCTATTTCCACACGCTCTTCTGGCCGGCGATGCTGAAGTTCGCCGGCGCGCCGTATCGGCCGCCGACGCACGTGTACGTGCACGGCTTCCTCACGCTCTCCGGCGACAAGATGTCGAAGACGCGCGGCACGGGTCTCTCGCCGCTGCGCTATCTGGATCTCGGGATGAATCCGGAATGGCTGCGGTACTACATCGACGCGAAGCTGAACGCGAACGTCGAGGACATCGACTTCAATCCGGACGATTTCATCGCGCGCATCAACAGCGATCTCATCGGCAAGTATGTGAACATCGCGAGCCGCACGGCCGGCTTCATCGACAAGCGCTTCGGCGGCAAGCTCGCCGCGGGGCCGCTCGACAACGCATTGCTGCGGGATCTGCAGGCCGCGTCCGCGCGCATCGCCGAGCTGTACGAGCAGCGCGAGTTCGGCAAGGCGATCCGCGAGGTGATGACGGCCGCGGACGCCGCGAACGCCTACATCGCGCAGAACGCGCCGTGGGATCTCGCGAAGGATCGTGCGAACGATGCGCGGCTGCACGAGGTGTGCACCGTCAGCTTGAACGTGTTTCGCCTGCTGACGCTGTACCTCAAGCCGGTGCTGCCCGACGTGGCGCGGGCGGTCGAGGAGTTCCTGAACATCCCGCCGCTGAAGTGGGATGATGCCGGCGCGCTGCTCGTCGATCACAAGATCAACGCGTACAAGCACCTGATGACTCGCGTAGACGCCAAGCAGATGGATGCGCTGTTCGAGCCGAGTGCTGCAGCTTCTACTGCTGCCGCAGCTCCCAAGTCAGCGGCCGGCGGTGCGGCGGGTAAGGCGAGCAAAGCCGACGCGCGCTCGCCCGCGAAGGCCGCAGAGGGCAATGGGGTGCTGTCGATCGACGATTTCATGAAGGTCGACCTGCGCGTCGCGAGGATCGTGAATGCCGAGCCCGTCGAGGGCTCCGACAAGCTCCTGAAACTCACGCTGGACCTGGGCACGGAAACCCGGACCGTCTTCTCCGGCATCAAAGCGGCGTACGACCCGGAGAAGCTCAAGGGCCGGCTCACCGTCGTCGTCGCGAACCTTGCGCCTCGCAAGATGAAGTTCGGCGTCTCCGAAGGTATGGTGCTCGCCGCGAGCGGCGACGCAGGCCCCGGTGTCTACCTGCTCGAGCCCGACAGCGGCGCCACGCCGGGCATGAGGGTGACGTGACCGCGGTTTCCGCACAGGACATCGACGCGCTGCTGCCGCAGACTCAGTGCACACGCTGCGGCTATTCGGGCTGCAGGCCGTACGCGGAAGCCATCGCGAGCGGCGAGGCGCAGATCAACCAGTGCCCGCCCGGCGGCGCAGCCACCATCGACGCGCTCGCGAAGCTGCTCGGCCGCGCGCCGTTACCGCTGAACCCGGCGAACGGCGTGGAAGGTCCCGCGCTCGTCGCGCTGATCGATGAAGAAATGTGCATCGGCTGCGCGAAGTGCCTCCCGCCATGCCCCGTCGACGCGATCGTCGGCACACGCAAGCGGATGCACACCGTGCTCGTCGAGGTGTGCACCGGCTGCGAGCTGTGCGTCGCGCCTTGCCCGGTCGATTGCATCGCGATGGTGCCGCGTGAATCACTGGCCGGTGCTCCGCCCGCGCCGCCTGCTCATCTCAATCGCGCGCGCTTCGAGGCGCGGAATGCCCGGATCGCTCGCCGCGAGCGGGAGCACGC
Source organism: Steroidobacteraceae bacterium (assembly GCA_035760965.1). Taxonomy (GTDB): domain Bacteria; phylum Pseudomonadota; class Gammaproteobacteria; order Steroidobacterales; family Steroidobacteraceae; genus JADGHX01. Next base: position 26,732 of record DASTRY010000054.1, on the reverse strand, counting down.
CGAGCTGCTGAGCGCCCGCAAACGAGTCGCCGCTGCCCAAGGTTGAGCCGCCATGCATCCATCACGCGTTCGCGCAATCTTCCGCCGACTGCAGCAGGCCAATCCGCATCCGACGACGGAGCTCGAGTATTCGACGCCCTTCGAGCTGCTCGTTGCGGTAATGCTCTCGGCGCACACGACGGACAAGAGCGTGAACGCTGCGACGCGCAAGCTGTTTCCCGTCGCGAACACCCCGCAGGCGATCCTCGCGCTCGGGGTCGAAGGCGTGAAGCCGTACATCAAGCCCGCGGGGATGTACAACCAGAAGTCGAAGAACCTCATCGAGCTCTGCCGCGCGATCGTCGAAAAGCACGGCGGGGAGGTGCCGCGCGACCGCGAGTCGCTCGAAGCCTTGCCCGGCGTGGGGCGCAAGACCGCGAACATCATCCTCAACATGGTGTTCGGCGAATCGACCATCGCGGTCGATACGCACGTCTTGCGGGTCGCGAACCGCACGGGGTTGGCCGAAGGCAAGGATCCGCGGACGGTCGAGGAGCAGCTCAACGAGGTGATTCCGGACGAGTACAAGAAGGACGCGCATCACTGGCTGATCCTGCACGGGCGTTACGTCTGCGTCGCGCGCACGCCTGCGTGTCCGAAGTGCATCATCGCCGACCTGTGCGAGTACCCGCACAAGACGCCGCCGAAGGATTTGCCGAAATCGGAGGCACCGGTCGCGCACGCGAAGCGCGGCACGCGCGCGGGTGATGAGACTCTCGCGGCGGCCGGGCTGGCGAGCCGCGGACCGGCGCGCGACGTTGCGCCGGCGGCGGTGCGCAAGCCGGCACGCGGGAAATCCACCGTGGGTGCGACCAAGAAGCCTTCGCCACGCACGGCTGCCAAAGCCGCAAGGGATGGCGCCGCAGCTCCGTCGAGCTCGACCAAGGGCTCACGCAAAGCGGAACGCGCGGGCCGGGCCCGCGGCAGCGCGTCGCGCACGGCAGGCGGCGGCTCGCGCGCGCGGCGCGACTGAACACGGGCACCGTCATGGCCTTCTTCGCCGGACAATCGCGCGAGCAGATGCGTCGCATGTATCTCGACGCGTGGCGCAAGTTCAGCGCGAAGCAACCGCTCGAGCCGCTGGAAGCGCAGCTGGCGGCGGTGATCGCCGAGCATCCGGAATATCTCGACGTCATCGAAGCGGGTGAAGCGGCGATCGCCGCCGAGTTCACGCCCGAAAGCGGGCGGCAGAACCCGTTCCTCCACATGGGTCTGCATCTCGCGATCCGCGAGCAGGTGGCGACGGACCGCCCGCACGGCATCGCCGAGGTGCATCGCGCGCTGACGGCACGCCTCGGCGACGCGCACTCCGCGGAGCACACGATGCTCGAAGTCCTCGCCGCGACGCTATGGGAAGCGCAGCGCTCGGGCCGCGCGCCGGACGAGCAGGCGTATCTCGAGAAGCTGCGAACGCTCTGACGCGCGCCGCTTCGCGAGGAAGCGGCCGCTCAGCGCTTCGGGATGTACAGGTCCGTCAGCGTCCCTTCGAAGGCTTCGGCCGCGAGACCCACGGTCTCGGAGAGCGTGGGGTGCGGGTGCACCGAAAGGCTCACATCCGCCGCGTCGACGCCCATCTCGATGCCGAGCACCAGCTCCGCGATCAGCTCGCCCGCGTTCGGACCGACGATGCCTGCGCCGAGCAGCCGGTGCGACTCGGGATCGAACAGCAGCTTCGTGAACCCCTCGTCGCGACCGAGCGAGAGCGAGCGCCCGCTCGCCACCCACGGAAACGCGCCTTTCTTGTAGGGGATGCCCTTGGCCTGCGCCTCGGTCTCGGTGAGACCGGCCCAGGCCACCTCCGGATCGGTGTACGCAACCGACGGAATCGCGCGCACATCGAACGCGCGCTTCTCGCCCGCGGCGACTTCCGCTGCGACCTTCGCTTCGTGCATCGCTTTGTGAGCGAGCATCGGCTGACCGATGATGTCGCCGATGGCGAAGATGTGCGGCACGTTGGTGCGCAGCTGCTTGTCCGCCGGGATGAAGCCGCGATCGGTGACCGTGACGCCCGCCGCTTCCGCGTTGATGAGCTTGCCGTTCGGCACGCGACCGACGGCGACGAGCACGCGATCGTACAGCTGCGGCTCGGGCGCCTTCGGTCCCTCGAAGGTCACGCGCAAGCCCTCTTTGCGTGCCTCGATGCTCGCCGCCTTGGTGCCGAGCAGGATGTGCTCGTAGCGCGCGCGCAAGCGCTTCTCCAGCGGCTTCACGAGATCCGGATCGCAGCCCGGCATGAGAGTCGGCATCAGCTCGACCACGCTGACCTTGGCGCCGAGCGCGTCGTACACGCATGCCATCTCGAGTCCGATGATGCCGCCGCCCACGACCAGCAGCCGCTTGGTGTCTGCCGGCAGCTCCAGCGCACCGGTCGAGTCGATGATGCGGGGATCGTTCGGCAGGCCCGGCAACTTCACCGGCTCCGAACCCGCGGCGATGATGCAGTAGTCGAACCCGATGCGCTCGACCTTGCCGTCATCGCTCGTCACTTCGAGCACGTTCGGCCCGGCGAACTTGCCGACGCCCTGGACGACCTCGACCTTGCGCTGCTTCGCGAGCAGCTTCAGTCCGCCGGTGAGCTTCTTGACGACGCTCGTCTTCCACTCGCGCAGCTTCGCGAGATCGATCGTGGGCGCGCCGAAGCTCACGCCGTGCGCGCTCATGGCGCGCGCTTCCTCGATGACCTTGGCCGCGTGCAGCAGCGCCTTCGACGGGATGCAGCCGACGTTCAGACACACGCCACCGAGCATCGGCCAGCGCTCGACGAGCGTGACCTGCATGCCGAGATCGGCCGCGCGGAACGCGGCGGTATAGCCGGCCGGACCCGCGCCCAGCACGAGCATCTGAGTCTTGCGCGTGAAGTTGCCGTCGGACTTGGTGGGCGTCGCCGGAGCGGCCGCCGTGGGCTTGCCGGCGATTCCCGTGACCGATGCAGGTCCGCGCGCCTGGGGCGCTTTCGCTTCGGGCGCTGCCGCGGACGCGCCGCGTTGCGCCGCCGCCTTCGCCGCGGCCGACATGTCGGGCGCGGGCATGCGAACGGTGTCGCCCGCGCTCTCGGGACGCGCCATCGGCCGCACGTTGCTCGCCAGATCAGGCCGCGTCATCGGACGCGTGTCGCCGATCGAGCTCGCGTTGTTCGCGAGCGGCTTCGCCGCCCGATCGCGATCGGCCGCGGGCTCGGCCGGTGAGGCCGCGGGTGCGGCGGACGCGCCGGCGGCATCCGTCTCGACGCGCCCGATCAGCGTGCCCTTCGAGACTTTGTCGCCGCGCTTCACCGCGATCTCCACGAGCTTGCCCGCGCTCGCCGCGGGCACGTCCATCGTCGCCTTGTCGGTCTCGAGCGTGATGAGCGGCGTGTCGACTTCGATGACGTCGCCGGGCTTCACCAGCACGTCGATGACGGGCACGTCGGCGAAGTTGCCGAGATCCGGAACGACGAGATCGACGCGGCTCACGGCACGGCCTCCGTAAGTTGACCGGGATCGGCGAGCACGCCCGCGAGATGCGTCGTGAAGCGCGCCGCCATGGCGCCGTCGATCACGCGGTGATCGTAGGAGAGCGAGAGCGGCAGCATGAGGCGCGGCACGAACGTGCCGTGGCGGTACACGGGCTTCGTGCTTGATTTCGAGACACCGAGGATCGCCACCTCCGGCGCGTTGATGATCGGGGTGAACGCCGTGCCGCCGATGCCGCCGAGACTGGAGATGGTGAAGCAGCCGCCGCTCATCTCGTTGATCGAGAGCTTCCCGGCGCGGGCCTTTTCCGAAAGCTCCGCGAGCGCACGCGCGAGCTCGTAGATGTCCTTCCGGTCGGCGTCGTGGATCACCGGCACGACGAGCCCGTTCGGCGTATCGGCGGCGAACCCGATGTGCATGTATTTCTTCAGCACGAGGTTCTGGCCGCTCTGATCGAGCGAGGCATTGAACGTCGGGAACTCGGCGAGCGTCTTGCAGATGGCGCGCATGATGAAGGCGAGCGGCGTGAGCTTGATGCCCTCCTTCGCGGCCTTGCCTTTCAGCTTCGTGCGCACGTCCTCGAGCTCGGTGATGTCGGCCTCATCGAACTGCGTGACGTGCGGGATGTTCACCCAGCTCGCCTGCAGGCGCGGACCGGAAATCTTCTGGATGCGCGACAGCGGCTTCGTTTCGACCGGACCGTACTTCTCGAACTCGACGATCGGCAGCGGCGGCAAGCCGCCGCCACGCGCCACGGCCGGTGCGCCCGCACCGCCGCTCAGCGCCTTCTTCACGAAGGCTTTCACGTCGTCGTGAGTGATGCGGCCCTTGAAGCCCGTGCCCGTGATCTGCGAGAGATCGACGCCGAGCTCGCGCGCGAACTTGCGTACCGACGGGCCCGCGTGTGCGCGCGAGAAGCCCGGCTCGTTGATCGGCGGCAGATCGGGACGACCACCGGGAATCGGCGCGACCGACGGCGGCGCGGTGCCCGTGCCGAAGGCGGCAGCGACTTCTGCCGTCGGCGTCGGGGCGGCGGCGCCATTGCCTGTGCTCGCGGCCGGTTGCGCGCTCGCCGCGCCGCTCGGGGCCGTGATGGTGGGCTTGGCCGCTGCGCTCGCGCCGGCAGAACTGCTCGACGGCGCCGCCGCGCCTGCCGCTACGGAGGGCGTCGCCGCGGCAGCCTGTGGCGCCGCACCGCCAGCCTGCGACGCCGCGTCGGATGACGCCGCGCCGGCCGCAGCCCCGCCGCCACCGGCACCGTTCCCCTCTTCCGCGCGCACGGTCGCGACGACATCACCTGCGGAAACGGTGCTGCCTTTCTGAACGTGAACCTTCTCGATCACGCCCGCAACGTCCGAGGGCACATCCATCGTCGCCTTCTCGGTTTCGAGCGTGACGAGGGAGGCCTCCTTCTCGATGGTCTCGCCGGGTTTGACGAGCACGTCGATGACGGCCACGTTGCTGAAGTTGCCCATGTCGGGCACGCGCACTTCGATCAGACGAGCCATTCGAATTCCTAGCGGATCAGGTTTTCCAGGGATCGGGCTTCGTCGCGTCGATCTGCAGATCGCGCATCGCTTTCGCGACGGTCGCCTTGTCGACCTTGCCCTCGTCGGCCAGCGCGCGCAGCGCCGCCCACGCGATGTGGTTGCGATCCACCTCGAAGAACTTGCGCAACTGCGCGCGCGAGTCCGAGCGGCCGAAGCCGTCGGTGCCGAGCGTGATGTAGCGCCCCTTGATCCACTCGCGAATCTGATCGGGCACGGCACGCATGTAGTCCGTGGCCGCGACGATCGGGCCGTCGCGATCCTTGAACAGCTGCTGCACGTACGGCACTTTCGGCGTTTCGTTCGGGTGCAGCAGGTTGTAGCGATTCGTGGCGAGCGCCTCGCGGCGCAGCTCGTTGAAGCTCGGGATTGAGAACACGTCTGTCGGCACGCCGTAGGTCTTCTCGAGCAGCTGCGCGGCGGCGAGACATTCGCGCAGGATGGTGCCCGAGCCGAGCAGCGTCGCACGCACCTTGCCGCGCCCGCCGATCTGCAGCAGATACCCGCCCTTCAGGATGCCGGCCTCCACGCCCGCCGGCATCGGCGGCTGGGCGTAGTTCTCGTTCATCACCGTGATGTAATAGAAGATGTTCTCGTTCTCGACGTACATCCGGCGCAGGCCGTCGTGGATGATGACGGCGAGCTCGTAGGCATACGTCGGGTCGTACGCCACGCAGTTCGGCACCGTGCTCGCATGCAGCAGGCTGTGGCCGTCCTGGTGCTGCAGACCTTCGCCGGCGAGCGTCGTGCGACCGGCGGTGGCGCCCATCAGGAAGCCGCGCGCCTGACTGTCGCCCGCCGCCCAGATGAAATCGCCGACCCGCTGGAAGCCGAACATCGAGTAGAAGATGTAGAACGGCACCATGCTCGTGCCGTGATTCGAGTACGAGGTACCCGCGGCAATCCACGAGCAGAGCGCGCCCGCCTCGTTGATGCCCTCCTCGAGCATCTGACCCTTCTTGTCCTCCCGGTAGGACATGAGGGTATCGGCGTCCTGCGGCGTGTAGAGCTGACCCACCGCCGAGTAGATGCCGATCTGGCGGAAGAGACCTTCCATGCCGAAGGTGCGCGCCTCGTCCGGCACGATCGGCACGATGTTCTTGCCGATGTTCTTGTCCTTCAGCAACGCCGTGAGAATGCGCACGAACGCCATCGTCGTGGAGATCTCGCGATCGCCCGTGCCTTCGAGCATCGCGCTGAAGGACTCGAGCGGCGGGATGGCGAGCTGCGGCGCATCCTTGCGGCGCTGGGGCAGATAGCCGCCGAGCGCGATGCGCCGCTCGCGCATGTATTTCGCCTCTTCCGAGTCCTCCGCCGGCTTGAAGAACGGCAGCTTCTGCAGATCCTCGTCGGATACCGGAATGTTGAAGCGATCGCGGAAGGCGCGCAGGTCCTCTTCGGAGAACTTCTTCTGCTGGTGGGCGACCATCTGGCCCTCGCCGCCCTTGCCGAGGCCGAAGCCTTTCACGGTCTTCGCGAGAATGACGGTCGGCTGGCCCTTGTGCATCATCGCCGCGTGATACGCCGCGTACACCTTGCGCGCGTCGTGGCCGCCGCGGTTCAGCCGCCAGATCTCCTCATCGGACATGTTGGCGACCATCGCCTTCAATTCGGGATATTTCCCGAAGAAGTGCTCGCGCGTGTACGCGCCGCCCTTCGCCTTGAAGTTCTGGTACTCGCCGTCGACGCACTCTTCCATGACGCGCCGGAGCAGGCCCTTGTGATCGCGCGCGAGCAGCGGGTCCCAGCGCGAGCCCCACAGCACCTTGATGACGTTCCAGCCCGCGCCGAGGAATGCGGCCTCGAGCTCCTGGATGATCTTGCCGTTGCCGCGCACCGGACCGTCGAGCCGCTGCAGGTTGCAGTTGACGACGAACACGAGATTGTCGAGCTTCTCGCGCACGGCCATGGTGAGCGCGCCCATCGACTCGGGCTCGTCCATTTCGCCGTCGCCGAGAAACGCCCACACTTTGCGGTCCGAGGGCTTCGCGAGGCCGCGATTCTCCATGTATCGGATGAAGCGCGCCTGATAGAGCGCCATCATCGGGCCGAGGCCCATCGACACGGTCGGGAACTGCCAGAAATCCGGCATCAGCCACGGATGCGGATACGACGACAGACCGCCGCCGCCCACTTCCTGGCGGAAGCGCTTCAGATGCTCCTCGGTCAGGCGCCCTTCGAGATAGGCGCGACTGTACACACCGGGCGAGGAGTGCCCCTGGAAGAACACCAGGTCTCCGGGATGCCGCTCCGAGGGCGCGCGCCAGAAGTGGTTGAACCCCACTTCATACAGCGTGGCGCTGGAGGCGTAGCTCGCGAGGTGCCCGCCGTACTCGGACGAGATGCGATTCGCCTGGACCACCATCGCGAGCGCGTTCCAGCGCAGGATGGCTTCGATACGCCGCTCGAGCGCGCGGTTGCCCGGATACTCCGGCTCCTGCCCCGCGGAGATGGTGTTCACGTATGCCGTGTTCGGCCTGAACGGCAGATACGCACCGCTGCGGCGCGTGTAGTCGATGAGCCGTTCGAGGAGGAAGTGCGCGCGCTCGGCGCCGTGCGTCTTCAGCACGGAGTCGATCGACTCGAGCCACTCCTGCGTTTCTACAGGGTCGAGATCTTCGATCTTGGGGATGTCGGTCATGAGGTGCGATCAGGCCTGGCGGCGCCCCGGCAGCGGGGCTGCGGAACAGTTGTCCGTGCTAGGATGCGCGGCCGTTGCGAGCAGAATTTGCGCCACAAAAAAAGCGCGCCAATGATCCGGTTTTCACCCTGAGTGGTCAAGCAACTACCGGGCATGTGGACTCCCAGGCTTCCGCTCAACCACCGCCACGAAAGCTCACTCGATCGATGTCAATCAGCCCCAACTTGGACCTGCCTCGAGTCACGCTCGCGCGCGCGGTCACGAGCCCGCGTCTCGCCGCAGACATGGACGCCATCTTCGTGCTGGCACCCGCGGATGCCGCGCCCCGTGCCTTCGCCGATTTACCGGAAGCGGAGCGCTGGCGCGAACTGCACGCTCGTGAGAAACCGCGCTCCGGCACGGTGCGCAGCACGACGCTTGCGAATCGGCGGCAGACCCACGCTGTGTTGGGGTATCTCGCGCCCGAAGCAAGCCCGTTCGAACGGCTCGCGCTGGCCGGGCGCATGCTGAAAGAGCTCGGTGGGCGAGCCGCCGAAAGCGTCGCGCTCATCGCACTGGTTGACCGCTTGTCGAACGTGGCCGCCCTCGAGGCGCTGCTCGCCGCGACATTTGCGCACGCGTTCGCATTACCTAGCTTTCGATCTACTCGCGAGCCCCGCAAGTCGTTGCGGCAGATCACAGTCGTGAACGGCGAGGGGCTGGACCTTCGTCGCGCGACGGCCGCGGCGCGCGGCAACAACCTCGTGCGCTGGCTCACGGCCCTGCCGCCCAACAAGCTCGACACGCGGGCCTACCGCAAGGTGATCGCGGAGCTCGCGCGAGATCGCAAGCTGTCCATGCGTTGGTACGACGAGCAGGCGCTGCGGCGCCTCGGCGCGCAGGCGTTCCTCGCCGTCGCCGCGGCCAACGACGAGAACGGCGTCGCCGGCATCGCGCACCTGCGCTATCGGCCGCGCTCGAACAAGCGCGAGCCGGATGTGGCGCTCGTCGGCAAGGGCATCATCTTCGATACGGGCGGCATCAACGTGAAGCCGCACAAGTCGATGGCGGACATGCACATCGACATGTCGGGCAGCGCGGTGGCCCTCGCCACGCTGCTCGCGCTCTCCGAGCTGAAGGTGCCGTTCGCAGTGGACGCGTGGCTCGCCATCACCGAGAACCGCATCGGACCGCGCGGCTTCAAACCGCAGGACGTCGTCCGCGCGTGCAACGGCGTGACGATTCAGGTGGTGCACACGGACGCCGAGGGGCGCATGGCGCTCGCCGACACGCTCGCACTGGCCGGACGCACGAAACCCCGCTTCATGATGGACTTCGCGACGCTCACGGGCGCGAGCGTCTACGCCCTGACGGAGCGGATGAGCAGCGTCCTCACGAATCGACCGGCGCTCGCGGACAAGCTCGTCGCCGCGGGCCGCGCGAGCGGCGAGCGCGTGTGGAGCTTCCCGTTCGATGCGGATTTCGACAGCGACCTCGAAAGCAAGGTCGCGGACGTCCTTCAGTGCAGCGCGGACGGCAAGGGCGATCACATTCTCGCGACGCGCTTCTTGAGCCGCTTCGTGCCGGAGGGCGTCGCCTGGGCGCACGTCGATCTGTCCTCCGTCACGCGCCACGGCGGGCTCGGTCACGTGAATACGGAGGTGACCGGATTCGGCGTACGCTTCGCGCTCGATGCGCTCCTCGACCAGAAGGTGCTCGACTCGGTGGACGCGACGCGATGACGACGACGCTTCGGCTCCGGCAACCCGACGATTGGCACCTGCACGTGCGGGACGGCGCGGCGCTGCGCTCGGTCATCGGGTTCACGAGCGCGCAATTCGCGCGCGCCATCATCATGCCGAATCTGAAGCCGCCGGTGACGACGGCGGCGCTCGCGACGGCCTATCGCCAACGCATTCTCGAAGCGCTCCCCGCCGGCTCGACGTTCCAGCCGCTCATGACGCTCTATTTGACGGATCGCACGGATCCGGCCGAGGTGGATCGGGCGCAAGCGACGGGCTTCGTGCACGGCTTCAAGCTCTACCCCGCCGGCGCGACGACGCACTCCGACGCGGGCGTCACGGATATCGCGCACATCTACGGCGTGCTCGAGCGCATGAGCGAGCGCGGGATGGTGCTGCAGGTTCACGGCGAAGTGACGCATCCCGACGTCGACGTGTTCGATCGCGAAGCGCGCTTCATCGAAGAAGTGCTCGCGCCGCTCGCGCTGCGTTTTCCGCAGCTGCGGATCGTGTTCGAGCACATCACCACCCAGCAGGCCGTGCAGTTCGTGCGCAGCGCGCGCACCGGCATTGGCGCGACCATCACGCCCCAGCACCTGCTGCTGAACCGCTCGGCGATTTTCGCGGGCGGCATCCGGCCTCATTACTACTGCTTGCCCGTGTTGAAGAGGGAAAGGGATCGCGTGGCCCTCGTCGAAGCCGCCACGAGCGGCGATCCGCGCTTCTTCCTCGGTACGGACAGCGCGCCGCACGCGCGGCACACGAAGGAGAACGCCTGCGGCTGCGCCGGGATCTTCTCCGCGCACGCGGCCATACAACTTTACGCGGAAGCGTTCGAGATGGCGGGAGCGCTCGACAAGCTCGAAGGATTCGCCTCCCACTTCGGGGCGGACTTCTATCGCCTGCCGCGCAACTCCGCTCACATCACGCTCACGCGCGAGCCGTGGCAGGTGCCCGAGCGCTACCCCTTCGGCCCGGACGAGATCGTGCCGCTGCGTGCCGGCGACACCATCGCGTGGAGACTCGCTTGAACCAGGCGCCCGAGGGTGACGTCGCGATTCAGCCCGCACCCGGCGCGCGCATCATGTCGCGACGCTTCCGCGGTTTCCTGCCGATCGTCATCGACGTGGAATGCGGCGGCTTCAACCCCGCGACCGACGCGCTGCTCGAGATCGCGGCCGTCATCATCGACATGGACGAGAACGGCGTGCTGAAACGCGGCGCCACGCACAACTACCACGTCATTCCGTTCGAGGGCGCGCGACTCGATCCGGCCGCACTCGCCGTCACGGGCATCGATCCGTATCACCCGCTGCGGCCCGCGATTCCCGAGCGGGATGCGCTCCAGCGCATCTTCCGCGAGGTGCGCCACGCGATCCGGATGTACGGCTGCCGCCGCGCGATCCTCGTCGGCCACAACGCCGCGTTCGATCTCGCGTTCCTGAACGCGGCAGTGGCGCGCACCGAGATCAAGCGAAATCCCTTCCATCCGTTCTCGTGCTTCGATACGGCGACGCTCGCAGGTGCTGCGCTCGGGCAGACGGTGCTCGCGAAAGCGATCACGGTGGCGGGCTTCCAGTGGGACTCCAGCTCGGCGCACAACGCGTCGTACGATGCCGAACGCTGCGCGGACATCTTCTGCCACATCACCAATCGCATGCGCGACAGCTATCGCGAAGCCGAAGCGCGCGCGGCCGAGCTCGGCTGGCACGACGCCGCGCCCGTCGAGCCGACGAACGAAGACCCGTCGATGGAGACGTGAGCGGCGGTTCAGCGCGGCTCGAACACGAACTTGCGAATCTCCGGGCCGAGCGTGTCCGCGCTCGTGTTCATGCACCACACCGTCGTGAAGTGATTGTGCCCTTCGAGCTGCACGAAGCGCGGCGGCGGCAGGCGGCGCCGTACGCGCGCTTCCAGCAGCGTCACGAACTGGTTCTGGAAGTCGTACGGGTCGAGCTCGGCCACGACGACGAATAGCGGTACGTCGGTCCCGGCGAGCTCGCGAAGGAACGATGTGTGTTCGAGCTTTGCCTCATCGCTGCCGAAGTAGGCGTGGAAGCGCTCGTCGCGGCTCATCGTGTCGGTGTCGTAGAGACCGGAGATCAGCAGCGCGCCGGCAGGCGGCGTTCCGCGCAATCGCGCGATGTAGCCGGCGACGTGCACCGCGCCCGCGGATTGACCCATGACAAAGATCTTCGTCGGATCGCCGCCGTGCGCGCCGATGTTCTCCCGCACCCAGCTCACGGTCGCGGACACGTCGTCGCTGCCCGCCGGCCACTGCGCCTCGGGCGCGAGCCGATAAGTCATGTTCACGCCGATGAAGCCGTTGCGCACGGCCCAGAGCCCCACGTTGTCGTACATCGGGCTCCCCGGCGCGGTTTTGTCGCCCATGACGAAACCGCCGCCGTGCACGAACACGAGCACTGGCAACGGCGCGGCCCCGCGCTTACCGGGCTCGAAGATGTCGAGGCGATTGCGCTCTGCGGGCCCGTAGCGCAGATCGCGCGTGATGCGCTCGTCGGTCGCGCCACGCCCCGCGTGCAGCGGCGCGACCAATGCCGTCGTTGCGGTGATCGTTGCAGGCGTCACTTGGGGGCTGAGCGTGCGCAGCTCGCGCGCTAGAGGTATGTTTGCAGCGTTCATAACTCGATGTTGCCACGCTGCGGGTAATCCGTCCGCCGTCATTGCCGACCGGTCCATTGTTGGCGAGCATCGAAAGACAACGAGAGGCACGCTCATGGACGTCGTATTTCCCGACATTCCGCTCTACCGGGGCTGGGGCGCGCCGCTGCGCGTCGAGTCCGACATTCGCGACCTCGAGGTGCTGAGCGGCTCTGTGCCACGCGACCTGAACGGGACGTGGTACCGCGTCGGGCCCGATCGCCAGTACCCGCCGCTCACCAAGGACGATGTGTTCATCGACGGCGAAGGCATGGTCCATCGCTTCCATTTCGAGGATGGTCACGTCGATTACCGCAGCCGCTGGGTGCGCAACGAGCGCTTCAAGCTGCAGGAAGCTGCGCGGCGCTCGCTGTTCGGCCGCTATCGCAACCGGTACACCGACGACCCCGCGGTCGCCGGTAAGAATCGCGGCACCGCGAATACGAGCGCGGTGTGGCACGGGAAGCGCCTGCTCATCCTGAAAGAAGACTCGCTGCCGATCGAGGTGGACCCGGTGACGCTCGAGACCCGCGGCGAATGGAACGCCGACGGCAAGCTCGACTCGGTCAGCATGACGGCGCACCCGAAGCTCGACCTGCACACGGGCGAGCTGCTCGCGTTCTCGTATCAAGCTCAGGGCGATGCGACGCTCGACTTCACGTTCTACATCATGGATGCGCACGGAAAGGTCGTGCATCGCCTGTGGTTCGACATGCCGTACGCGGCCATGGTGCACGACTTTGCGGTGACGGACACGCACGTCATCGTGCCCTTCTTCCCGCTCATCACCGACATGACGACGCTGAAGCGCGGCGGGCCGTACTACCTCTGGCACCCGGACAAGCACAGTCACTTCGCCGTTTTCCCGCGGCGGGGCAACGCGGCCTCGGTGCGCTGGTTTCATGGCCCGGCGATGAGCGCCGGACACATGATGAATGCCTTCAACGAAGGCTCGCATCTGCATCTGGATCTGTGCCTGTACCAAGGCAACTGCTTCGAGTTCTTCCCGACCTACGACGGCACGCCCTACAAGCCGTGCCCGCCGCAGCTCACCCGCCTGACCTTCGATCTCGGCAGCAAGCACGATGGCTTCGAGTCGCGCCTGCTCGCGCAGACACCGTGCGAAATGCCGAAGTGCGACGACCGCTACGTCGGCAAGCCGTACCGCTATGGCTACGTGATCTGCCGGCCGCCCTCGGCGCGCGCGGGCGAGATGGGCATGGGCGCGATCGGCTGCTTCGATCACCAGAACGGCACGATGACGGTGTGGGACCCCGGCGCGAACGGCGTACACGAGCCGAACTTCGTCGTGCAGCCCGGGACCGGGGAAGGCCAGGGCTACTTGCTCACGATCGTCAACCGGCTTGCCGAGAACCGCAGCGATCTTGCGATCCTGAACGCGAGCCGGCTGGCCGACGGACCGCTCGCGGTGCTGAAGCTGCCGGTGCGCGTGCGCTCGACGTTCCACGGCATGTTCGTGCCGATGAAGGCACTCGAAACGGGGCGCTACACCGCATGAGCAGGCTCACCGCCGAAGACCGGCTCGATATCCAGGAGCTGTTCGCGAAATACGCATGGGCGATCGATCTCGCGGATGCCGACGCGGCCGTCGCGTGCTTCGCGCCGGACGCGTACTTCGATCACCTGTGGCAGGGCCGCGTGCAGGGGCACGCTGCGATTCTGAAGAACCTGAAGGAGCTGTGGTACGACCGTCAGCACTGGTGGTACGGGCGGCAGCACCTCTTCAGCCACTTCCTGATGACGCCGGAAGGAGAATCCGGCGCGCGTGTGAAGAGCTTCTTTCAGATCGTGCAATTCAATGTCGACTACGGGACCAACTTCCTCTTCGGCATCGGCACGCGCAACGATCTCTGCGTGAAGCAGAACGGAGTGTGGCTCTTCCAGCACTTGCAGGTGAACGCGTGGACGAGCCGCGACTCGGTGCCCTGGAAAGGCGAGCTCAAGATACCCGCGAAGCCGACGGCGCCGGCGGCGCCGCCCGAATTCTTACCGCGCGAGGGCAAGAAATGACGGCGCAGCGCGCGACCCTCGGGCGCGGTCGCGCGCCATGAAGACGCTCGCGGCCATTTCGCGCGAGGGCGCGAGCCACCCGGTGCTCGAAGAAATCGAGCTCGAAGGGCCGCGCGCCGGCGAAGTGCTCGTGCGCATCGTCGCGAGCGGCATCTGCCACACCGACGCCCGCGCGGGCGCGAGCGGCGGGCCGGGCACGCCGCGGCCCGTCGTGCTGGGACATGAAGGCGCAGGAATCGTCGAGGAAGTCGGCGCGGGGGTGACCTCGCTCCAGGTCGGCGATCACGTCGTGCTGAGCGGCTCGTCCTGCGGGCAGTGCACGAGCTGCCGGCACAACCTGCCCAGCTACTGCGTGCAGATGTATCCGCGCAATTTCGGCGGCTCGCGCATCGATGGATCGAGCGCGTACTCCCAGAATGGCCAGCGCCTCCACGGGCACTTCTTCGGTCAGTCGTCGTTCGCGAAACACACGGTGGTCGCGGAACGCACCGCGGTGAAAGTGCCGCGCGAGGTGCCGCTCGAAATCCTCGGCCCGCTCGGTTGCGGCGTGATCACGGGAACGGGCGCGGTGATCAACTCGCTCAACGTCGGCGCCGGCGACACGCTCGCGGTGTTCGGCACCGGGAGCGTCGGGTTGTCGGCGATCATGGCCGCAAGGCTCGTCGGCGCCGCGCGCATCATCGCGGTGGATGTCGTGCCGAAGCGTCTTGTGCTGGCGGCAGAGCTAGGCGCGACGGACGTGATCAACGCGAAGGAGACGCCTGCACTGGCGCAGGCCATACGTGATCTCGTGCCCGGCGGCGTGACCTACAGCTTCAACACCACCTCGGTGCCGGCGATCTACTCGCAGGCGCTCGAATGTCTGGGAATGCGAGGGACGGCCGCCTTCGTCACCGCGCCGCGCGGCGACTGGCAGCCGCAGATGTTCGCGATGCTCGCGAACGGCCGCAGGCTTCAGGGGCTACTCGGCGGCGATGCGGCCCCGCAGCTCTTCATCCCGATGCTCATCGAGTACTACGAGCAGGGCCGCATGCCCTTCGATCGGCTGATTCGCTTCTATCGGTTCGAGCAGATCGCGGAGGCGTTCCGCGACATGGAGCACGGGGAAACGATCAAGCCCGTGCTGCGCATGCAGGACTGAGCGTCGCTCAGCCGACCGCCCCGACTTCCTGCAGGAGCGTCTTCAGCTCGCCGTTGCGATACATCTCGAGCGCGATGTCGCAGCCGCCGACCAGCTCGCCCTTCACGTAGAGCTGCGGGTACGTCGGCCAGTTGGAGTACTTCTTCAGCGCATCGCGCATCTCCGGGTCTTCGAAGATGTTCACGTGCTTGAACTTGGCGCCGAGCGCGCGCAGCGCGGCCACCGTCTGAGCGGAGAAGCCGCACTGGGGAAAATCCGGCGTGCCTTTCATGAACAGGACGACGGGGCTCGACGCGAGCTCCGACTTGATCCGCGTGACGACATCCGACTGCTCTGCTGCTGCTTCCATCTTTCTGTGCCTCGTAAATTAGGGCTTCACGGTGAGGAGGTTCTGCACCGACTTCACGCCCTTCACCGCGCGTGCATCCGCAACGGCCGCGTTTCGCTGGCCGACGTTAGCCACCTGACCCCGCAGGGTCACTACCCCATCGTGGGTATCCACGCTGAGATTGAAACCCTTCAGCGCGGGATCGGCAGCCAGTTTGGACCTCACCGCGGTCGAAATCGCGTCGTCCGTGCCGCTGCGGGCAGCTTGGGACGACGACCCGCTCGCGCCGGAACTGCCGCCCGAGCTCGCCGCGCCATTCAACATAGCGAGGGCGCAGCCGCCCAGCATGGAGGTCGCAATTATCGTGACCGCGAGGGTGGGCCAGCGCCGACGCCGGAGCGGGGAGCAGGCTCGCGATTCATTCCTCATGTCGACCCCCGGGAGTAGTCGTAGTGGTGCGCCGGCGGCGACGTTCCGCCAGCTCCTCGAGAAGGCGCCACTGCTCTTCCGCGCTCATCTCGGGCCAGCGGCCGATTTCCTCGCCGGTGCGCAGGCAACCGATGCAGAACCCGTCCCCGTCGAGCGTACACACCTTCGTGCAGGGAGATTCGGGTCGAGCGACGGGCATTTCCAAGCTTCGGCGCGGCGTTGAATTATGGGGGGTGGTCGCCTATTCTTCAAACGCGCAAAACAAGCCAGAACAATAACTTGAGAAAGTGGGGGGCATATGAATCCTTTGCAGAATCATCGGCAGTCGCTGATCCTCGGCATCATCGTCGCGCTCGTGCTCGCGGCGATCATCGGCCCGCACATGTTCAACCAGCTCGGTCTCGCACGCTGGCTGCACATTGTGGCCGGTGTGTTCTGGATCGGCTTGCTCTATTACTTCAACGCGGTGCAGACGCCGGCCTTGGCCGATGCCGCAGCCGATAAAGGCGGTCCCGGCGGCGCCGGCGTGAACAAGTATGTCGCCCCGCGCGCACTGTTCTGGTTCCGCTGGTCCGCGCTCGTGACGTGGCTCGCGGGAGCGTGGCTGCTCGGGCCGAAGTTCATCAATGCGTTCACCTTCGGCACGCTCCTGCCGGAAGACCCGGGGCACTACTACCTGATCATCGGCATCGGCGCCTGGCTCGGCACGATCATGCTGTTCAACGTGTGGGGCCTCATCTGGCCGAATCAGAAGAAGATTCTCGGGATCAAGCCGGCGACGGACGACGAGAAGGCGAAGGCCCGCAAGGTGGCGCTCTACGCCTCGCGTACGAACTTCGTGCTGTCGATCCCGATGCTGATGTGCATGGCGGGCTCCGTGCACGGTCTGCCCTTCTGAAGTGATAGCCTTCAGGACATGAAGGCACCCACAGATCTCGTCGAGCAGGTTCGAACCGCACTACGCGAAGATGTCGGCACGGGGGACGTTACAGCGAACCTCGTGCCGGCCGCGCAGCGCGCCCACGGTCGAGTCGTCACCCGTGAGAACGCCGTCCTGTGCGGACAGGCGTGGGTCGACGAGACGTTCCGCCAGCTCGATCCGACCATTCGCCTCGATTGGCTCGCGCGTGATGGCGACCGCATTACCGCCGACCAGAAGCTGTTCGAGATCTCCGGACCGGCACGCCCGATCCTCACGGGCGAGCGCACCGCGCTGAACTTTCTGCAACTGCTCTCGGCGACGGCGACGGAGGCGCGCCGCTATGTCGATGCGGTCGCCGGCACGGGCGCCACGATTCTCGACACCCGCAAGACGCTGCCGGGCCTGCGGACCGCGCAGAAGTACGCCGTTCAGTGCGGTGGCGCGGCGAACCATCGCATGGGTCTCTTCGACATGGTTCTGATCAAGGAGAACCACATCGCGACTGCGGGCTCGATCGCCGCGGCCATCGAGGCGGCACGCCGCACGGCGCCGGGCGTGAAGGTGGAGATCGAGGTCGAATCGCTGGCGGAATTCGATCAGGCGCTCGCGGCGCGCGCCGACATCGTCATGCTCGACGAATTCACGCCCGACGACATGCGCACGGCGGTCGCCATCAATCGCGAGCGTGGACGCCCGGTGCAAATCGAAGCCTCGGGCAGCGTGACGCTGCAAACGGTGCGCGACATCGCCCTGACGGGCGTCGATTTCATCTCGGTGGGCGGGCTGACGAAGCACGTGCGCGCCGTCGATCTCTCCATGCGGCTCGAGTTCGCGTAGCCGCGCGGCGTAGGGCTCAGGCGACGGCGGACTTCAGCACGCGCTGCGGCTGCGCGACGCCGTAGCCCTGCGCGTAATCGATACCGAGGCTGGTGAGCATCTGGATGATCTCGGCGTTCTCCGCGAACTCCGCGATCGTCTGCTTGCCGGTCAGGTGCCCGATCTCGTTGATCGAGCGGACCATCTCGCGATCGATCGGATCGCGCAGGATCTCGCGCACGAAGCTGCCGTCGATCTTCAGGAAATCGACCGGGAAGTGCTTCAGGTAGCCGAACGAGGAGAGGCCCGTGCCGAAGTCGTCGAGCGCGAACTTGCACCCGAGCTCCTTCAGCGCCTGGATGAAGCGATTCGCCTGCGAGAAGCTCGCGACCGCCGCCGTCTCCGTGATCTCGAAGCAGATCTTCGAGGCATCGAGGCCGCTGCGATGGAACTGGTCGATCACGAACGGCAGGAACTTGTCGTCGCCGAGGCTCTGCCCCGAGAGGTTGATCGAGCACATCATGAGCTTCTCGCGCTCGTCCGCTTCGGAGACGAGCCAGCGGAACGCGTTCTCGATCACCCAGCGATCGATCGCAGGCGTGATGCCGTAGCGCTCGGCCGCCGAGATGAAATCGTTCGGCGCGACGATGCGCCCGCCTTCGTCGCGCAGACGGATGAGCAGCTCGTAGTGCTGGCCGGGATCGACCCGCTGCAGCGGCTGGATCTGCATCCGGAACAGCTCGAACCGCCCCTCTTCCAGCGCCGCATTGATGCGCGCCGCCCACTGCATCTCGCGCCGCCGGCGCATCAGCTCGATGTCGTTTTCGGCGAAGCTGTGCACGCGATTGCGCCCGCCCTCTTTCGCCGCCTGACATGCGCTGTCCGCGGCCGACAGGATGGACGCGACGTCCTCGTTCTCCGCCGAGATCGGCACGACGCCGATGCTCGCGCCGAGCCGGAACACGCGGTCCTCCCACGTGAAGCGGAAATTGCGCACGGCCTCGCGCAGCGCTTCGGCGGTGCGCATCGCCTCATCGAGCGAGCAGCTCTCGAGCAGAATGCCGAACTCATCGCCGCCGAGTCGCGACAGCGTGTCGCGCCAGCGGACCTTCGACTTCAAGAGCGCGCCGACCTGACCGAGCAGCGCGTCGCCGGCGCTGTGGCCGCAGGTGTCGTTGACGATCTTGAACTGGTCGATGTCGAGGTAGCAGAGCGCGTACGAGGCTTCCCGCGCCTTCGCGCTCTTCAGCGCGCGCTCGAGCCGCGCTTCGAACTCGCGGCGGTTGACGAGCCCCGTGAGCAGGTCGTGGCTCGCGTGATACGAGAGCCGGCGGTTCAGCTCGCGCGACTCGCTCACGTCGTGGAACACGAGCACGCCGCCCGCGACATGACCGGAGCCGTCGCGAATCGGCGCGGCGGTGCTCTCGACGTAGAGCTCGTTGCCGTCGCGGCGGATGAGCAGCATCGGCCGCACGGACTTGATCGGCCGGATGCGGCGGATGGAAACGGTCAGGGGATTCTCGAGCGGCTCGCACGTCTCCTCGTGGAACGCGCGGAAGATCTCCTCGACGGGCCGCCCCATCGCATCCTCGAGCCGCCAGCCCGTCAGCTCCTCGGCGACGGGATTGATGTAGTCGATGGTCGAGCTCGCGTCCGTCGTGATGACGCCGTCGCCGATCGACTGCAGGGTGATCTGCGCGCTCTCCTTCTCGCGGAACAGCGCCTCCTCGTAGATCTTGCGCTCGGTGACGTCGAGCTCGACGCCGACGAGCCGCAGCAGCCGCCCGTGCTTGTCGACGCGCGCCTGCGCGCGACTCACGACCCAGCGCCATTCGCCGTTCTGGTGGCGCATGCGATGGGTGCTCTCGAAGATCGGCGTCTTGCCGGCGACGTGATCGCGGATCGCCGCTTGCACGCGCGACAGATCGTCCGGATGGACGAGGCTGCGCCAGTCCGGCGAGCCGCGCATGTCGTCGTCGCCGTAGCCGAGCATGGCTTTCCAGCGCGGCGAGAAGTAGACCTCGTTGCTCTCGACGTCGAAGTCCCACAGGCCGTCGTTGGCGGCCGCCTGCGAGAGCGCGGCGCGCTCCTCGAGCTTCGCGAGGCGCGCTTCGATGCGGATGCGCTCGAGGCCCGTCGCGAGCGACGTCCCGATGAGCTTCAGCATCAATTGCAGGTTCACGTCCCAAGCGCCGCGCGGCAGGTCGTGCACGAGGCCGAGGAAGCCCGCGGGCTTGCCTTGCACCCGGAAGGCGACGAGCAGGCACGAGCCGATCTGCAACTCGGAAAAGCGGTGCGCTTCGGCCATTTGCTCCCGGCGCGGCGCCGTCGAGTCGCGCAGCTCGGAGAGGCGCAGATGCTCGGTGCGGGACTTGAGCCAGGGGAACCGATCGAGACTTTCGCCCCGGAGGGCTTCCGGGCGGCACTGGGCGAAGGCGCTGCGCGCGACCTGGACGTCCTCGAAGGTCAGCTCTTCCTGGTTCAGGACGGCGGCGAAGGCGCAGTCGCTGGAGGTGGCCTCCCGCAGCAGCTCGAGATTGCGCCGGATCGTCTCCTCGACGCCGGGCCGCCGCATGTTCTGAAAGTCGACGGCGATCTTGGTGCAGGCGACGTCGAGGCCCAGGGCCGGCTTGGTCGTGCGACCATTCCATGCATCCGCGGACAAGATGTCCGAAGCCGTGAACTCCGATGTTTTATCGGGCGGCAGGATCGACATCCGGTGTGTTCTCTCCCCAGTACGGCCGCGGATTCTGGCAGGTGGGCGGCACGCCGCCACGACTCACGACACAGTTCACGGTATTTGTTTTCCGTGGATTGCGACCGATTCTCGCATAGCTAGGCAGGAACACAAGCTAACGTCCTGTCGGCATTCGGATTAGCGACCGTTCATCCCGCATCCAGGCGCGGCGGCCGGTAAAGGATGGCGCGGCTCGCGTGGCCCTTGGCCGCGCACGACGCCTCGGCCATGCCGCTCGCCAGCACCCACCGGTCCGCGCTCGCCTCGCCGGCATACCGTCTCAGGGTCTGCCCGAAGCACGGCTCGACCGACGATTCCGGCAGGAGCAGCACACGCCCCGGCCGCGCATTGAGCCAGGCGGCGGCGTCGTACATCTCCTGGCCTCCCTCGCGCCAGCGCGCGTGACCGAAGTTCACGATGGGTCGGTCGAGGTACAGGAGAAATTGCTCCTTGTAGGCGGCCACCGCGAGCTCCGTGCCGCGCGGCACTTCGGCGAGGACGTGCTTCATGAACACGCGCGTCGAGCGCTCGCCGTCGAGCCTCGGCAGCACCGTGTACGAGACGACGACGGCAAGCACTGCAAACACTGCGGGCCAGGCGAGGACCGGTCGGCGCACGGCGCAGGCAATCCACGCGATGACGCTCGGAACCAGAAAGGCGATGAGCGGCGTGCGGTAATCCCCCACGCTGTTGCTGAGTGTCTCGCGAAGATGGCCGCCACTCAGGGCGGCGATCAGCACACCGAGCGCGCCGAGAACGAGCACGGCCGCGAGCGCGAGACTCGCGCGCCCTACTCCCCTGCGCTGATAGAGGTCCGGTAGATAGGGAGCCGCTGCGAGCACCGCCGCCGGCAACGCCGGGAAGAGATAGACGCCGCGCTTGCCGGTGCTGAGCGAGAAGAAGATCGTGGTCAGGATCGTCCAGGCAAGCGGCAGCCACACGCGCGCATCACGCGACTGCCACGCGCCCTTCCACCTCGGCACCAACCAGAACAGCAGCAGGCTGAGCGGCAGCCAGAGCGGCGGGATCACTTCGACGAGAAAGTAGTACCAGGGCTCGACGTGATGCCATGCGGCGGCGTACCGCTCGACGGTTTGGTGGAAGAGGATCTCGTTGCGATAGGCGACGAGCGATGGATTGTTGCTGAGTGCGACCGCGGTGAGCATCGGCACGAGCCATATGGCGACGCCGAGCAGGAATCCCGGCGCGACGAGCGCCCAGCGCATGCCGCCGAGGAACTGGGGGATGCCAGTGAACCCGCGCTTCCGAAAGAACGCATAGGGCAGCAGCACGAGCAGCGGCAGGAAGCCGACACCTTTCGTCACGACGCCGAGCCCCGCCGCGACGCCGCCGACGAAGTACCAGCGCCACGCCGGGCCCAGCAGCAGGTGCCGCAGTAACCCGTAGAGCGACAGCGTGGTGAGCGCGCACAGCGTAGGGTCGATCTGCGCACCGCGCATCGTCTGCGCGAATTGGATCGTGAAGACGAGTGTGAGGGCCGCGGCGAGACCGGCCGCCCGCCCGAATAATCGCCGACCGAGATCGTAGATCAGACCGGCGACGGCGCACGCGGCGATGAACGATGGGATCAGAAACGAGGCGCGCAACGATCCCGTGAGCCAGTAGCCGATGGCGAGGAGCCAGAAGAAGACCGGCGGCTTGTCGGGATAGAGATCGCCGCCGACGCGCGGAAACAGCCAGTCGCCCGTACCGACCATGTCGCGCGCGATGAGCGCGAAGCGCGGCTCGTCGGCGGGCCAAGGATTGCGCACGCCGATGCCCGTGCCGACAACGACGAGCACCGCGAGCAGCAGCCAGAGCAAGTCCGCGACGGTCGCGCTCTTCAGCGCACTCGCGCCGCCGGATACCTGCGGAGCGTTCCCGACGCGGGCCGCTGCGTCCGCCGGGTCAGTCACTCGCCCTCTCTCGCGCGAGTCCGCCGGATTTCAGGTCCATCACGAGGTTGTAAACGGCCACGGCCGCGGGGAACAGATTCGAGAGCACCCCCACCGAATCGTTCTTGCCCCAGATGAAATAGGAAAGCAGCAGCGCGCTACCCGCCACGCTCATCACCCAGAACAAACGCGGCATCACCGGCCGCTTGTGCTTGCGCGTGGCGATGACCTGTACCACCCAACGCCCGGCGAACAGGAACACGCCGAGATAGCCGATGATCTTCCACGGCGTCAGCACGACGCCAAAGGGAGTGCCGAGAACCTCGTTCATAGGGTCATTCCTCGCGGACGGCGAGTCCGGGCTTGTACCGCCGGCGCAGCCACATGACGCCGCCGATGTCGACGATGCCGACCCACAATCGATCCAGCATCCCGTACTTGGACGTGCCGCGCGCGCGCGGGCGGTGATTCACCGGCACCGAGATCACACGGCCGCCGGCGCGCTGGAACAGCGCCGGCAGGAAGCGGTGCATGTGATCGAACTTCGGCAGCTCCAGGTACGCGGCTCGCTGCATCAGCTTGATCCCGCAGCCGGTATCCGGCGTGCCGTCGCCGAGCAACCGCGAGCGGACACCGTTCGCGACGCGCGACTGGAAACGGCGGAAGCCCGTGTCCTTGCGCGTGGTGCGATGGCCTTGGAACAGGACGACGTCGGCGTTGGCAGGATCGAGTCGCGCGGCGAGCAGCTTCGGCAGGTCGGCGGGATCGTTCTGGCCATCGCCGTCGAGCGTGCCGATCCACTCGGCGCGCGCGTAGCGCACGCCGGTGGTGACCGCGGCGCTCTGCCCGCTTCGGAACGAGTGGCGCAGCAGCCGGATCTGCGGGATCGAGGCGCGCGCGGCGAGCACGGCCGCCGCCGTCCCATCGGTGCTGCCGTCGTCGACGAACAGCACTTCGAAGGCGCGCCCGGCCAGCGCGTTCGCGATCTCCTGGGCGAGCGGGCCGACGTTTTCCGCCTCGTTGCACACCGGCACGACGACCGAGATTTCCAGCGGCGACGCGGCGCTCGATGGCGCCGGGGTACCCGGTGCTGCGCCTTCCATCCACCTCGCAGGCGCGCCGGCCGTCACGTCGGTCACGACTGCGTCTCCGGCGCGGTCACCACGCACGTCATTGCTTCTTTCCTTCGAGTGATGCCCGCGCAATGCCGTAGAGCCTCTTCAACTCCGCCTTCAACTCCTGCTGCAGACGCTCGATGGCGGCGGCATCCGTCACTCGCGGCACGTACACCGGCGCCCCGATCGCGATGACCACTCGCGAGAGGGGCCACGGGATCACGAACTTGTCCCACTTGATGAGCCACGCGCGCGAGGCCGCGTACGCCATCGGCAGGATCGGCCGCTGGGACATCTGCGCGAGCAGAATCGCGCCGGGCTTGAACTCGAAACGCGGGCCGCGCGGGCCGTCCGGCGTGATGACGGGCGATACGTTCTGCTTGACCAGCGCTTCGTAGTAGTCGCGCAGCGCGCGCGCGCCGGTGCTCGTCGAGGACCCGCGGATCACATGCCCGCCGAACCGGCGCACCATCATCGCGCCGATCTCGCCGTCCACCGACGGGCTGATGAGCCAGCCCACCTGCAGCCCGCGCGCGCGCTGGTCCACGAGGTACTTGCCGCAGAAGAGCTGATGCTGGTGCCAGTAGCACGGCACCAGCGACTTCGCCTTCGCGAGCGCCGCATCCAGATGCTCCGCGCCCTCCACACGCACCACACGGCAGATGAGCCACCACAAGCGGATGATGCCAATGCCGAGCGGCACGATGACCGCATAGAGCATGCGGCGCCACGGAGTCATGCGGCGTCCGGAGCGCGAGATGCGCCTGTAGATGGAGTTGCGCAGGCCGCCGCCCGGGGCGGGTTCGGTCATGGTTGGCGCACTGGCGTGGATGGACAGAATGGGTCCGCGCGAAAAGCGCGCAGTTTCGGCGATCGGGCGCGGCGAAACAAGGCGCCGGGCGAGCTAGGGCCTGCTAGAAGAGGTCTGCGAGCGGCACGCTGTGTAGCTCGATGGCGCACACCGGGCGGCTCGTCATCACGCACGCCGCGGCGCCTTCGAACGCGTCCACGGGCGTACCGTGCAGCGGCTCGCCGCGGAAGAACGCCTGCCCGGCGCGAAACTCCACGAGCGGCGCCTCGCGAACGGACGCGCCGAACGCCTTGAGAGCCGCCTCGGTCGCCACCCAGCGTGCGAGCGCGCTCTCGGGCGTGAGCGCGCGCGCTTCCTCCGGTCCGCAGAGGAGACGCACGGTCTGCTCGATGCCGGGCTGCTCGATCTCGACGTCGAATCCCACGCGGCCCATCCCGATCGCGGCGCAGCCGACCCACCACCCCGAGTGCGCGATGCTGAAGTCCGGCGCGCCGGGAACATGCGGTTTGCCGCCGTCGGGAAACGCGAAATCGCGCGCCGGCACCTCGCGCCCCAGCAGCGTCGCGAGCGCGCGTCGCGCAAGCGAGACACCCGCGAGCGTACGCCGTCCCTCGATCTCCTGCGCATCCGTCGCGAGGCGCTTGGCATAGGGAAGCGCGCGCTGGAACAGCGCCGCTCGCTCATCCGGCCAATCCCCGGCAAGGTGCGAGTAATATAAGATTACGCTGTCATTTTCAGTCACTTGCATGACCGCCACCGATCACGCACATCGCCACCCGCCCGAGTCCGAGCTGCAGTTCGACATCGGCTCCACCGACGATTCGCTGGAGCGGATGCAGGAGCTGTTCGCGCGCTACGGCGACATCTATCGGGTCTACGCGCCCGGTCGCAAGTCGTACACGTACGTCATCAATCATCCGGATGACGTGAAGCGCGTGCTCGTCTCGAATCATCGCAACTACACCAAGGGCGTCGGGCTCGATCGCGTCAAGATTCTTCTTGGCAACGGCATCATGACGAGCGAGGGCGAGTTCTGGAAGCGCCAGCGCTACATGATGCAACCGATGTTCCACCGCCGCGTGATCACCGGATTCGCGCAAACGATCGCGGCGGCGAACGATCGCCTGATCACGAAGTGGGAAGCGCAGGCCGCGCGCGGGGAGCTCGTCAACGTCACCGATGACATGAGCGAGCTCACGCTCGAAATCGTCCTGCGCTCGATCTTCGGCCCCGATCTCGATCGGCTCGCGAGCCAGACCGGCGGCAACCCGTTCGACGTCGTGACCAAGGACACCGCGAGAAACTTGCAGTTCGCATACAAGTTCCGCCAGCTCGGCAAGGTGATCGCGGACCTCGTGAAGCGCCGGCGCGAGAACCGCGAGGAGCACCCGGACTTCCTCGGCATGCTCATGAACGCGCGCGACAAGGAAACCGGCGAAGGGATGAGCGAGCGCGAGCTCATCGACGAAGTGATGACGCTCGTCGTCGCCGGCCACGAAACGACGGCGAGCGCGCTCAACTGGACGTGGTACCTGCTGTCGCAGCACCCGGAGGCGGACGCGAAGCTCGCCGAGGAGCTGGCCGCGACGCCGGTGATCGACGCGCCGAGCCTCGCGGAAATGGAAGCGCTCGGATACACGCATCGCGTGATCGACGAGGCGCTGCGGCTGTATCCACCGGGCTGGATTCTTTCCCGCCGCACCATCGGCCCGGACGTGCTTGCGGGCTACGAGATCCCCGCGGGCACGAGCGTGATGCTGAGCCCTTACATCCTCCACCGGCACCCGAAATTCTGGAAAGAGCCGGACGCGTTTCGACCGGAGCGCTTCGACAAGGAGCACGAGGCCGAACGGCCACGCTTCGCCTACATGCCGTTCGCCGCGGGCCCGCGGCATTGCATCGGCGAAAGCCTCGCCCTTTACGAAATGCTGATGCACCTGTACAAGGTCGCGCGCCGTTATCGGCTCACGTACGCGACCGACCGGCCCATCGAGCTCGAAGCGCAGATCAACCTGCGCACGAAGCACCCCTTGTACATGAAGCTGGAACGCCGCTGAATGACCTCTGCGACTACGCTTACGGAGCTGCTCGACAGCAACCGCACGGCGCCGCGCGCCATCACGTATCTGGAAGGTGAGAACGAGGAGCGCGCCGTCAGCTACGGCGAGCTGTACGAGCGCGCGCTCGGCATCCTCTATCACCTGCAGAAGCTCGGCGCGAAGCGTGGCGACAAGCTGATCCTCTTTCTCGGCAACAACGAGCAATTCATCGACGCGTTCTGGGCGGCGGTGCTCGGCGGCATCGTTCCGGTGCCGGTGGCGCTCGGCATCAGTGACGAGCATCGGCACAAGCTGCTGCGGATCGCCAAGAAGCTCGGCAAGCCGTTCATCTACACGGATCGGCGCTCGCTCGATCGCATCGGCGCGTTCGCGAGCACCGTGGGCGC
>DASTRY010000053.1:0-44122 GCA_035760965.1 Steroidobacteraceae bacterium | reverse complement strand
ACGCCGAACGCGATGAGCGCAAGAGCTGCGCTCACCTCGAGCACTGTGAGATCAACGAAGGTGCGCAGTAAGCCAATACCCGCGATGACAATCGCGACCGAGAGCGCATGCCCCGCCGCGATCGGCAACAACGCCAGGAGCACGGCACCGCGGCTCTTTCGCTGCAACCCGAGTGCGACTGCGAACAGCCAGCCCATGGCCGGGTTCAATCCGTGAAAGGCGCCCAGTCCGGCGAGCGCCACCCACGGCCATGTCGCGTTCACTCTCGGCGCGGCGCACGGGGCGCCGTCGACGCAGCCGCCGCTTCAACGATCACGGATAGCAGAACGTATCCGACGACGCGTCGCCACCCTGCAAGCGAACTTGGTGCGTGCGGAAGCCCTGCTCGGCCGGGAGGAAGAATTCCGGATCGAGCTTCAGCCCGCCGTTCGGGTCCGCGTCGCACTTCACCATCCAGCCCTGGATGCCTTCGGGATAGAACTGCGCGTCCCACGACCGATACAACCCGTTCGTGAAGTAGACGCGCCGGCCGTCGCGGCTCACCTCGACCATCTGCGGTCCGCCGTTCAGCGGCCCGCTCGCCGGGTGCGACGAATGATTCACGATGCCGCCCAGCCGCACGGACCCCGTGAGCCGCGGGTGGAACGGATCCGACACCTCGTACTGGCGGATCTCACCCGTGCCCCAGCAGGACACGTACAGGAATCGATCGTCGAGCGAGAGGTTGATGTCCGCGACGAGCGGCGGCACGGCCTTGAACCCTTTCAACAGCGGCGGCAGCTGATCGGGGTCCGCGGGCTCCGCCGGAATCTCGATCACTTTCTGCGCAGCCCACTGTCCGTTCGCGCGATGCCACAGCCACACCGAGGAGGACAGGTCCTTCAGACTGATGACGACGCCGGCGAAGCCGTACGCCTTGGTCGGATCGCGCGCCTGACGCAGCTCGAGCACGAGCTGCTGTTCCGCGCCGAGATCGAGCGCCTGCACGTGCTTGCGCCGGCGCAGGTCCCACACGTGCAGCTGGTGCCCGTACTTCGAGCCGAGCAGCAGCTCGGGCACGAGCCCGTTCTCGATCATGTTGGGCGTGCCCCATTCGCTGGTGATCTGCACGTCGTGACCGAGGTGCCAGGCGAAGTCGTACGCGAGCTGCTGCGGACCACGGTCCACTTCCCAGCGGCCGAGCACATCGAACGCGTCGTGATCGAGCATGAAGATGCCGCCGGGACCGCCGCCGTCGGGCGCGCCGAGCGCGCTCACGTAGATGCCTTCCGGTCCGCAATGCAGAGTGTGCGGACGCGAGTAGCCGGAGCGCCGATGCACGTCTTCCGGCTCGATGACTTTCACGATCTCCGGCGCGCGCGGATCGCGCTTCGTATCGAGGATGTGAATGCGCGAGGAACGCAGGCCCGGCACGATCAGGTAACGCCGCTCCACATGCGGATGCGGCGCATAGGGGCAGAGCGCAGAGCTGCACGCATTCCAGCCGAAATGATGCAGCTCGTCGCCGGCATTCGGCATCGGCACGCGATTGATGAGCTCGCCGTAGGTCGAGGATTGGGGATCGAGGTCCACGACGCCGAGCGCATCGGGCTGATTGCCCTCGACGTTGAGAATCGCCATGTAGGCCAGCTTCTCCGGCGGCGCCTGCATCGCCATTCGCGCGGAGGGGTAGAACGTCGGATCCGGTGTCCAGGTCGCCATGGCGCCTCCGCTTCGTTCGAGGCGAAATGCGTCGCCTCGGCGGGGCATTCTAGGCCAACGGCCCCATGCGGTCTGCCTGCATCGGGACCGTGGCATTAGCCGCCGCGGTGGTTCGCGCGGGTCCGCGAACCTCGAGGTCCCGTGCCGATGGCTGAGGCAAGCGTCATGTGGCGAAAGCGGCACGTTCGCAAGCAGCGGAATTGCGCGTCATCGCGGACACCGAGGTGGCCAATCCTCCGTGCCCTGCAGGTGCCAGACGAAGAGCTCTCCCGAGTCGTCGCTCTTCGTGTCGCGCGCGAACAGCAGACTGCGCCCACTCGGCGAGAACAGCGCACCGATCTCGCTGCCGTTCACGTTGATCGCCGCGCCGAGTCGGCGCCGTGGTGACCAGCCTTCGCCGACCCGATCGGACTCGAAGTAACCCTCATCGGCTTCGACGATGAGGCGCTTGCCATCCGGCGACGGCAGCGCCTCGTATTCGTTGCCCGGCCCGTTGATCGCGGCGCCCGCGTTCTCGACCCGCCATTGCCCCTTCGCGTCCTGGCGCGCGCGCCAGATATCCGTCTTGCCGTGGCCGCCAGGCCGGTCCGAACCGAAGTACAGCCAGCCGTCCGCGGCCGGTCGCGGAAACCACTCCGCGCCGGGCGAGCTCACCGGCTCCGGCAGCCGTTCGGGAGCGCTCCACTTCCCCGTGGGGTCGCGGTGCATCCGCCAGATGTCCAGGTGCTCAGCGCTGGCGATTCCGCTCGCGCGTGTCGAGATGAAGTACAACCAGCGCCCGTCTGCCGTGAAGAACGGATCGGCCTCGAGCCCGGGAGCGGCGAACGCCGGCGGCTGGGGCTCGCGCCAGCCTTGCGGTCCGCAGCGACTCTCGAGGATGTGCCAGCCGCGAAACTCTTTCGAGCTGCGCACGAAAAGCAAATCCCCGGTGACCGGATCGAACGCCGCATGAGACTCGAACAGGGGACTTGCGATGGCGGGCGGCGCCCAGTGCGCGACACGTTCGGCAGCAGGCGCGAGCGCGGCGGCAGCACCGAGCATGAGCGCGGCGATGAGAGAACCAATCCTGCGGAACAGCACTGCGTATCCGGCATCCGTTACAGCGCTTACCATAGCACTCATCTGCAGGGCGAAGGCGCGCATGGCAATCCACCTGAACCACACCATCGTTAACTGCCGCGACCCGGTGGCGTCCGCAACGTTCTTGTCGGAGATCCTCGGGCTTCCTCCGCCGAAGCGCTTCGGCCCGTTCATGGACGTGGACCTCGCCAACGGCGTGACACTCGCGTTCATTCAGGCGGAGCCCGACGAGATCATCGTCGAGCACTACGCGTTCCTCGTGAGCGAGCCGGAGTTCGATCAGATCTTCGCCCGCATTCGGGAGCGCAACCTGCCGTATTGGGCGGACCCCGCCCACCGCCATCCCGGCGAGATCAATCACAACGACGGCGGACGCGGTGTCTACTGGAACGATCCGGATGGGCACTACCTGGAAATCATCACGCGCCCGTACGGAAGCGGCACGCCCTGACCGGGCGCCCGAATCGGGGCGCTAGAGTCCGAGCACCAGAAGTCCGAGCACCAGAAGTCCGAGCGCTAGAACTCCGAGCGCTAGAACTCCGAGCGCTAGACTCGAGCACTCGACCCGAGCGCTCGACTCCCACCACCAGACCCGATCCCTAGAGCCCGAGCACCGCGACGAGCAGCTCCGCGGCCTCGACGCTCACGGTCGTGAACTTCATGCCGATGCGGTACTGATCCTCGCGCAGGCGCGCGCAATAACGCACGGAGGCCCGCAGCGGCGGCGGAGGTGCCAGCTCGGGCACGCTGATGCCGAGCTCCACGCTGCACTCGTGATCGACGTTCAGAGGTTGTGCCGAAGTGACGGCAAGCCCGTGCGAGGAGAGATCGATGGTGTGCGCCTCGAGAGGCGGCAATCCGTCCGGTGAAATGCGGGCCCGAACGCGGATGACTTCACGCGTCGCGACGCGCCGCTCGAGCGTCGCCAGCTCGAAGGCCGTGTCCTCGGGTAACGTCAGCTCGTAGGGCTGGGATGCCGCCGCGGGCGGCGGCAGCTCGAAGGAGACAGGTTCGCCGTCGGCCGGCAATGTCGCGCTCGTCATAGGCATCAGCTCGTGAGCACCCGCGTCGGAATTGTCTGCGCAGTTCGCGGCGGCCGCACGCATCCGGGGCGGAACTGGTTCTCAAAAAAAAAGTCGCCGTCCCGATGCTATGTTCAATCGCGCGGTGGAGTACGATGCGCACATAAGAAAGACTGCGGAAGTCATGAGCAGCGCCGCCGACGACTCCAATCCGCTCGCCAACCGCCGCCCGCTCACCTCGCGATCCACCGCGTGGGCGAGGTTCCTTGCCGGCGTGCTCGTTCGGTCCGGCCTCTCGCCCAACGCGATATCGCTGCTCAGCATCCTGTTCGCGGCGGGCGGCGCGACCTTGCTCGTGTGTATCCAAAACGGAGTGGGTTTGCTAGCGGTCGCCGCGTGCGTGCAACTGCGCCTGCTCTGTAACCTGCTCGACGGCATGGTGGCGATCGAAGGCAAGCGCCGGTCGCCGACGGGCGCGCTCTACAACGAGATTCCGGATCGCGTCGCCGACTCGCTCTTCATCGTCGCGCTCGGCTACGCGATCGATGTGGCGTGGCTCGGCTGGTTCGGCGCGCTCGCGGCCGCCGTGACCGCGTATATCCGCGTGCTCGGCGGGTCGCTGGGCTTGCCGCAAGATTTTCGCGGACCGCTGGCGAAGCCGCATCGCATGGCCGTGCTCACCGGTGCGTGCGTGCTCGGCGCCATCGAATGGTGGGTGCGCGGGTCCCTCTGGGCGCTGACCGCGGCCGCGTGGATCATCGCGGTGGGTTCGATGATCACATGCGCGACACGCACCGTCGCGATCGCGCGGCAGCTGCGGGCACGGTAGTCGCGTGCGGCTATCCAGCTTTCTGTTCACGGGTCTCGTGAAGCTGCTCGTGGGGGCATTCCCTCGCTGGATCGGCTGCGGGCCGGAACCCGTCCAGCGCATCTACTTCGCGAATCACACGAGCCACATGGACACGGTGGCCATCTGGGCGGCACTGCCCATCCGCCTTCGCTACAAGACGCATCCGGTGGCTGCGAAGGACTACTGGGGCAGGGGCGTGCGCCGCTACCTCGCAACGCAAGCGCTGCGCGCCGTGCTCATCGACCGCACGCGCTCGGACCCGAATGCGAACCCGCTGGCCCCGCTCATCGAGACGCTGCAATCGGGGGAGTCGCTGATCATCTTTCCGGAAGGGACGCGCGGGGCCAGCGCGGTGCCCGCGCCCTTCAAGAGCGGGCTGTATCACCTCGCTGCGCAGTTTCCGACGGTTCAGCTCGTGCCGGTGTATCTCGAGAATCTGCATCGCAGCTTGCCGAAGGGGGCGCTGTTGCCGATTCCGCTGACATGCACCGTCCGCTTCGGCGCGCCGCTGGCGCTCGCGGCCGGCGAAACGAAGGAGGCATTTCTCGAGCGCGCGCGCGACGCGGTGATCAACCTCGCCGGCGCGGCCCAGGCGTGATGCGATGACTGCGCAGCAGAAACTCATCTGGCTCTTTGGCGGCATCCTCGTGGTGCTCGTGCTCGCTTCGCTCATTGGCGCCCTGTTGAGCAAGCGCGCCGGCTCGGAGCGCAGCCGCGCAACCCTCGACAACCTGAGAGCGCGAGTGAACGCGTGGTGGGTGATGATCGTCGTGCTCGCCGTTGCGTTCGCGCTCGGGAAAACCGCAACGCTGGTCCTGTTCGGGCTCGTCTCCTTCTTCGCGTTGCGCGAGTTCATCACGCTGACGCCCACGCGGGCCAGCGACTACGTTCCGCTCGTGCTCGCCTTCTTCGTGCTCTTGCCGGCGCAGTACATACTCATCGGGTACGAACAGTACGGCACGTTCGCGATCTTCATCCCCGTATACGGCTTCCTGCTGCTGCCGGCCGCAGCGGCGTTCGCAGGCGACACGCAGGAGTTCCTCGAGCGCTCCTCGAAGATTCAGTGGGCCACGATGATCTGCATTTACTGCATCAGCTATGGGCCTGCGCTGCTGCTTCTGAAGATTCCCGGCTACGAGGATTCCAATCCGCTCCTGCTGCTGTATCTGCTGTTGATCGTGCAGCTGAGCGATGTCCTGCAATACGTGTTCGGCAAGCTCTTCGGCCGCACGAAGCTCGCGCCCAGGGTCAGCCCTTCGAAAACGGTGGAGGGATTGATCGGCGGCGGCCTCAGCACCACGCTGATCGGCGGCGCGCTGGCGTGGATGACGCCGTTCACGCCGGTGCAGGCGCTCGCGATCTCGTTCGTCATCGTGACGCTGGGTGTGCTCGGGGGGCTCACACTCTCGGCCGTGAAGCGCGGCCTTGGCGCAAAGGACTGGGGCGTGATGATCGACGGTCACGGCGGCATGCTGGATCGCATGGACTCGGTGAGTTTCGCCGCACCGGTGTTCTTCCACATCGTGCGCTTCTTCTTCACCTGATGGCACACCGTTGCGCCGTACGCAGTAAGATCGGCGGATGACTCCCGTGACAACCGCGACAACGAGATACACCCGAACCGCCATTGCTCTGCACTGGCTCCTCGCCATTCTGCTGCTCGGTCAGATCGCCTTCGGCTGGTATCTGGAAGGCGTGCCGCGCGGAACGCCCCCGCGCACCATCGTCGTGAACTATCACAAGTCCGTCGGCATGGTGCTGGGGGTGCTGATCCTGTTTCGGTGGTACTGGCGACTGACCCATCCGGCGCCGGAGCTGCCCGCATCGCGACCGTCCTGGGAGCGCGCGGCCGCGCACCTGAGTCACTGGGCGCTCTACGTCTGCATGCTGATCATGCCGCTCTCGGGTTATACCGCCTCCAACTTCAGCAAGTACGGCGTCAACTTTTTCAACGCGGTGAAATTGCCGCCGTGGGGCTTCGAGAGCGAAACCATCTACAACGCGCTCAATGCCACGCACGTCGTCACGTCCTATATCTTCGTGGCACTGATCGTCGTGCACGTGCTCGCCGCGCTACGCCATCTCGTGCTGCGGGATGGCATTTTCAACCGCATGTGGCCAACGCGATCGCGCGGCTTATAATCGCGGCCCCTCCTGTTCCCACTGCCGGAGCCACTCCGTGTCAGACGAAGATCTCCAAGCCGAGCTGCAGCGCTTGCGCGCAGAGAACGAGCTGCTGAAGAAGTCCGGGCGCGGCAAGCTCGCGATGAAGGTGAGCGAGAAGGGCGCGCTGTCGGTCTATGGGATGGGCCGCTTCCCCGTCACGCTGTACAAGGAACAGTGGCTGAAGCTGCTCTCGATGGCAGACGAGATCAAGGCGTTCATCGAGGCCAATCAGGAGAGCCTGAAATCCAAGGAGTAGGCAGCGCGTCGTCTACGCGCTGCCGGGCGGCTCACTCACGACACTCGAAACTCGCTGCGCTCTGCGGATCGCCGCTGCCCTTGTAGTGGGCGTGCTGCGGATACGGACAGAGCGGCCGGCTCCGCCCCGGGAACGCGCGGCCCGTCGCCACGATGCCCTCCGGCGCGACGCCTTTTTCCACCCAGCTCACGACGGGCGTGAGCAGATCGAAGCGATCCAGCGTTGCTTCACCGCCTGAGCAATGGCCCATCCCCGGCACGAGGTAGAGCCGACTGAAGCTCGAGGTGGCCGCCTGCTGCGCGTTGGCCGTGACCATCTCCTCGTAGTAGCGCACCGTGTCCTGCGCGGAGAACCACGGATCGCTCACGCCGTGGTAATAGATGATCTTGCCGCCATGACCCGAGAAGGTGTCGAGCTGCGTCCAATGCGCCGTGTCTCCGACGGCCGCGCTCGGTGTGGCAGCGACGAGTGCCGCGCGATCTACATCCATCTCGGTCTCGAAGGTGGGCGGACCTACGGGACTCGGCCCTGGATTCAGCAGACCCGGGATGCCCACTTTCGCCGCGATTCCCGTGTCGTAGAAGAAACCGGGATAGACCTGCACGCCCCGCGAATCCTTCGGGCCGGCGAACGCCTTCGCGATTGCGGCGGCCTGCTCGGGCGTGAGGCACGCATCCGTCTTCGGGCCCTTGCACGCGAGCGCGAGCGGACTGAAGTCGCAGCCTTTCACGTCGAAGACCATGCCGTCGGCCAGGCCGTCGCGCGCATCGCAGGCGGCGAGGAACGAATCGATGACGAGCTTCTTGTCGCGCTCGGAAAGCGCAAGCGCGGTGAGCGGCTTGCCCGCCGCGTCCTTCGGCGCGACCGCGTTCAGCGCGACCGTGACGTACTTGTCTGCAAGATTGGAGAAGCTCGTGCGCATGGCGGGCGCACCGGCAACGATGCCATCGAAAAAGCGCGGATAGCGCTGCGACATCATCATCGCCTCGCGCCCGCCGGTGGAGCAGCCGACGAAGTACGAGTGAGCGGCGGGTTTACCGTAGTGAGCCGCGACGATCGCCTTGCCCACCGGCGCGACTTTGCCGATCGCTTGATACAGAAAATTGACGGTCGCTTCCTGGTCTTCGAAGAAGCTGCCGTCGAAGACCACGCCCTTGTGCCCGCTATCGGTCGTCACGACGGCGAAGCCGCGCGCGAGCGCGGGTTGCGTGCCAGACGCGGTGCCGCCCAGCGGTAGCGCCACCGAGCCGTTCAGTCCGCCACCGCCTTGAAAGAGAAAGCGGCCATTCCAGCTCTCGGGCATCGCGACGGCGAACCCGATCGCATAGGGCTTGCCGTTGCGTCCGGTGCGCTGGTCGATGACGCCGTCGACGCGGCAATACGCGGGCAACGTGCCCTCGTAGGTCGGCGAGTTGGGCAGCGCGGGAATCGGACCCGCCGGCACGACGGCCGCCTGGGTGATCGCCATGTCGACGCCCGGCACCTTGAACGAGGTGAGCGAGGTGCACGGCACCGGCTTGGCACTTTCGCTCGCAGATGCCGCGGCCGATGTGATCGCGATCGCGGCGAGCGCGAGAGCCACTCTTCTCATGACGAGCACCCTACACCCCCGGCACGATTCTCATGTCGCGCACGGCGCCGTCGCCCAACGCGGCGAGCGCCTCTTGATACGCGGCACTGTCGTGAACCGCAACAGCTTGCTCCACCGAATCGAACTCGATGAGGACCGTGCGCTCCGCTTTGCCGTCCTCGTAAGCCTTCGCGGCGGGTGCGCGCGCGAGGAAGCGTCCACCGCCGCCTTCGATGGCGGGCCCGGCGAGCTTGGCATACGCCGCCAGCTTGCTGGGGTCGTTGATCTGGCGATAGCAGGAAATCCAATACGCTTTGGCCATGGGTCGTATCTCGAGTCTGCAAAAGCGGGACGCATTGTGGCACAACGATGCGTAGCCAAGACGACGGCCACCTCGGCGCCTGTTGCGTCGACCATCATGTGAGAAGGCGCTCGCTCCCCCTTCAACTATTTCGCCGAAAAGGCCAGCAACACGTTCCCAGGGGTGCCTCCCAAGATAGCGTAGCCGGAACCAACGAGGACGATGCCGTCCGCGACGATGGGCCCGGGCGCGCTGATGGATCCCCCGCGCGCCTTCACGCCATTCACCGTTTCGAATTCGCGGCGAGTGTCGAACGACCACAGCGAGCGGCCATCCTCCGTGGAGACGGCGTGCAACGTCCCGTTGGATGCTCCTTGCAGCACGACGCCGGGAAACGCTGTCGTCGCGGATCCGTAGGACACATTCCGCTCCGTGTCCAACGGGTTCAGCCACAGGCGCTTGCCGGTTGCGATGTCGAGCGCTCCCACGCCGCCGCGCGTGAGCCCGAAGTACGCGGTCTCCTGGTTGATCGCCGCTCCCCAGAAAATGCCGGGAGGAGTGGGCGCGTTGGGACGCAGCGGCTCGCCGTCGCCGGCGACGGTGCCGAACACGTTCACGCGGTACACGAGATGGCCGCTCTTGTCCGGATCGAGCGCGAGGATGTCGCCCGGCTTCGTCACCACGATGATCCGGCGCGTTCCGTCGGGCAGGGTTCGCAGTACGGGCGATGCGGGAATGTCCCAATCGGGGCCCACGACCTTCGGGCAATTCTCGGTGGGCGTCTCGCCGCAGCCCACGAGGAAGGAGTCGTTCTTGTGGACCTGATAGCTCCAGAGTACGCGGCCGCTGTCCATGTCCACGGCCATCACGGCATCCGAGGTGCTGATCGCCGGATAGGTTGTCGCATCGCCGGTGCCGAAGTACACGGCGCGCCGAACCGGATCGACGGTGGGTGAATTCCAAACGGAGCCGCCCGCAGGTCCCCACTGCTGCACGCCGTGCGAATTCTTATACGTCGGCTTCGGGAGCTCGGGAACGACGTACCGTTTCCACAGCAGCTTGCCCGTGTTCGCATCGAGAGCCGCGACGCCGCCGAGCGATTTGCAGCACTCGTACGTCACCGCCGCGGCGCTGAACTCTTCGAACGAGGAGAGCGGCACGTAGAGCCCGCCCTCGTAGTACGTCGGTGCAGCCGTGATCCGCGCGGTGAAGTTGCTCTCGGGATGAGCGATCCAGAGCTGCTTGCCCGTGTGCGCATCGACCGCGTACACGTTGGCGTGTCGATCGCCGAAGAAGACGGCGTAGCGATGCGCACCCCGTGACTTCACGCGTCCGAGGGTCATTGCCGTTCGCACGCTGTGCTGCGCGTGATAGGACCAGTGCACGCATCCCGTGTCCGCATCCAGCGAATAGACGTAGCCCGTGTCGGCGCCGATGAACACGCGTCCGAAAACCATCGCCGGTTGCGCGTACGCGGAGGTGCTGTTCGGCAGCCCGAATGCCCACCGCAGCTTCAACTTCGGGACGTCTGCCGCCGTCAGGCCTGCCGCGGCAGCGCTCTGGAACCGCGTGTTCTGCACGTCTGCGCCCCAGCCATTCCAGGCGGGGCGTTGCGCCGCCTGCTCGAGCGGCGGGTTCGTCTTGCAGCGGTTCGGCATCTTGTCGGCGTCGCCGGAGCCCGCGGCACCGATGCGCTGGCCCGTGATCGTTTCGGAGACTGCGCGCTTTTCCGCGTCCGTGAGCTGATTGCCGATGACGCTGGCCATCACGCCCGTGGTGAGCGACTCGTAAATGCGCTCGGGTGTGTACTGGTAGAGCGCCTCGGGCGGCGGGGCTTTTTCGAACTGCGGATTGCCATGACACGTGAGGCACTTCTGCTGAAAGAAGGCGTAGCCGTATTCAGTGGCCGCATTGAGATCGATGTTCCGTGGGATCGCTGGCGCCTCGGCCAGCGGTGCGGGTGATGGCTGGCCCTTTGCATTCGCAGGCGCCGCGGATTGCGCCGGCAGCGCTGCCGGCAGCGCAACGATCGCTGCAGCGGCGGTTGCGAGCCCGAGCACACGAGCCCGAACGGTGGTCTCTCTTTGCATCCGAACCCCCCCCCTGGATGTACGCCGGTGATGCGTACGCGCCGACACTACGACAGTCTGCAATCGCGCGACAGCGAGCGTGACTCGCGACCACAGATCGGAGGGCTGGCCACCCTTCGTGGCTCGACCGCGAGGTCACTCAGGATAGGCGGTACTCCAAGGCCAACCTCGTGGCTCGCCCGTGCTGCCGGTATCAAACGGATCGCCGAGCCGCAGCTCCGGGCTGGGATGCGCTTGCGAGATTTATATTACCCGTTATATAAATGGCTATATGGTCGAGGACGTCGTCAAGGAGCTGGGCTATCTGACCCTCGGCACGCGGCTGAAGCGCCTCGGCGAGCGGCTGCAGGCGCAGACGCAGATCGTGCTCGAGCAGGCCGGCATCGATGTGCCGGCCTCCTATTTCCCGCTGCTCGCGGCGCTCGATCGGCTCGGACCGTTGAGCGTGGGCGAGCTGAGCGAGGCAGTGGGGATCACCCAGCCCGGTGTCACGCGCATGCTCGAGAAGCTGCAAGCGGAGGACCTCGTGCGATCCGCACAATCGGCGGACGACGGGCGCGTGCGCAAGATCGCGCTGACTGCCGGCGGACGACAGCTCATCGCGCGCGCCAAGCGCCTGGCGTGGCCCATCGTCGAGGCGGCCGTGGCCGAGGCATGCGCACATCCCTCGGAATCGCTGCTCACGCTCCTCGCCGCGTTGGAAGGCGCGCTCGACGAGGCGCCGCTCAGCACGCGCGCCGCACGACTGCGCTCGGGGAAGAAGCGTCATGCATCCGCTTGATCGTCCTGTCTGGGCGACGCTGAGCACGCATCACGCGCCGCTCTCCGAAGGCAACGCACTGGCGCGGCGGTTCGTACGCGATGTGAACGTGTTCGCGGCGACTCGTGACGAGAGCCCGGAGGCGTTTGCCGCGTTGGCGGACCTGGTGCGACCCGGCGAGACCATTTTCCTCGCGCAGGTGGCGAGCGTCGTCGTGCCGCAAGGATTCGTGAAGGTCAAAGAAGCGCTGGGCGTTCAGATGGTCGCGCCGCGCGGCACGGTGTTCGAAGCGACGTCCGACGGCATCCTCACCCTCTCGGACGCGGATGCTCCCGAGATGCTGGCGCTGGCGACGTTGACCGAGCCCGGCCCCTTTCTAGCCCGCACGAATACGATGGGAACGTTCCGTGGCGTCCGCATCGACGGACGTCTTGCCGCCATGGCCGGCGAACGCATGCGTTTGCCCGGGTACACGGAATTGAGCGGCGTCTGCACGCGCCCGGATTTTCGCGGCCGTGGTCTCGCGCGCCGCCTCTCCGCGATCGTCTGCGCGAACATCGTGGCGCGCGGCGATCAGCCCTTCCTGCACGCCTGGAAGAACAATCACGCCGCCATCTCGCTGTACGCGGCGTTGGGCTTCGAGCATCGCACGGACGTCAACATCGTCGTTCTGCAGCGGACCTAGCTCCCGCAACCTCGCCGACCGCCTCGCGAATGCACCGTCGCGAGGGCGTTATCTGCTCGCGCGCTCGCCTCGAGGCCCGCATAATTGTGCGCACCTTGCCCGGCAGCGTCGGGCTCAAAAAGAACACATCGCATGATCCGCCGCATTCTTCATCGCACAGCCACCGTGCTCTTTGCTTTGATTCCGATCGCCGCCCTCGCCGCACCGACCCTCGACGCGCCCGAAAGCGCGCCTGCGGGCTCGGAGCTCACCGTCAAAATCGCGGGCGATGCGAACCCACGGGACTTCGTCACGATCGTGCCGAAGGGCAAGCCTGAAGGCTGGTACAACGACTACGCGTACGTCGAGAAGGCCGGCGTCGTCAAGCTGCGTACACCCGCGGTCGCGGGCGACTACGAGATTCGCGTTCTCGCCGCCGCTAGTCCCTATCCGACGCTCGCGCGGCGCGCGCTGCGGGTCGAGAGCGCCAGCGCATCTCTCGACGCGCCCGAGCAGGTCGCGGCCGGCGCCGATGTTACGGTGCAATGGAAGGGCCCGAACAACCCGGGCGACTACATCGCCATCGGGGACAGCACGCACAAGTACCTCGTCTACGGGTATACGCGCAACGGCCCCGCGGTGAAGCTCCGCGCCCCGGATCAGCCCGGTGAGTACGAATTGCGGTACATCCTCAAAGTCGGCGACACCGTCATCGCGAGCCGCAAGCTCACGGTCGGCAAGGTGAGCGCATCGCTGCAAGGGCCGGCGGAAGTCGTCGGCCGCTCGACGTTCGCGGTGCGCTGGGAAGGGCCGAACAACGATCACGACTACATCAACATCGTTCCAAAAGGCGCGCGCGAAGGCGAAGTCGGCGAGTACGCCTATACGCGCAAGGGCAATCCGGTGACGTTGCTCGCGCCCGCGAAGGCGGGCGACTACGAGCTCCGCTATTCCACCGGCCAGTCGAATGCGACGCTCGCAAGCGCGCCCTTGCGGATCACGCCGCCCAAACAGCAGCCGGGGTTCGTCAGCGTGACGGCGAAGGACGCGCTCGGCGCGAACGATGCCGTCGAGATCATCCTCGACACATCGGGCAGCATGCTGCAGAAGATCGGCTCACAGCGCCGCATCGAGATCGCGAAACAGACGTTGACGAAGCTCACCTCCACGATCGTTCCCGCGGGAACGCCGTTCGCCTTGCGCGTGTTCGGCCGCACGGCCGACTCGTGCGAGACGGAGCTCGACATTCCGCTCGCGCCGCTGAATCCGGCGGCTGCGAGCGCGCGCATCGCCGGGCTCGAAGCGAAGAACAACGCGAAGACGCCGATCGGCGCATCGCTCGCCAAGGTCGCCGACGATCTGCGGGCAGTGAGCGGCGAGCGTCTCGTCATTCTCGTGACCGACGGCGAGGAGACCTGCGGCGGCGACCCGGCCGCGAGCATCGAGGCGCTCAAAAAGGCCGGCAGCAGCGTGCGCGTCAACATCGTGGGGTTTGCCGTCGATGAGCCCGAAGTGGCCGCGACCTTCCGGCGGTGGACCGACGCCGGCGGCGGTCTCTATTTCGACGCGCGCGATGCCGCGGGTCTCGGCAACGCGCTCGCGCTCGCCGTCAAGCGCAGCTTCGAAGTGCTGGACGGCGAGGGCCGCGTGCTCGCCGCCGGTCTCGTCGGCGGCGACCCGGTTGCGGTCAGCCCCGGCGATCACACCGTCCGACTGAAAGGCTCCAAGGCGCCGGCGCAGAAAGTGACCGTGCGCGAGAAGGAAACGGTGCGAGTCGCTTTCTGATCAGCGCTGCTTGGTGAGCACCACGTGCGTGGCCCGCTCGCTCGGCACGTGTCGCGTGCAGCGGTAGCCGAGCTGGCGCAGGTCGATGTCGCCGAACAGGCGTTCGCCGGACCCGAGCAGCACCGGCGCGATGGCCAGGTGCATCTCGTCGATGAGCCCGGGGCGCAGATATTGCTGAATCGTCGCCGGCCCACCGCCGATACGGACGTCCTTGCCGCCTGCGGCCTCCATCGCTCTCTCGAGCGCGTGCATGGCGTCGCTGACGAAGTGGAAGGTGGTGCCGCCCGCCATCGTGAGAGGCGCACGCGCATGGTGCGTCAACACGAACACGGGTGTGTGATAGGGCGGGTTGTCGCCCCACCAGCCCTTCCAACTGTCGTCCGGCCACGGCCCGCGCACCGGCCCGAACATGTTGCGCCCGAGAATCCACGCGCCGACGTTCTCGAAGCTGGCCGCCGCGAAATCGTCATCGATTCCCGTCTGCCCGCCGTCCTTGCCCAACATGCGCTGGAAGGTGCGTGTCGGATACACCCACTCGTGCAGCGCTTCGCCGCCGACGCCGAGTGGGTTCTCGAGCGATTGCGCAGGGCCTGCGCCGTAACCATCGATGGAGATCGAAAACGCCGCGACCCTGAGCTTGGGCATGCATCCTCCTGCGTGAGGCGGCGAGTTTAAGCCGTGAGCCGCTCCTGCAGGTGGTCTTCGATGAACGCCATGAGCTGCGATTTACTGAGCGCGCCGACCTTCGTCGCGACGGGCCGGCCGTCCTTGAAGAGCATCAGCGTCGGAATGCCGCGCACGTTGTACCGGGTCGGCGCGCCGGGGTTCTCGTCGATGTTCACCTTCGCCACCTGCAGCTGGCCGGCGTAGCTGCGCGCGAATTCCTCGATCAGCGGCGCAATCATCTTGCAGGGTCCGCACCACTCGGCCCAGTAGTCGACCAGCACCGGCAAGGGGGAGGCCAGCACGTCGGCCTCGAAGCTCGCGTCGGTCACGTTCTTGATCGTGTCGCTCATGTGTCTCCAGTCTTCGCTTCGTTCCCAAGGGACCCAGAGTCTATTATTCATAAATCCGGCGAAAAACCGGGCCGCCCCGAACTCACTATTCCGTTTTCTGAACAATCGACATGGACAAGCTGCAAGCGATGGAGGTCTTCGTGCGCGTGGTCGAGACCGGCGGGATCACGCGCGCGGCCGAAAGTCTCGGTATTCCCAAGGCCACGGCGACCACGCTCCTGCAGAAGCTCGAAGCCACCCTGGGGGTGAAGCTGCTCAATCGCACGACGCGCAGTGTGAGTGTCACGCCTGACGGCGTGGCCTATTACGAGCGATGCGTGGCGATTCTCGCGGAGGTGCGTGACACCGAGGAATCCCTCGCCAAGCAGCACGCGACGCCGCGCGGACGCTTGCGTGTCGACGTGCCGACTCTGATGGCGCGCTCGGTGTTCGTGCCGGCCTTGCCGCAATTCTTCGCGCGCTATCCGGAGATCGAGCTCGCGCTGGCCTCGAACGAGCGCCGCGCGGACCTCATCGAGGAGGGCGTCGACTGCGCCGTCTGGAGCGGCGAGATCGAGGACTCGAGCGTGGTCGCGCGGCGCGTGGGCTTTCTCTACTTCGCCACCTGCGCAGCGCCGTCGTACCTCGCCGCGCACGGGCAGCCTGCGCATCCCGACGATCTGGCCCGGCATCGATGCGTCAATCACTTCTCGCCGCGCACGGGGCGGATCGCCGATTGGGTGTTCTCCAAAGGCGGTGTTCGCGTGCAGACGTCCCTTCGCGGGCACATCGCGCTGGATGACGAGAACAGCTATGTGGCCGCCGCCGAAGCCGGGCTCGGCATCGCGCAGATTCCGGCGTTCGTGCTGAAGGATGCGATGGAGCGCGGCACGCTCGAGCTGGTGCTCGGGGACTGGTTCCCGGAACCGGCGCCGCTGTACGTCGTGTACCCGCAGAACCGTCATCTTTCGAGCAAGGTGCGTGTGTTCGTCGACTGGGTTGCGGAGCTGCTGCGCGAGCACGACGGCATTCAGCTCCGCTCGACTTTGCCCACCGCGGCTAGCTCGTCCACCACACGATGAATTCCTTGAAACCGATGTAGCCGTCGCCCTCCGTGTCCGCAACCTCGAGATCGAGCAGGCACTCGGCGGGCGAGACGTCGTGATCGAGCCTCTTCAGCAAGGCATGGAATTCCTCGCGGTCGAGGAAGCCGTCGTGATTCGCGTCGAACGAATCGAACTCTCGGCGCAGCTCGGCCATTTCGGCATCGGTAAGTGTCGGCATGAGCGCTCCTGCTTCGCGTGTGGAGAAGTGTCCGGCATTTCGGGGCGTGCACGCCACCCCCGCGGGCCGTGGCTCGCGGACTCAGCGCGTCGGCCGTCCGAACCGTCGCGTCGTTCGCCGCACCGGCTTGGTGTTCGGTGCCGGCGCCGTCGGCGCGGGCGGCGGAGTGGCGGCGGGCGGCACGCCGTGATCGCGGATCGCTTCGAGCTCTTCGACGAGGCTGCGTTCGAGCGCGACGTCGTCGTCCCGCGCCTCGTGCGCGTCGCCGAGCGGCTCGATGCCGAGCTCCGCGAGCCGATCGAAGACGCGCCGTAGCGCCGTGTCCGGATCGCGATAGAACGCGCTGCCGCGAATGCGCACGAAGGGCCAGCCGAGCCGCTCGAGCACCGCCTGCCGCGCGGTGCCTTCGGCGAGGCTCTCCGGCGAGCGGTATCGATCGCCGTCGCACTCCACGGCGAGCCGCTTCTCCTCGCCCTCGACCACCATGTCGATGCGGAAGTGGCCCACGCTCAGCTGCTGCACGACGCGGAAGCCCGCGTCCGTGAGTCGCCTGGCCACCTCGCGTTCGAGCGGCGACTCGGGGCGCCTGCCGTCCGGATGCGAGGCCTGCAACGCCGAGCCCGGGTCGCGTGCGTGCTGCAGGAGCTGAAAGCGCAGATCGTCCGCCTTCAAGTGACGCATCGGGTCGAACGAGTGCACGACCCACATCTGATCGCGAGCCCGACTCGCCGCGACGTTGTAGCGCTTCTTCACCAGCTCGTACGCGCCCTCGCGCAGCGTGCGCAGCGGCGCATCGTCCGTCGTGCTGTCCACCATCGAGAGCAGGATGACGTCGCGCTCGTCGCCCTGAAATTCCGCCGAAAGACCGGCCAGGATCCGCCGTCGCTGCAGCTCCACCGCGTCGATACGCTTCTGAAGCAGCGATTGGATGAGCGCCGCCTGTTCCTCCTTGACCATCGAGATGACGCCGATCGTCTTGCCGGCGTACGCCGGGTGCTGCGTCATCGCCTTGATCAGCGCCACGATCGCCTCGGCCTCGCGCGGATTCACGTCGCCCTCGCGGAAGCCGTCCACGCGATACGGCACGCACGCCGGTTTCAGGTGCGTCGAGCTCGCGGCGCGCAGCGGCCGGATCTTCCCCTCGTAAGAGAGCTGATTGCTGAACGAGATGATCTCCGGCACCGAGCGGAAGTGCTCGACGAGCCGCACCGCATCCCCGAACGCCTGCCGCCCGATGTCGTAGATGGAGGACATGGCGTCGAAGAGGTGCGCGTTCGGAAAATCGTGCAGCATCGACTTGCGCAGATTTTCGAGCACGCTCTGCTCCTTGCCGACGCCGAGCGGGGTGACCTGCTCGTGATCGCCGACGATCACCACTTGGCGCGCCATGTAGAGCGGGATGAGCGCGTTCAAGTCCGCCTGGCTCGCTTCGTCGATGATGACCACGTCGAAGCGCGTCGCCCGCGGATCGAATGTTTCCGCGACCATCGAGATCGGCATGATCCACACCGGCACGGCTTCGACCGAGTGCTTCATGAGCTTGCGCGCCTCGGTGAGCAGCGTCTGCCGGCGCTCCGGATGGCGCGTCGACATGAGCCGCTTGGCCGTGTCCAGCCAGCCGATGAGCGCCTGCCGCATCGAGTTGTCGCCCTGCAGGCGCGCGAGCTGCTGT
Organism: Steroidobacteraceae bacterium; assembly: GCA_035760965.1. GTDB lineage: Bacteria > Pseudomonadota > Gammaproteobacteria > Steroidobacterales > Steroidobacteraceae > JADGHX01. The sequence continues at coordinate 25,926 of DASTRY010000053.1, read as the reverse complement.
CCCCACGCGGTGGCGTCGATCAGCTCCTGCGTCACGGGGCGCAGGAGGTCGCGCACACGATCGACCTCGCCTTGCAGGGTCTGCGCATCGAGGCGGTCGCGCTGGACGAGCGTGTCGTAGAGCTGGCGATAGATCCACGCCGCTTCGATGTCTCCCGGCGGATGCCCCTTGTCGTGGGGTGGCGTGCGGTCCTGCAAGCGGTCGGCCCAGCGCGGCGCGGCCGTGCGCAGACGCGCGAGCAGCGCGTCGCGTTCATCGACCAGCGGCTTCACGGCCTGCAGACGGCGCACGTATTCGCGCGCCGCTCGATAGCCGGCCGCATCGTGCGACTCGACGGCCGCCAGAATCTGCGCGATGCAGCCTTGCCCCTCCGCCGTGGGATCGACCGTCGCGGCGAGCGTCGCGAGCTGCTGAAACCACGCCTCGAGCTCGCGCTGCTTACGGCGGTCGGCCTCGGCGGCCAGGATGGGCGGGAGCACCTCGGAGGCGAGCCGCTCGATCGAGTGATATTCCGCGAGCGGGCTCGGCTCGCGCGGAACCAGCGCCATCAGCTCATCGAGCTGCAGGCCTTCCGCCGTCATGCGCGCGACGAGCGCGCTCCAGGTCTGCGCATGCCAGTCGAGGCAGCGGCGAATCTCGTCCATCAGCGCTCGTGCCGCGAGCTCCGGCTCTTCACCCATCGAGCGGAAGAGGGCGTTGATGTGCTTCCCGACGAGCGCGTTCCACGCATCTTCGATTTCGAGACGGCACACTTCGAGGTGCGCGAGCATCGCGAGCACGCGGAAGTGCTCGATGCGCGAGGGCTGGCCGCTCGCCACGGCTGCACCCTTGATGAACTGCCGCCATTCCGCGTGCGTCGCCATCTGCAGCAGGCTCAGACCGTGACCTGCCTCGAGGTGCTGGACGATCTCGCGCGCGATCTGCCGCTGCTGGTGCGCCGACATCGACTTCGAAAGCTGCGGACGGTGATGACGCACCAGCGCGCATCGTGCGTTCGCTTCCGCAGCATCCTCGATCCCGCGGATCAGCTGTTCCCAGACCTCGCGCTGCGTCCCGCCGTTGATGCCGGCGACGATCGCGTACGGGCGCCACGCCTGGCGCCGCAGATGCTCGGAAAATTCTTCCTCCAGCGTTGCGGAGATCGACTCGATGGCCGCGCTGCTGCCGCCGTGGCTCCAGCGGTTCGCGCCCGAGGAGAGATCGGCCGCGACCAATCGCCGGTGATCGGCCGAGAGCAGCTCGAACTCGCGGTCCGAAGGCAGCTCGTCGAGGTTCGGCAGCGGGCGGCGCGCGTCCTGCTCTTCGCGCGCGGTGAACGCGGCAGTGAGCGTGTACAAGCGTGCGATCTCGGTCGAGTCGAGCGGCAGCGGAGTCTCCAGTTTCACCGGACCTGGTATCCACGCGTGCTGCGCCGAGTGCGCCTTGACATAGCGCGCGGCATCGGCGGGCGTGAAGCGCCGCTCGTCCACGACAATGTCGCGGTACTCGTTCTCCAGAGCCTCGCGCAGGTCCTGCTGCAGCACTTTGGTCTCGCCGAGCAGCTCCTTGCGGCGGCGGCGCAGGCTCGCCGCGCGCGCGGCGAGCGACTCGCTCGTCTCGGTGGTGAGCCGCTCCGTGATGGAGCCAATGGACGTTTCGAGTTGTCGGCGCGCGTCCTGATCACTGCCGAGGACGGCGACGCACAGGGGCCGAAGTACCTCGGGCACCTTGTCGCGCAGAACGCGCAGCGCCTTCGCGGTCTGCGCCGTGACGAGAATCGATTTGCCCTGCGCGAGCTGGTGGCCGATGAGATTCGCGATCGTGTGCGTCTTGCCGGTGCCGGGCGGGCCCTGCACGAGCACCGAGCCGCTGTGGCTCAGGCGCTTGATGATCTGGATCTGCTCTTCGTTCGCCTCTTTGCCGAGCAGCACCTCCTCGTCGCTGATCGGGCCGAGCGCCGGGAACTGGCCGGTGGCCGAGCCTTCCGTCGCCGGCGCATTCGCTGCCGTGGATGCCGCATCCCACTCGCCCGTGGACCCCGTGATTTGCACGAGGGCCGGCGCGAACACCTTGCGCCGGTCGATGTCGTCGAGGATGGCATCGACCGCGCTCGCGATGCCGCCGACGCGCTTGCGCAGGATCAGCATCGGGTCGCGCCACATGAGCGGCGCGTCCGACGGTTCGCCAGCGTAGCCCTCTTTCAGGAGGCGCCCGCTCGTCGGGGAGAGCGTCTGCACGACCGCCTTGAGAAAGTTCTCCGTGTCGTCCCATCCCCACGGATGCAGGTTCGCGTTGTCCAGCTCGGCCGCGCGGTTGCGCAGCGAGGCGGCGGCGGCGTTCTGCAAGTCCACGAAGAGCGCGCTGTAGAGCTCGGTTGCGCGATCCGTCTCGTGAATGCTGAATTCGGCCGCGCTCGCGTCGAAGCGCAGCTCGACGCGCTTCAGCAGGATCGGGTGATCGATCGGCACGCTGCCTTCGAGTGAGGAGAGCGCTCGCCAGCAGAGCCGGCCGTCGGCGGCAACGAGCTCGAGCTGCTCGCCCTCGCGCTCGAGCGCGGAATAGATGTCGTACAGCAGCTCGAAGAAGGCGAGCGCCTTGCGCGCCGCCAGCTCCGTCGCCGCCCACTGCTCGCGCTGCGCGGCCCATGTATCGAAATCGGCAACGCGGCGGGCGTCGTCTTCGAAGCGGATGGTGAGCGCGGCGCCTTCGGCGCCGGCGGTGTTGCGGCTCGCCGCGAAATACGCCGCCTGCGTCGGGTCGTCCCAGCCGGGCAGCAGCCAGTTGCTCACGTTGGGCGGCGGTGGCGGACACGCGTCCAAGGTCGGGCGGCCGACGCGGATGAGGCAGTCGCCCATCACCTCCGCCGTCTCGCCGCGCCGGGGCCGGTTGATCTGCACGCTCGGGTGCTCGGGCGCGTCGGCGAGCCGGATCGCCTTCGGGTGCTGCCCGACCTTGCGCACAGGCGGAAAGCGGAGCTGATTCGCTTCCTTCAGGAAGAGGTAGAGCTGCCTGACTTTGTGCCTGATCGCGTCGTTCACCCGGTGCTCCTTCCGACGTGAAAGCCGGTGAACGAGCGAGCTTACCCGGCGGCGCTGCTGGCGCCGTTTGGCGACGTTGCGCGCATGTCAAGCGTGTGTGAGGCGCGACACCTTGCGCGCAAGCACGCCCTGCGACCAAAGGGCGGGCCCGCACGACAGCGGCCTTGCAGTTCATCGAAGCGCTAAGATTGCCGGCCAATGCGCATCGAACACCTCGCCCTGTGGACGCCCGATCTGGAGCGCTGCCAGCGGTTCTACGTCGAGTATTTCGCGGCCGTGCCGGGCGCGAGGTATCGCAACCCGGCGAAGGGCTTCGAGTCCGTGTTCCTCAGCTTCGAGGGCGGCGCGCGCCTCGAGATCATGACGACGACCGTGCTCGCCCCCGTGACGCTTGCCCCCGGGGCGCAGCGCATGGGGCTGACGCACTTCGCGATCGCGCTCGGCTCGGAGCAACGAGTGGATGCGCTCACGGATCGCCTGCGGCGCGACGGATATCCCATCCTCGATGGGCCGCGCCGCACGGGTGACGGCTACTACGAGAGCGTCGTGCTCGACCCCGACGGCAACCGCATCGAAATCACCGCATGACGTTGCGCCGCCTGTCGAACACAGTCTGACGCCGGAAATCGGTTAGATTGGCCGCCTTCTGCGAAACCACTGTCTCCCGGGGAGACTCACATGCCCTACAAAGTTGGCTTGATCGTCGGCAGTCTGCGCAAAGGCGCCTACACCCGCATGCTCGGCGAGGCGACGAAGGAGCTCGCGCCGCCGAGCTGGACCCTGATCGATATCGGCATCGGCGACCTGCCGCTCTACAACATGGACCTCGAGACCGACACGCCGCCGCCCGCCTGGACGGCGTTCCGAAAAGCCGTGGCGGCCTCCGACGGCGTGCTGTTCATCACGCCCGAGTTCAATCGCGGCATGCCGGGCGCGCTCAAGAATGCGCTGGACGTCGGCTCGCGTCCGTGGGGGCACAGCGTCTGGAACGGCAAGCCCACCGCCGTGATGAGCCTCACTCCCGGACCGCTCGGTGCGATGGCCGCGCATCAGCAGCTGCGCCACACGCTGTCCATCCTGAATTCGCCGACGCTGCCGGGCCCGGAGGTTTATATGCCCGGCGCCGCCACGCTGTTCGACGAGGCCGGCAAGCTGAAGAACGAGGAGACGAAGAAGATCGTCACGACGCTGCTGCAGGCTTTCGATAAGTGGATCGGCCGCTTCAAGGACTGATCAGAACACCATGTTGAGCGCCGCCACGGGCGCGACCGTGGCGCTCGCGTTGCGCCCGGCGACGGTGAACAGGCTGCCGACGATCAGCCCGACGCGCGAGTTGAAGTTGTACTCGACGGCGGGTGCGAGCGTGAATACTTCGCCGGAGCCGAAATCCTGCTGAATGCGCGCAGGCGTGCCGCCGCCGGCAGCGGGCGGCGGCACGACGCCCTCGAGCGTCGTGTGACCGTCGTGCTCGTACGCGATGTCGAGCGCGAGCACCCAGTGGCGCGTCAGGCTGTACTCCCACGCCGAGTCGACGATGAACACGCGCCCGGGGCGCGCGTGACCGTGGAATCCGGGCGGCGTGCCGTACACGCTCTCATCGTCCACCGTGACCGTGTCCGAGATCGCATACGAGAAGTTCAGCCGCGTGCGCAGGATGCGGCCGTTCGGCATCCACAGGAAGTACTGTGAGTTGAGACCGAGCGAAGTGGTATGCGCGCCGTTGCCGACCCCGTCGCTCGTGCGGGGGCCGAGCCGATCGTACTTGCCGGTGGGGAGCGTGTGCTGTAGCACGATCGACATCGTCGGTGTGCGCGAGCCTTCGCGGAACTCCGTGAGCCGAAAGGTCCCTTGAAGCGTGAAGTCGCCCATGCCGATGTGCGAGCTGTCCTGCCCGCCGCTGACATCGTTGTAGGTGAAGCGCGGGATGACGCCCGCCGTGAATCCGTCGACGACGCCGTAGAGCAGATACGTCAGCGACCCGTAGCTGTTGCGATGTGGACCAGGGTGACGCGTGCCATTCTCGTCATAGCGGCCGCGACTCATCAGGTCGAATACATACGGCTCGATGAGCGCGTGTCCCGGCGGGAGCGTGCTGGCGCCGGCTGCCAGGATCGGCCCGGTCCACCACGCGTCGTCGCGCGACTGCCGCAGGGGTCGAGCGTCATTCGTGTACGGGGCAGGTGACGCAGCGTCGGTGCCGGCCGCGCGCGGCGTTTCCGCTGAAGGCAGCGGCTCACTGGCCGACGCCATCCGGCACACCGCCACGAGCGCGACGCACGAGGCCGCGCCGAGTCGTCCCACTCCATCGCTCTTCATCGAGAACCCGATTCACCGGACCGCCTGGGCGGCGAGTATGCTGCTCGAATTGGTATCGACGTATAACCACTTTCCGTGGATCTGGTAATACCACTTTCCCGACGCGGCGAGCCGCTCTATCGCCAGGTCTACGGCGCTCTGCGTCAGGCGATTCTCACGGGCACGTTCGTCGCAGGGCAGCGGCTGCCTTCGACGCGCGATCTCGCCGAGCAGCTCGGCATCTCGCGCACGGTCGTCGTGCTCGCATACGACCAGCTGCTCGCGGAGGGATACGTCGCCGGTCGCGCCGGGTCGGGCACCTACGTGGCCGGCGGGCTCACGCCGCGGCCCGCTGCGAACACGCCGACGCCCGCGCGGATCAGGCTTTCGCGCTTCGGCACGGCCGCCGCCTCCATCGCACCGACCATCGCTTCTACGCGGACCGCGGCGAAGCCGCGCTATGACTTCGCCTATGGCCGCAGCGACGTCGAGTGTTTCCCATTCGAAGTCTGGCGCCGCATGCTGTCGCGCTGTGCGCGCGAGGCGCCGATCAGCGCGCTCGACTATGGCCCGGCGGGCGGCAGCGAAGCGTTGCGCGAGGCCATTTGCGCGCATCTGCGCCGCTCGCGCGGCGTCGTCTGCGAGCCGGCGCAAGTGCTGATCGTGAGCGGCTCGCAGCAGGCGCTGGACTTGATCGCGCGCGTGCTGATCGAGCGCGGCGATCGCGTCCTCATCGAGGACCCCGGCTATCAAGGCACACGCGAAGCGCTGCGCGCCGCGGGTGCGCGCTTGCACGGCGCGAGCGTCGATCGTGACGGCATCGATCCGGCGACGCTGCCCCAGAGCGCACGCCTTGCGTTTGTCACGCCGTCGCATCAATTCCCGACGGGTAGCATTCTCTCGCTCGCCCGCAGGCAAGCGCTGCTCGACTGGGCGCGCCGCAAGCACGCGGTGATCGTCGAGGACGATTACGACGGCGAGTTCCGCTACGAAGGTCAGCGCCTCGAATCGCTGCAAGGCATGGACACCGAGGGGCGCGTCATCTACGTCGGCACGTTCTCGCGCACGATCTTCTCGGCTTTGCGCATCGGCTATCTGATCGTTCCGAAAACACTGCAGCCGGCGTTCAGCGCGGCGAAATGGCTCTGCGACCGGCACACTTCGACGCTCGAACAGGAGGTGCTCGCGGCGTTCATCGAGGCCGGTTACTACGAGCGACACTTGCGCCGCGTGCGCCGGCGGAACACGTCTGCCCGCAACGTGTTGCTCGCGGCGATCGAAAAGCATCTTGGCGAACGCGTGGAGATCACGGGCGCGGGCGGCGGCGCACACATCGTCGTGTGGCCGCGCTCGCCTGTGTCAGAAGAGGAAGCGATTGCCGCTGCCGCTGCTCGCGGGGTGGGGATCTACGGCATCGGTCAGTACTACCTGCAGCGTCCGTCGCGAACGGGATTCCTCCTCGGTTACTCGCGCATGCGCGAGTCGGACATTCGCGAGGGAATCCGACGACTGGCACGCGTGCTGTGAGCGCGGGCTGCCGCTCGAACACACCTCCCCGTCGCGGTTCCCGGTGATGGGCCGTTGAATAGCTCGAGCCCGCGCCGGACAATCCGCGGTCACAACGCGCGCTCGCGGAACAAGGAACACTCATGCGCCAGCTCTTCTCGTTCGCCGCTCTTCTCGTGGCACTGACCTTCAGCGGCGATCTTCCCGCTTCGGAGCAGCCAGGCAGCCAACCGCCGCTCCTCCTGCGCTATCCGACAGTGAGCGCGACCCACATCGTGTTCAACTACGGCGGCGATCTGTGGATCGTGCCGCGAGAGGGCGGCGATGCGCGCCCGCTCACCTCAGGCGTCGGCACCGAGACCGTGCCCCACTTCTCGCCGGACGGAAGCATGGTCGCGTTCACGGGCGAGTATGACGGCAATCGCGATGTGTACGTCGTGCCGAGCGCCGGCGGAGTACCGAAACGGCTGACGTTCCATCCGGCGGACGAGGTGGTTCGGGGCTGGACGCCGGATGGCACGCGAGTCCTGTTCACGTCTGCCGCGAACACCTTCCGCCGCCGCGAGGATCAGCTCTACACCGTGCCGGTCGCGGGCGGCTTCCCGACACAACTGCCGCTCCCGATTGCGGAGGAAGCCTCGTTCGCGCCGGATGCGAAGCATCTCGCGTACGTGCCGTATCCGCAGTGGCAGCAGGCGTGGAAGCGCTACCGCGGCGGCCAGACGACGCCGATCTGGATAGCGGACTTGAACGACAGCAGCATCGTGAAAGTGCCGCGCGACAACTCGAACGATCACTATCCCATGTGGATCGGCGATACGGTGTACTTCCTCTCCGATCGCAATGGGCCGGTGAGCCTCTTCGCCTACGACACGAAGACACAGCAGGTGACCGAAGCCCTGCACAGCGACGGTTTCGATTTCAAGACGGCGAGCGCGGGTCCGGGCGTCATCGTCATCGAGCAGTTCGGCGCCATCAAGCTCTACGACCTGGCGACGCGCCAGGCGAAGAACGTCGCGATTCACGTGAGCGGCGATCTCGCCGCCGTCCGCCCGCATTTCACGAACGTGGAGCCGAAGCGCATCCAGGGCTTCGCCGTCTCGCCGACGGGCGTGCGCGGCGTGTTCGAGGCGTGGGGCGAGATCTTCACCGTGCCGACGGACAAGGGCGACATCCGCAACCTGACGCGCAGCCCGGCGGTCGCGGACCGCGACCCGGCGTGGTCGCCCGATGGCAAGTCAATCGCCTATTTCTCGGATGCCGCCGGCGAGTACGAGCTGCACATCCGCGATCAGAGCGGCCGCGCCGAACCGCGCCGCATCGCGCTCGGCGCGCCGCCGTCGTTCTACTACGATCCGCGCTGGTCGCCGGACAGCAAGAAGATCGCGTATTCCGACAAGCGCTTCGGCCTCTGGTATGTGGACGTGCAGAGCGGCAAGAGCAAGCGCATCGACAGCGACTACTACGGCGGGTTCGACATCCCGCAGTTCGAGGCCTGCTGGTCGCCGGATAGCGAGTGGCTCGCGTACTCGAAGGTTCTGCGCAGCGGGCAGCACGCGGTGTACGTGTACTCCGTCGCGCAAGACAAAGCCTTCCAGGTGACGGACGGGATGAGCGATGCGCGCTTCCCGGTGTTCGATCGCAACGGGAAGTACCTCTATTTCGCGGCATCGACCGACGTCGCGCTGTCGGCGCAGCAGCTCGACATGTCGAGCGACGAGCGGCGCGTGTCGCGCAGCGTGTACGTCGTCGTGCTGAACAAGGACGACCCATCGCCGCTCGTTCCGGAGAGCGACGAGGAAAAGCCGCCGAAGCGGGAGGACAAGTCGCCCATCGGTGTTGCGCCCGCCGCGGATGCGAAATCCGCCATGGCCGCCGCGAAGGGGAAGAGCGCGCAGCAAGGCGAGGACGCGGGCGACAAGAGCAAGCCCGCGGTCGTGAAGCTCGACATCCAGGACATCGGCCAGCGCATCCTCGCGCTGCCGATCCCCGCGAAGAATTACGTGGGCCTGCAAGCAGGCAAGTCCGGCGTGCTGTTCGTGTCCGAGGGACCGATGGTCATCACCGAGGGCGACGCGGAGGACCTGCCGCAGACGCTGCACAAGTTCGACCTCGGCAAGCGCAAGCTCGACAAGTTCCTCGATCAGGTGAACGATTTTGCCGTGAGCGCGAGCGGCGAGCGGCTCATGTATCGCAAAGGGGGCGAGTGGTCGATGGCGGCGACCGACGAGCCGCCGGGCGAGGGTGCGCCGAAGCCGGGCCTCGGTCCGCTCAAGACCGCGGACTGGCAGGTGTACGTCGAGCCGCGTGCCATGTGGGCGCAGATGTACGAGGAGTCGTGGCGCATCCAGCGCGACTTCTTCTACGACCCGCACTACCACGGGCTCGATCTCGCGAAGGCGAAGCAGCGCTACGCGCCGTTCCTCGCGGGCCTCGCATCGCGCGACGAGCTCACGTACCTCCTGGACGAGGCGCTCGGCGAGCTCACCGTCGGCCACATGTTCGTGCGCGGCGGCGATGGGCCGGAGGTGAAGAAGGTGAAGGGCGGGCTGCTCGGCGCCGACTACACGCTCGAGAACGGGCGCTATCGCGTCGCGCGCGTGTTCAGCGGCGAGAACTGGAACCCGGATCTGCAAGCGCCGCTCACGCAGCCGGGCGTGAACGTCAAAGTCGGCGAGTACATCCTCGCCGTGAATTCGCGCGAGCTGCGCGCCACCGACAACATCTACCAGTTCTTCGAGGGCACTGCGGGCAAGCAGGTGCTGCTGAAGGTCGGGCCGCGCCCGGATGGCAGCGGCGCGCGCGAGGTGACCGTCGTGCCCGTCGAGAGCGAACAGAACCTGCGTCAGTTCGCATGGATCGAGGACAACCGGCGCAAGGTGGATCAGGCGACCGGTGGGCGCATTGCATACGTGTACGTGCCGAACACCGCCGGCGCGGGGTTCACGAGCTTCAATCGGTACTTCTTCTCGCAGGTGGGCAAGGAGGGCGTGATCATCGACGAGCGTTTCAACGAAGGCGGCCAGCTCGCCGATTACATCATCGACTACCTGCGACGGCCGATCATGAGCCGGGTCGTCAGTCGCGACGGCGCGGACTGGGACAGTCCGTCACAGGCGATCTACGGGCCGAAGGTGATGCTCATCAACCAGATGGCCGGCTCGGGTGGCGACGCGTTGCCTTGGTACTTCCGCAAGGCGGGGCTTGGGCCGCTCATCGGCAAGCGCACGTGGGGCGGTCTCGTCGGCATCGGCGGGTATCCCGAGCTGCTCGACGGCGGCCTCGTGACAGCGCCGCGCGCGGCGGTGTACGGGCTCAACGGCGAGTGGGAGGTGGAGAATCACGGCGTCGCGCCGGACATCGACGTCGATCTCGAGCCGGAAGCGTTTCGCGCCGGGCGCGATACGCAACTCGAGAAGGCGATCGAGGTCGTGATGGGGCAATTGAAGGAGCATCCGCTGCCGACGTACCGGCGGCCGGTGTTCCCGAACTATCACCGGAACGACGGTCTCGGCGTGAGTCAGTAGGTCGCGAGCGCGATGTCGAGGGCGTCGGCGACGCCGCCCTCTTCGGGCCCGCCGACCGTGTACTTCGCGCTCGCGCGCACGGCCGGCGCGGCATCGCCCATCGCAACCGGATGGCCGACCCGTTGCAGCGCCGGCAGATCGTTGCCGGCATCGCCGATGTACATCACTTGCCGGAGCGCGACCCGATACTCGCCCGCGACCGATTCGATCGCGCTCCCTTTGCTCACGCCGCTGCGCGTGATGCCGACGAACTGCGTCTCCGGCATGAGCGGCGACGTCGATTGCGCGATTTCGACACCCGACGGAAGCGCCGCGCGCACGAGATTCGCGTCGGCAGCGGTCACCAGCCACTGCGCCCGGACGCACACCCCTCGCAGCGTGTCGAAGCGCCGCGGCTCGAAGGGTACGCCGAGCAGGTCGGCATGGGCGTGCGCCCAGTCACCGTTGCTCTCGACGACGTAGTCCCGATCGCTATAGAGCTCGAGCACACGTCGCGTTGCGCGCGCTTGCGCGATCAACGTGTCGACGCATTCGCGCGGGAGCGGCGCGGATCGGGACTCGCCGCTGCCGAGGTTGACGACGCTTGCACCGTTCTGGAACACGTGCCACCCGTGCGCGTCGAGACATCGCGCGTATTCCACGGCGGTCCCGAACGCCGGGCGGCCCGAGCACAGTGCCAGGCGAATGCCCGCCTCGCGAGCGCGCTCGGCTGCAGGCCACACGCGCGCATTCACCGTGCCCGTGGCACCGACGAGAGTGCCGTCGACATCGATGCCGACGAGTCGAATCGCTGGAGTCATTCCGCTAGGGTCTCCGACGACGTGCGGTGCCGTCTACCGTCGCATCGGCGTAGCTTGACAGGCGATCCACCCCATCGGTGATCGCCGCGCGCCCATTCAGGGTGCGCGCAAGCCGACCGTCTTCTTCAAGTCCCTTCAGCGCAGCCCGGCGCCGCTCGTCAAATAGACGGCGAACGTTCCGAGCCAGTGACCGCCCTCGTAGTGCTCGCCGGTCACGGCGGGCAGGGCGGCGTCGCGATGACGGGTCGCCGCGCCGAGCAGGGCGGGCACGCGCTTGTCGCTCGATCCCAAGGCATGAGCGATGCCTTCGAGCATCCATGCGCGGCTGAGGTTGAGACCGTCGAGATGCGCGAGCTTCGGGTCGGCGCGATCCGTCACGACGCCCGGCTCGAGCCAGCTCGCGCGCCCGTTGCCGGGAATGCCCGGCAAGAATTCGGCGAGCCAGCGGCTGAAGCGTGGGCCATCGAGCACGCGGCGCATGAAATCCGCTTCGGCGAGACACGGCGACAGAAAGTCCTGCCCCGAAGGCTCATAGCTCAGCGGGCAATTGCGATCGTTCAGATAGAAGCGGCGCGCCGCATCGGTCAGCAGCGTGCGCATGTGCGTGTCGCCTGCGACGCCGGCCCAATCCCAGATCAGCCCGAAAGAGAACGCGGTTTGATCGTGCTCGCCGATGCGGATGGGGTAGTTGAGCAGCGGCAGCCACGTCTTGATGCGCGCCGCCGCCTCGGTCTCGAGCGGTGCGAGCGTTTCGGCCCATTGCCGAGCCTGCGGGTCGTCCCAGCCGCGAAGCTCCGCGCAGAGCTGCAAGAGCCACGCGAGGCCGTACGGCCGTTCGAACGATGTGCGCCCCGGTCCCTTGAGGTACGCCAATTCGCCGGCGATGTTGGCCGGCGTGAAGCTGCGCGCGAGCTCCTCGCGTGCGCGAGTCGCAAAGGGCGCATCGGGGAACAGACGCACGAGACGGACGAGCAGCCAGTGTCCATGCACATTGGAATGCCAGTCGTAGCAGCCGTAGAAGGCCGGCGTCAGCTCGTGAGGCGGACGCGCGTCGGCAGCGCTTTCCAAGACGTGCGCGATCTTGTTCGGGTATTCGCGATGGAGACACGCCAGCGCGAGCTCCGCGAAACGGCTTGCGGCATCCTCCGAAAGGGGCGCAGCGGTCATCGCCGGCGCACTCGCGGCCGGTGTCGCCGATGCCGCTGTGCCCGTCACGCTCAGCAGCGCGGAAAGCACCAAGCCCGCCCACCTCGTCGTCGTGCTCATGGGGACTCCTTCGTTGCGAGCTGGAAGCGCTCGAAGCGATGCAGCGCTTCTTCGATCCGGGCTTTGTCCGCACGTCGCGGGCCCTTGCCGATCCAGGTCCATTGCCGCACGAGCAGCTTGCCGCGCTCCCGGTCCGCCTTCAAATCGATGGCCGCGGCAACGCGATCGCCGACGAGCGTCGGACATGCGAAGTAGCCGAACACGCGCTTCTCCTTCGGAACGTACGCCTCGAAGCGGTGTTCGTAATCGAAGAACAGCAACGAGCGCTTGCGCTGATTCACGAGCGGGTCGAACGGCGAGAGGATGTGAACGAGCCCTTCGGCCGGTGCGAGCGTCTCGGCCAACGTCTCCGGCCGAGCCCAGTGCTGCCATTTGCCCGCGCCTGCGACATCGACCGGTACGAGCTCGCCGCGTCGCACGCGTCGCTCGATGAGGCGCCGCATCCCCGGCTTGTGCAGGGGGTCGAGATAGCACACCGAGTCGACACTCACGATGCCCTGCGCGCGCAGTGCGCGATCGAGCAGATACTCGAGCTCTTCCTGCTCGGAGGCCGAGCGCGGCATGCGGTCCCAGCCGAAGTGCCGGGTGAGCAGCTCGTAAGTCTTGAGCATCCCCTCGCGCCGGCTGACCGTGACGATGCCCTTGAAGAACGCGAGCTGCAGCGCGCGTTTCGAAGGCTTGCGGCTGGCCCACTCGTGATCCTTCTCGACGAGCACGTCATCGTCGATGTCGCGGATCGTGAGCGGCCCATTCTTGCGAATCCGCGTGAGCACCTTGCGGAGGGCCTGCTCCGTCACCTTGCCGAACCACGCGCTGCGCCGGTGCCAGTGGCGCTTCATGTAGCGCACGAAGAAGCGCATGTCGCGCGTCGGCACGTAGGCCAGCGCGTGCGTCCAGTACTCGAAGACCGTCTTGTCGACGGATTGCGCGTGGTGCAGATGTTCGCGCCGATAGGTCGGAATACGCGTGTACAGAATGTGATGGTGGCACCGCTCGATGACGTGGATCGTGTCGATCTGCACGTAACCGAGGTGTTCGATGGCGGCGAGCGTCGCGGCGGGGCCGGCACCGAAGGGCGCAGGAGTGTCCAGCCGCTGAGCGTGCAGCCAGATGCGCCTCGCCGCGGCCTGAGTGACCGGCACGGGTGTTGGAACGGGTCGCGCCATGAGCGGGCGAGAGTGTAATGGAGCCCGCCTGCCCGCCAAACTCCAGTCGGTCGCCGCGCGCGCTCATCGATCGCCCGGCGCGAAGCGCGCTGCGCTCGGCAGAGTCCTTCGCGCCGACATGGCCCTCGCTCAGCGAAAGGCGAACGTCGCCTGCAAGCTGAAGATGTTCACTGCACTGTCGTACGCGCCGTTGACCACGCTCGTGAACAACGCTGCAGGCGCGCCGCCGAGCTGCGTGCGTGCGTTGCTGATCGTGCTTCCGTGCACGAACAAGTGCGCGTAACCGGCGTCGAAAATCCACTGCGGAGTCGGCTGCCAGCGTGCGCCGACCGTCGCCCAGACGCGGTCGTCGTCCGGCAGCCGCACGGTGCGGAATTCGTCCTGAACGGGGCTCTCGTCATACGCTGTGCCCGCGCGGAAGGTCCATTGATCGTTCATCTTGTACGTGCCGCCGAGCGCGTAGCGCATCGTGTTCTTGAAGCGGAACTGCAGGACGTCGCGCGGCAGGCCCGTCGCGGAATTCGTCGCGACGATGTTGTCGATCGTGCTCCACTGCATCCACATCGCGTCCGCGCGCAGCTCGAAGCCGTTGCCGAGCGGCTGCGCAATGCTGATCTCCGCCGAATTGGGGAAACGGATCGCGGCGGTCGTCGGCCCGCTGACGGCCGGAATCTGCGTGCCGCCGAGCGTCGTGACTTTCGTATCACCTGAGAGGTGATAGTCGACGTACGAGCGGTAGCTCACCCCGACGCGCGTTGCGCTCGGCAACCGGAACAGCGCACCCGCATTCCAGCTCCACGCGTAGTCGTCCACTTTCAGTCGCGCGCGGCCTTCGGTGCCGAGGCCGAGAATGACGGCATTCGTGAGCTCGGCGTTCGCGTACTGGTAGCTCGCGCCGACACCGAGCGAGACCATGTCGTTCACCTTGAACGCCAGCGCCGGGTTGGCATTCACCGTGTAGAGCTTGCTCCGAATGCCCTGGAAGCGGCCGACCCAGCCATCGTCGTACTCGGTCTTCAAGCCGAACGGTGCCGTCAAGCCGAAGCCGAACGCGAGACGATCGTTGAGCGGCATGCCGAAATACGCATTGGGCACCGGGATCACGTCGCCCGCATCCTCGCTCGTCGAGCCGCGCGGCAAGAGGCCGGCCCCCGCGGGCGGCAGCGTCGAGCCCCGATCGCTGAAATCGGCCTTCAAATCGATGGCGTGGACGCCGAGCGCCGCCTGCGGCGCGGTGAGCAGCGAGAGCGTCGCCGGATTGAACGACATCGCGCTCACGTCGTCCTCGGATGCCGCGATGCCGGCATACGCATCGCCGACCCCGCTCGCCGTTTGCTCGAGAAGCACGAAGCCTCCCGCGCGCGCTCCATGTGGTGCGAGTAACACGGCAGCCGCTGCCGCCAACGCGCCGAACCTGCCACCTGCAAACAATCGCAATGATTTGCCCACCTTGGCGTCCTCGATAGGGATGTTGCGACCCTACGAATGTTCCGGGCAGGGCGGAGTTCCGTGCGAAACGGTCAGACGATGCGCAGCAGCGACAGTCGGCGGGCGCGTGGTTCGCAGCCCACACGTGTGCGCGCCGCACGCTCGGCGCGGCGGTCAGTGCTCGTCGTGATCGCCGGGCCCGTGCACGTGCCCGTGCGAGAGTTCCTCCGCAGTGGCCGGCCGCACGCCGGTGACTTCCACTTCGAAGTTGAGCGCTTTGCCGGCGAGCGGATGGTTGCCGTCGAGCGTGACCATGTCGCCCATGAGCTGCGAGACCACGACCGTGCGCGCGCCTTCCGGCGTGTGCATCTGCAGCCGTTGCCCGACGTGGATGTTCGAGATTCCCTGCAAAGCACGCCGCGGCACACGGTGCACGAGCTGCTCGTCGTAGTCGCCGTAGGCATCCTGCGGCTGCACGGTGACGTTCACTTTGTCGCCGACGTTCTTGCCTTCGAGCTCACGCTCGAGTCCGGGCACGAGATTGCCGTGACCGTGCAGATACGGCAGCGGCTCCGCGTCCACCGAGCTGTCGATGACCTCTCCGGCGTCATCCTTCAGCGTGTAATGAATGGTCACGACAGAGTCTTGGGAGATGGCCATGAGGGGGCTCACGAGAGGGAGGGGCGTGCGAGTGTAACCCAATGGCCGCTCGCATGTTCCCCGGTCATGCTCCTTGGCCGTTCGGGTACCGCCACGTTCGCTCGAACGGCAAGCGCCAGGCGCGCGGCGCGATGAGCTGGTGAATGGCGTTCGGCCCCCACGAGCCCGGTGCATACAGCCGCACCGGCGGCGGCGCTTCGAGCAGCGGCGCGGAGATCTCCCACAGTCGCTCGATCCCCTCGGCCCTGTTGAACAGCGTGTGATCGCCGCGCATCGCATCCAGGATGAGCCGCTCGTAGGCCTCGAGCACTTCGCCGACGAGGCCGGTATCGCGCAGCGCGAACTGCATGCTGAGCTTGTCGAGGCGCATGCCCGGACCGGGCCGCTTGCCGTAGAACGACAGCGACATTTTCGATGCATCGGCCAGGTCGAACGTCAGGTGGTCGGGCCCCTGCGCGCCGACGCCGGAGTTCGGCGGAAACATGCTCTTCGGCGGCTCGCGAAACGCGATCGAGATGATGCGCTGACCTTCCGCCATGCGCTTGCCGGTGCGCAGGAAGAACGGCACGCCGGCCCAGCGCCAGTTGTCGATCGAGCACTTGAGCGCGATGAAGGTCTCCGTCTCCGACTCCGGATTGACGCCCGGCTCGGAGCGATAGCCGATGTACTGCCCGCGCACGACATGCTCCGGGCGGATCGTGTCCATGCTGTAGAAGACCTTCTGCTTCTCCACGCTGATCGGCCACGGCTCGAGCGCCGTCGGCGGCTCCATCGCGACGAACGCGAGAATCTGGAACAGGTGCGTCACCACCATGTCGCGGAACGCGCCGACCTGCTCGTAGTACGAGGCGCGCATCTCGAGGCCGATCGCCTCGGGCACGTCGATCTGCACGTGATCGATGAAGTTGCGGTTCCAGATCGGCTCGAACAGCCCGTTCGCGAAGCGGAAGGCGAGGATGTTCAGCGCCGGCTCCTTGCCGAGGAAATGATCGATGCGAAAGATCTGCTCCTCGTCGAACACCTCGTGCAGTTTCGAGTTGAGCTCGACGGCGCTCGCGAGATCCGTGCCGAACGGCTTTTCCATCACGATGCGCGCGCGGTCCTTCAGCCCGACCTCGCCGAGCAGGCGCACGACCGAGAGCGCCGCGTTCGGCGGCACGCTCAGATAGTAGAGACGCTGCGGTTCGCCGCCGAGCGATCGCTCCGCACGCTCCACCGCCTCTTTGAGGCGTGCCACCCCGGCCGACATCGGCACGTAATCGAGCGACTCCGCGAAGGCTTGCCAGTCGGCGTCGGTGAACTTGCGTACCGCGAACTCATCGAGCGCGCGCCGCGCGAGCTCGCGAAAGCCCTTGGCGTCGAGCTCATCGAGCGACACCCCGATGATGCGACAGCCCGGGATGAAGCCTGCCGTCGCAAGATGAAACAGGCCGGGCAGCAGCTTGCGTCGCGCGAGATCGCCGGTTGCGCCCACGAGTACCACGACTTGCGGAAAGCGTGGGCCGACGCCCGCCGGAGTCTTTGCCATCGCTGCACCTTGCCGAAGACGGAACGAGGAGCGGGGAGGATAGCCCAATGCTCGACGAAGGGGCGTGGGCGCGCGGCGAAGCCCGAGTCACGCCGAGATTTCTGCGCATGTACACTAGCGATCCATGTCGGAACCTCCAGTGCACACGCGCGCGGACGATGTCCACGCCGAGCCGCGCAAGACAGGTCATCGCTTCCTCGATCTCACGATCGCGTTCTCCGCCATCCTGATCTCGCTCATCTCGCTGGGCGTCGCGGTCCATCACGGCCACGTGCAGCAGCGGTTGGTCGCGGCGAACTCGTGGCCGTTCCTGCGCTTCGACTTCGACAACTCGCGGCTCGCCGGCGGCGGTCAGAGCGTCACGTACTCCATCATCAACTCCGGCGTCGGCCCGGCGGTGCTGAAGAGCTTCATCGTGGAGTATGAAGGCAAACGCATGCACGGATTCGTCGAGCTGCTGCAAGCGTGCTGCGGCATGTCTCGCGACATGGATATCAACGGGCTGCTGACAGTCGGCTTCCTGGGCGAAAGTCGCCCGGTCGGCGTCATTCGCGCGAGCGATCGCGTGACGCTGTTCCGATTTTTCCGCACGCCCGAGAACGTCGCGCTGCTCGATGGCATAGCCGCCGCGCGCGATCGGGTGAAGTTCCGCGCGTGCTACTGCTCCATCGTCGGCGAATGCTGGGTGTCGGACCTCCGCTCGCTCGACCCGCAGCCCGTCGCAGCCTGCAAGGCGAGCCCGGACGATTACGTGGAGTTCGGCGCGGGGCTCGATCAGTACGACCGCCTGCCCGAGCTGAAGTAGCGCACGCCGCCCGCGCCTCAAAATCGACTGAAATCCGCTTTGCGCTTCTGAAGGAACGCCGCCATCGCTTCCTTCGCCTCCGGGCTGCGCAGCCGCTCGGCGAAGACGGTGGCCTCGTCGCGGATCGCACGCAGCACCTGCTCCTTCGTGCCGACACGCATCAGGCGCTTCGCGTCGCGCACGGCACCGGCGGGCAGCTCGTTGAAACGTTCGGCGACTCGCCGCGCGTGAGCGCTCACCTCGGTCGCCGGCAACGCGGCGTTGGCGATGCCGAAGCGCACCGCATCCGCGCCCGAGAAGACTTTGCCGAGTAACAACAGCTCGGCTGCCTTCACCGGCCCGAGCAGCCGCGGCAGAACCTCGCTCGACCCGAATTCGGGCACGAGGCCCAGCGAGACGAACGGCATGGAGAGTTGCGCATCCTCGCTGACGTACACGAGATCGCAGTGGAGCAGCATCGTCACGCCGATGCCGACGGCCGCGCCGGTTACTGCGGCGACGATCGGCTTCTCCACCTTCAGCAGTGCGTGCATGAACTGCAGGACAGCGGAATCCTCCGCCACCGGCGGTCGTTGCAGGAAATCCTGCAGATCGTTGCCTGCCGTGAAGACCGCGGGCTGGCCCATGATCAACACGGCGCGCACGTCCTTATCCGCCTGCGCGGCCTCCAGCGCCTGCGTCATCGCCTCGTACATCGCGATCGTCAGCGCGTTCTTCTTTTCCGGCCGCGCGATCTCGAGGGTCAGCACGCCGTTCGCCACGGCGGTCCGAATGCTCATCTCAGCCCGCCGGCTGCTTCGGAGCGATGGTGTAGATGCGGCGGATCTTCACGTTCGGCATGCCGGCGCCGCTCGCACTGGTCACGTACGTGAGCGTCTTGCCATCTTTCGAGAGCTCGAACCGATCGGTGCGCGAGAAGTGCTTGCCGCGCGTCGTCTCGACGACCCAGGCGCGTCCGTCCCAGCCGCAGCGGCGCTCGCCGTCGCCGAAGGAATCGGAGATGGGCTCCTTCGAGCCCGCCGCGCATTCCGTCTCGAGCTTCTCCTCCGACACCGCGACGCGCCGATCCACTTCGCGGAACGCGAGCGTCTCGGGATTCTTCGTGAGCTGACCGACGAACTCGTTGCGGATGCCGCCGAGGTTGCCGAGCTGAATGCTCGCGGACGCGGAGGTTCCCGTCGGATCGATGTCGGTGGAGCTGCGCCCCGTGTCGCGCCCATAGCCGCCGCCGCGAGTGTCGCCCGGGAAATTCCCACCTCCTCGCGAGCCGCCGTCCGGAAACTCCCCGCCGTCGCTGCGACCGGGGTACGGCGCCCCGCCGCCCCACGTGCCGTGATTGTCCTCCCCGCCGATCGGGCCGCGGCGCCCGCCGCCGAGCACGTCGCGATCCATGCCGCCGCTCCGGCTGCTGCGATCCTGCTCGACTTTCTGCCGCTGCGCGCGCTCGATCACCTGATCGGGATCGTCGCTGCGGTAGGGATCGATGCGCCACTCGGTGCCGTTGAGGGTCACGCCTTGGGCCGGCTTGTCCTTCAACGACGCGGCGTGGGCCGTGACCAGCACGAGGGCGCTGCCGTACAGGAGGAGCTGAGCGACGCGCTTCGTCATCTTTCGACGCGATGTCCCGATCATGGGCCTCTCCCTTCCCCTCGCGGAATTGCGCTGAAAACGTGACACGGCAGGGTAGCGGATGTTCCGCTCGACTTCGAGCCGCGAGTTCGGTAACAGTCTCCGGCTTTCCATGAGGGGTCACGATGGAGTCACCGGAACGGCTGGAGGACTGGCGGCGCCGGGCGCTGCGCGTCGAGGAGGAGGTCGCGAAGGCCGTGGTCGGCCAGAGCGAGACGATCCGCCTCATCAACGTCGCGCTCTTCGCTCGCGGGCACGTGCTGCTCGAGGGCGACGTGGGCGTCGGCAAGACGACGATCCTGCGCGCCTTCGCGCGCGCGGTCGGCGGGGACTTCGAGCGCGTCGAAGGCACGGTCGACCTGCTGCCGAACGACCTCGTGTATCACACCTATGTCGACGCGGACGGCAAGCCACGCATCGAGCCCGGCCCGCTGCTGCGTCATGGCGAGCGGCTCGTCACCTTCTTCTTCAACGAGATCAACCGCGCGCGCCCGCAGGTGCAGTCGCTGCTCTTGCGCGCGATGGCCGAGCGTACGGTCTCCGCGTTCAACCGGCAGTACCGGTTTCCATGCATGACGGTGTTCGCGGACCGCAATCGCGTGGAGAAGGAAGAGACCTTCGAGCTCGCCTCCGCGGCGCGCGACCGCTTCATGTTCGAGTTGAACATGCCGACGCCGGCGGAGCCCGTCATCCGCCGTTCGCTGGTCTTCGATCCGTCGTTCCACGATGTCGATGCGCTGCTCGAGCGCGTGACCCCCGGTGTGCTGCCGTGGGAGGAGCTGAACGACATCGGCGCGGCGATCCAGCGCAGCGTGCGCGCGAGCGAAACGCTCGAACGCTACGTGCTCGATCTGTGGGACGCGACGGTGTCGCCGCAGAAGTTCGGGGTGCGGATCGAAGGCGTCGACATGGACAAGCTCGTGCTCGCCGGCGCGAGCCCGCGCGGCATGATGTCCCTGCTGCGGGCGGCGCGCGTCGTGGCCTGGCTCGCCGGACGCTCGCATCTCGTACCATCGGACATCACGAGCGTCGTGCCCGCGGCGCTCGGGCATCGCGTGTTCTTCACGCCCGTGTACGAGCTGCGGCGCGCGGAGATCGCCGACGCGCTCATCGCCAAGATCCTCGAAAAGGTGCCGACGCCCCGCTGATCTTCATGACCGCTCCGGCCGAATTCCACTACCGACTGCCGCGCCGCCTCGGCGCCTGGCGACCGGGTGCGCACCCCGCCTCGAGCCTTGGTGCCGGGCAGGAGTTCGTCGCGCACGCGAACCTCTTCGATCGGCCCGATCCACGCCGGCTCGATCTGCGCGCGAGCTTGCGCGACATCCGCGGCGATTGGCTGGTTCGCGTGAATCGGCAGCGTGCAGCGGTGCCGGTGCACGTCCTCGTCGACGTGTCCGCGTCCATGACGTTCGGCGCGCCGATGTCGAAGCTGAACGTCGTTGCGGAATTCGTCGAAGCGCTGGGGCAGAGCGCGTTCCGGCTGGGCGATGCGGTGGGTATGTCGGCGTTCGACACCCGCGAGCGCATGGACCTGTTCGTTCCCGCCGTGCTGAGTCGTGGCATGGGCGCGCGGATGGCGGCGCTGCTGCGGGAGTGTGAGGCGCGCGGGCAGGATGCGTCAGGACTTGCGGACGCCGCGGCGCGACTCGCGGGCCGGCCGGGGCTCATCTTCCTCGCGTCGGACTTTCATTGGCCGCTCGAGCGGCTCGAGCCCGTGCTCGACGCGCTCGCGCATGCGTATGTCGTCCCGATGGTGGTGTGGGACGTCGCGGAAGTGGAGCCGCCGGCGCATTCGGGGCTGCTCTCGGTGTGGGACGTCGAATCGCAGTCGCGCCGGACGCTGTGGATGCGGTCGAAGCTACGCGCGCGGTGGCACGAGGCCGTTGCGCGCCGACGAGCCGCGCTGAGCGACGTGTTCGCGCGCCGGAACATCAGGCCGTTCTATATGACCGGGCGGTTCGATAGCGAAGCGATGTCGCGCTATTTCTTGGAGGCCGCAGCGTGAGGCGTGGCGTCTTTCTCGCGCTCATGCTCTTCGCTGCCCGTGTGAGCTTCGGCGCGCTGGCGGCGCACGATGCAGTCGTGCAGCAACCCCGCGCGTTCGGATACGTGCTCGGGGACATCGTCACGCAACGCGTGTTGCTCGAGGACGGCGGCCGGCCGTTCGCGCCGGATGAATGGCCCGAGAGCGGGCCGGCGGGCAACTGGGTAGAGCGCCACGCCGTCCGCGTCGAGCGTGATGCAGGCGGGCGCCGCTGGCTCACGATCGACTATCAGGTCATGAACTCGCCGCAGAAATTGACTGCCGTCCCGCTGCCGGCGTGGCGACTCGTTTCGAAAGCGAGCGGTGTCGAGCTGCGCGTGCCGGCATGGTCCATCACCGTGGCGCCGCTCACGCCGCCCCGGCCGCTTGCAGGGGCGGGCCTCGGGAGCTTGCGTCCGGACCGCGCGGCTGTGCCGATCGACGTCGCTCCCATGCGGCGCTGGCTGGCAACGTGGGTGGGCGCGCTGTTCGTGTGCGTGCTCGCCTGGATCGCCTGGTGGCAATGGCGAAACTGGCGCGCCTCGTCGGCCCAGCCGTTCGCGCGCGCGCTTCGCGAGTTGCGCGCGATGGACGAGGAAGCGCCGCAGGCATGGGTTGCGCTTCATCGCGCGTTCGATGCCACCGCCGGGCGCGTGGTGCAGCCCGACGGGTTGGCCGTGCTGTTCGAGCGCGCTCCGCAGCTCGAGCCGGAGCGGACGGCCATCGAGCACTTCTTCGCCAGATCGGCGGAGCGTTTCTTCAACGTGAGGACGGATTCGGGCACCGCAGCGGATACGACGGGCTCGGGCAAATCCATTCGCGCGCTGTGCATGGCGCTCCGTCGCATCGAGAAGCGGCACGAGCGATGAGCGGCACGTACGATTTCGCGCATCCATGGTTGTTGCTGCTCCTGCCGCTCGCAGTGCTGCCGCTGCTGCGCAATCGATCCGACTCGCTGGGCTTTTCTTACGTCGAGTGGTTGCCGCGCGATCCCATCGGCCGGCTCGCCGGCTGGCTGTGGCGTGCGCTCGCGTGCCTTGCGATCGCGAGTGCCGTCATCGCGCTCGCAGGCCCGGGCCGTTCGCAGATGCAAGTCACCCGCACGGGGCACGGTGCCGAGATCCTCGTGTTGATGGACCGCAGCCGGAGCATGGACGAGAAGATGATGCCGAGCGACTGGCGCAGCATCGATCCGCTCAGCCGCCTCGCGCACCTCAGCCGCGGGCGCCAGAAGTCCGAGGTCGCGCGTGAGCTGCTCGACAAGTTCGTCGTGCAGCGGCCGGACGATCGCTTCTCGTTGATGTTCTTCAGTACGCGCCCGATGAACGTCGTGCCGTTCACCCAGCACGACGAAGTGGTGCGCGCCGGCATCGCGGCCGGTGCGGCCGGACGCGGACTTTCGAACACGGATGCGGGACGCGCGCTGCTCGCGGCGATCGCGGAGTTCGACCATCGCGAGTATTCGGGTAGCCGCATCATCCTGCTCGTCTCGGATGGCGGCACGTTCCTCACCGATCCCATCCGCAAGCTCATCCGCTCGGGGCTGCAGCGCAATCGCGTGTCGCTCTACTGGATCCACCTCAAGTCCTACAACAGTCCGGGGCTGGATTCGCAGGGTCCGCGCGCCGACGCGGCGCCCGAGGTGGCGCTCCATCGATTCTTTCTGACGTTGCCCACGCCGTATCAGGTCTACGAGGCCGAAGACCCGGAGGGGCTTGCCAAGGCGGTGGCGGACGTCGGGCGCCAGCAGAACTTTCCGCTCGACTACGTGGAACAGTTTCCGCGCGCGGACTACAGCCGCACGTTGGTGATGGTCGCGGCGCTCGCTTGCGCGCTGCTCATCGCTGGGCGCGTCGTGTTGTTGAGGGAGTGGACATGAGGCGGCGCACGGTTCACGCGTTGTTTGGAACCGCGGCGGCGGTATGCGCGGTACTTGCCGGCTACGAAGGACTTCGCTTGCGCGAAGCGCTGCGGGTGAACGAGGCGATCGTCGCGGCCGGCAAGGACACCGCGGCGCGAGAGGGTGCACCCGCGGACAGCGCGCTCGACAGCTCGATTCCCGAAGCGCAATTCGCCCGCGCCGTCGCGCTCGCGAAGCGCGGCGACTACGAGGGCGCACTGAAGCAATACAAGGCTCTGAGTCGTGGCAGTCGCGCAGACCTCGCGAACGCTGCGCTGTACAACGCCGCCAACTTGCAGCTGCGCGAGGCGCTGAAGGAAGGTCGCGAAGCGCGCGTGCGCGCGTTGCCGCTCATCGAGCTGGCAAAGCAGAGCTATCGCAGCGTGCTCCGGCGCGACCCGCAGAGCTGGGACGCGCGCTATAACCTCGATCGCGCACTGTGGCTTGCGCCCGAGCTCGACGAAGTGCTCAGCGAGAGCATCACGCGCGACGCCGAAAACCGCGTGATGAGCACGCTACAGAGCACGCGCGCGGACTTGCCGTGAAAGCCGTCGCCGACGCACTCCGCACCTTCGGTCGCAGCGCCTACACATTGTGGCTCGCGCTCGCCCTGCTGCTCGTCGGCCTCTTTGCGCCACATATCAACCTGCCGCAACGAACGTACGACTACATCGTCTTCTTCGATATCACCCAGAGCATGGACGTGCAGGACTACGAGCTCGGCGGCTCTCCCGTGAGCCGTCTCGAGTATGCGCGCTACGCCGTGCGCCGGGCTCTGCGCGAATTGCCGTGCGGCTCGCGCGTAGGCTGGGGCGCATTTGCCGAATACCGCTCGCTCCTGCTGCTCGCGCCGGTCGAAGTCTGCAGCAACTACAACGACCTGCTGGCCTCGCTCGACAACATCGACGGCCGCATGCGCTGGGCCAATGCGAGCGAAGTCGGCAAAGGCGTCTACTGGTCGGTGCGGACCGCGCTCGGAGAGGGCAAGACCCTCGACAAGAGCGCCAGGCCCGATGTCATCTTCATCAGCGACGGGCACGAAGCGCCGCCGCTGAATCCGGCCGAGCCGCTGTCGATGCCCGACGATGTTCAGCCCGGCCAGGTGCGCGGCTGGATCATCGGCGCAGGCGGCGATACTCCGCAGCGCATTCCGCGCACGGATGCAGACGGGCATCGTGTCGGTTATTGGCGCTCGAACGAGGTCATCCAGCTCGTCTCGCCCGATGGCAAGCACATCATCGGCGCCGAGCATTTGTCCGCGCTGCGCGAGCCGCACTTGAAGGCGCTCGCGGCGCGCGTCGGTTTCGCCTACGCGCGACTCACAGGGCCCGAGTCCATCGCCGCGGCCATGCGCGACGAGCGCTTCGCGCGTCGCGCTCCCGCGCCGGTCGATTTCTACTGGGTGCCCGTGTCCGCGGCGCTGCTGCTGCTCGCGGTGCGCTTTCGGCCGCGCCGCTCACGCTGATCAGCGGCGCGATTCGCTTGCTCCGGGCGGGCTTCGCCGGTCGCGAGCCGCAATTGGCCGGCAAACGCTGGAATCACCGCGACGGCGCTCGTACCGTGCGCTCCGGGACATCGGGAGACGCACATGGTCATCGACGACACCCCTCGGCGATATCGTCGCGAGCGCCGCGGCCATCAGCGCAATCCGGTCGGGATTCTGATTGCCGGCGCCGCGCTCGCGATCTATGGAGTTGCGCTGTTGCTCGACAATCTCGGTCTGGGGGAGGCGCGCAACTACGCGTACCGCGCCTGGCCGGCGATGCTCGTCCTCGCCGGGATCACGCTCCTCATCCATCGCGACGCGAACCGCGAAGGGTATGGGTTCTGGGGCACGGTCAGTCTCTTCGCGGGCGCGTGGCTTTACGTCTCCCAGCAGCACTGGATTCACGTGCCCTTCTGGTCGCTCGCGGGCCCCACGGTGCTCGTGCTGATCGGCGGAACGTTCGTGTATCGCGCTCTGCAGCGTTACGACGCGGACCGTCAGATCGTCCTGCGGCGCTAGTCGACAGGGTCAGCCGCCGCCGACCTGACGGAGAGCGGCGCTGATCTCTTCGGCGGACTGCGGGCGCACCGTGCGGGCAATCTCGCGGCCATCCTGTAACACGATCAGGGTCGGCCACAGCTTCACGCCGAACGAGCGGCCGAGCGGCCGACCCTTCCCGTCCTCGATTTTCAGATGCCGCACGTGCGGGGCCTGCTCCAAGGCCGCGGCAATCAACGGTTGAGCGCGCTGGCAGTGCGGGCACCATGGGGCGCCGAACTCGAGCAGCGTCGGGCCGCTGAGCGCATCCACTTCCGCTCGCGTGGGTTCGGTCGTCGCGTACTGGGTCGTCATGGTCACGGGTCGTCCCCCGGGCGAGCGCGGCCCGC
>DASTRY010000052.1:0-72663 GCA_035760965.1 Steroidobacteraceae bacterium | reverse complement strand
GGCATGCGCGGAGGGTAGTGGGGGGCTTCCGCACGTGCCGACGTCGAATCGCGTTGGTTTTGTCGAGAAATGAACTGCCGGATGAGCGATGACGTGAGTCGGGTGTCTCAGCGATCGAATCGCTTTTTTCGCCAGCGCGTGTGCCGGTCGCTTTCACTTGCACTTCTATAGCCGCTAAACCAGGGCGCTGCGCACCCCAAAACAAACACCCGCATCTAGCGCGAAACCGCGGCGTCCTGCGCGATCTTCTGCAGCCGCGAGACCTGCTGTTCATCCGCAATCCCGAGCGCACGAATGTTCGCCTCGTCACGTGCGAGCTCCTGCACGCGGCGCAAGAGCTCGGAATCGTGCGTGGTCGCGGCGAGCCCGATGGCTGACGAGACGACCGTGCTCTGCTGCGTGCCGGAGAGTCGCCGAGCCGCGATCTGAGCGATGCGCGCCTTCGATGACTCACTCAGCGGATGATCGCCGGGCTGCTCCAACATCCTCCGCAACACGATCAGCGCAGAGTCGACCTCCGTCGGCGAGCTCGTGGACGCCTCCGCGACCGACATGACGTCCGGAGCCGCGAGCTCGCCGAACTTCACGAGCGCGTTGAGAACCCTGTTTCCGTGCATGAGCGAGGCCAGCGAGTGAATCACGCGCGGATCCTTCGATTGGCAAAGCGCTTCCAGAACGTTGAACAAGTGCTCGCCTTCATCGCGTGCCGGCGCTATCGGCCGCCCCGCAGCGAGCGCAGCTCCGCGCTCGTCGAGATCGCGCTTGAGGCGCTCGGCCTCGACGATCAACGCGTCGAGCAGCGACGCGCCGCGTTGCTCGACCGGAATTCGCAGAACGGCGACTGCGGCCGCCGCGCGCTGCTCTTCGGTGCCGGACGTTAGTTGCGCGGCGAGGTTTTGCTGGTCGGCTCCGGCCGTCGCGGCCACGGATTGTGCGACGGCGTCGCACGCGAATGCGAATACGAGTGTAGCCGCAGATGCGATCACGACCACGCGCGCACGAGCGAGCATCAAGGTCCTCCTTGAACCGAAGCCGGAAACACGTACACAAGTATCGTCGCGAGGCACACGCGATGACAATTGCCGAGGGCAAATCTGCGCTTAAGACCGCATCGAAAGAGCAGGCCAACCCGGACCGCTCGAATGCGAGGAAGAACCCACATGACCGAAATCCCATTGACAGCAACCCGCCAACGCGCGACTGTGTGTACCAGGCGCCCGGAAAGCCGCCGCAGTTCATCCCCAACAACCTGCGCTTCAAGACGAGAAGTCGCCTTCGATAGAGCGCAGTCGCTCCCCGCTCATCACGCCACGGCTACCGCTCCCACGCCCGCCACCCGATTCTCCCAAAACGCCCGCAACTCCTCCTCCGTCCCGTTGAACTGATCCCGATCGCAGCGTCCGACGCCGTCCACCTCGTGCGGCGGGTTGCCGGCCGCGCCGTCCGTGTACTGCCACAACGTCCAGCGCGACCAGATCGTCGGAATCAATGGCGCCGGTCCGTACTGCGCGATCCACAGCCAGCATTGCGAGAGCACCGTCTGTCGCGGATCGCGAATGCCCGCGGCGCTGAGCATCTCCTTAATGGTGTGGCCGGAGTAGAGGCCGGGAAAGCGGCCGGTTTGCGCGGCGATGTGGCTCACGAACTCCTCCGCTTCCTCCAGCGCCATGTCGAAGCCCTGCGGATTGCCTTCGAGGTCCAGGATCAACAACGTGTCTGCGCCGGCGACGGACAGCAGATGTTCCGCCTGATCCGTGCCGCTGCCGGCCGTCCCGAAGTGATAGGCGCCGAACAGCAGCCCCGCGTCCCTGACCTGCTTGCGCCGGCTCGCGAACGTGGGATCGACGAAGCGTGTCCCCTGCGTGGCCTTGTGAATGACCCCGCGAATCCCGGCATTTGCGACGCGTTCGAAGCTCGTCACCGTGTTGTGGTGAGAGAGATCGATGACGGCATTCGTCATGATGCTCGACGGGCGCGCTGCCGGAAAAGCCTCTGCCGTGACTTGAACGAGCTGAGGAGCTGCGGAAATCGCCGCGGCGATCGGCGGCGTCGTGGTGGTGGGAGCTGGTCCGGTCGTGCGGCCGCGAGCCGCGGGCGCGGCGCGCGATGTCGTACGAGTCCTTCCGGTTCGGGCAGTTCGTTTTGCCATGAGAGCACTCTCCTATGCTGATCAGGCCGACTCGACATCACGAGATTCGATCGCGATGGGCACGTTACAGCAAACCCGGTTCTGGGGCTGCAGTTTCTGCGTTACGCAAGGTTGATCCGCCGCAACCCGCGATCGAATCTCTCGATCAGGCACTTGCCGGCCTTCGCAAAGTCCGCATGCTGCGCGCTGTATCTTCGAATCTCGGCTTTCGCCTTTGTCACGCCGTGGGCAACACGTTCCAACACCTTTTTCACTCGGCTCGCCGGCAAGGCGCAATGGTTACGCGCGAACGCCTCGAGCGCCTTCACGCCTGGAAACGCTTTGGAGTCGTTGAGTGTCAGCGCCAGCGAATCCGCGGGCTGATAGAGTGTGGTGCAGATCAGGTCGTATGCCGGCGCGAGGGTCACGGTGCTTTCCGCGTCCTCGTACAGCACGGCGAAGTTCTTGAGATGCGCGTCGCCGTTTTCGATCGCCGAGCACAGCGCGAGGGTCGCAAAGAGCTGCTCGAGCGCTGCGGGCACATGCTCCGTGCTCACGAACTCGCGGATTCTCCTCGCAATGAGCTCGTACGACGCGTCGTAGCGTCCATGGGAGCGCAGCGCATTGAGCACGCAGAAGTCCTCGACACCGAGGTAACTGCCGTCTTCGCGCAAATCGAACCGCTCGGCCACGAGAAGGCGCCGGTTCTCGGAAAGAGACAACTTCGCCACGGGCAGTCCCGCGTGCATCGCCGCCCGCGTGCAGAAGTATTCGTTCGCCGCCAGCTCGGGGAATTCGGCCGGGTCGAAGGATTTCACGATGTGCGTCGTGCTGCGCCGGGTTACCCGGTCCAACGGCTGCTCGCCGGCGCGTATCAACACCTTCGGCTGAACACCGGAAACGCCGGAGTAGTTGGCGTACCGTTCGAGGAGATCGGCAAACAGATCCTCGGCTCCTCGATAGGTGAGCAGTCGACGCAGGCTCTCGGTCGGCGGCTCGACAGGCATCGCGCCCGCTCGTGAGTAGCGCAGCCGGCCGATCTGCGAATGCCCCACGATCTCCAGCAACGAGAGATCGTCGAAGTCCGGAATCGCCTTCGCAAACCGCAAGCGCAGCTTCTGGAGTAGCGCACCCTCCGGGAGGTTCATCTCGAAGATCGGATGCACGGTGCTCATCGAGTCGTATTGATCGCGAACGACCGGCATGGTCAGAGAAACGGCGCCGTTTTGAGTACAGTCCGGCGCGTAGCCGAACAGGAATTCGCCTTCGTGTACTTCGCTGCGCGATAGAGCTCCGGCGAGCTGTCCGCCGCAATGGACATCAAGTGCCGGACTTGGCGGCACGACGCTCCTCCCTCAATTGCTGCAGTGTGGGACGGGTCGGTCGCGCTTCGACCGTGAGCTCGAGGCCAAGCGCGGTTGCGAGCGCGATGAGCTTGCGCACGCCGATTTCTCCGACGGTGCCATTCTCAATGGCTGAAACGGTTGCGCGGCTCATGCCGAGTGATTGGGCGAGCTCGCCTTGGGAAAGCCGGCGAGCTTTGCGCGCCTCTCGAAGCCTCGAACCGATCTCGTCGAGTGTCATACGATGACCTGTATATGATGCATTTTATGGCGACGGCTGCATATTGCACTGTATATGATGCAAATCGCAAGCCGCTCGGCTGGATAGAAGTACAGGCATAAAGCGGGCCACCGTGGCCGCCGTGGGCGGCGGGCATCCGCCGCGAAGGTCGGCGGCGCTAGATGCAGCTCGTCACTTTGGGCGCCACGAGCCCCGGACATACGCCTTGAAGGGTGCGCGCCAGATCTCGTGCAACTCTGCGTTCGGGCCGCCTCGAGGACTGCAGCGTTCGCCTGCAATGGGCACGCATCAAATATCGTCCAGCACCATGCGGTGGAATACTGCCGCATCCCACTAATCCAAGATCCCAACGACCGATGTCCGGTGGCTGCTGCCGCGGCGTCGATCCCCTCAATAAACAAGTACATGCGCATATCGCTAGCGGCCGGTCGCGACCCGCTGGAACGCTGCAGAGCCCTCGCGCACCCTCCGCCAATTGCTTGGGGCATAGCCAATCAGAAAGGACGGCTCGCATGTCCACGGACTCCGCCACGGTCGATGAGGAAATCACCTTCACCGAAGAGGAGATGATCCTCGACAACATCGCGGCCCTCACGCATCCCGGCAAGCTCCCCTGCGACGATCCGCAGCTCGCCACGACCATTCACGGCTGGCGCGAGCACGATCCGGCCGAAGGCGAGGCATGGCTCCGTCGCTCGGCAGAGGAGGGCGATGTCTACGCGATGCAGAAGCTCGGGCAGCGACTCATCGAAGGGGACGGCCTCGAGCCGTCGCCGGAGGCGGGCATTCAATGGCTGAAGAAGTCCGCCGAGCACGGCAATCCGCTCGCGATGACCGATCTCGCGAACATCTGCTTCGACGCATCGAGCGGCCCCAAGACGAGCGAAGAAGGGTTGGTGTGGCTGAACCGCGCGATCGCCGCCGGGGACAAGTTCGCCGCGGTCGCGTACGGCGCGCGTCTGCTCGTGGGCCAGGGCGTCGAGCAGAACTCGGCGGAAGGCGAACGACTTCTGCGTGAGGCCGCCGAGAACGATGGCATTCTGCTCGCGCACATCCGACTCGGTGCGCACTTGATCGGCGGTTGGGGTCTGCCGCGTAACCGTCGCGCCGGTCTGCTCTGGCTGCGGCGCTTGGGCGGGACCTCGCCGGAGAAGATCACGCGCTTGGGCACCTATCTCAGCAACAAATCGCTCGCGGCTCGGCGCACCGACGCGATGCTGCTGCGGGAGGAGGCAGCCATTCTCTGTGAGGAGGGTGTTCGGCAGGGCGTGCTGCAGGGTCAGATGATCATCGCGTATCTGATCCGCCGCGGAGAGATCAACGTTGCAGGGCGACCCTCGTTGGACGCGCTCCTGAGCGAGTTCGTGAAGCGGAACCAGCCGTTCGCGTTGGTGAACGAGGCACTGCGACGCGCGCGCGGCGTCCAATGCGAGACCGACTGGAAGGCGGCGGACGCGGTGTTCAGCCGCGTGCCGACGTCCGAGGAAATCTTCGACTGGTGGTACGCGCGGGCGCGCGACTGCGATCCGGAAGGCGAGATCGTGGTCGCCTGGCTGGCTCGCTACGGGCTCATCGTGGATCCGGACGGTCTCGATGTCGCCGAACGCTTCAAGCGCGGCAGGCGCGGAGGCTGGGAGCCGCCCGAGTGGATCATGCGACCGGCGCACGAAGCCTGACGCCACCGCTCGCATGAATCTCGCCGTTTCCCTGAAAACCGCGCTCCGGAACCTGCGCCGTGCGACGCTCCGCTCGGCACTCACGGCACTCGGCATCATCATCGGCGTCGCCGCGGTCATCGCGGTGGTCAGCGTCGGCAATGGTGCGCGCGCGAACGTTGAGAAAACGCTATCCAATCTGGAGTCGAATCAGCTGGAAATCTCCGGCGATCCCAAGCCGGGACAATGGCGGCGCGGCCTGCGATGGGGCTTGCCGGCGGGCGATGGCCTTCGGCTCGCCGACTACGACGCTATTCGGCGCGATATCCGCGGTCTCTCCGCAACCACCGTGCGACTCTACGGCTACCTCAACCGCGCTGCGCCCACCAATCAGCCGCGCGCGAACGCATACGGCGTGGATGTGCAGGGGCTGCGCGTGCTCGGTCGAGTGCTCATCGCGGGCACGACGTTCGGTGAGAACGACGTGCGCACGGCGGCAAGTGTCTGCGTGATCCCGAAGTACCTGGCCGAAGCGATCTTCGGCACCACCGACGTCGTGGGTCGCATCGTGCAGATCGCCGATACGCCTTTCACGGTGATCGGCGTCATGGAAGACGAAGCGCGCTTCCGCGAGCGCCAGCAGGGCGAGCCGGGCGACATCACCGCGTTCGTGCCGTACACGAGCTTTCTCAGCCGGCTCGATCGCGAAGCGAAGATCACCATCGTTCTGCGTGCCGAAGACCCAAAGGAGCTTAGCCGGATACAGCTCGAGGTGAGCGACCTCCTCGAGCGGCGCCGCGGCGATCGGGTCGCGGACTTCGTCACGGGAAACATCTCGGAAGTGGTGCGCCGGCAGACCGACGCGAGTCAGACGCTGACGATTCTGTTGGGCAGCATCGGCGGCATCTCGCTGCTCGTCGGCGGCATCGGGATCATGAACATCATGCTGGTCAGCGTGACCGAAAGGACGCGCGAGATCGGCATTCGACTGGCGCTGGGAACACGGACGCGCGACGTGATGGGCCAGTTCGTCATGGAGGCCGTGACGCTCAGCGCGTGCGGCGGCTTGATCGGCGTGCTGGGCGGCGTCGGGGTCGCGCACGCGATCGCCTACGTGAGCAATTGGCCGACGCTGATCACACCGAGCTCGATCATCGCGGCGCTTCTATGCAGCGCGGTCATCGGCGTCTTCTTCGGCTTCTACCCCGCGAAGCGAGCTGCGGAGCTCGACCCGATACAGGCGCTACGGGCGGAGTGACACCGAGCCGACTGTCACGCCGCTCCCAGCCCTAGCGCGTGCTGAACCGATAGATGATGGTGTTCCTGTACGCCTCGCCCGGCTTCAGCACGGTCGAAGGAAACTGCGGCTGGTTCGGCGAATCGGGAAAGTGCTGCGGTTCCATGCAGAACCCGCTGCGATACGCGTACGTCGAGCCGCCCTTGGCGGGCTGCGTACCATCGAGGAAGTTGCCGCTGTAGAACTGCAGCCCCGGCTCGGTCGAGGAGACTTCGAGAACGCGACCTGTCTCGGGTTCGTACACCGTGGCGATGCGCGCCAGCTGCCCTGGCGCTTTGTTGATCACCCAGTTGTGGTCGTAGCCCTTGCCGAACGCGAGCTGCTCGTCGGCGCTTCCGATGCGCGCGCCGATGGCCGTGGGCTTGCGGAAGTCGAACGGCGTGTCGGCGACCGACCGCAACTCGCCCGTAGGAATGAGCGTGCGATCGACCGGCGTGAAGCGATCGGCGTCGATCTGCACGACGTGCGAGAGAATGTCCCCGCGGCCTCGCAGATTGAAATAGGAGTGATGCGTCAGGTTGACGATCGTCTCCTGGTCCGTCGTCGCGGTGAAGTCGAGGCGCAGCGCATCGTCTTCAGTGAGCGTGTAGACCGCCGTAACCGAGAGCGCGCCGGGGTAGCCTTCCTCGCCGTCCGGACTCAGGTAGCTGAGCACGAGCTGCGGGCCGTGCGCGCCCGATTGCGCCCCATCGGCTTTCCACACGACTTTGTCGAAGCCGACCTTCCCGCCGTGCAGGCTGTTCGGCCCATCGTTCGTCGCGAGGGTGTATGCCTTGCCGTTGAGCTGAAAGCGGCCTTTGGCAATCCGATTCCCGTACCGGCCGATCAAGGCGCCGAAGTAGGGGCTGTTGTCCTTCACGTAATCCGCGAGCGAGTCATGGCCGAGCACGACGTCGGCGAAGTGGCCGTTGCGGTCGGGCGCGGTCAATCGCGTGACGATCCCGCCGTAGGTCGTGATGTGGGCTTCCATCCCGTGAGCGTTGCGGAGTGTGTAGATATCGACCGGAACGCCGGTCGGCGTGTCGCCGAAGCGCGCGCGGGTGATGGCAGTTGGATGAGAAGAATGTGTCATGGCGCTCGTTCGTGGTGCCCTTGGCGCGATCCTGCTGCAAAGAGTTCGCGGTGAGCGCGTCCTGCACTGACGCCAGGCGCGCGAGTGCGCAGACTGCGCGACGGCGGCCGTCTGTGCAAGTTCCCCGCAACATTACGGCGCACGAGGTGCTGTTCGGCAACGGACTACTTGCGGCCGAGCCGCGCAGCACGGGCTTGCTCGATACCGCCCCGGCATTTCAACGTTCTTCAGTTGCCCACTGGCACTTTCTGAAGTCGGGGCGAGCTATGGGCTGCGAACGAGTTGCGTCAAACGAGTGTGCGCCCGCCGCCGTTAACGCATGCCTTGAAGGTCCGCCCACTCACTGGCCAGCCGCGCCACCGTCCTCCGCCACGCCTTCCGCAACCGGTGTCGCGGCGAGTCCGGCTCCGCAACGATTCGCGGCATCGCGCGCTCGTCGATCACGTACTCACGTCCGTCGTCACGCTTCAATGACGATGCGGGCGCGACGCGACTCATCCAAGATTCGGGCATCCGACGCGAGCGATAGTCGCGTCTATCAGGCAACGCGACGCTTGCCGCGGCGAAGCTCTCCACTGTTTCGTGCCGAAACATTCCGCGCCGAACCGCGTCCCATCGCGTGGCCAGCCGCCGCTCGATCTGCTGCGGCGATCGATAGGGATAGTGTTTCAGCCGAATGCGTCGCGGGTACGATTTCAGCAGCGGATAGGGAAAACCACCCGTATGCCACTGCAAGCGGGGGTGATAGCGGAAGAAGCGAATTTCGGACCAGTTGTTGCGGTAGTACCGGCACTTCAGCTCGATCGGCACATCGTCGGCATAGAGCGCCGGATCTCTCTCGTATCGCGCGAGATCCTCGTCCGTGAAGTAAAACTGGAAGCTCGCCGACCACACGGTGTCGTAGTCCGGCGGCACACGCGCGAGAAAGTCCCGTGGCGAATCGATGTACATCTCGTCCGCGTCCAGGCGGCACCACCAGTCGCCGATCTGACACCGGTACCGATAGTGAGCAAAGGGCAGCCGACGCAGATTGTCATTGAACGGCACGCGCTCGCTGCGGAAGGGCACGATGCACGGCTCATGCTCGGCGAGCGCGCGCACTTTGTCCCACGTGTGGTCCGTGCTGCCGTTGTCATAGACATAGATGTAGTCGGACCAGCGAGCTGCTTCCGCAAGCGTCCGCTCGATGATGTCGCCTTCGTTCTTGACGAGACAGATGCTGTGGATCGTCATGACGCGGCTCAGGGCTACGGAGCCCGCGAGCGACAACGTAGTGACCGGGCCGAGGAGCGTCAAATGACATTGCGGTCACATCAGCTTCGCTGTGAGCATGCGTCAAGTCCTCGGCACGATTGGTGAGCGCCTCGAACCGAACCGTTGCAGCCGAATCGATACACGCGCCGGCGAAACCGGCACTCGTGCAGACGGAATCGATAGTGGTACAGCAGAACCGGTGCTCGCGAACGCGCTGCGCTCGGCACGTGAGGATCGGCTCAGCATCTCCGGCGCGGATCGGGAAGTGAAGCTGATGGCGCGCGCTCGGTGAGCGTTGGCGCAGGCAAGGACATCTCGGTGCCCGGCCGCAATCGAGACTCAGCTCGAGCGAAGCGGATTCATCAGCCGGAACCCGCGTCGCTTGAAAAGCGGGACGAGCACCATGCCCGCGACGAAGCCTCCGATGTGCGCGCGGAACGCGACGCCGCCACCTGCCGCCGGTGGACTGAGCACGTTGCTCAAGAACTGCAACCCAAACCACAGCGCCAGCACCACACCCGCGGGCAGTCGCGTCATGTGCAGATAGAACCCGAACGGGATGCCGACCAGGACGCGCGCGTGCGGATAAAGAAGCAGATACGCGCCGAGCACGCCCGAGATCGCACCGCTCGCGCCGACCATCGGTAGCGTGGAATGCGGATCCGGGAGGGCCTGCGCGAGCGCGGCCGCAACTCCGCACGTCAGATAAAAGACGATGAACCGGACGTGCCCCATCGCGTCCTCGACGTTATCCCCGAATATCCACAGGTACAGCATGTTCCCGATCAGGTGCATCCAGCCGCCGTGCAGGAACATGGACGTGAAGATCGTCAGGATCGGCGGAACGGAAGCGAGCTCCTCAGGGAGCGTGTTGATGCCGAAGAGCACCGACGGGATGAGCCCGAGCGAATAGATGACGTCCTGGGCGCCCTGCACGCCGTGCGCCAGCTGCCAAAGAAAGACGAGCGTGCAGGCCACGATCAGCGTCGTCGTGAGGACCGGCTTCAGCTCCGAGGGATTGTCATCGCGCAGCGGGATCATGGAACAAGCGTACCCGAATGTTGCAACGGCTGTGATTTGGAATACGCTCGGGCCGCCAGCAGATCAGCCGGAGGGCTCGCCATGGCGACGCAACTAACCTACGCGATCAAGTACGTGTCCGACATGAAGCGCGCGGTTGCCTTCTATCGGGACGAACTGGGCTTGCCGTTGAAGTTCGAGTCCCCGGAGTGGAGCGAATTCGCGACCGGGCCGACCACGTTGGCGCTGCACATCTCATCGGCGCAGAAGCCGGCCGGCGCGGTGGAGCTTGCTTTCGGGGTCGCCGATGCGCGCGCGTTCTATCAGGCCAAGTCCTCCGCAGGCGTGAAATTTACGCAGCCGCCGCGCATGGAGCATGGTCTCGTGCTCGCGTCGTTCGTGGACAGCGAGGGCGCGGAATGTGGCGTCAGCTCTAGCGCCTGAGGTGTCCGCGTGGGCAGGCGCACGGGGGCGCGGGCGTTGCGAATAGCGCGTTACTGCGCAAGAGGGCACGGTTGCAGCCTCGAATAATGCGTCGCTGGGTACAAGGCAGAACGCGCGGCCGCGATCAGCGTGCCGCGACGCCCGCAACCCGCGTGCCGCGGCGCCCGTGAACACTGTGCCACTGCGCCCGCGCGCACGGACCACGGCTCCGAATCGCGCCTCAGTGCGCAGGCCCGGATGACGAGGGGCCGCCGCGGCCGGTGCGCCGTTGCAGCTCTTCGATCTCCAGAGCCGCTTCGGCTTTCGTGAGCTCGCCCAGATCCTCGGGCACATCCTCGCCGGCCTCGGTGTAGAGCGTCTCGAGGTAAGAGCGCTGCGCAGTGGTGATCGGCTCGTCGCCGGTTTTCCATTCGTGCGGGTCTCGCACGGTCCCGCGCGCGGAGTCGGGATTCGTGGGCTTGGCCATGGTCGATCTCCTCGTGAACGGCCGGTGAAGCATGTCGCGTGCCCCAAAGCCCGTGACGACGAGATGGACGCGTCGCCCGGGCGCGACCTCGAGCGGGGCATCGCGGCGGTAACAATCGTGGCCGAGGTTCCCGCAAGCGGCGCCGGGCGTAGAATCGTCCGCGAACCTTGACGTCCTGCGGCTGCACCGCAGCCGGAAGGAGGGAAAGCATGAGCGCTGTAGTACTCGCTGTGTTTCCGGACTACGAGGTTGCGAATCGGGTCCGCATGGACCTGTTCGAAGACGGGTTCCCGACTGACCGCATCGATCTGGTCGCGGCGCGCGAACCGGGTCGGGCTGCCGTGGAACCGGCGGCGAGCCGGCACGACCAGTTCGTGAAGTACTTCAGCTCCCTGCTCACCGCGGCGGAGGAGCGCGAGTATCCCGAACGCTTCGCGGAGAAACTGGACGAGGGCGCCGCCGCGATCACCATTCATCCGCGCGGGCCTGTCGAAACGTCGCGCGCGCAAGAAATCGTTGCGCAGGGCCACCCGACGGCCGTCGCCCTACACGAAATCGAGAACCAGCCGTGGGAGCACGCCGCCGCTCGACAATCGAAACCCTGGGTCAGCCACCTGTGGGTGGAGAATCACAGTCACGCGCATTGCATCTACTGCGCGCTCTTCGAGCGGGACCTGCCGGAGCCGGAGTGAGCGAGCGCGGCAGTTTGACGAGCTCAAGTGCTCTGACCCCTTCCTCCGTCGACACCACGGCGACGAGCAGCGGCGCGCGACGACTCAGACAGCCGCGCATCGCCGTTCACTTCTTCAGTTTCGGCGACAGCGCGTCCGCCAGCTCGTCCAGTGTCTCTTCGATGTGTGCTTGGCACAGACGTCGCGCCTCCTTCGCATCTTGCGTAGCCCAGGCCTCGTGCAGGGCCGTGTGTTCCTTGATCGCTCGCTTCACGCGTCCGGCCGGCTGCAGATGCATCCGCACGTAGCGTTGAGCGAGCGTGTGCAGCCGGGCGAGCGTTTCGCTCGTCACGGGTTGCAGTCGCGGCACGACGAGCGACAAATGGAATGCGGAGTTCAGATCGCCTGAATTCTTGAGGTCGCCCGTCGCGAGCGCGTGATTCAGCGCCTGCCATGCGGTTGCCGCGGCCGCTCGATCGCCGGCAGACGCTTTGCGCGCTCCCTCCGCCACGGCAGCCGGCTCGATCGCGAGTCGCAGCCGGAACACTTCGACCATCTCGCTCGCGGAGATGGCGCGCACCTGAAAGCCGCGATGCGCGAAGATGTCGACGAGCCCTTCGGACCGCAACTGAACGAGCGCCTCGCGCACGGGGATCTTGCTGACGCCGAACTCCGCCGCGATGGAGTCCTGCAACAGCGGCGACCCGGGCGCGTACGTTCCCGTGAGGATCTTCTCCCGGATGCGCGCCGTGATCTGCCCCGTCATCGTGCGGGCGAGCGGTTCGTTCACGCGCGAATCCCCCAGCAGAACGGATCGCGCGGGTCCAACAGAAGCGTCGCTTCACCCGTCACGTACGCGGCGCCCGTGAGAGTCGGCGCGACGATACCCTTCTCGCGATCGATCCAGCGATAGCGGGCGACGAAGCGGCTGCCGATCACGCTTTCCTGGACCCACGGCTCGCCTTCCGCGAGCTTGCCGTCGGCCGCGAGGCACGCGACTTTCGCGCTCGTTCCCGTGCCGCAGGGAGATCGGTCGTACGCCTTCCCTGGGCACAGCACGAAATTGCGGCTGCCCGCATCGGGTGTGGAGGCCGGACCGAACAGCTCGACGTGATCCACTTCGGGATGGCCTTGTGCATTCACGGCTTGCCGCACCGTCCACGCGAGCTGGGTGAGCGATTCGAGATTGTCCGGCGAGACCGGATACGTCGTGCCCTCGGCGAGGAAGAACCAGTTGCCGCCCCACGCCACATCGCCCGTGATCGTACCGCCGCCGGGCCCATCGACGATGACGCGCCGTGCCTTGCGATAACTCGGCACGTTCGCCACTTCGACTTGCCCATCCTCGCAAAGACGCGCTTCCACCGCGCCGACAGGCGTGTCGATCTTCAGCGCGCCGACACCGAGCTGGCCCGCATGCGCGAGCGAGGCCACGAGCCCGATCGTGCCGTGACCACACATCCCGAGATAGCCGACGTTGTTGAAGAAGATGACGCCGACCTGGCAGTCCGCCCGATGCGGCTTGCAGAGGAGGGCGCCGACGAGCACGTCCGAGCCGCGCGGCTCGTTCACGATGGCCGAGCGGTATGCGTCGAACCGTTCCCGAAAACGCTGCACGCGCTCGGCGAGCGGCCCGTCGCCCAGATCGGGTCCGCCGTCGACGACGAGGCGCGTGGGCTCGCCGCCCGTGTGCGAGTCGATGACGCGAATGGTGTTCACAGCCACCGTGACGTACTCACAGCGGCCGCGACGCCCGCGCGCGCTCGACCATCGCGGTCACCGCCGCACGGCGTTCACCTGCGAGCGGCAATCGCGGCAGTCGCACACGCTCTGACCCGCGGCCCATGAGCGCTTCCGCGAGCTTGATCGACTGGACGAGATCGTGCTCGGCATCGAGATGAAGCAGCGGCATGAACCAGCGATAGATCTTGCGCGCGCGCTCGAGATCCCCGCGCATGATCGAGTCGTAGAGGGCCAGCGACTCTGCCGGGAACGCGTTCGTGAGTCCCGAGACCCAGCCCTTTGCGCCCAGTGTCAGCCCTTCGAACGCCACATCGTCCAGCCCGGCGAAGAGGACGAACCGGTCGCCGAATGCGTTGATGAGATCCGTGAAGCGCCGCGGATCGGGCGTGGATTCTTTGAGCGCCACGATGTTGCGCTCCTCGGCGAGCTCCGCGAGCGTCTCCTTGCCGATGTTCACCCGGTACGCCGGCGGGTTGTTGTACAACATGATCGGCAGCGACGTTGCGCGCGCGACCGAGCGGAAATGATGAGCGAGCTCTGCAGGCGTCGGCACGTACACCATTGCAGGAAGAACCATGAGGCCGTCGATGCCGATCCGCTCGGCGTCGCGCGCGTACTCGACTGCTGCAGTCGTGGTGAGCTCGGAAACCCCGGCGATCAGCGGGACTTTTCCGCCGACTGCCTCTTTCGCAGCCTTGAGCACCGCACGCTTCTCCGCCGCGGTGAGCGAATTGTTCTCGCCGACGGTGCCGAGCAGCACCATGCCGTGAACGCCATCGCGCACGAGCGCAGACTGCACGGCTTGCGTCGCCTGCAGATCGACTTGCAGATTGCCGTCGTACTGAGTGGTGGCGGCGGGAAAGACGCCGTGCCAATCACACGCGAGGGGTTGCGCCATGGGACTCTCCGGACGGACCTGGATTGTCCGCGGGCCGTAGATCGTATACGGTCGCCGATCGGGGCCGCAAGCCGGCACGGGCAACACGAGGTGGACAATGCCGTGCTCGCGAACGCGCTCCCACACCTGCACATCACAGGAGCCCTGAAGAAGTGGAGCGCGCTGCAATCGCCGTCATCGGGGCGGGAGTCGTCGGCTCCGCTGTCGCCTGCGCACTCGCTCGCGAAGGCCACAGCGTCGTGCTCGTGGATCGTGCGGAACCGGGGCTCGGTGGCGCCAGCTTCGGCAACGTCGGGCACATCGCGGCAGAACTGGTCGAGCCGCTGCCGTCGCCTGCTCTGTTGTTTGGCTTTTGGAAACAGCTGATCGCGTTCGGCGGGCCGCTGGACCTGCCGTTGCGGCGCGTGCCGGGGATGCTTCCCTGGATCGCGCGATTCGCCAGCGCGGCGTTTCGGCGAGAAGAGAATACGAAGTGGCTTGCGCCGCTGGTGCGCGCATCCCGCCCGACGCTCGAGCGCTGCCTGCGCGAGATCGGGCGCAGCGATCTGCTCCGATGCAATGGGCATTACGAGATTTGGCTGAACGAGCGCGCGCTGGAGAGCGCTCGGACGCAAGCGCGTGTGATGGAGCGGCTCGGTGTTCCGACGGAGGTGGCGCCGCCGGACCTGCTCGAGTCCGCGGCTCGTGCGGTGCGCTCGAGCGGCTCTGGGTCACGCGCTTCGCACGAAGCCGCCGGACTCTGGTTTCCGGAGAGCGGTCACGTCGCCGATCCACTCGAGGTCGTACGCGCCTTCGCAGCAGCGGCCGCGGCGCAGGGTGCGGAGATTCGTCGCGCAGACGTCCGCGCTATCGAAGTGGCCGGGAACGGACTGCGCATCGTTGCAAGAGCAACGAACGGCGCCACGGCTCAATCTACCGGCCTCGTGCCGCCGCCTGCCGCGGAAACATCACGCGATACGAGCCATCCGGCCGTTGCGCCTTCGACCGCAGACTCCGCGCTCGCAGCAACTCGATTCGACGCGCTTGTCGTCTGCGCCGGCGCATGGTCGCGCGCGCTGCTCGAGCCTTTCGGCCTGAAGGTCCCGATGCAAGTCGCGCGCGGCTATCACATCGAAATTCCGGGTCACACAGCACTGGTCGACGCACCCATCGTCTATTCGGATCACAGCCTGCTGGTCACGCCAATGGCCGGCCGCCTGCGCTGTTCCACCTACATGGAGTTTGCCGCGCCCGACGCTCCAGCCGACGCGCGCAAGCCGCGCCGGTTGCGCGAGAAAGTGCGCGCAGTCGGCTACGACTGCCCGCTCGAAGGCCCGAGCTGGGTCGGTCCACGCCCCGTCCTGCCGGACTACTTGCCGGGCATCGGGCGCTTGCCCGCAGGCTCGCCCAACGTGTTCTACGCGATCGGCCATCAGCACATCGGCCTCACCCTCGCGGCGGTGACAGGCGATCTGGTCGCGGACCTCGTGGCGGAGCGCACGCCTCGCCACGACGTGTCAGCCTTCGATCTGCGACGATTCGGCTAACGCGGGAGCAGCACACGCATGACCTTCGAAATCATCGCGCTTCTATCGGCCTTCGCGTTGGTGGCCCTCTGGTACATCGCTCGCTGGATCATCATCGAGCGACAGCGCCGCCGCGCCGATCCATCGGCTCCGAGCTGGCGGCCGCGGCCCATCGACGGCGCCATCGGCTTCGTCACGAACTTCTTCGATACGCTCGGCATCGGCTCCTTTGCACCCACCACGGCGATCTTCAAGCTGCTGCGTCGCATGCCGGACGAGCGCATTCCCGGAACGCTGAACGCCGGACACGCGCTGCCGACCGTCGCGCAGGCGCTCATCTTCGTCGCCGTGGTGACCGTCGATGTCGTCACGCTCATCAGCATGATTCTGGCCGCGGTGCTCGGCGCGCTGCTCGGCGTGCGCATCGTTTCGCGATTGCCGCGACGGGCCATCCAGATCGGCATGGGCGGCGCGCTTCTCGGAGCGGCCGTGCTGTTCCTCGCCGCGAATCTCGACCTGATGCCGGGCGGCGGCGAAGCCACGGGGCTCACCGGTGGGACCCTCGTATTTGCGGTGGCCGTCAACTTCATCCTCGGCGCGTTGATGATGCTGGGCCTCGGGTTGTACGCACCGTGCCTCATTCTCGTGAGTCTGCTCGGCATGAACCCGCTCGCCGGCTTCCCGGTGATGATGGGCTCGTGCGCGCTCTTGATGCCGTTCGGCGGCGAGCGCTTCGTGAAGAGCGGCCGCTACGATGCGGGCGCCGCGCTGGGACTTGCGCTCGGTGGCATCCCCGGCGTGCTGATCGCCGCGTTCATCGTCAAATCGCTTCCTATCGTCTGGCTGCGGTGGCTCGTGCTCGTCGTGGTTCTCTACGCCGCCGCACAGATGTTGCTCGCCGCGCGGGCGCCGAGCGCCGCCGAGTCCAAGCCGCTGAATAACGGAGCGCCCGCCGGTAATCGTCCTTAAGGACGACGCACCGCTCCATTATCAATCGCGATCAATAGTGCGTCTCCGCCGCCGGGAGGCGGGCCCGTGCCTGCAACGGACTGCATATGACAGTGAGGACCGTCTGTGCGCATCGTCCGTTGGCTGCTGCTCTCCGTTCTGCTCGCCGCCAATGCGGCATTCGCGGACTCGTCCGCTTCGCCCGACGATCAGTACGTGCTCGGGCCGGATTCGGAAGTGCAGCCGGGCGTGCCGGAAGGCAAGGTCACCGAGTTCGTCCTGAAGGATTCGAAGGTCTTTCCGGGGTACGAGCACAAATGGTGGCTCTACGTGCCCGCGCAATACGATGGCAAGAAGCCCATCGCGCTCATGGCCTTTCAGGACGGCCGCACGTTTCTCAGTCGCGACGGTGTATTCCGCGTGCCGGTGGTGCTGAACAATCTCATTGCCAAGGGACAGATCCCCGTCATGGCCGCGGTGTTCGTCGATCCCGGCGCACCTCGGTCACTTCGTCCTGATCTTCGGCTAGCAGGAAGTGACGTGCCCGGAAGAACTCGATGGCCGCATCGACCAGGTCTCTTGGCGCGGCGACGTGCTCGCACACCTCGTCAGCCGTTCGCGCGCCGGTGCGGAGCGCGTTGAATATCGCGGCGACGTCCCCCTCGAGCACGCTGAATTCGAGGAAGAAGGGATGGCCGACGAGCGATGTGCGCTCATCAACGACCAGCGAGTGCACGTACGGGCTGACGCGGTAGGCGGCCATTGGAGTCCTTTCCGATGCGAACGCCGTGGGACGACGCGCACGCTGCACGCTTGCGCGTCGCGCGTCAACCTGCTGAGCGGAAATCCAAGCGCAGCGTTTGATTGGTTATTGCGAGACGGGGTTCGCGTCCGGCAGCAGCCGGATCACCCGGCCCTTGGTGGTGGCGCCGTCGATGGCTCGCACGCGAACGGCACGCAGCGCGGCCGCGAAGTCGTGCGCGCGCGTCGCGATGAAGCGGCCGCCGATCGCGATGTTCGCGAGCCGTGGGTCGAGCACGAGCTGCGTCCGGTTGTAGCGATTCACCTGCGCGACGGCATCTGCTAGCCGTGTGTTCTCGAACATCAGTAAGCCCTGTGTCCACGCGAGGCGGCGCCGCAGCTCCGTTCGCGTGAGCGGGTGCACGTCGACGCGGTCTGCGATCAGGGCGAGCTGCTGATTGGATACCAGTCGATGTGCATTGCGCGTCCAAGTGCGTACACGACCGTTCTCCACGACGAGGTCGCACCTTCCGTTCGGGCGTGCATAGACGGCGAACGTCGTGTTGAGGGCGCGCATCCTGCCGCATTGAGAGATGACGTCGAAGGGCTGCTCGTTGTACTCGACTTCGAACAACGCCTCGCCGCGCACAAGGTGCGCCGCGCGGCGGCCGGACGTGAACGTCAGGCGTACGTGGGAGTCGGTGTTGAGCTCGACCGCCAAGCCGTCGGCGAGCGAGATCCTGCCGCGCTCGCCGATATGTGCCGCGTCGCTCGACGCGATGCAGTCGGATATCTACGGCATGACCTGCGCGAGCTCTGCGCCGAGTGCAGCGCGACTCGATACGCGCCTCCGCGATGAAGCACTCCTTACTAGTTGTCCACCCAGACGCCCTGCCGAAGCGTCACGCCATGCGTGTCGACGGGCTGACCGACCGCGAACCGCGGGCGATAGTGGGTCTTCTTCAAGCTTTCAGCGAGGCTCAGCTGCAGGTCCTTCGGCGCCGTCGCGTCGGTCACCACGACGTTCGTGACTTCGCCGCGTTTCGTCACCGTGAACTGGAAGT
This sequence comes from Steroidobacteraceae bacterium, assembly GCA_035760965.1. Taxonomy (GTDB): domain Bacteria; phylum Pseudomonadota; class Gammaproteobacteria; order Steroidobacterales; family Steroidobacteraceae; genus JADGHX01. The sequence goes on along the minus strand of DASTRY010000052.1, from coordinate 54,173 downwards.
CGACCCAGTAGTGCTGCAGCTTCTCGCGGTTCGGAGGCGGCCGTCGCAGCGCTGTACCGATTTGGGCTCGGTACAGAATGGGCTCCGGCGCGCCGAGCAGCTCCGCGGCCGATGTGCCGCTCGTCGCCGCGGCGATATCCCACACCTCCTTGTAAGCCTTGGCCGCATCTCGAAGCGCGCCGCTCATCTGGTACCAATCCGCGAGCTCGAGCAGCGTGTCGATACGTCGCTTGGGATCCGCGTCAGGCGTCGCCCGCACGATCGCCGCCGCACGCTCGAGCGCGCGTTCACCGGCCGCATTGAGCGCGCTGCTACGCTCGGATTCGTACTGCGCCTCCAAGCGGAACGTCTGTGAGAGCCCGCGTAACGGATCCACCATGCGCTCGCTCATCTTGCCGCCCGCTTTGCGTGCGATCTTGAGCGAGCGGCTGTAGAGCCGCCGCGCTTCTTCGTACAGCCCAGCCTCCTCGTACCACTCGGCCGCGTGCGCGAGGGCCGGCATCATGCGGACGTCGTCCTTGCCGTACGCCCTCTCATTGATGAGCAGCGTTTGATCGAGTGCACGCTGCAGCTCGCCGAGCATGTCGCGCTCGACGAGACAATCGAGCAGCGGCTCGTAGAGCGGCAGCTGCTCCGCATTCATCACTCCGTCGAGTCGCTGACTCAGCAGAATGGCGCGCTGGATAATGGGGATGGCGTTCTGGCACTGATCGTTGGACCCGTAGAGCTTGCCCAGCTCGAACAACGGCGCCAGAAGCGCGCGCGACAGGTTGCCCTCATCGTGCTCGATCAGATCGATGCGCAGTAGCAGGTCCCGCGCGAGGGCATCGTATGCATCGATGGAATTGCCTTCTGCGCCGAACGAGCCGGTGGCCGTTGCGGCCGTCGCAACGGGAGCTTCCGCGCCGAATGTTGCGCAGGAAAGCACGGCCAACGTGGCAATGAATTGACGGCGGAACGGAGGCATCGCACGTCCGAACGGTCGACCTTGTTACAGCTTATCCCGCGCGAGCGCGGGCCGCGGTGAGCCAAAGGTCCATGCTGCTCGGAACGCGAACGCGGCTGCGCTCACGCTCGCACATGACGGCGCAGTCCGTGTCGTACGGCGTGATCATCACGTTTCCGCGGGAATCCCGTCGGCGGAGCGCTCGTGCTCGCAGCAGGCCCTGACACAGCGTGGCTTGGCGGCCGAAGCGAGCTCCTTCACGGCACCGTGAACCCGATCCACCGCCCGAACGCAACGACGCACACCCAAATCAGCATCGACAGCGCGCCTGCAACCTTCGCGCCCCACGGCGTGCGCGCCGACGCGCTCCACTCGCCAATGTTCCGCGCCGTGACGAAATGGAACACGAGCATGTTCGCGCCCGCGAGCGCCATCGCGACGAATTTCATGCGGAACGGCGCATCGTCCCAGTACGCCACGGCGCCCGACGTGAAGAGCGTGCCACCGGTCAGAAGCGCGAAACCGAAAGCCGTCCAGGTCATCGGGAGAACCTGCTTCATCAGCGCCGTGACCGGCCTGTTCAATGAAGCGACCCCGAGCAGTCGCAAGTCGACGATCGCGATCGAGCCCACGACGAACGACAGCGCGACGACGTGCGCGCATTCCACCCAAGGGAACACGTAGCCGTTCTCACGTACGACCACTGCGAGCGGCGTGGCCTGTAGCCAGCTCAGAAAGCTGTGAACATCCATGTTCATTTACGTACCGGTCAGCGTGTAGGCGATCCAGCGGCCGGCGCAGATCACGCCGATCCAGAGCGCCGTGGACAACACGGCGATACTCCAGCCCAGTCTGCGTCGCGCGACTGAACGCTCCCAGTAGAGCGCGTCACGCCGCAGCGGCCATGAGGTCGCGAGCATGACCAGCGCGACCGCGACGATCAGCGCCAGCTTCAAAAAGAACACCGGATTCGTCAGCGGCCGACCCGGCTCGATCACGATCAGGATCGAGCCCGACAGCGCGAGCACGACGACGGCGGACCACACCCACGGCACGAAGCGGGCGGTCACCGCGGCGAGCGTCAGCGTGCGCGCACCTACGCCCGCGAGCCGCAGGTTGATCATCGAGGCGGAGGTCAGTACGGCGGCGATGGCCAGGATGTGAAGGGTCTGTACCGTGGGCACCAGCCACGACACGCCCTGCAACGTCAGGCTCACCGGGGTGGCCGCGAGCCAATCGCTGAATCCTTTCAGCGCATGCATCGGGAGGACTCCTGGATTTCCGCCCGCACCATAGGCCCGCCGCGCGAGTCGGTCAACGCGCGCGACGTGAATCCCAAGCGCCGAGCGCGGAGAGTCGGCGCGGCCTCAGTGCTTGGCTGGGCGGGCTACGGTTGCTGCTCTTGCGAGCCGACGAGCTCGATGACGTCGGGATCGTTCGGCGAGGGCACCGCGCGCACGCCGAGCGTCCGCTCGAGAGCCGCAATGAAGCTGTCCGGATCGGTGGCCTCGAACCCGCCGCCGATGCGCAGATCCGCGATCGCCGGGTCCGCGATGTGCATCTGCCGGCGGTTGTAGCGATTGAACTCGGCGACGACATCGGCGAGCCGCTGGCGCTCGAACCACAGCCGGCCCTCGGTCCACGAGAGCTTCTTCGAGACCTCCGCCTCCGCAACCTTTTCGACGTGCACCCGCTGCGCGGTGATGGTGACGGTCTCGCCGGCCGAGAGTGTGGGCATCGGCACCGCGCGGCCGCTCGCTCCATCCGGCGCTCGCGCCGAGCCGGGATCGATCGCCACACGGCCTTCCTTCACCATCACTTCGACGTCTTTGTGTCCGCCGCCATTCTCGCGCGCTTCGCGCACGCGCACGGAGAACTCCGTGCCGACGGCGCGCACCGTCGTGCCGCCCGCCTGGACGTCGAACGGGCGCGTCGCCTCGTGTGCGACTTTGAACAGCGCTTCGCCGCGATCGAGCACGACCTGGCGATGGTCGGACGTGAAGCGCACGCGCATCACGCTGTTGGTGTTCAGGTGTACGACGCTGCCGTCATCGAGGACGATCTTCTCGAACCCGCCGAAGTCGGTGGAGTAGTGCTGCCAGCCGGTGCGCTGCAAGCCGAACCAGAGGCTCGCCGCCACGGCGACGACCGCAAGCACGGCCGCCGCCGCCACCGGAACGAGCCAGCGCCGCCGCGAGCTGCTCTCGGGCGCATCCATCGCCGGCGGAGCAGCGCTGTCTTCCGAGCTCGCCGAACGACGAGTCGACTCCCGGGCCGAGAATTCTTCGAGGCGGACGAAGGGCGAGTGCGCCAGCAGGTCCTCGTCCACCTTGCCGTCGAGCGGCCGCAGGCGGTTCAGCCGGTCCGCGCGACGCCAGGCCTGCTCGATGCGGACGTAGGCCGCGTGATGCCGCGGGTCCGCGGCGATCCAGGCGTCGAAGGCCTGCTGGTCTGCGGCCGAAAAGCGCTCGCCGTCGCGACGGACGAGCCACGCTGCGGCCTGGGCTTCGATGTCGGATGCGGTGCTCATAGATGGACGATGCGCGATCTCAGCCTCTTCAGCAGTGAAGGGCGTCGTCCCAAGCTGTCAGGATCGGCCTGCGCGCATCGGCGCGCAGCTTGGATGAGATGCTCTTCCACAGCGTGTTCCGGAATCCCTAACCGGTTGGCGATTTCCGTGCCGGTGTATCCATAGACCTTACGGAGCGTGAACACCTGCCGGCACTCCGCCGGCAAGCCCCGCGCGAGCTCGGCAACGACCGCGAGCTCCGACGATTTCACGAGCAGGTCTTTCCCCGTATCCCTCATAGCTTGACGAGCGCCACGAGCTAAACCGTTATGTATGACGGTCACAGTCTTGTGCAGCGAACGGCATTGCGCCCCGAGCCGGAGCAAGCCTCCGGGCTCGAATTCAATGCCGAATCGGCTAACGGAAAATCGCGCCGAGGACGTCTTAACAGTCCCTAATGCGCTTCGTGCGCGCAACTACTTCTTCGGGAGGATCTCGTCCGGTCCTCCGACGTCCGGCGCGGCTGCCGGTGCCGCACGCAGCGTATCCAATTCTTTCGCGCCGTGCTTCATGAATTCAATATAGCCGCGCCGCGGATCGGGACCGCGAGCGGCGAAGTGGCGCAGCGTCGCCTCCGTCGCCACCCAGGGCGCCGATTCCAGGCCGATGTAGACGGGGTGACTGCTCCAGGGATACTCGGTCAGATCCTCGGTCAAGCCGGCCTTCAGCGGTGCCAGATGGATGTGGCGGACGAGCTCCGGAAGCTCCGTCTGGCCGTCGACCAGCACGCCGCGGAACTGCTGCTCGAACAGCGAGCCGCTCAACGAAATGCGCCGCTTCAGCCGCCGGGTGTGCTTGTCGGCGATGTACTGGGCGAACTGGGAGATCGGGATGTCGGCGACCTGTGCGGCGAGGCGCGCTTCGGCCTGCAGCCAGCAGTACGCGTGGACGGTCACACCGCAGGCGGCCGCGGCCTCGGCGACGACCCGCGTGAAATGGCGACGGTCCTCGTCGTCGTTGAAGATGGAGTGGCGACCGGCTCCCCGCAGGACGACGTAATACACCGCGCTCGAATTGCTCATGCCTGGATAGAGACCGCCCCATCGGGCCCAATCTGACGTATCTGGACCGAAGCGCCGGTTTATCTCAGGACGATGGTCTCACCCGTCGCCGCGTGCGGCGGCGGCGCGGGGCGCACGGCGATCGTGCGCTCGTTGATCCGCTCGAAGATGAGGCCGCTGCCTTCGAGCATCCGCTGCAGGGCTTCGGTCACATCGAGCTCGCCGCGCACCGCGCGCGTGCTGTGGCCGCGGATGGCATCCGCGTCGAAGAGGATTTGTAGCCCGGTTTGCCTCACGAGCTCGGCGAGCGTCGCCGGCGCGCTGCCGGCGGCGATGGTGACGCTCATCTTGCGGAGCTTGTCTACCGAGCTCACCTCGCGTGCGACCGCCAATCCCAGTGCGGCACCGAGGAGGTAACGTCGCAGGCCGTTGACGCCGCGCATGGACTTCCTTTTCTGTACTGTGATGAAGACGGGAGCTTGCGCGAATTCCGTTAAAGCAATGGGACTCAAAGCCAATAGTCCGCGACCGACACCGCTGGCGCGGGCGCACCGTCGCCTGCGTAACGGCGAGTCCAGCTTGCGATTTCTCTGAACCACTTACAGCTGGTCACAACGAACGTCTGGAACGCGCGCCGGCACAGGCACGCGGGCGGCGGATTGACCGCGGCGGGTGCGCCGAGGATGGTGCTCGATGCTCGAAGCTGACAGGGAACGTCATGAGCAAGGGCAAAGGAAACGAGTCGCTGTTCCGCATTCGCTGCCGGAGCTTCGTCGCTCCGGATCGGCCGGTGCAGACGCGGCTCACGAGAACGATGGGGTTCGTGGAAGTGTCGCATTCGCCCTGCACGCCCGGTTGGTCGGGCGGATCGAGAGAGGATGTCCTCGAGTCGGACGACTTCGTCGCGACCTCTCATTGAACCTCTCGTTCTCGATGCCCCTTCGGGCCGTCGCGTCCCACGAGACCGAAAAGCCAAAAGACCAAGCTCTGTCACGGAGTCGCTCGCTCTGGCTGCAGAACTCGGCTCGTGGGGCGCGGCGGATGAGGTCGCGCGACTGCTCGCGGACCGCGCAGTGAGCCGCGGCGCGGAGTTGTCTCGGGTTCGTACTCAAAATACGGCGCCGGAATCAGTACGGCAGACCGCATCGCTATCCGCGCGCACTCCTAACTACCACCCTCCGACTATTGACGTCGTCCTGAGCTTCACGCCACGGTGTGCGCGCCACTCGTACGAGTGACGACTTCTCGACCCCGAATTCGATACCGAATCTCGACAAGGAGTGCTCGATGGTAACGGTCCAGTGGAGGGACAGGGCGCGCAGCGCGCGTCGCATGACCCCAATTGAGACGAGGGCGGGGCAGCCCGCAGCGAGCAGAGCATTCCCAGCGCTCTCACGCAGTACGCGAGGCTGAGGCCCTCGATGGCCCCGCTGCCGCACGCCTTCGGGCGCGCGGCCGCGGATTCACGGAACTGATTATTTGTCGCAAGGAGAACTGCTGTGAGCAACATCACCACCCCTGTCGTACACGAACCGAAGGCGCCGAAGCTCGAGCTGCTGGATTGCGGACAGGCGTCGAAAGTGACGAAGGGCTTCCCGCTGTATCTGCTGTTTGAAATTTCTCTGCCGCCCTTCGATCGTCAGCTGTTGATCTGGTAAGCAGAGGCGCGCCACGACAAGAGGGGGCGTGTTGCAGGATGGCGCGCTATGCCTTGGCAAACCACGTGTTCGTCTGTTTGCAGGACGAACACGTGGTCTTTCTTGACGTCCGTCAGGATCGCTACTTCGCTTTCGATGCGGCGCAAACAGGCGACCTCGGTCGTTTAGTGCGCGGCTGGCCGCGGCTGCCGCAGCACGATTCACGCACGCTCGGTGTCGCAGAAGCAGAAGTTGCAGGGCTCTTGGCGAAACGTGGCCTGCTCACGGAAGACACTGGCGTAGGTAAGGACGCGACGCCGGTGCGAATCGATAGCCCTGCCGATGAGGTCATCGCGGAGGATTTCGTGGGCGAGTTGCACCTGAGCTCACGGAGCGTTGCGGCGTTCATGGTCGCCTGTCTGTCTGCCCGCCTCACATTGCGGCTGACGTCGTTCGAAAAAGTGATTTCGCGAGCTCACCGCCGCAGAGAGCGTGTGCTCGCGCGCCATGCATCGGCTGCCTTCGACCGCGCGCGGGCGCATCGTGCAGTCGCCACGTTCGCCGCACTGCGCCCCTACTTCTTCAGTGCCAAGGACGCTTGTCTGTTCGAAGCGCTTGCTCTCCTGCGCTTTCTCGCCGCCTTCGACATCCACCCGAACTGGGTCTTCGGTGTGCAGGCACGCCCGTTTGCCGCACACTGTTGGTTGCAGCAGGGGAGCACGGTGCTCAACGACACCTCGGAGCACGTGACTCGGTATTCACCGATCATGGTGATCTGAGTACGCGCGGGCATGTACCGCTATCTCGCCCTCATCTGGGAGCCCGACGATCCTTCTGCCGCTGCCGCCGCGCAGGCGCTCGCATTGCGACTGCAGTCCGCCGCGGAACCTTGGGAGCGGGTCGTCCACGCGAACAATCTCCTCCTTTTTCATAGTGGGGCTGCAACAGGTTCGAGCGAGACGCGCGCGCTCGCCGAAGGCGCCGGCGCTGTCTGCGGCACCCTATTTCCTCGCGAGACGAGCGACGCCGAGCTAAGCGACCCACGGGCCGTCCTGATGAAGGCCTGGGGCCGATACGTCGCGGTGCTGCGAGAAGCACGCACGGGAGTCGTCCGAGTGCTGCGCGATCCGACGGGTACGCTGCCGTGCTTCGTGACTCAACACGAGCGTGTGCACGTCGTATTCTCGGACGTCGAGAGCTGTCTCTCGCTCGGCATCCGCTTCTCGGTCAATTGGCGGTACATCGCGGCGTACGTGCCCTATTCAGCGTTGCAGATTCGTGCGACGGGCTTGAACGAAGTCACTGAAGTCCAGCCCGGTGAATGTCTCACGATCGCTGGAGGGACCGGCGCAAGCGAGTTGCTTTGGAGTCCGCTCGATGCCAGGCGCCGCGGGCTGATCGAAGATCCGGTGTCGGCGGCCGCCATGGTGCGCGAGACGGTGCGAGTTTGCGTGCACGCGTGGGCGTCACGGCATCGCTCGGTGGTTCACAACCTGTCCGGCGGCTTGGATTCGTCGATCGTGCTGTCGTGCGTCGTGAATGCGCCGAGTCGCCCGCAGATCACGTGTGTTCACTATTTCGCACCGGCCAGCGGCGAGGATGAGCGCAAGTATGCGCGTCTGGCCGCCAGTCATTTTCAAGCTGAGCTCGTCGAATGCCCACTCGATGCGACGGCGCTCGATTTGCAAAAGCTGTTATCCATCCGCTATTCGCCGCGACCGTGGTTCTACATCTACGACCTCGAGCAAGGGCCGCTCGAAGCGCAGATCGCCGCGAGCCACGGCGCGACCAGCATCTTCTCGGGAGCGAGCGGCGATGGGCTGTTCATGCAGGCGCGCGCCGAGCTTGCGATTGCCGACTACCTCCGAATTCATGGGTGGCGCCCGCGTCTCCTACGCATTGCTTTGGATGCTGCGCGGATCACGCGGACCTCGTTGTGGCAGGTGCTGCGGCAAGGTATTGCGCGACATCTCAAACGGCCGATACGGAGCAGTCTCAGCGAGCTGGATACCGTTCGCACGCTCGTGCCGCGCGAGGTGTTCGCAGCGGCCCGTGACGATGATTCCTTGATTCACCCCTGGCTCGCGGGTGTGCGCGGTATTCCACCGGGATTGCGCTGGCACATCCTGTGCGTCTCGATACCGCCGGCCTTCTACAGCGCGTTTGCAGACGGGCCGCTCGAGCGGACGGCTGTACTGTTCTCGCAACCTCTGATCGAGCTGTGTCTGCGAATTCCGAGCTATGTGTGGACCTCCGGCGGAACCGACCGCTCGGTCGCGCGCGCGGCGTTTGCGCAGGACTTGCCTCCGCCGATCATCCGGCGCACGCAGAAGGGGGCGATCGATCGGCACAACCTACGACTGATGCACAAGAACCAAGCGTTCCTGCGCGAAATGCTGCTCGATGGTCTGCTCGTGCGTCACGGATTGCTGGATCGCACGCGGCTCGAAGAATTTCTCGGCGGGGACTCGACGCCGCCCGGCTTCGAATACAACGAGGTGCTTCGGCAGCACCTGTGCACGGAAGTCTGGCTCCGGCGCTGGACAGCGCTCACCAATCCTTACGGATGCTGAGGCTGAGAACGCGCCCGATGAGATCCCCGTTTTCCTGGTCGTAACCCAAGCCGACCTGATTGTTGAGAAACGGCGGTCGTCGATCGAAAGCGTTCTCGGCATTGAAAGCGATCGTGATCCCCGAAAGGGGCGCAGCTCGCGTGCGACCGGTCGTGTAGGCGAAGTTGAAATCGAACGTCGTCCACGAATCGACTGGCCTGGAGGGTTCGCTCGCGATGTCGCGGTAATTGTCGAAGTACGTCACGAGCGCACTCGTGCTCCACGAGCCGCGTCGCCAAGTTGCCGCCCCCCGCAGACGGAGGTCGATGGGGTTGTTCTGCGTGCTCACCTTGTCGATCAGTGGCGTTCCGGGGGCCGTCGCCTCCGCGAAGGAAAAGATGTAGGTGCCGTCGAGCCGCCACGTGAGCGAGCCGCTCGCAAAGTCGCGCTGGTATTCGGCGAGAAGATCGATGCCTTCCGTGCGCGTCAATGCACTGTTGCGCACCCGCAGGTCGACCAGCGCGTCGACGGGCACGCCAAGACACGTGGCGGCATCGATATTGATAAGCGGCGCTCTCTGGCAAAACGCCGCGCGCTCCGCGGGGCTTGGGGCGCGTGTAACGATGCCCGCGTAAGACGGATCGGAGAGGAGAGTCGCGCCCGCGGCGGGCTGGTTCATCCGATCCGTGAAGCGAGTATGGAAGTAAGTAAGGGCAGTGGATAGACCGGGCACAAAGGGCACGTTCAAATCGAGCCCCGCCGAAAAGCTGCGCGAACGCTCTTCGCGCAAGTGCGCGTTCTTGCCCGATTCTACGAGGACCAGCGACTGACCATTGAGAGCAGCCGAATTTGGCAGTGCAAAGAGCGTGACGAAATTGCTGCTTTCATCGAGGTCGAGCAGACTCGGTGGCCGGAACGAGCGAGACCAATTCGCGCGCAGCTTCATCACATCGCTCGGCGACCAAGTCAGGCCGAGCCGTGGTGTGATGATGTCGCCGAAGTCACTGTAGTTCTCGTAGCGCGCCGCCAGTGAGGCTTCCAAGCGATTGGGGGCCGCGGTATCAGCCCGCGGGCCGAGAATCGGTAGCGACAGAGCGACGAACCCCGCGCCGACGTGGCGATCGAGAGCGTGACGCTGATTTTCTTCCGGGTCGCGGGTGCGGGTTTTGGCATCGAAGCCCTGATCGCGGTAGTCCAATCCCGCCAACAGCTTGCCGACGCCATGCCAAAGCCCTCGCAGCTCGCGACTCGCCGTCAGGTTCGCCGTGAACACTTGTGAGTCCCCGCTAAACAGCGAGCTGCTGCGCAATCCCGCGAGCGTCGCGGGGTTGGTGTATGAGCCGTCACCGAACACATTGAACGCCGTGGTCGGGTCGGGGTCCGCGAGAGCCCGGCTCAGTGCGAGCGTGTCGATGGTGCTCGTTTCCGTGCGCAAGCGCTCCGAGCCGAAGTCCACAGTGGCGGTCAGGTGCCAGTCGTTCCCCAGCTCGATCTCGCTGCCGCCAACGAGACTGAGCGTGCGGACGTTGGCGACGTTCTGGAAAGCACCGAGATCGTCCGTGAAATCATAAGCGACTTGTACCGGTGTCACGCCCTTGAACGGACTGAAAGGGTTGCTCGCTGGAACGATGAAAGTCGTGCGCAGTCCACCGGTCCAGTTGCGGATGTCTCGTTCGCTGTAGAGGGCATCGCCGAAGAATTGGATCGCATCGGACCAGCGCTTCTTGCCGCTGAAATACGCGCTCCAGCGTTGCTGGGTTGGCAAGAGGTCCGCGTTGGCGTAGCGGTTCGTCCGATTCGGCTGATTGCGGATGAGATCGGCTGTGGTGAGATTCTTGCCGTCCTGACCGCGCGGCACACCCCACATCTCGTTCCCGAGGACAATCGTTGCCGGATTGCTTTGGATCGCATCGAAGTTGTCGCCGCCGAAGCTCGTGAGATCGCTGCGCGCCTGCTCGCGGTCCGCACTCGGCAGATCGTCGCGCGCGTAGAAGTCCAGCCCGATGAGCCCATCGAACACGCGGGAATGGACGCCGAGAAGTTGCGAGACATGATTCTCGGAGAGCTGCCCGCGGGTAGCCGCACCGTAGCTCGCTTCCGTTTGCGCGCCGGGGATCGTGTCGAGGAGCACGAAATTGACGACGCCGCCCACCGCGTCGGCGCCGTAAACGGTGGAGGAGGAGTCCGGCAGGATCTCGATGCGGTCGATGAGCGAGAGGGGCAAGCTCGAGACGTCCGTGAAGATGCCTTCGGTACCGCTGCCCGCCAGGCGCCGGCCGTTGATCAGCACCAGAGTCGAGCCGGCGCCGAGTCCGCGTAAGTTGACCCCGGCGCCGCTCGCGGCATTCGTGCGCGCCTCGAAACCGATCTGGCGCGTGTCTTCGGTGGGGCCACCCCCGAAGACCTGGGGCAACGTGGCCAGCACGTCGTGAACGGTGGAAAACTTGAAGGCGCGAATGTCCGCTTGCGTCAGGACCACGAGCGGAGAGGCGTCCTGCTGCACCGTCGGTCGATCCGGCTTCGTCCGGACGGTGACTGTTTCGATTTCGGAGAAAAGGGAGCGCCGGTCATGCGTCGATGGCGGCCGATCGATGCTCACGCGCGGGTTTGCGCGCGCTGCTCCTTTCGATGCTTCCGGCATCACTGTCAGCGTCACCGTATCCGCATCCATGAACTGGAATCGCAGCCGCGTGCCCTTCGTCATCTGCTCGAGCGCGGTGCGCACATCCAGCAATCCGTGCACCGCGTGCGTGTCGATGCCGCGTACGTCGTCGTAGCCGAAGAGGACTTGCAGACCCGTCTGAGCGGTGTACATGCGCAGCGTGTCCGCGGCGGGGCCCGCCGGCACGCGGAACTCGACCAAGTCGGCGGCGCTCGCAGTGCGGCATGGTACGAGCGCGAGCAAGAGCCACAACGCCAGGGCGCTTGTGGTGGCCGCGAGGGCAGCGGCGGGCCGGACGCTCAGCATCGCGGTCCCTTGTCGTTGTCGGTAAACATCCCTGTGTTCGCCAATCCTCGTTACCTTTCTTCGGTCATCGTCACTTCGTCACTGACCGCCGGAGAGATGGATCTCGCTGTGTGCGGGGTCCTCCTGAACGCGCCACGCGATATGGAAGCTCATCTCCAGGGCCTTGGCGAAGTGATCCGGGTTGGTCGCTTTGAACGCACCGCCGATCGTCTTGTCGGCGAGCTTCGCATCCTCGATCACGAGCCGCCGGCGATTGTAGCGATTGAACTCGGCGACGGCTTCGGACAGGGTCTCACCGTTGAACACGAGCATGCCCTCTGTCCACGCCATGCGACGGCTTATGTCGTCGACGCTGCGCATCGTGACGCGACCGTCGCGGATCAGCGCTATTTGTCCAGCGGAAACCAGTGTCTGCGGGAGCGAATCGATCGCGACGCGACCCTCCGACACGAGGACATCCGTGCTCGTATCGTTTCGCATTCTGACGACGAACGTCGTGCCCACGACGCTCACGTGCAAGCTGTTGGCCGCGACGACGAACGGCCGTCGCGCATCGCGCGCGACCTCGAACTGCGCCTCGCCCCGAAGCAACTTCACTTCACGCCGCGCGTCGGTGTACGCGACACGGATTTCCGTATCGGTGTTCAGCGAGACGGAGCTGCCGTCCGGTAACGCGATGCGATGGAACTCACCGATACCCGTGCTGTACGTCGCGCTCTCGGGACGCTGATACATCCACGCGACGATTCCAATCCCGACGGCTAGCAGAATCGCCGCAGCCAGGCTGACTCGGACGCTCAGGCGCCGAGTCGCAGTGCGCGCACGTAGCGGTATCGCCGCCGCGCGGCCTTGGCTTGTAGCGGGTTCGGTGATCGACTCGATCACAGGCGGGCGGTCCGGTGCGAGCAGGTCGATGTCCGGCTCGGCGCCCGGCGGTGCGAGACGCCGCAGCTCATCCGCGCGACGCCATGCGGTGGAGATCCGCAGAAACGCGGCGCGATGGCGCGGATGCGCGGCGAGCCACGCCGCGAGCGCGCGCGAAGTCTCGGGGCCCCCGTCGCGGTCCACTCTCACGAGCCACTCGCTGGCTTGGCGTTCGATCTCGTCGGCGGTCTTGAGGGTCGATTCCTGTTTCGATTTCGGATCATGCGCTCTCGTCATAGATCTTCATGCGACGGCGCAGCTTCGCGAATATTCCGTTGTCCTCGCGTGCGGTTCGCGGCGATTCGAACAGCACCTGCGCGCAACGACGCGCAGCTTTGGTCAAGTGTTGCTCAACGGTGTTCTCCGAGATCTGCAACCGTTCGGCAATCTCCTTTTGACTGTATCCATAGACCTTGCGCAGCGTGAAAACCTGGCGACATCGTGTCGGCAGTTGCTCGACCGCGCTGGCCAGAAGCGACAGCTCCTGGTGCGCATTCACGATTTCCTCGATCTGCGCCCCCTCGTCGAGCACATCCAGTGCTTCCATGTCGGCGACCAGCTCGATCGGCACGATCTGCCGGTGTCGCAGCCAGTCCAGCGCTACGTTTCGTGCAACGGTGAGACAGAAAGCGCGCATCGAACGAACGTTCGGCTGCGCAGTTGCGCCCGCAACCAAGAGCCGGGCGTAAGTCTCCTGCAGCAACTCGTCGACGTCGGAGGTGTTGCGCGTATATCGGTACAGGCACGCGCGGAGAACACTTTCGAACTCGAGAGCGTGGAGGAGAAAGCGATCCTCGATTTTTGCCACGCGAGACCCCGCTTGACTCGTTCCTCCCCTCCTTGTCATGCGTCTGACCACCCCCGGTCAGCGGCACCTTCCTGAAGTGCGCAAGCGATATTACTCGCGCAAAACGCGTAACGGAATTCTTTCTAGCGTCCGTTTAACCAGGCATAGGGACTTCCATGGACATCAACAGTAGCCACGGTCGGCTCCTTGTCGTCAGGGTCGAGAAGGTGACTGTGGTGAAACGCCCGCTGCAGGCCTTCGGCCTGCGGCGGGCGTTTACACTTCTTTCGCGCCCCCGTTATTCCGTAGCGCACTAGACTTAAGTGAGCCGGTTCGAACGATGCGGATCGGTGCAGCCTGGATGTGTGCACTGCGGTCCCCCGGCGCTGCGGCCCGCACCGACAGATGTCCTGCCCCGTGTACAACGTAGTCGGCCCGCGCGCCCCCGCATCGCTGACCCGCAGCAGCACCTTGATTAGAATCGATCCGGAATGGATCTTGCTCAGTCCATGCTCGATGCGAGGGTTTTCATGATGCTCGTCAGACGACTTTCCGTTGTGCTCCTGGCCGTGCTGCTCACCAGCATCACGGCGTGTGAAACCGTCCAGACCACCGAATCCGGCGTGGTCGGCGTGAATCGCAAGCAGCGGATGCTCGTATCCGAAGAGGAAGTCGAGAAGGGCGCCGAGACGGCGTACGCGCAGGAGAAACAAAAGGCGCAGCAAGAAGGCAAGCTGAACGCCAACAGTGCGCTCACGTCGCGAGTCCGCAAGGTCTCGCAGCGGCTGATTCCCGGTACCGCCGTCTTTCGCTCGGACGCACCAGGCTGGAACTGGGAAGTGAACACCCTCACGACCAAGGAGCTGAATGCGTACTGCATGCCCGGCGGCAAGATCATGGTCTACTCGGGCCTGGTCGAGCAGCTCAACCTTTCGGACGCGGAGCTCGCTGCGGTGATCGGGCACGAGATGGCCCATGCGTTGCGCGAGCACTCGCGCGAGCGCATCTCGCGGCTCTATGCGCAACAGATCGCGCTGGCCGGTGTGGCCGTTGTGACGGGCGCGGGCGAGGGCGCGATGGGGCTGGCCAATCAGGTGGCGTCGGTGACGTTCCAGCTCCCGCACAGCCGTGAGCAGGAATCCGAAGCGGACACGATCGGCCTCGAGCTGATGGCGCGGGCCGGGTACGACCCGAACGCCGCGGTCAGCGTGTGGAAGAAAATGATCGCCGCCAACCAGGGCGGCACGCCGCAGTTCCTGAGCACGCACCCCTCGCCGCAGACGCGCATCGCAGACCTGCAGGCGCTCGTTCCGAAGGTCATGCCGCTCTACGAAAAAGCCAAGAGCTGAAGCGCGTTCACGGGAGGGAACTCGAGCCGGCGCACACCGTTCTATGTCGCTGTCTGCAGCCCCGCGGCGCGGGGCTCGCAAGCCGGGTCATTCGGCTATTTCTGGGCGTCTGTGCGATGGCTCAACGCGAGCCGGAGGTGCTACCTCGGCTGGCCGGCACGGCAACTCGACGAGCCGGCGCCGCCGATAAGGTCCGCGCTCGCGCCCGCCGCGCCAACGCCCAGAAATAACCCAATGATCTGATCGCTGCGTGCGGCGCAGGTTGCGCCGTGCCCCTTCCGCGGACGGCCTTTGCCCTCGTCACAGCCGTACCGCGGGCCCGCGCCTGCGCGAATCGGCGATAATCCAAGCGTGAGCACGCCATCGCCTTCGTTGCCCATCCCGGTCAATTCGTCATCGGTTCCGCGCGTCGTCATCGTCGGCTGCGGATTCGGTGGGCTGTTCTGTGCGCGCGCGCTCAAGCACGCACCGATCGAGTTGATCGTCGTGGATCGCAACAACTATCACCTGTTCCAGCCGCTGCTGTATCAGGTGGCGAGCGCCGCGCTCGGGCCGGCGGACATCGCGCAGCCCATCCGCACGATTTTGCGCGGCCAGAAGAATGCGCTCGTCATGCTGGGCGAGGTCGACCGGGTGGCGCTCGAGGAAAAGCGCATCTTCGTCGGCGGCAATCCCGTTCCGTACGACTACCTCGTGCTCGCGCCCGGCGCCGTGGACAACTACTTCGGGCACCCGGATTGGGCGCGCTTTGCGCCGGGCATGAAGGAGGTCGAGGACGCGACGCGCATCCGTTCGCGCCTGCTGCTCTCGTTCGAACGCGCCGAGCTGGAAAAGGACATGGCGGAGCGCGCGGCGCTGCTCTCGTTCGTCATCGTCGGCGGCGGACCGACCGGCGTCGAGCTGGCGGGCGCGATCAAGGAGCTGGCGGTCGACGTGATCCCGCGCGACTTCCGCGTCGCCGATACGCGCCGCGCGCGCGTCATCCTGATCGAAGCCGGTCCGCGACTGCTGCCGGCCTTCGACCCGGACCTGTCGCAGAAGGCGCTGCGCCAGCTCGAAGCGCTCGGCGTGGACGTTCGCCTCGGCTGTCCGGTCACGCAGGTCTTCGAAGACGGCGTCGAGGTCGCCGGCGAGCGGCTGCGCAGTTACAACGTGATCTGGGCGGCGGGCGTGCGCGCGCATCCGCTGGTCCAGACCCTGGGCGTGGAGCTCGGTCCCGGCGGCCGCGTGAAGGTGCAGCCGGATTGCTCGGTTCCGGGGCACCCGAACGTCTTCGTGATCGGGGATGCGGCGTACCTCGTGGATTCCAAGACGGGGCGTCAGGTGCCCGGGGTGTCGCAGGGCGCGATGCAGATGGGGCGGTACGTCGCCCGGATCATCCGCGAGGAGCTGGCCGGCAAGCACGACACGCGTGCCCGGGGGTTCCACTACCGGGACTTCGGGTCGATGGCGACGGTCGGCAAATCGCGGGCGGTCGCCGAGGTCGGGCCCTTCCACATCTCCGGGCTGCTCGCGTGGCTGGCGTGGCTCGCACTTCACATCACGGTGCTCATCGGCTTCCGCAATCGAATCTCCGTGCTCGTGTCTTGGATTTACGCGTACGTCTTCTTCCGCCGCGGGTCGCGCCTCATCACGCGGACGACCGAGGGCCGGGTCGTCGACGCTCCCGAGCTGGCCGTGGGCTTGGATACGCCGGCGGTCGGCCCCAAAAAGCAGCGGCATGCCTGACTCTTGCTCTCCCCGTCGAATGACGCGCCGTCCAGATGGATGCTAAGAGCGGCCCGGCGCGGGCACCGGGACGCCTCGTGCACCGCCTGACCACGGTCCCTCGCGCACCGCACGAGAAGTCCCTGAACATCCAGGGCTTCTTCGGCGTGTTTCGCTATAGCCGGCGCGCCCTCGAGCTGGTGTGGAGCACCAGCCGCAGGCTGACGCTCGCCATCGCGGCGCTCACCGTCGTCGCCGGCGCGCTGCCTGCCGCGGTCGCGTACGTCGGCTCCCTCATCGTCGATGCGGTCGTCGGCGCGATGAAGACGGGCGATGCGTCGCGGGTCATCGAGCTCGTCGTTCTCGAAGGGGTGCTCGTCGCGGCGATCGCGGCGGCCCAGCGTGGCCTCTCGCTCTGTCAGTCGCTGCTGCGAGCCCAGCTCGGCCAGCGCGTGAACGTCATGATCCTCGAGAAGGCGTTGACGCTCGAGCTGCAGCACTTCGAGGATTCCGAGTTCTACGACAAGCTCACGCGCGCGCGGCGCGAGGCGTCGAGCCGGCCCCTGAGTCTCGTGATGCGCACGTTCGGGCTCGTGCAGAACGGCATATCGCTCGTGAGCTACGGCTCACTGCTCTTTCACTTCTCACCGTGGGCGGTCGCCGTGCTGCTGCTCGCCGGCTTGCCGGCATTCATCGCGGAAGCGAAGTTCTCCGGCGATGCCTTCCGGCTCTTCCGCTGGCGCTCGCCCGAGACGCGCATGCAGATGTATCTGGAGACGGTGCTCGCACGCGAGGACCATGCGAAAGAGGTGAAGCTCTACGGGCTCGGCGAGCGCCTGCTGCAGCGATATCGAGACATCTTCAATCGACTGTACAGCGCGGATCGCGCGCTCACGATCCGGCGCGACGCCTGGGGTTTCGGGCTCGGGCTCATCGCAACCGTTGCGCTCTATGGCGCGTACGCGTGGATCGCGGTCAGCACGGTGCGCGGCCTGATTACGCTCGGGCAGATGACGATGTACCTGATGCTGTTCCGTCAGGGGCAGTCCGCGGTCTCCGCCAGCCTGTCGGCGGTCGGCGGGATGTACGAGGACAATCTCTATCTTTCGACGCTCTACGAGTACCTGGAAACCGAGGTTCCGCCGGCGCTCGGCGCCGCGGCGCGCGGGCCTCATCCGGAAGACGGCATTCGCTTCGAGAACGTCGGGTTCACGTACCCGGGCGCGAGCGAGCCGGCGCTCGAGAACATCACGCTGCACTTGAAGCCGGGCGCAAGTCTCGCGCTCGTCGGCGAGAACGGCTCGGGCAAGACGACGCTCATCAAGCTGCTCACGCGCCTTTATCAGCCCACCTCCGGGCGCATCCTGCTGGACGGCCTCGATCTCGCGGAGTGGGACGAGCGCGCGCTGCGCGAGCGCATCGGCGTCATCTTCCAGGACTTCACGCGCTACCAGATGCTGGTCGGCGAGAACGTCGGGGCCGGCGACGAGCGCCACTTCGAAGACGAAGCGCGCTGGCGTGAAGCCGCCGCGAAGGGGCAGGCGAGCGACTTCATCGAAAACTTGCCGGCCGGATATCGTACGCAGCTCGGCAAGTGGTTTCAGGACGGGCGCGAGCTCTCAGGCGGCCAGTGGCAGAAGATCGCGCTCTCGCGCGCATTCATGCGCACGCGCGCGGACATTCTCGTGCTGGATGAGCCGACCGCCGCGATGGACGCGGCGGCCGAGGCCGAGGTGTTCGAGCACTTCCGGCAGCTCGCGCGCGAGCGCATCACCATCCTGATCTCGCACCGGTTCTCCACCGTGCGCATGGCGGACCAGATCGCCGTGCTGGATCACGGCCGCATCGTCGAGCTCGGCAGTCACGACGAGCTCATGGCGCTCAACGGCCGCTACGCGCACCTCTTCACGCTGCAGGCGCGCGGCTATCGCTAGAAATGGCGGCGGCTAGTGAATGATTTCGTATGTCGCGACCAGATCGCCGGCGCTGTCTTCGATCAGGTACTCATCGCCGATGTGCGTCACGCGGCAACCGAGCTTCGTGTAGCGCTCGAGCGTCTTGGTCAGCGTTTCCTGGACGTCCATCTCGGTGAGGCAGAGGTCTTCACCCTCGCGCCCCCCGACAACCTTGTAGCGGATGCTCAGACCCATATCGGATCCCCCTCGTTGTGGAGTGGCAATGAGCTGCTCGGACCTGCGGGAGTGTGCTCCCGATCGGTCGATAAAGACAGCCTTCCTGTAAGCCGCTGATCAGCGCCACCTACGCGCGGACGAGCAGCGCCACGGGAAAGCTCGAGAAGACGCTCGCGACGACGAGCTGGATGCCGGCGTCGTCCTGCGCGAGCTCGATCGTCTCGCCGGTGAGCACGTTGCGCAGCGGCCCCGCTTCCGCTACGTGCACCCGCGGGGGGATGTCGATCCGCGTCTCACCCCACACGCCGGCACCGAGCGGTAGCGCCTCGCGCCAGCCCAGCAAGCGCGCGCTGAGGCGCGGCACGGCGACGATGGCCAGCTGGTCGTCGGCCCTGCGCGCGAAAGCGAGCACGTGCTGAGCGCTTGCGCCGGACACCGTGAGCGGCACGTAAGCGCCGTCCCGGAAGAGCCGCTCTTGCCCGCGCCGCAGCTCGAGAGTCTTGAACGTGACGAAGAGCTTGCAGCGGCCGTCCTCGAGGGAGTCGAGTCCCGCCTGCAGCTGTTCGCGTGAGGTCCAGTCGCGCACGTCGGCGAGCAGACGCCGCCGCAGGTCGTAGTCGACCGGCCGTCGATTGTCAGGGTCGACGAGCGAGTCGTCCCAGATCTCGTTGCCCTGGTAGATGTCCGGCACGCCGGGTGCCGTGAGCTTGCAGAGCGTCTGCGCGAGGCTGTTCAAGAAGCCGAAGCGCGCGAGGCGTCGCGCGAAATCGGCGAGCTCGCCGGGAAACAAATTCCCTTCGCGCCTCTCGAGGGTGAGCCGGATGAACTGCCGGAGCGCCTCTTCGTACTCCGCGTTGACGTTCGCCCAGCTCGTGCGCCGCTTGGCCTCGCGCGAGGCCTTCACCATGTACTCCTCGATGCGCTCGCGGTACTTCGCGTACGCCTCATCGTCGAGCGGCGTGAGCGGCCAGGTGCCGAGCAGCGTCTGATAGAGCAGGTACTCCGCGTGCGGTCCGGGCGCAGGCATGTCATCGACGATGCGCCGGCGAGTGCGATTCATGCGACTCCAGCGCTGGATCGCTTTGCGCCATGGGACCACCATTTCCGAGAGCACGTTGATGCGCGCACGCACGTCTTCCGCTCGTTTCGTGTCGTGCGTGGACGTTGTGAGCATCTCGTGCGGCCAGTTCCTCGCGCGATACTGGGCGTCGCTGTGGAACTGCCGGACGCTCGTGCCGAAGGTTTCCGGCTCGCCACCCACCTCGTTCAGTGAGACCAGCCGCGTGAACCGATACAGCGCCGTGTCCTCGACGCCCTTCGCCGTGACGGGCGCGGTCACCTGCTGGAATTTCCCTGCGAACGCGCGAACCTGCGCGTGCATCGACGGATCGACCCCGGAAACGTCGGCGAGGAGTCGTGCGCGCACGAACTCCAGCATCGGCTCATCCGTCGAGGGGCTGCGGCGCCGAGCGCGCGCAATCGCCCAATCGATGAAGCGTCGGTCTTCATCCGAGGCTCGGTCCGTGACGTACGTGCGATACACCGGGAAGCACGCGATGACCTCCATCAAGACGCGACGCAGGTTGTTCAGCGTGAAGTCGCGCGTGTGCCGGTCCGCCTCCGCGATGCGGGCGAGCTGATTGGCGAGCACGTTCAGCTCGGCAGCCAGCGATGTGCCGAGCACCAGCACCTTGGAGTCGAACGCGACGTCGGCCCACTCCGCGTAGTCGACGATGAACGCGCTGTAGATGCGATCGAGCCGCGCCTTGGCGCGCGCATCGACGAACACGCCGCTCACGAGATTCGTGAAGTTGTAGCCCGTCGTGCCGTGCACCGGCCAGCTCTGCGGCAGCCGCTCGAAGGTCGCGAGGATCTTCTCGACGATCAGATACAGAGGCAGCTGCGACTTGTCGGCCGGGCAGGGCGCGCCGTCGTTCACCGCGCTCTGCAGCGTCTCGAAGTAGGCGTGCGGATCGTACAAGCCGTCGGGATGGTCGATGCGGACCCCGTCGAGCTTTCCCTCCGCGATCAATTGCAGCAGCAATCGATGCGTCGTCGCGAATACTTGCGGATTCTCCATGCGCAGCGCCGCGAGATCGTTCACGTCGAAGAAGCGCCGGTAGTTGATGTTGTCCGCGGCGACGCGCCAGTACGCGAGGCGGTAGCTCTGTCGCTCGAGCAGGTCGTGCAGCTTGTCGAAGCTCCTCGGGTCGCCGGGCGTGCCGTTCAGCTCGCGCGGCACGTCTTCGAGCGGGCCGGGCGGGTACGTGCGCGAATCGATGGGGAAGCGATGCTGGTGATAGAACACCGCGAGCGAGTGCGTCTCGGGCTCGTATCGCAACTGCAGCTCGCCCTTCTCGAGGCTCTCGCCGTAAGGCGAGCCGAGCACCGGCACGAGAATCTTGCCCGCCATCCCCGCTGTCGGCGGCTGCCAGTCGATATCGAAGAACTCGGCGAACTTCGAGTCCTGGCCGTGCTCCAGCACGTCCATCCAGGCCGCATTCTCGGCGCCCATGATGCCGACGTGATTCGGCACGAAGTCGACGATGTGCCCCATGCCGTGCGCGCGCAGCGTGGCGACGAATTCCTCGAAATCCGCTTCGGTCCCGATCTCGGGATTGAGCGCGTTGTGATCGACGACGTCGTAGCCATGCATGCTGCCCGGGCGCGCGCGAAAGTACGGCGAGCAGTAGACGTGCGAGATGCCGAGCGCGGCGAGGTAGGGGATGAGCGCCGTCGCATCCCTGAACGTGAAGGTGCCGTTCAGCTGCAGCCGATAGGTGGCCCGCGGAATGATGGCCCGGCGGCCGCTCGGTGCAGCCGCCTCATTCATTGCGGTGCGCGCGCTCCAGCAGCCACGTGACGCTCCACGGCTCGACGATGTTGCGCTTCACCGATCCGCGAATGTTGGGATGCGTGGCGTAGATCACGCGGCCGGCGGGTTTCACCACGATGGGCACCGCGCGCGCGGTGAGATTGGTGATGAGATGCAGCTGCGAGCCGTCGCGCATCGTCCAGTCGACGGAGAACGCGCCGTTGTCTTCGAGCCGGATGCAGCGGCCACGCGTGATCTCGGGAATGAGCGGCACGATATCGCGCTGACGAATGGCGAGCAGTCGCTGGTAGAGCTCGAGCCAGCTCGCATGGCGCGGCTGGTGAATCTTGCTCCAATCGAGCTTCGCGAGGTGGAACGTCTCCGGCGCGGTTGGGTCGGGCGGCTCTCGGTTGGCTGCGCCCGAGGCGAACTGTGCGAAGCGCGCGAACTCGCGCTTGCGCCCCTCGCGCACGGCGTTGGCCAGCTCCGGTCCGAAGTCGCAGAAGTACACGAACGGCTCTTGCGCGCCCCATTCCTCGCCCATGAACAGCATCGGCGGCGACGGCGCGAGGAGCAGAGTTGCCGTGGCCGCGCGCAACGCCGCCTCGTTCTTCACGAGCGTGGCCAGACGCTCGCCGAACGCGCGATTGCCGATCTGATCGTGGTCTTGCAGGAAATTCACGAAGGCGGTCGGTGGCAGGTGCGCGCTCGGCTCGCCGCGCGGCGCGCCGCTCTCGTGCGCTGACGGTTCGCCCTGAAAAGCGAAGCCCTCCGCGAGACAGCGGCAGAGCATGGCACGCGGCTTCTGCGCGTAGTCTTCGTAGTACCCATCCGTCTCACCGGTGAGGATCACGTGCAGGCAGTGATGGACGTCGTCATTCCACTGCGCGTCGGCGGCATCGCGAACGTTCGGGGCACCGAGCAGGTGGGCCGAGTTGTCGCCGTTTTCGAGCACGAGATACACCGGTCGCTCGCGACCGGGCCCGTCGTGCATCGCGCGGCGCAGCTCCGTGATGAAGTGCACCTCGCTGTCGTCCTTCATCGCATGCACGGCATCCACGCGCAGACCATCGAAGCGATACTCCTCGAGCCAATAGAGCGCGTTGTGGATGAAGAAGTCACGCACGTGACGACTGCCGGGCCCGTCGAAGTTGATGGCCGCGCCCCAGGGCGTGTGATGGCGCTCCGTGAAGAAATCCTTGGCGTACCGGTGGAGCCAGTTGCCTTCGGGGCCGAAGTGGTTGTAGACCACGTCGAGTATCACGGCGAGGCCGCGGCGATGCGCGGCGTCGATCAGCGATTTCAACTCCTCCGGCGTGCCGTACGCCGCGTCGGGTGCATACGGGAGCACGCCGTCGTAGCCCCAGCCGCGCGAGCCTGGAAATTCGTTGAGCGGCATGAGCTCGATGACGGTGATGCCGAGGTCGGCGAGGTGGTCCAAGCGCGACTGCACTCCGGCGAATGTCCCTTCGGGCGTGAAGGTTCCGACGTGCAGCTCGTAGATGGCGGCTTCGTGCCAGGGGCGGCCGTACCACGCCTCGTCGTGCCACTCGTACGCGAGCGGATCGACGACGATGCTGGCGCCCGCGAGATCGTCGTTCGCACGGGCTGCGGGATCGGGCACGTCGAGCTCGCCGTCGATGCGGAATTTGTAGCGCGTGCCCGGCCCGGCGGCAGCGGTCGTCAGCTCGAACCAGCCTTCGGCCAGCGAATTCATCTCGAACACGCGCCGCCCCTGCGATGCGGTTTCGCCGACGACCGCAACGGTGCGGGCACTTGGGGCCCAGAGCCGGAAGCGCACGCCGTCTGCGACGATCTCGGCGCCGAAGGGCATGCGATGGATATGTCGGGCGGACATCGCTCAACCGCCCTTCGCGTCTTGGCCGAGCTTCTCGGGAAGAGGATCGGTCGGTGTTGCGGTGGGTGAGGTCGTCGGCGCGGTCGGCGCAACCTCGGACGAGGTGCCTGGCTGGGCTGTTGCCGGGCTGCCCGGCGCGGCTTCGCTCGGCGAGCTCGCGCCCACCGTTCGCGAGCTGTCGAGCGCAGGCGGCTGGGCCGGCGGTGCGGCGCGCGAAGGCGTCCGCAATGCCGGATGCGGCGTCGTGGCAATGAGCACGGCCATCGAGCGGCCCTGCAGTGGAAAGCGTGCGCCCGCATCGAAATGCCGCTGCTCGAACGGATGCGCTTCGTTTGCGGTATCGAGCACGAGCAGCCACGCACCGCCGGCATGGAATTCCGGCAAGAGGAACGGAATCTCTTCGTGATGCGCGTTGAAGAGCAGCAGGAAGTTGTTGTCCTTCACCGGCCGCCCGCGCTTGTCGACCCGCTCGATCGCCGTACCCGCCATGTACACGCCGAGGCAACGGTTGAAGCTCGTGTTCCAGTCTTCGCTCGTGAGCTCGATCCCTTCCGGTCCGAGCCACGCCACTTCCTTCACGCCGTCGGGCAGCGTGCGATCCTGCAGGAAGCGGCGGCGGCTGAAGACGGGGTGACTGCGACGAAACGCGACCATGTGCGCCACGAAGTCGAGAAAGTCGCGCTCGTCCCGCGTGAGGTCCCAGTCGAGCCACGACGTCTCGTTGTCCTGGCAATAGGCGTTGTTGTTGCCGTGCTGCGTTTGCCCGAGCTCATCGCCCGCGAGCAGCATCGGCACGCCCTGCGACAGCAACAGTGTCGCGATGAGATTCCTCTTCTGGCGCATGCGCAGCGCGTTGATGGCGGGATCATCCGTCGGCCCTTCGACGCCGTGGTTCCATGAGCGGTTGTCGTTGTTGCCGTCGCGATTGTCTTCGCCGTTTGCCTCGTTGTGCTTCTCGTTGTAGCTGACGAGGTCTTGCAGCGTGAACCCATCGTGGGCGGTCACGAAGTTCACGCTGGCGTGCGGCTTGCGCCCGCTCGCTTCGTAGAGATCCGCCGAGCCGCTCAGGCGCCGCGCGAACTCGCCCATCCGGCCCTCGTCACCCTTCCAGTACGCGCGCACCGTGTCGCGGTAACGATCGTTCCACTCGTTCCAGCCGGGCGGGAAGTTGCCGACTTGATAGCCGCCCGCGCCGACATCCCAGGGCTCCGCAATCAGCTTCACCTGCGAGAGCACGGGATCCTGGCCGATGGTGTCGAAGAACGAGCCGAGCCGGTCCACATCGAACAGCTCGCGCGCGAGCGCGGAGGCGAGATCGAAGCGGAACCCGTCGACGTGCATCTCGAGCGCCCAGTAGCGCAGGCTATCCATCAACAGCGCGAGCACACGCGGGTTCTGCATGTTCAGCGTGTTGCCGCAGCCGGTGAAGTCCATGTAGTAGCGCGGCTTGTCCGGCACGAGGCGGTAGTAAGAGGCGTTGTCGACACCGCGGAAGGACAGCGTCGGACCCAGTTGGTTGCCCTCGGCCGTGTGGTTGTAGACCACATCGAGGATGACCTCGATGCCCGCCGAGTGCAGCGTCTTCACCATTGTCTTGAATTCGCTGATGCGTCCCGTCGCCGAGTAACGCATGTCCGGCGCGAAGAAGCCGATGGTGTTGTAGCCCCAGTAATTGCGCAGCCCACGCGCGACGAGGTGACGATCGTCGATGAACGTGTGCACCGGCATCAGCTCGACCGCGGTCACGCCCATCCGTAACAAGTGGTCGATCACCGGCGCCGTTGCGAGGCCCGCATACGTGCCGCGCAACTGGGGCGGCACCTCCGGATGGCGCATCGTGAAGCCGCGGACGTGCAGCTCGTAGATCACCGTGTCGTGAAACGGCGTGCGCGGCGGCCGATCGTCGCCCCACGTGAACGCGGGATCGATGACGCGCGACTTCGGTACGCCGGCCGCGTTGTCATGCTTGTCGAACGAGAGGTCCTCTTTCGGGTGGCCGACGCGATAGCCGAAATGCGCGTTGCTCCACTTGAGCTGCCCCTGGATGTGCTTCGCGTAGGGCTCGATCAGCAGCTTGTTGGGATTGAAGCGATGGCCCCGTTCCGGCGCATAGGGCCCGTGGACGCGATAGCCGTACAGCAGACCCGGTCGCGCCTCCGGCAGATACGCGTGCCACATCTCGTCCGTGCGTTCGCGAAACTCGATCCGCTGCACCTCGCGCTTGCCGGTCGGCTCGAAGATGCACAGCTCGACCTTTTCCGCATTCGCCGAGAACAGCGAGAAGTTCACGCCCTCGCCGTCCCACGTGGCGCCCCGCGGGTAGGGCTGGCCCGGCCACACGCTGCTGATCGGCTTCTTCGCCGCCGGCTTGTGGCCGGCGGACGAGAGCGCTTGCGCCGCCGTCTTTCCCGAGACGGACTGGTCCATGAAACGATCCTCCGCGCCCCCTCGTCAGAACCCGAATGCAATGAGGCTGCGCATCGGAATGCTCGCCCAGTCCGGACGGTTGGCGAGCTCGTAGCGCAATTCGTACAGTGCTTTCTCGATCTCGAACAATGTGAGCAGCGGCTGCATCTGCTCCAGGCTGGGATACAGTCCCGCCGCGCGCGCGATCTCGTCGTACACGCCTATAAAGGTTGCGCGCGTCTGTTGTTCCCATTGCGCCACGAGCGGGTCCCACCTCGCGCAATCTTCGCTGGAGGTCATCGAACAGCGCTGCAACGCCGCGTGGCGCGCGTACGTGAACGAACGGAACATGCCCGCAACGTCGCGCAGCGGCGAGCTCTTGGCGCGCCGCTCTTCGAGCGGCCGCGCCGGCTCGCCTTCGAAGTCGACGATCACGAAGTCGTTGCGCTTGATGAGCACTTGCCCGAGGTGGTAGTCGCCGTGATGGCGGATCTTCAGTCCGGCCGGCTCGGCCCGGTTCGCCTCGGCGGCCACGCGCCGCTCCAGCCCGCTCCACACCTCCGCGAGCTGCACGGCATCCACGCGTAGGTGCTCGGGCAGGTCCTCCGGGCGCTCGATCAACCGGAACGTGGTGGCGAGATCGGCCTGCACCTTGTCGCGCCACTGGCGCAGATCGACGGCCGTGATGGGCTCCGGCGTGAACGCCGGATCATCCGTCGCCGTCGTGAACGCGACGTGCAGCTCCGCGGTACGCTGGGCCAGTGTCTGCGCGAGCGCGGTGTAGACACCGTGCACGTCGTCGGGCATCTGCCCGCCGGCGCGTCGATCCTCGAGGAAGCGCACGAGGTAGTTGACGGTGTAGTCCCAGCCGTCGCCCTGGTTCATCACGAATGCTTGCAGCAGCGCGAGCGAGTAGAGATTGCCGTCGTCACCGAGATACTCGACCGTGCCGCCGACCGGCACGATGTTCGGGAAGTGCGCGATGTCCGTGAGGAAGCGGCCGACCTCCACTTCCGGATTGACGCCCGGCTGCAAGCGACGATAGATCTTCAGGAAGAGCTTGTCGCCGATGCGCACGGCCGTGTTCGAGCCCTGTGCTACCGGCGGCCCGAGCGACAGGTCCGAACCGGCTTCGGCGCACATCGCCGTGTACGCCTTCGTTGCGGAGAACGAGAGCTTGCCGCGTTCTGTGCGGTACTCGCCGCCGTCGCCGATCGTTTCGATGAGCACGCGGCAGAAGTTCTCGTCGAACGACGCATCCGCGAGCACGCCCACCCTGGCCTGCTGGCGCACACGCGCGATGGCGTTGGGTTGCAGCTTCTGCAGGCGACCGTCGTCTTCCTCGAAGACGACGGTGAGCGGCAGCGAGTACTTCTGCATCTCCGCGCCCACTTGCACGTCGAACAGCGCGAGCAGCCAGCTGCCGAGCTCGGTGGTCCAGTCGCCCACGTCCGCGAGCGACACCTTCTCGATCGGCGCGCCCTTGGCGGCGAACCAGCGCTGATTCGCGAGATAGGGCGGCAGCACGCGCTGCTCGATCTGCGAGCGCAGCTTCATCGCCGCGGCGGAGCGCCAGGTGCCGCCGCGCTCGGTCCAGAGATTCTTCCAGCCCTCCATGAGAACGAGCACCGGCAGGTCCTCGCGCGGCAGGCGCTCGTCGTGCCACGACGGCGCCGGCGCGTCCGTCGAGAGCTTGAACCAGTAGAAGCCGTATCCGGGCAGCGTCAGCAGATACGGCAGCTCACCGACCGGCGGGAACGTCGTGCGGCCGAGCAGCTCGATCGGCACGCGCCCTCTGTACGGCGACAGATCGATCTCCACCGGCTGCGCGGAGCGCGCGAGATTCGCGACACAGAGAATCGTGTCGTCGCCGTACTCGCGCAGGTACACGAGGATCTTGCGATTGCCGGGCCGGATGAAGCGCAGCGTGCCGCGGCCGAAGGCCTGCGAGCTCTGGCGCGTCACGAGCATCCGCTTCATCCAGTTGAGCAGCGAGGAGCGATCGCGCGTCTGCGCCTCGACGTTCACCGCCTCGTAGCCGTAGATCGGGTCCATGATCGGCGGCAGATACAGGCGCTGCGGATCGGCGCGCGAGAAGCCGGCGTTGCGGTCCGGGCTCCACTGCATCGGCGTGCGCACTCCGTTGCGGTCGCCGAGGAAGAAGTTGTCGCCCATGCCGATCTCGTCGCCGTAGTAGAGGATCGGCGAGCCGGGCATCGACAGCAGCAGGCTGTTCATGAGCTTGATGCGGTCGAGGTCGTTGTCCATGAGCGGCGCGAGGCGCCGGCGGATGCCGAGATTCAGCTTGGCGCGCGGATCGGCGGCGTACATCTGATACATGTAGTCGCGCTCGCGGCTCGTCACCATCTCGAGTGTCAGCTCGTCGTGGTTGCGCAGGAAGATGGCCCACTGGCAGTTCTCGGGAATGTCCGGCGTCTGATCGATGATCT
The DNA here is from genome assembly GCA_035760965.1 of Steroidobacteraceae bacterium. Taxonomy (GTDB): domain Bacteria; phylum Pseudomonadota; class Gammaproteobacteria; order Steroidobacterales; family Steroidobacteraceae; genus JADGHX01. Next base: position 26,072 of record DASTRY010000052.1, on the reverse strand, counting down.
CGACGATCGGGTGCCGATCCTCCTGCGCGATGGCCATGTACATGCGCGGCATGAGCGGAAAGTGATACGCCATGTGGCACTCGTCGCCGTCCGCGAAGTAGTCGCGCACGTCCTCGGGCCACATGTTCGCCTCGGCGAGCAGCATGCGATCCTGATAGTGGCGATCGATCACGGCGCGAATGCGCTTCACGACCTGGTGCGTTTCGGGTAGGTTCTCGTTGCTCGTGCCCTCGCGCTCGACGAGGTACGGAATGGCGTCGAGCCGCAGCCCGTCGACGCCCTGATCGAGCCAGTAGCGCATGATGCGCGTCATCGCGCGCTCGACGTGCGGGTTGTCGAAGTTCAGATCGGGCTGATGGCTGAAGAAGCGGTGCCAGTAGTACTGCTTCGAGACCGGGTCGAGCGCCCAGTTCGACGTCTCGGTGTCCGTGAAGATGATGCGCGTCTTCGCGTACTTGGTCGGATCGTCGCTCCACACGTAGTAGTTGCGTTTCCAGTGGCCGATCGGCGCGTGTCGCGCGGCCGTGAACCACGGGTGCTGATCCGACGTGTGATTGATGACCAGCTCGGTGATGACGCGCAGGTTACGCCGGTGCGCCTCCTGCACGAACGCCCGGAAGTCTTCGCGCGTGCCGTATGCGGGGTGGACGTCCCGATAGTTCGAGATGTCGTAGCCGTCGTCCTTGCCCGGCGAGGGATAGAACGGCAGCAGCCAGATCGTATTGACGCCCAGATCCTGGATGTAATCGAGCTTGCGCAGCAAGCCGGGGAAGTCGCCGACGCCGTCGTCGTTGCTGTCGAAGAAGGCACGCACGTGCACTTCGTAGATGACGGCGTCTTTGTACCAGAGCGAGTCGGCCATGATCACATGAAATAGTCGAAGTCGTGCTCGGTGCGCACGCGCCGGCGGATGCGGAAGATGTGCGCGGGCGTGTATGCGGGATCGAGCGCGATGAAGTTGCGCGCGCCTTGCCACAGGAAGCGCGCGCCGGAAAGCAGGTCGTGCACCTGAAACGGCTTCGCGGATTCGAGGCCGAGCGCAGCAAGGTCGAGCTCGATCCAGCCGGTGTGGCGATTGTGCGGATCGAGGTTGACGATCGTCAGCACGGAGTCGGTGCCGTCCTCCGTCGTCTTGCTGTACGCGATGAGGGATTCGTTGTCGACCGGGTGAAAGCGCAGCCCGTGATTGCTCTGCAAGGCCGGATTGTCGCGGCGAATGCGGTTCACGCGGGCGATCAGGTCGCGCAGGCTGTCGGGGCGATCGAGCGGCCACGTTCGCAGCTGATACTTCTCGCTGTCCAAGTACTCCTCGCTGCCGGGCTCGCGCGGCGTGCTCTCGAAGAGCTCGAACGCAGGCCCGTAGATGCCGTAGCTCGCCCCGAGCGTCGCGGCCAGTACGAGCCGCAGCGCCGCCGCCGGGCGGCCGCCGAACTGCAGGAATTCCGGGAGGATGTCCGGCGTGTTCGGCCAGAGGTTCGGACGAAAGAAGTCGCTGACGGGCGGCTTCGTGAGCTCGGTGAAGTACTCGATGAGCTCGCGCTTGGTGTTACGCCACGTGAAATACGTGTACGACTGCGTGAAGCCGACCTTCGCGAGGCGGTACATCACCTTCGGCCGTGTGAACGCTTCCGAGAGGAAGAGCACGTCCGGGTGCTCGCGCTTCACTTCCGAGATGATCCATTGCCACAAGGCGAAGGGCTTCGTGTGCGGATTGTCCACGCGGAACACGCGCACGCCCTGCGCGATCCAGAAGGTGAAGATGCTCTTCAGCTCCTCCCACAGCTCGCGCCACGCGTCCGTCTCGAAGTAGAAGGGATAGATGTCCTGATACTTCTTCGGCGGGTTCTCGGCGTACTGGATCGTGCCGTCCGGCCGTCTCAGGAACCATTCGGGATGCTCGCGCACGTACGGATGGTCCGGGCTGCACTGGAACGCAATGTCGAGCGCGATCTCGATTCCGAGCTCCTGCGCGCGCGCGACCAGCCGCTTGAAATCCGCGAGCGTGCCAAGCTGAGGGTGAATCGCCTTGTGCCCGCCGCCTTCGCCGCCGATTGCCCAGGGGCTACCGGGATCGTTCTTGCCGGCGCCGGGCCTGTTGTTCGGCGCCTTGCGCTCGGTGAAACCGATGGGATGGATCGGCGGCAGATACAGCACGTCGAAGCCCATCGATGCGACGTAGGGCAGCCGCGCCTCCACGTCCGCGAACGTCCCGTGCACGCCGGGCTTGCCGGTGGAGCGCGGAAACAGCTCGTACCAGGTCGAGAAGCGCGCTTTCTCGCGATCCACCTCGACGAGGAGGGGCGGTTCGTGGCGCACGATGATTTCCTCGTCGACGCCTTCCTTCTCGAGCTGCTTGCCGCGGAGCAGGTCGACGCGCACGTCCTGTCCCGCCGCTTCTTTCTTCGCGAGATCGCGCCGCCAGGTCGCGAGATGATCGACCCAGCCGCAGACGGTGAACTCGTAGAAGCCGAGCCGGCGCGGCACGAACCGCGCACACCAGCGATCGTTGCCCATCGCGGTCATCGGCACGCGCTGCCATTCCTCGCTGCCGCGTTCGCGATGGAGCAGCACGCAGCTCACCACGTCGTGACCGTCGGCGAACACGTCCGCCTCGACGATGACGGGCTCGCCGACCGTGCGCTTGACCGGAAAGCGCCCGCAGTCCACCTGCGGCGTGATGTTCTCGATGACGACCCGCGCCTTGCTCATCAGCGCACCGCAACGCCGTTCCGGGCGACGGCTTCGAGGATGAAAAAAATGGGCATTTTTTTCATGAGCGTGTGCAGAGCAACCCGCCGGATCAGAGCGTCGCTAAGCCGGCGTGAGAATGAGCGTGGCGAGCGGCGGCAGTCGCAGCGTCAGGGAATGGGTGCGACCATGGGACGGCAGAGGCGCGGCTTCGACCGCTCCGAAGTTGCCGATGCCGCCGCCGCCGTACTCGCGCGCATCGCTGTTCAAGCGCTCGAGCCACAGACCGCCGCGCGGCACGCCGATGTGGTAGTTGTCGCGCGGCACGGGCGTGAAATTGCAGAGCACGAGCGCGATGTCGTCCGGCGAGTGCCCCTTGCGCAGAAAGGCGAGCGTGCTGTTCTCGGAATCGTTGCAGTCGATCCACTCGAACCCCTCGGGCGTGAAGTCGCGCTGATACATCGCCGGCGTCTGCTTGTAGAAGGCGTTCAGGTCGCGCAGCCATTGGCGCACGCCCGCATGGTACGGATATTGGAGCACGTGCCATTCCAGGCTCTCGTCGTGCTGCCATTCGCGGCGCTGCCCGAACTCGCCGCCCATGAAGAGCAGCTTCTTGCCGACATGGCCCCACATGTAGCCGAACAGCAGGCGCAGGTTCGCGAACTGCTGCCATTCATCGCCGTTCATCTTGCCGACGAGCGAGCCCTTGCCGTGCACGACTTCGTCGTGCGACAGCGGCAGCACGAAGTTCTCGGTGAACGCGTACCATAGGCTGAAGGTGAGCGCGTTGTGGTTGTACTTGCGATAGATCGGGTCGGTCTGGAAGTACTTGAGCGTGTCGTGCATCCAGCCCATGTTCCACTTGAAGCCGAAGCCGAGGCCGCCGAGATACGTCGGGCGTGAGACCATGGGCCAGGCGGTGGATTCCTCCGCGATCGTCTGCGTGTCCGGGTGGTCGCGATACACGGCGAGGTTCAAGTTCTTCAGGAACTCGACTGCCTCGAGATTCTCGTGACCCCCGAACTTGTTCGGGATCCATTCGCCGGGCTTGCGAGCGTAGTCCAGATACAGCATCGAGGCGACGGCGTCGACGCGTAGGGCGTCGACGTGATACGTCTCGAGCCAGAACAGAGCGCTGCTTGCGAGGAAGTTGCGCACCTCGGCGCGGCCGTAGTTGAAGATCGAGCTGTTCCACTCCGGGTGGAAACCCTTGCGCGGATCGGCGTGCTCGTAGAGGTGCGTGCCGTCGAAGTAGGCGAGGCCGTGCTCGTCCGCCGGAAAGTGCGACGGTACCCAGTCGAGAATGACGCCGATGCCGCGACGGTGCAGGTGATCCACCAGGTACATGAAATCCTGAGGAGTGCCGTAGCGTGAGGTCGGCGCGAAGTAGCCCGTCACCTGGTAGCCCCACGACCCGTAGAACGGGTGCTCCATCACGGGCAGGAACTCGACATGCGTGAAGCCCATCTCGCTCACGTAGTCGCCGAGCGCATGCGCGAGCTCGCGATAGGTCAGCGACCGGTTGTGCTCTTCGGGCACGCGGCGCCACGAGCCCATGTGGACTTCGTAGATGGACCAGGGCGCATCGGACGCGTTGTTGCGCGCACGGTTGCGCATCCACTCGCCATCGCCCCACTCGTATGACAAGTCCCACACGACCGAGGCGGTCCGCGGCGGGCGTTCGTTGAAGAACGCATAAGGGTCCGCCTTCTGCACGGTGTACCCGTTGTGGCGCGACTCGATGTGGTACTTGTACAGCGCACCGGGCTTCACGCCCGGCACGAACGCGGACCAGATGCCGGTGGAATCGTGGCGCTGCTGCAGCGGATGGGCGCCGGGCCGCCAGCCGTTGAAGTCGCCGACCACCGACACGCGCGCCGCATTCGGTGCCCAGACCGCGAAGTGAGTGCCCGCCGTTTCGCCGGCGCGCGCCGGTTCACCCTCGATCTGATGAGCACCGAGCTTCTCGTATGCGCGGAAATGCGTGCCTTCCCGGAAGAGGTAGATGTCTTGTTCGGTAAGCACGGCTAGAGACTCAGCAAACGGCATACCTGTCGCAAGTGACGTAACTCGTTGGCGCACCGGCCGCGATGCGTGACCGGCCACCGCCGCGCTGGCGCTATTTCGGGTAGAGTGCCGAGCCCATGCCTTCCAAGCGTGCACGGCCCATCGTCATCGGACACCGAGGCGCGAGCGGCTACGTGCCGGAACATACTCTCACGTCCTATTTCATTGCCATCCAGCAAGGGGCCGATTATGCCGAGCCGGACCTGGTCATGACCAAGGACGGCGTGCTCATTGCGCGTCACGAAAACGAGATCGGCGGCACGACTGACGTGGCGGAGCACCCCCGATTCGCACGCCGGCGCACCCGCAAGCGGATCGATGGGGTCGAGCTCGAGGGCTGGTTCACTGAGGATTTCACGCTCGCGGAGCTGAAGACGCTGCGCGCGCGGGAGCGGATTCCGGACCTCCGGCCGGGGAATACGCGATTCGACCGGCAGTTCGAGATCCCGACGTTCGATGAAATACTCACTTTGATCCGGGCGCTCGACGCGCAGCGGGCGGCGGCGGCGCGGCGGTTGGGCCTCGCGCGGCCGCGGCCGATCGGCGTGTATCCCGAAACGAAGCATCCGACGTACTTCGATCGCCTGGGCCTTTCCATGGATCGGCCGCTGCTGCAGACGCTGAAGCGGCACGGGTACGAAGGCCCGAAGGCGCCGGTGTTCATCCAGTCGTTCGAGGTGGCGAACCTGAAGCGACTGCGGCGCAAGACGCGCCTGCCGCTCGTCCAGCTCATCGACGCGAGCGGAGCGCCGTTCGACCGCATCGCGGGTGGCGATGGGCGGACTTACGCGGATCTGATCACGCCGGAGGGACTGGCGGAGGTGGCGACGTACGCGAACGCGATCGGCCCGAACAAATCGCTGGTGATTCCGCGTGATGCGTCCGGCGCGCTGACGGCGCCGACGACGCTCGTGCGCGATGCGCACGCGGCGGGGCTCGCGGTGCATCCGTGGACGTTTCGCGCGGAGAACCACTTTCTGCCGAGCAATGTCACGCGCGGGGACGCGCCGACCGATCTCGGCGACCTCGCGGGTGAATTGCGCGCGTTTCTCGCCGTCGGCATCGATGGTTTTTTCACCGATCACCCCGATCTCGGCGTGCGCGCGCTGTCTCAGTCTTTCAAGTCGCGCTAGCGCGCGAAGCCGTCACTGGCCGGGCGAGGGGGGACGAGTTGCCCCGATACCGGTCCGGCGGTTACGCGGCGAGCGAGCGCGGACGCGAGAGGCGATAGGCGGGCGTTCCCGCGGAAACGCCGTCGAGCGCACGCCGCTTCGTTCACGCCTTGCTGACGTGCAGCCGCAGTCCGAGCGCGTGGATCACCTGAAGGACGGTGGCGAACGCTGGATTCCCTTCTGCCGATAACGCTTTGTAGAGGCTCTCACGACCGAGCCCCGTCTCGCGCGCCACCTCTGTCATGCCGCGGGATCGTGCGATGTGGCCCAAAATGGAGATGATGAGCGCGGGGTCGCCATCCTCGAGCGCTGCTTCCAGATACTCCGCGCGTTCCTCATCGGATGTCATGCCGCGCGCAATGTCCCACGAGCGCGTTCGCACCTTGCTCTTCTTCCTCACCGTAGACTCTCCTAAAGGGCACGTGCGAGTGCCAAGGCCAACCGAATGTCCTTCCGCTGCGTGCTCTTGTCGCCGCCAGCCAGCAGAATCACGACCTGGCAGCCTCGTTGCAGGTAGTACACCCGGTAACCTGGCCCGTAGTCGATGCGCAGCTCGCTCACACCTTCACCGACCGAGGCCACATCGCCCGGATTCCCCAAACGAAGCCGCTCGATACGAGTCTCGATGCGCACGCGTGCGCGCCGGTCGCGCAGCTTCCCGAGCCATGAGATGTATTCCTCGGTTTGGCGAATCTCGATGAGCGAATCGTCGTATCCCATAGGATACGAGTAGATCGCTCGCGGAGCAAAGGAGAAACGCGCATTTCAGGTGCAGACACCTGAAAATGCCCGCGGTGCAGCAGTGTAGGGCTAGCCGCCGAGGCGCCGTTTCAAGTCGTCGAGCTCGGCGCGGAGTCGTTTGACTTCATCTTCGAGGCGATCGATGCGCGCGGCATCAGTGGACGGTGATTGCAGCCCGCTCAGCGCGACTGGCGCATCCTGCGGAAGCGGTGCGCCCGCATCTCCGCGCGGCGGTACGGGATTGGAGGCGACAGCCAGCGGCTTCTCGGGCGAGTCGGGGATCGCGCCGCTGAACAGGTGCGCATACCGCGACTCGCGCCGCCCCGGTTCGCGGGCGAGGCGCGCGACGAACGGCCCGTCATCGCGCGTGCGCAGCGTTTCCAGAGTGGACTCGACTTCGCCCATATCCGCAAACGGCGCCATCCGGCTCGCACGCGAACGGAGCTCGCCCGGCGTTTGCGGCCCGCGCAGCAGCAACTCGCACACGATCGCCAGCTCCTGCGGACTGAGCTTCAACGTGCCGAACTCCGTGTTGCAGAAGCGGTGCTGATACTTCGGCACGCGGCTCCCGAACCCCGAGCGCTCGATCACGAAATGCTTCTTCGACAGCGCATCGAGTGTCGCCTGGACCTCGCTCTCGGACACGTCCATCACCGGATCGCGATTGCTCTTCTGATTGCACGCATTGACGAGCGCATTCAACGACAGCGGGTATTGATCGGGCGTCGTGATCTGCTTCTCGATGAGACAGCCGATGATGCGCGCCTCGAGGGGCGACAGCTCGATTTTCATTGGCGCGTCAGCTCGTCGGCCGTGACGAGCCGCGGCGCGATGTCCACCGGAACCGCGCTCAGCTTGTCGATCACGGATTGAACCTCAGGTCGCACGTTCACCTTGCTCTTCAGCAGCTTCTGCGCGGCCGCGTAGTCGCCGTGCGCCTGGATCGTCATGATCTCGTGCGTGAGATCGACCACCGCCTTCTTCGCCTTCGGCACATCCAGCGAGAAGGTGCCGTCCGCGGCCACGCGGATCGCGCCGTGATCGAAGAAGTTGTTGACCTGCAGCGCCATGCCCTTCGCATGCGTCTGCGCGAGCCCGAACCGCAGCGTGCGGAACGACGACGCGAGGAACGTGATGTACATCGAGCGCTCCTGCTTCTTGTCGATGACGCCCTTGTCCATCAGGTACTGCAGCGCCCAGAGTCCCGAGACGTCGGCCTTCGCCTCTTCGAGCGGGCCGTTGAGCTCTTTCAACTCCTGGCGCACGGTCGTTTCGCGCCCGTTCACGCGGATGGTCTGCGGCCCGAGGCCGTGCATCAGCTCGTGCATCAAGACCGCCGTGAAGAACGGGTCGAACTGCACGTCCTTGCGATCCTGCGGTGCGAGCGCCACGGCCGCGATCGGCACCAGCACCTTGTCGAACTTCGCCTGCTGGAAATTCTTCAGCAGGATGCGCTTCGAGCCCTTCTCGGCGACGACGCGCTCATCGTTCGGCAGATTGAAGGCGGCGGTCTGCACGCCGTGATTGGCGTCACCCGAGTTGAACACCACGTTGACCACGCGGATTGGCGAGAAGCCCCCGAGCTTCGGCCGCCGAAATTGCGGATCGATCGGCAGGTGATCCTCGAGCTCCTGCAACTGCCCGCTGAACTTGGCGAGCTTCTGCGTCTCCACCGGGTCCGTCAGGGTGATGAACGCCTCGAACGCCGCTTTGAAATTGAACCACTGGTCCTGGTAGACCTCGTACGGCCCGATCGTCGGCTCGATGGAGGCGTCGAGCTCCATCCACGCGACGTCGCTCTCGTAGTAATCGTTGCTGATGAACGCCGCGGCGCGCTTCTCCAGGAAGTCCTTCAACGTCGGCTGCTTCGTGAGCGCCGCGGCCTCGCGCAGGAGGCGCGCCATCTCCATGAGCTCACCTTGATACTCGAGCGAGTAGGGCACCGCGATGAGCTTGCCTTGCGGGTCGCGGCGGATCGTCGTGAAAAAGCCGGTGGCCGCTTCGTGCTCGGCCTTGGGCAAGGAGCCGAGCCACTTCTCGACTTCTTCGCGCGTCGCGTCGGCCGGATAGAAATTCCCCTGCGGCGGTTTCGTCGGTACGCCGGGCAGGAATGGCGTGTTGTCGTCCAGCTCCGACCAGGGTCCCTTGTTGAGGAGGAAGTAGTCGAGCCGCGCTTGCCCGAGCGGCGACCGATCGTTCAGCAGGGACAGGAGCAACGACGGCGTGCGCGCCGAGATCTGGCGCATGTAGAGCGCGTCGAGGATCTGCGCGGCCTGGATCATGCGCACCAGCGCCTGTCGCTCGTTGTCCGGCAACGCGGAGACGTCGACGCGGATGTCGACGGGCGCGAGCCGTGCCGACATCGCTTGCAGCTCCGGCAAGGTGGCGCCGGCGGCGTGTGCGGTGTGAGCTTCGAATGCCATGACGAGGAGCAGCGCGGCGATCGCGACGCGCAGGGCATTTCCCATCGCTAGTCCCCTGAAACACCCGCAATCACCACGGGCGCGGCATCTTAATCGAGCGGGGGTCAGCCGCGTAGCCGCCGCGGATTCGCTTCGACGAAAACCAGCGACCCTTGGTCGGGATTGTCCGAATCGCCGCGCGCGGCCGCCTCTTCGAGGATACGGCGCGTGCGCTCGACCGCGGCGTTGACTTCGGCCGGGACGGCGTCGGCGGTGGCCGGATGCGCAACGAGATAGCCCTGCACACCGAGTGGGCCGCAGCGCGACAGGAATTCGAGCTGCGGGTCGCGCTCCACGCCTTCCGCGACGACGTGCAGCCCGAGGCCGTGGCACAGGGCGATGATCGAGCGCGCGATGGCAGCGGAGCGCGGATTGGTATCCACCGCTTCCACCAGCATTCTGTCGAGCTTCACGCGCGTGATCGGCAGCTGTTCCAGCGACGTGAGCGATGAGTAGCCGATGCCGAAGTCGTCGAGCGCGATCGAGACGCCCATGGCGCGCAGCCGGCGCAGCGCTTCGATCGTCGTCGCGCCCGTCTGGAACACCATCTCGGTCAGCTCGAGCTCCAGCGCGCTCGGCGGCAGGTGCGTCACCTCGAGCGCGTGCTTCACCTGATCCGGAAAGGTGCCTTCGAAAAGCTGTTGGGGCGAGACGTTGATCGCCACCGAGGCCCGCGCCCAGCCTTGCGCGCGCCACGCCGCCACCGCCGAGGTCGCGCCGCGCAGCACCCATTCGGTCAGCTCGTGCATGAGCCCGGTCTTCTCGGCGATGTGAATGAATTCGGTGGCGGTCGCGATGCGTCCGTCGGGCTTGCGCCAGCGCAGCAGCGCCTCGACGCCCACGGGCTCGAACGAGTGCAGGGCGATCTGCGGCTGGTAGACGAGCATCAGATCGCCGTTCTCGACCGCACGGCGCAGCGACTGTTCGAGGCGGAATCGCTGGGCCGCGGCGTCGTACAACGACGGTCGATAGAGCGCGCAGCGATTGCGCCCGAGCTCCTTGGCACGGAACAGCGCCACATCGGCCGCGCGAAGCAGGGCATCCGCATCCGTTGCATGCTCGGGGAAAAGGCTCGCGCCGACGCTCGCGCTCGTCGACAGCACGCGCCCCTTGATCGACAGGGGCTGCTGGAGCGCCTGCACGATCTCGTTCGCGCGGTCCAGCACCTCTTCGTGCGAGCGCACGTCTTCGATCAGCACGGTGAATTCATCGCCACCCAAGCGCGCGAGCACCGTACGCGGTCCGGCCGCGGTGCGCAGGCGTTCCGCCACGACCTGCAGCACGCGGTCGCCGAAGTTGTGCCCGAGCGTATCGTTGATCGACTTGAAGTTGTCGAGATCGACGAACAGCAGCGCGAGCTTCTGCCCCGTGGCGGTGGCGCGCGTGAGCGCGCCGGCGAGACGGGCGCCGAGCTGCCGCCGGTTCGGCAGCTGCGTCAGCGAGTCGTGATGCGCCAGGTGATGCAGCTGGCGCGTGCGCTCGGCGACGTGCTTTTCGAGCTCGGCCTGGTGCGCGCGCAGCTCCATCTCCGCGTTGGCCACCTGGTCGGCCATGGCATTGAACGATTCCGCCAGCTGATCGATCTCGGCGGAACCGCCGCGCGGGGCGCGAGCCCCCCGATGCCCCGCCGCGAGCTGGCGAGTGACCGCGGTCAGGCGGCGAATCGGGCGCGCAATGCCGATCATGAGCATCACCGATACGACGATGACGACGGCCATCACGGCGATGCCGGTCCGGGCGAGCGTCGCTTCGGCTTCCTCGGCCGAGGACGCCGCGTTCTCGGCCGCCACCAACAGGCCGCGCCGTGCCGGCGCCTGCAGCTCCTTCTGCGCGAGCACGAGCAAGGCCACGCCATCGTCCAGGAACTCGCGCCGGGTGGTGCCATTGAAGGCGTCGAACTTCTCGATCAGCGTCCGCAGCCGGACGGCGTCGTTGAAGTCCTCGCGAACGAGGTCGAGCCACGCCTTGCCCGGGGACTTCCCAAGCTCTGACGCGTGACGCGTGAGCACGGCCGCGAATTCCTTCTCTTCGGCGACCCCGGCGCCCGCGGCGCCGAAACCGCGCAGCGCATTGGCCGCCGTGCTGAGTTCGGCGAGCGAGCGCCGCGCGAACACCTGGTCCTCGTCGATCCGGACGCCGGCGCCGCCTGCCGCGGCAACGCGCTTCTGCAGACGGTCGAGCGCCTCATGCCGGCGGGCGACCCAATCGGCCCGCTGCGTCGCTTGCTCGGCCAGAGCACGGCCGCGCGCCATGTGCTCGCCGATCCGCGCGCGCAGCTCCATGGTGGCGGGCGTGAGGTGCGGGACGGGGTTGCGCTCGAAGTAGTCCGCCAATGCGGCGTTGAGCACGTCGTGCGCCGAGACGATCGAGCCCATGTCCGGGTTGCGCGCGGCCTGCAGGTACTCGCTGACCGCGCGGTCATAGGCCACCAGCTTCTCGACCACGGTGCTGGCGCGCCGGGCGATGGGCTCGTGGTCCTGCTGCATGCTGCGCACGGCCTCCACCGCCTTGCGGGTGGTCTCCGTGGCAACGGTGTGCCCGATGAGGATGACGATGGCGACGGCCGTGAGGCCCAGGGCCAGCCGGGCGCCGATGCCCAGTCGTAGAGAACGCCGTGCTCCCAGCAGGCGCGCCGTGCGCCGCACGGCTCGAGCCCTATCAGCTGTTTGCACGGGTTCTTCTTGCATGAGACATAAGGTCGTTGGGCCGGTCGGCGTTTGTTCGTGCGCAAGGGCACTTCGCGCGGCGCGCATGATGGGACGGTCACGGACACGCTTCCGAGGCGGGCTTCGCAGAAGTGGGGGTCGTTCGCTGTGCGGGCTCGTGTCGTGCGCAATGGGTCGCGCTGTGTGAAAGTCGGCGCGTCTCGGCGACAGGTATTTATTACAGAGCGGTGAGCGAAGTCTCGTTCGCTGCTAACGGACAGGCCGCGAATGTGTACTCGCGGCCGCCCATCGAAGGAGAGGTTCGGCGTATTCTGCGCATGTCGATGCGGTAGGCGCGGCGGGGAGTCGCCACCGATCGGACCGGGAGGCACGGGCGCGGCAGTGACGCGTCCGAAGCGGGGAATTCACGGGCTTTGGCTTTATACTATCTCCATGACTGAAATCGCGGACACCTTCGATTCGGCGTTCACGAAAGCCGTCGACCTCGGGAATCGATTGGCCGACCGCGATAAGGACGCGGATCTTTGGGACATCGCGGACGGACTGCTGGCGGGCGCGCTCCAGTACTGGTTGTACTCGAGACAACCGTGCGGCGATCCGCGATGCCAGGATTGCATGCCAATCAGTACCGCGGAGGGCCGCATGGCGGAGCTGAAGAAGCTCGTCGAGCAGCTCGCCGCCGAGAGCGAGTACTTCCACACGCCGACGGACGCGAACGCCGGGCGCGCTTAGCCCGCGTGGCCCCCGTGAAGGGGCCAGGGCGCGGACGTCTCGGTTCGTGCGCGGCGCATCCGCGCCGCGACCGAGCACGGGTCCAATGCAGAGGGACATCCGCGCCGCGACCGATCGCGACTCAGGCGCCGAGCGACCTCCGCGCCCCGCGCCGTCCGGCGAATGTCTCCGAATCTCGCTAGGCCGACGCCGCGTTCACGGCCGCCGCGGTCGTCTTTCCTTCCTGGGCAGTCACCGCATCCGCGAGCGCCTGCTCGAAGAGGTTCATGCCCTCTTTCAGCAGCGCGTCGGAAATCGTGAGCGGCGCGAGAAATCGGATGACGTTCCCGTACATGCCGCACGCGAGGATGATCAGGCCGCGGCGACCGGCCGCCTGCACGAGCGCCTTGGTGAGCTCCGCGTCGGGTGAGTCGGGGCGGCGGTTCTTCACGAGCTCGATGGCGACCATCGACCCGACCCCGCGCACATCGCCGATGCAGGGAAAGCGCGCCTGCAATCCCTTCAGCCGCGACACCATGAACCGGCCGGTCTCCTGCGCCCGATCGAGCAGCTTCTCTTCGCGCATCACATCCAGCACGGCGAGGCCGGCGGCACAGCCGAGCGGCGAGCCGGCGTAGGTGCCACCCAGGCCGCCGACACCCGGCGCGTCCATGATGTCGGCCTTGCCGATGACCGCCGAGAGCGGCACGCCGCCCGCGACGCTCTTCGCGATCGTCATGAGGTCCGGCTCGATGCCGGAGTGCTCGACGGCGAACATCTTGCCCGTGCGGCCGAAGCCGGCCTGAATCTCGTCGACGATCAGCACGATGCCGTGCGAGTCGCACAGCGTGCGCAACTTGCGCATCAGCTCCGGCGGCGCCTGGTAGAAGCCGCCTTCGCCGAGCACCGGCTCGATGATGATCGCCGCCACCCGCTGCGGATCGACGTCCGCCTTGAACAAGCGGTTCAGCGCATCGAGCGAATCCTCGACCGTGATGCCGTGATACGCCATGGGATACGGCACGTGGAAGACCTCGGGCACCATCGGCCCGAATCCCGCCTTGTACGGCTGCACCTTGCCGGTGAGGCTGATGCCGAGCAGCGTGCGGCCGTGAAACCCGCCCGTGAACGCAATGACGGCGGATCGCTTCGTGTGAAAGCGCGCGATCTTGACGGCGTTCTCCACGGCCTCCGCCCCGGTCGTCAGGAAGATCGTCTTCTTGGGCGTCGGGCCGGGCGCAAGCGCGTTGAGGCGCTCGGCGAGCGCAACGTAGCTCTCGTACGGCGTGACCTGGAAGCACGCGTGCATCAGCTTCTCGAGCTGCGCGGCCACGGCCGCCTTGACCTTCGGATGCACGTGCCCCGTGTTCAAGACCGAGATGCCGGCGGCGAGATCGATGTAGCGCTTGCCTTCCACGTCCCACAGCTCCGCATTCGACGCGCGGTCTGCGTATACGGCGAGCGAGTTGCCGACACCGCGAGGAATTGCAGCGAGGCGGCGGGCGTGAAGATCGGCGTTAGAGGTCAAGTGGTTCTCCTGAAAGGGGCATCATGCCAGTCTGTGCCGGGCAAGCGGCAGCGAGCGCAGGCGCTTGCCTGTCGCCGCATAGACTGCATTCGCGAGAGCCGGAGCGATGAGCGCGGTCGCCGGCTCACCGATGCCGCCCGGCGCGGCGGAGCTCTCGACGATGTACGTGTCGATGCGCGGCGTCTCGGGCATCCGCACGAGGCGGTACGTGTCGAAGTTCGTCTGCTGCACGCGCCCGTTCTGCAGGTTGATCTCGCCCCAGAGCGCGGCCGAGAGCCCGAACACGATCGCGCCTTCGACCTGGGCCATTACGGTATCGGGGTTCACCGTCTGGCCGCAATCGACGGCGCAGACGACGCGGTGAACCTTGACCTTGCCGTCCGGCTGCAGGGAGATCTCGGCAACCTGCGCCATGTACGTGCCGTAGCCCTCCATCACGGCGACGCCATGGAAATGGCCTTTCGGCGGCGAGCCGTACCGCGCTTCCTGGGTGGCCATGCGCAGCACTTCGCGATAGCGCGGCTGCTTCGCGAGCAGGCCCATGCGGAATTCGACCGGATCTTTCTTCGCCTCCCACGCGAGCTCGTCCATGAAGCTCTCGACGACGAAGCAGTTGAGCGCGTGGCTCACCGAGCGCATGTAGCCGACGTTGATGCCGATCTCGTGCTGCAGATAGTCGACCTGCACGTTCGGCACGTCGTACGGATAGTTCGCCGCGGCTTCGATCGCGAACGGATCGATCGCCTTCTCGACGACCGCGGGAAACAGGCGCGCCGTGATCGATGGCCCGACGAGGTGCAGCTTGAACGCGGTGAGCCGCCCCTCCTTGTCGAAGCCGGCCTGGATCGTGTCGAACGCCGGCGGGCGATACGTGTCGTGCGTCGTGTCGTCCTCGCGAGTCCACAACAGCTTCACCGGCTTGCCGACAGCCTTCGAGACCTCCACGGCCGCGGGAATGAAATCGACGTCCAGTCGCCGGCCGAACCCGCCGCCGAGGAACGTCGTGTGGACGTTCACTTGCTCCGGCTTGAGGCCTGCGGCTTGCGCCGCCGCCGCTTGCGCGACGAGCTGGATCTGCGTCGGCACATAGATGTCGCACTTGTCCGCGCGCACATCGGCCGTGCAGTTCTGCGGCTCCAGCGTTGCGTGCGCGAGGAGCGGCAGCTGGTACTCGCGGCTGATCTTCTTCGCGGCGCTCTTCAGCGCCGCATCCACGTCGCCGTCTTTGCGTGCGACCTTGCCGGCCGCAGGCGCAGCTCGCTGCAGGCCCTGCATGATCGACGCATCGCTCAGGTGCGCGTTCGGGCCGGCGTCCCACTCGATCTTGAGCGCATCGCGCGCTTTGCGCGCACGCCACCACGAATCGGCCACGACCGCCACGCCCGACGACGTTTGCACCGTCGCCTTGTAGCCGGGCATCGTCTTCGCGGCGCTGTCGTCGAAGCGCTTCACTTTTCCGCCCAGCATCGGCGGCTGGGCGAGGGCGGCATACAGCATGTCCGGCAGCCGCACGTCGATGCCGTACTGCGCGCGACCGTCCACCTTGAATTGCGTATCGAGGCGCTTCGCGCTCGTGCCGATGACCTTGAAGCTCGCCGCATCCTTCAGAGTCACGTTCTCGGGCGGGGGCAGCTTCGCGGCGGCTTCGGCGACATCGCCGAAGCTCAGACGCTTGCCATACGGCGACACGATCGTTGCGTCCTGCTCGACGCGGCAGTTGGCGGGCGAGAGGCCCCATTCCTTAGCGGCCGCGGTCAGCAGCATGGTGCGCGCTTGCGCGCCGGCCTTGCGCAGCTTCTCCCACGCATCGCGCACGCTCGTGCTGCCGCCCGTGATCTGCGTGCCGAGCAGATTGTTGGTGTACGCGACGCCTGCGGGTGCGAACTCCACCTTGATGCGGTTGACGGCGACACCGAGCTCTTCGGCGATCAGCATCGGCAGCGCGGTGTACACCCCCTGTCCCATTTCCGAGCGGTCGCAGAGGAAGGTGATGCTGCTGTCGGTGCCGATTCTGAGCCAGGCGTTGTAGTCGAAATTCTGCACCGGACCCGCGTGGCCGGCCGGCTTGTTGCTGCAGCCGGGCAGATGCATGCCGATGATCAGGCCGCCCGAGATGAGGGCGGTGCTCTTCAGAAACTCACGTCTTGCGACACTCATGGCGCGATCCCCCTGGAGTCGTGGCCGAGGGCGGGTCAGCCCGCCGAGCCGCTGGTTTTTTCGCCGCTCAGCTCCGCCGCGCGGTGAATGGCCGCGCGAATGCGCGGGTAGGTTCCGCAACGGCAGATGTTGCCGGCCATCGCATCGTCGATGTCCTGGTCGGTCGGCTGGGGCTTCTGCGCCAGCAAGGCGGCCGCCGACATGATCTGCCCCGACTGGCAATACCCACATTGAGGGACGTCGAGCTCGAGCCACGCTTTCTGGACCGGATGCGAACGCTCCGGCGCGAGGCCCTCGATGGTGGTGACGCGCTGCTCGCCGACGGCGCTCACGGGCGTGACGCACGAGCGGGTCGGCTGACCGTTGAGGTGGACCGTGCAGGCACCGCAGAGCGCCATGCCGCAGCCGTACTTGGTGCCGGTCAGACCGAGCGTGTCCCGGAGAACCCAGAGGAGAGGCGTATCGGGCTCGACATCGACCTGGACGTCCTGGCCGTTCACATTGAGCTTGATCATGGTGATCCTCCCCCTGGCCCCGGCGGCGGGCGCCGCACTCGTACTATAATCCCCGGCCCTTTTCCAAGCGTAGTCTGGCCAGCATCTTGAGCGAAGCAACTCCCGCCTCCGGCGTCATCGACACCGAGGTCGTGATCATTGGCGCCGGGCCATGCGGGCTCTTCCAGGTGTTCGAGCTCGGCCTGCTCGGCATCAGCGCCCACATCGTCGACTCGCTCGCGCATCCCGGCGGGCAATGCGCGGAGCTCTACCCCGACAAGCCGATCTACGACATCCCGGCGCTGCCCGTGTGCGGCGCTCAGGAGTTGGTCGATCGGCTGCTGCAGCAGATCAAGCCGTTCAATCCGCAGTTCCACCTGGGCCAGGAAGTGACGGAGCTGCAGCGCCGCGAAGACGGCCGCTTCCTCGTGCGTACGGTCACCGGCACCACCTTCAATGCGGGCGCGGTCGTGATCGCCGGCGGTGTCGGCTCGTTCCAGCCGCGCCGCATCGGGCTCGAGGGTGCCGAGGCGTTCGAGGGCACGCACATCCGCTATCGCGTGCGCGACCCGCACCTGCTGCACGGCAAGCGTCTCGTCGTGTTCGGCGGCGGCGACTCGGCGCTCGACTGGGCGCTCGAGCTCGCGCCGAAAGCGGAGAGCTTGACGCTCGTGCATCGCCGGCCGGAGTTTCGCGGGGCGCCCGCCTCGGTGGCCAAGATGTTCCAGCTCGTCGAGCAAGGGCGCATGGAGTACATCGAGGGCATCGCGCACGGCTTGGTCGTCGACAACGGCGCGCTGCGCGGCGTGCAGGTGAAGCGTACCGCCGGCGACGTGGTCGCGATTTCCGCGGATCACTTGCTCGTCTTCTTCGGGCTGCATCCGAAGCTCGGGCCGATCGCCGAGTGGGGCCTCGAGCTGGAAAAGAAAGCGCTCAAGGTGGACACCGAGAAGTTCCAGACGAGCGTGCCCGGCATCTTTGCGGTCGGCGACATCAACACGTATCCCGGCAAGAAGAAGCTCATCCTGTCCGGCTTCCACGAGGCGGCGCTCGCGGCGTTCGCGATCCAGCACCACCTGTATCCACAGAAGAAGCAGTTCCTGCAATACACGACGACGAGCCCGGTCATGCACAAGCGGCTCGGCGTTCCCGATTGACCGATACCCCCGAAGGAGTCCTTGCGATGAAACTCACGCGTACGACGTTGCTTGCCGCCGCGCTGCTTGCGGGCAACGCATTCCTGTTCACGGCGCCCGCCCACGCGGCCGACAAGGTGTGCAAGCTCGAGATCACGGGCAACGATCTCATGCAGTACGACAAGAAGGAGATGACCGTCGCGAAGGACTGCACCACCGTCGAGGTGACCTTGAAGCACGTCGGCAAGCTGCCCGCCGCGTCCATGGGTCACAACTGGACGCTCGTGAAGCCCGCCGATGCGAACGGCGTCGCGAACGACGGGCTCTCGGCCGGGCTTGCGAACAACTACATCAAGCCGGGCGACACGCGCGTCATCGCACACACCAAGGTCATCGGTGGCGGGCAGAGCGACACCGTGACGTTCCCGACCTCGAAGCTGAAGGCCGGCGAGTCGTACGAGTACCTCTGCACGTTCCCCGGCCACAGCGCGCTCATGAAAGGCACGCTGAAGTTCGGTTGACGGACCTTCACCGGCAAGCATGCAGTCGCAGACGGCCGATGTCCTGAAGCTCCTCGAGCTCGAGCAGCTCGAGGTGAATCTGTTTCGCGGCGAGAGCCGCGACATCGGCTCGGCGCAAGTGTTCGGCGGTCAGGTGCTGGGTCAGGCCCTGACCGCCGCCTCGCGCACCGTCGACGGCCGCATCGTGCACTCGCTGCACGCGTATTTCCTGCGGCGCGGCGACTTCAACGCGCCGATCGTGTACGAGGTGGATCGCAGCCGCGACGGCCACAGCTTCTCGAACCGGCGCGTCATCGCGATCCAGCACGGCGAGCAGATCTTCAACATGACCGCCTCGTTCCAGGTCGTCGAAGAAGGGCTCGAGCATCAGTTCGACATGCCGAGCGTGCCGCCGCCGGAACAGCTGCCGGACATGCTGGAAATGCTGCGGCCGATCGTCGATCGGCTGCCCGAGCGGGTGAAGCGGTTCGTCGAGAAGCCGCGGCCGTTCGAGTTCCGCATGGTGCAGCCGCTGCCGAATCTGATCGAGCCGAGCCGGCATCCGCCGGCGCGGCAGGTCTGGTTCCGCCTGCCCGACAAGATTCCCGACGACGAGTCGCTGCACCGGCGCTTGCTCGCCTACGTTTCCGATTACTACCTGCTCGACACCGCCGTGCTGCCGCACGGGATGTCGTTTCTCAGCGCTAAGGCGATCATGGCGAGCATCGATCATGCGATGTGGTTTCATCGGCCGTTGCGCGTGGACGACTGGCTGCTCTACGCGCTCGATTCGCCGAGCAGCTCGGGTGCGCGCGGGTTCGGGCGCGGCAGCATCTTCTCTCGCGATGGTCGGCTCGTTGCCAGCACGGCGCAGGAAGGTCTGATTCGCGTCGTCGGCGCCTGAGGCGCCGTGAAGTCGTTGCTCCGGCGCGGTGGTCCGCGGTGGCGTGAGGCAATCGCCGTCGCGCTTCTTTTCGGCGTCACGATCACGCTCGATGCGGCCGTCGAACCGGCCGCGAGCGTCGACGCGCATACCGCGGCTCCTGCCCAGTCCGCCGCCGATGTCCTCATGCAGACCTGGCCGGGCGTGCGCGACTCGAGCGAGCAGCTCATCGTTTCGCCGGACCGCGGGCCGGCCACGTACTCCGATCGTGAAGAGCTGCGCGTCCGCACGGTCGTCGCGCGCGTGCAAGTGCCGTGGCTCGGGCAGCGCGTGTTGTATCTCGAGGAATTCCTGCACGACGATCCGAGCGCGATTCGCCGTCAGTTGCTGCTGAAAATCGAGCCCGACGGACAGGGGGCGCGCCGCGTGCGCGCATTCCCGTACACGTTCAAGAACTCCGAGCATTGGCGCCAGCTGAATCGCAGTCCGCGCCTCCTGCGGCAGTTGAAGCCGAGCGACATTCAAGCGCCTGACGGCTGCGATCTCGTGCTGCGCCAGGAAGGCGAGCAGTTTCGCGGCGGCACGATCGGGCTCGATTGCGAGGACGATTCCAAAGGCGAGCACGTGTACGTCGACTACCGGATGGTCATCGGCCCGGAGATCTACTGGTACCGTCGGCGCCTGCTGCGCGAGAGCGACGATGCGCTCGTCGAGGAAGTGATGGGCTACAACTGGTTCGAGCCCAACGACGCGCGGCTCTTCACGTGCCGGGTCGACTGGTCCGTCACGGGCAAGCCGGCCGATCTGCACCCGCTCACACGGCTCGACGTGCACGACCAGGGCGGCCGCGCGCGCTTCACGACACCGGATCAGCGGAAGTTCGAGCTCTCGCTGCACAGCGAGGACTGGCCGTTCGCGGGCGATCGCGACGCGCTCATCCTGCTGCTCGAAGATGCCGGCACGTCGACGCCCGTCGCCTCGTCGTGGACCGCGCTCGACGCGCGGCAGATCGACATCGACCTCGGCTGGATGACGGTCCGGTGCGGACCGCTCGTGCCCGAAACGGACGAGGTCGTCTCCTAGTTCGCGAGCGCCGCAATCTCCTGCAGCAGCACGGGATTGAAGCGCTCGGGCGCGTCCATCATCAGGAAGTGGTCGGTCTTCTCGAGCGTGATCGCCTTGAAGCTCGGGATCGACTTGCGGATGCGCGCCTCGTCGACCGCCGGCGGCAGGCTCGAGTTGATCGCGACGACGGGCACGTGAATGTCCGGCAGCACCTTGGCGAAATCCATCTGCAGCAGCGACTCCATCGCGGGCACCGCCACTTCCGGCGGCTCGAGCGCCATGTCGTACGCCACCTTCTGCACGAGCTGCGGGTCCGCATCCTTCTGGAACAAGGTTCCGGTGACGAACTCCCGCGTGTGGCCGATGAAGTTGTCGCGGAAGGGTTGGACCCACGCCTTCACCTGCGCTTCGCTCGCGAGCGGCTCGCCGACGGTCTTGAGCGAATCCACGGCGATGATGCCGATGACGCGATCACCGATGCGGCGCGTCGCTTCGAGCGCGACCGGGGCGCCCATCGAATGGCCGACCAGCACGATCTTCGCGTTCTGCAGCTGGCGCACGACGGCGGCGACGTCTTCGCCGAAATTGCCTATCGACCAGTCCGTGCGGTTGCGGCCGGACGCGCCGTGGCCCGCGAGATCGAGGGTGACGGTCGTGTACTTCGCTTGCAGATCGGCGAGCTGCGCGTGCCAGTAATTGCCGTCGCACGACCAGCCGTGAATCAGCACGACCGCCGGCTCGCCCTTGCCGTACACGTGATACTCGATGTGCACGCCGTCGGCGGACGTCGCGATCTGGGGAGCGCCGTTGCCGGCCGCGGCGGGTGCGATGGCCGCCGAGGGTGGCGTCTGCGTCGCGGCAGGCGACGGAGTCTTGCTACACGCGGCCAGCGCGAGCACAGAGAGGAGCGTCAGGGCCGCGTTGCGTCCCCGGATCGATGTTTGCAGCATGTTCAGACGGTGCCCGCGCGGAAGATTTTGCCAGGGTTGAGGATACCGTTCGGATCGAAGGCGCGCTTGACCGCGCGCATCAATTCCAGCTCTGCGGACGGCGCGTAGCGTTCGAGCTCTTCGACCTTCAGCTGCCCGATGCCGTGCTCGGCGCTGAAGCTGCCACCGAAGTCGCGCACCAGATCGTGAATGGCACGTCTCGTTTCCGGCTCGCGGGCGAGGAAGGCGTCGCGATCCGCACCCGGCGCCTGATTCAGGTTGAAGTGCAGATTGCCGTCGCCGACATGCCCGTAGGCCACGAGCCGGCCCTCGGGCACGTGCTCGGCGACCCAGCGCGAGGCGCGCTCGACGAACTCTGGCAGTACGACGATGGGCAGCGACACATCGTGTTTCAGGCTCGCGCCATCGAGGCGCTGCGCTTCGGGGATGGTCTCGCGCAGCTTCCAGAAGGCGGCGCGCTCGCGCTCGTTCTGCGCGATGGCGGCATCGAGCACGGTCTTGCGCTCCATCGCCCCCGACAGCACGCCTTCGAGCACGGCATCGAGCGTGTCGAGGAAGCGTGCCGAGGTCAGCTCGCAGAGCACGTACCAGTCGTAGATCTCGTTGAGCGGATCGGTCACGCCGTCGATGTGAATGGTCGTGAGGTCGATGGCGATACGCGGGATCAGCTCGAAGGAGCTCACGCAGTCGCCGCTCTCCTCGCGCAGCTCGGCGAGCAGCTCGACGGCGGCGCGCACGCTCGGCACGGCGACGAACGCCGTCGCGCTGTTGCGGATCTTCGGAAAGAGCTTGAGGCTCGCCGCGGTGATGATGCCGAGCGTGCCTTCCGCCCCGAGGAACAGCGATTTGATGTCGTAGCCCGTGTTGTCCTTGCGCAGCGTCGAGAGCGTGGAGAGCACGCGGCCGTCCGCCAGCACGACTTCGAGCCCGAGCACGAGGTCGCGCATCATCCCGTAGCGGACGACGTTCGTGCCGCCCGCGTTGGTCGAGAGATTGCCACCGATCTGGCAGCTCCCCTCGGCCCCGAGACTCAGCGGAAAAAAGCGATCGGCCGCGTCGGCCGCGCGCTGCACGTCCGCGAGGATGCAACCGGCTTCCGCGATGAGCGACCAGTTGAGCGGATCGATCGCGCGGATGCGGTTCAGCCGACGCAGCGAGAGCACGATCTGCTCGCCCGAGCCGTCCGGCGTGGCCCCGCCGCAGTATCCGGTGTTGCCGCCCTGAGGGACGACGCCGATCAGGTGCTCGTGACAGAACGCCAGGACCTTCGAGACCTGCTCGACGGTCTTGGGCAGAACGACGGCCGGCGTGCGGCCGTGAAACAGGCGACGGTGATCGACGAGATACGGCTCGACGTCCGTGCTGACGGTCAGCAGGCCGTCGGCGCCCAGCATCTCGAACAGTCGCGTCTTGACGACTCGTGGGTCCATGGCGCGCTAGTGTACCGGGAGCGCGCGCAACCCCCACTGTGTGCTGTCTTACGGAGACACCTTGCGGTCACACACGGTAGGTGATTGCTGCCCGGCGCGAGCCGGGCTTCGCGAGCAGCAAGTGCACATCGCCCAGCGCACGCTCGAGGAAGCCACCCTCGCAGTAGCAGAGATAAAACTCCCACATGCGGATGAAGCTGTCGGACAGGCCGAGCCGACGCACCGCGCCGAGGTTGGCGAAGAAGCGCTCACGCCACGCGCGCAGCGTCGTCGCGTAGTGCGGACCGATGTCTTCGAGGTGCGTGATCTTCATGTCCGTCGCTGCACACAGCGCCTGCGCGATGGCCGTGACCGACGGAATGAAGCTGCCGGGGAAGATGAACCGCTGGATGTAGTCGACCGAGCTCAGCGCCTGCTCGTAATGCTGATCCTGGATCGTGATCGCCTGGATCAGCGCGAGCCCGTCGCGCTTCAGCAGCGAGGAGCATTTGCGCAGATAGGTCTCGAGGTAGTTCGCGCCGACCGCTTCGATCATCTCGATCGAGACGAGCTTGTCGTACTGGCCCGTGAGGTCGCGATAGTCCTCGAACAGCAGCCGGATGCGGTTGCCGAGGCCGAGCCGCTCGATCTTCGCCTTCGCGTAATCGTGCTGCTCCTTCGAGATCGTCGTCGTGGTCACGCGGCAGCCGTAGTTGGCGGCGGCGTGCAGCGCGAGCCCGCCCCAGCCGGTGCCGATCTCGACGAGATGGTCGCGCGGGGAGAGCGCGAGCTTCTGGCAGATCGTGTCGAGCTTGGCCACCTGCGCCTCGTGGAGCGAGGAATCGGCGCGCGGGAAGATGGCGCACGAGTACATCATCGTCTCGTCGAGCATCAGCTCGTAGAGCGAGTTGCCGATGTCGTAGTGCGCAGCGATGTTGCGCGCGCTGCCTTCCTTGCTGTTCCTGTTCAGCGCATGGAAGAGCTTGAGGAACGGCTTGGTGAGGGCGGCCCAGCGTCCGTCCATGCCGTTCATGACCTCGCGATTGCGCACGAAGATGCGCACGAGCGAGGTGAGATCGTCGCAGCGCCAGAGCCCGCGGATGTACGCCTCGCCCGCGCCGACGGTGCCGCCGAACGCGACGTCCGCGAAGAACTGCGGGTGCGCGACCTGCACGGTCACCGCGAGATCGCACTCCGCCGTGCGCGTGCCGAAGCGATGCTCGCCCTCGGGCTCGATCAGCCGAATGCTCCCGTGCTGCAGCTTGGCGAGCTGCGCGAGCAGGAGCTTCCGCCCGAAGCGCGCGAGGAGCGAGCCCTCGGTATCGACCGGATGGGCGCCTTCAACGGGAACGATCGAGGGCCTGCTGCTCATGACACCTGGGTCCTTTCCAACTTCTCGAGCTTCGGGTGCGTGTAGAACGGCGTGCCCTTCCACCACAGCTTCAGGGCCTGCCAGTAGATGAGGGCCACGACCTGCGTCGTCATCAATGGAAAACGACAGAGCGCTTTCGCGAGTGAAGCACTCGTGATGGCGACGCGCTTCAAGTTGAGCGTGGCATCGAAGGCGCTGCGCCCGTCGCGCCAGTTTTCCATGTGCACGAAGAGCCTGGCGCCGGGTGCGCTGAACCGCCAGTCGTAGCGCATGTCCATCGGCATGAATGGTGAAACGTGAAACTGCTTCTCGAAACGGAAGCGCCACGCATCTCTGCTCGCGTCGCTGGAGGAGGAGACGGGCAG
Organism: Steroidobacteraceae bacterium; assembly: GCA_035760965.1. Lineage (GTDB taxonomy): Bacteria > Pseudomonadota > Gammaproteobacteria > Steroidobacterales > Steroidobacteraceae > JADGHX01. Next base: position 1,706 of record DASTRY010000052.1, on the reverse strand, counting down.
CACGTACGCATGCCTTTCTTTCCATGGTGTGTTCGTGATCTCCGCGACGATGGTCTCGACGCGGGAATCCGCCTCATCGAAACAGTAGTAGAAGCTGACGGGGTTGAAGGAGTAGCCGAAGAATCGCAGGTGCGTGAGCAGCCGAATGGGTCCGGTCGGCCGCGCGCCCGTGCGCGTGGTCACGAGATCGCGCACCGCTTCGTCGAGCGGCCGTTGCGGGTCGCCGTGGAAGTCCGCGCGTCGAAACCAGGCGGGCGCGGCGCGCCGTGCCGACCAGAAGAGGTATCGATCGAAGAGCGTGGGCAGCTCTGCGAGATCGAGATAAGACATGAAAATGCGGTAGCGGAACCGGTTCTCGGTCGGTTCGTGCCGCCGATGACGCACCCAGCCGGTGTAGAGGGCGCTGTGCATGAGGACTCGTCCCGTGCGCGCCTCAGCCTACGACGGCCCACGAGGCGCGCTGCTGCCGCGCGGTCGCTTCGCGCGCCACGGCAACGTTGAAATCCTTCACCGCCCACTCGGCGCTGACGACGCCGTCTTCGTGGAAGCCGTAGCGCCAGTACGCGCCACAGTAGAACGTGCGGTTGCGTCCGCTGATCTCCGTGCGGCGCTTCTGCGCGGCGACGGCGGCGGGCGTGTACACCGGATGGTGCATCGTCGTCGTGTGCAGCACCTTGTTCGAGTCGATCTCGGACGTGCGATTCAAGGTGACGAGGAAGATCTCGGGCGCGACCAGCGTTTGCAGGATGTTCATGTCGTAGGTCACCGCGACCGGACCTTTGCTTTCCGCTAGCGCGTGATAGTTCCAGGCGGCGCGCGCGCGTGGCGCCCGCGGCAGCATGCGCGTGTCCGTGTGCAGCACAACTTCGTTCGCCTGATACGGGAAGGCGCCGAGGATCTCGCTCTCCTGCGGCGTCGGCTCCTCGAGGATCGCCAGTGCCTGATCGCTGTGACACGCGAACACGACGTAGTCGAAGCGCTCGACGTCGCCCTTGGCGGTGCGCACGACGACCGAATCGCCGTTGCGCTTCACGCGCTGCACCGGCGTGCGCAAGCGGATGCGGTGGCGGTAGCCCTCCGTCAGCTTGCGCGCGTACTCGCGCGAGCCGCCTCGGATCGCGCGCCACTGCGGGCGATCGTTCACCGTCAGAAAGCCGTGCCGCTCGAAGAAGTCGACGAAGAAGCGCGCCGGGAATCCCATCATGGCGTCTTCGGTCGCCGACCAGATCGCGCGCCCCATCGGCACGATGTACCGCTGCACGAAAGAATCCGAGTAGCCGTGACGCGCGAGGTATTCGCCGAGCGTCAGCGTGTTGTCCTGGCTCAAGAGCAGCCGCGGCGCTTCGCGATTGAAGCGCAGGATGTCGTAGATCATCCCGAGGAAGGAGGGCCGCACGATGTTGATGGGCTGCGCGAACAGCGAGCTCACGGAGGTGCCGTTGTACTCGAGCCCGGTGCGCTCACAGCGCAGCGAGAAGCTCATGTTCGAGGGCTGCGAGTCGACGCCGAGCTCCCTGAGGAGCCGCACGAAGTTCGGGTACGTGCGGTCGTTGAACACGATGAACCCCAGGTCCACCGCGTACGTGCGTCCGGCGAGGTCCACATCCAGCGTGTACGTGTGCCCGCCGAAGTGATCGCCTGCTTCGAACACCGTGACGTCGTGCTCGCGGTGCAGACGATAGGCGGCCGTCATCCCTGCAATGCCG
>DASTRY010000051.1:0-169814 GCA_035760965.1 Steroidobacteraceae bacterium | reverse complement strand
AGGCCGGTCGTCGCCGCGGCACCCATGACGAGTGCACGACGGACCGCAAGCGTGACTTCGCTGTTGCGATTCATCGGATATCTCCTGCGCACGACGCGAGCCGTGCGAAATGTTTTCCGCCGCCACGGGTCAGCGTGGCCCGGCGGATCCAATGCAGCCCGTGCAACCGATTCGGAAATCGGCGCGGGACTGCCGCGAGGGGACAATGGCGGCGGTTTGGCACGGTCCGGAAGTTGGGTTGGGGAAAAAACGACACCGAGCTAGCAAGTGTTGATCCCGCTTCGTCTCATCGAACAGACGCACACAAAGCACCGCTTACGGCTATGAGACCACGGTGCGTCGGAGTACGCGATGATTTGCGCGGTAGCGCGTGCATAGGATGAGACGAAGTGACGAACAGTCCGTGTCCTTGTTGAACGTGTGTCCAATTGTTGGCCTGCCGGGGATGAACTACCTTTTCCGCAACGTGGACCGGTGCGCTCGTTGCACTCTACGTGTCTCGCGGCCGCAACGCCGGGTGCAGGGTTGATCTATTTGCTTGGCTCGGGTTCCGCGGTGTGCTCAGATCGCGGCCATGTTCGTAGCGCTTACATACTGTTTCCAAATAGCGCTGCTCGCTGCCGAAGGCGCGACCCCGCCCGTGGTGACCCCGCCCGCGCCATCCCCGGCTGCGGTGAGCCCTGCGATCGCGACGCCGGAGCCCATCTTCGCCACTCCGACGCGGCTCGATCGCATCGGCCGCGTCGTCGCCCCGGTGACGATCAACGGGAAGGGGCCGTTCCGACTCGTGGTCGATACGGGCGCGAGTCATTCGACGTTCTCGCCGCAACTCGTCACGATGCTCGGGCTCTCGCCCTCGTTCGATGAACCTTTGATGTTGAATGGGGTGACCGGAGTCGCTCAGGTGCCGACCGTCGCCGTCGAACGCATTCAAGCGGGCGACATGACGATCGAGCACGCTCAGGTGCCGGTCGTCTTGTCATCGATCATGACGGGCGCCGACGGCATTCTCGGCGTCGCCGGTCTGCGCAATCAGCGCATTCTCGTCGACTTCAGGCACGACCGCGTCGTCATCACGCGCGCGACTCACAGGATCGATACCGGCGGTTACTTGCGCATTGGCGCACGCAAGGTGGCCGGCGGGTTGCTCATGGTCGACGCACGTGTCGGTGGCGTGCGCGCACGCGCCGTGATCGATACCGGCGCCGAGCGCACGCTAGGGAACGCAGCACTGCGAGACGCCTTGCTCAAACGGCAGGGTGGTGGACCTGGCTCGCACTGGGCGAACACGGAGGTCTACGGCGCAACCACTGACGTGGCGAACGGCGAATCGGCCATTGCGCCGCCGATCAAGCTCGGGTCGGCGGTGATCAAGGGTACCGAGGTCGTGTACGGGGACTTTCACATCTTCAAGGTGTGGGATCTCGATTCGCGGCCAGCGGCGCTCATCGGCATGGACGTGCTCGGCACCGTGGGCGCCATCGTGCTCGATTACTCGAGCCGCGACGTATACCTCGACGTGCGGCCCGTCGAACGAGGGCGCGTAGCGGAGAGCGCGGCAACCGCTGCGGGCAAGACGCATGTCGCCTCGAGCAGCGCATGCGCAAGCGGCGCCACGCGCATCCCGCGCGCGAATACATGTCCGTAACGAGCTCACTCATCCGCTAATTCGCAAGCTGGCGTGCCAGTGAGACGCCGCGAGCGCGCCGCGTTGCGCTTCGAGTCGGCAAAAAATGGGGCGGCAGATTGCTCTGCCGCCCCAGTCGAGGTTGCTGCGCTCGCGCGCAGTACGGTTTCTTTAGAACTTCACTTCGAAACGCGCGAACGCGCGGCGACCGATCACGTCGTAGGTCCCCGGGTCGGTGCCGGACTGGATGTTCGGCGCGTACTGCGGCGGCTGCTTGTCGAACGCATTGTTCAAGCCGATACGCAGCTCGGAGTTCTCCTTGAAGCGCCACACACCCGCGACGTCCCAGTAGGTCACGCTGCCCACGCCGCTGAAGGAGCTCTCACCCACGTACTGCACCGAGCCGCGGTTCTTCATCTTGTCGATGTAGCGACCGCGGAGCGACACGCCGAACTGCCCGATGTTGTAGTCGGTCGTCAGCACCGCACGCCAGTCCGGGAAGGTCTGGCCGAGGCTGATGCCGCCGCCGAAGTAGTTGATCGTGCCGGCGTAGTCGATCTCCGGGACCCCGGGAGTGTCGACGAGCTTGTACTCGAGCAGCCTGCTCAGCAGCAGGTTCATCCGGATCGCACCCGAGTTCTCGGGCAGGCCCATCCAGTTCAGGTCGAAGCCGTAGTCGAACTGGAAGTCGATGCCCGAGGTCTTGATCCGACCGTCGTTCGTGTTCCTGAACTCATCTCCGGTGTTCACGTCCACGATGCCGGCGATGTCACCGGCGCGGAGCATGCCCTGGCAGTACAGGTAGTCCGGCGAGTAGTTCGGGTTGGTGCCCAGATAGTTGAAGCAGGCGGCGATGCCGACGTTCGGATCGGGCACCAGAATCGCATCGTTCACCTTGATGCTGTAGTAGTCGATCGAGCCGCGGAAGCGCTCGAGCCACCGGCTTTCCGACGGCACGCTGAACACCGTACCCAAGGTGTACGTATCCGCCTTTTCAGGCTTCAGATCGGTGTTGCCCGCCGTGTCGATGAACGCCTGGGCGCCCGGCGTGGCGACGAACTGATCGAGGTTCGTTGCACCGGTCTGGGCGCAGAGGTCCGCGACGGCTGCCGCGTTGGCACCGGTGCGCGCGGCCGTGTTCCGTGAGCAGGGGTCGAAGATCTGCGGGAATGAACCGCCGGCCTGGAACAGCTCGCTGAAATTCGGCGCGCGCACGGCTCGCTGGTACGACGCACGTAGCCGCAGCACATCGAGGGGCTGCCAGGAAAGCTCGGCCTTGTACGAGCTGTCCTTCGACTTTTCGCTCTCGAGGTTGTTGATCACGTCCTTGAATTGGCTCTGCGAGTAGCGATAGCCCAACGTCAGATCGAGCGACTTGGCCGCCCGAGCATCGCGTACCAGCGGCAGGAGCGCCTCGGTGAAGACGTCGTTGAAGGTGGTGTTACCGCCTTCCGGCGAACGCGTATTGAAGCCCGAGATCGGACCCGCACCCGAGCCGGGGTTGAAGTCGTACGTGAACCGGCGCCGCTCGGCACCGAGAACGACCGAGACCGCGCCCGCGGGCATCTCGAACAGATCGCCGTGCACGAAGCCCTGCGTGATCTGCTGCTTCATGCGCAGCGTCGTGGCAGTGGTGACCTTCAGAGCGTTGATGCAGTCCGTCGGAATCGGGTTCGTGCCGAACGGGTTCCAGTCGGCGCACGCACCATTCACGGCACCGTCCGGGTCAGCCAGCACGTCGGTCAACAGTTGCGTTTGAATGTTGCCATTCTGCGTGTCGTCGATCTGCGTGCGGCCTTCCGAGAAGGACAGCTCGTAGCCCCAGTTGTGGTTGGGCTCGATCTGGCCGCGGATACCGCCGAGGTACTGCTGCACGTCGTTCTTGAAGTTTTCTTGACGTAGACCGAAGGCGACCGGGCGAATGCCGAAGCGGAAGGCTTCGGCCGCGCCGGTGTCGGCGATCAACGGGTCATCACCGCTTCGCGCATTCAGAAGCGCGCGCAGATCGTCCGAGATCCACTTGTTGGTGACGGGCACGATCAGACTGCCGGTTACCCGCTGGCCGGGTGCGACCAGCGCCGAGCACACCTCAGTTGAGGTGCAGGTGCCGGGTGCCGCGGTGGCAACGCTCGGGGCCGGGGTAGGCGCGAGTGCAGTTGCTGCCGTGTACTCCGTCCAGGCAAGAGAACCGAAGAACTCGGCTTTGTCGCTCACTTCGTAGTGCAGGTTGGACATCAGCGCCGTGCGATGCAGCGGCAGCGTGAGAAGGTTCACCGCGTCGAAGTTGTAGCTGTAGAAGTCCGGGTAGAACTTCGTGTTCACGCCCGCGTCGATGGGATCGCGGAAGTTCTGCACGTCCAGCGGGCTGTTGAACACGCCGGAGAAGAACAGGGTCCCATCCCGATTGAATCCGATGCGGCCGGAAGAGTTCGTCACATCCGTCGGCGCCACACCGTACTGCGCGAACACTTGCTGAATCGCCGTGAGGGGCACCTGATTGCCGGCGCCCCAACGCAGCACGCCCTGCGGCGGTGTGCCGGTGGTCGAGGTCGCCAGCACGGAGAAGGGACGCTGACTCTTGATCAGCGGCTCACGCGAGGTGCGGTCGAAGGCCAGCACCGCGTTGCCCTTGCCATCGGAAAAGTTGCCGCCGATCAGCGCACTGACCGTGTAATCCTCGGAATCGTGGTACTCCGTGCTCTGGGAGTAGCTCGAGGACAGGTCGAACCCTTCGAAATTGTCCTTGAGCTTGATGTTCACGACGCCGGCGACGGCATCCGCACCGTACACGGCGCCGCCGCCACCGGTGATCACTTCGACGCTGTCGATGAGCGCAGCGGGGATCGTGTTCACGTCCACCGTCAAGTTGTTGTCCGACACCATCGGACGCCGGCCGTTTACGAGCACCAAGTTGCGATTGGCACCGAGACCGCGCAAATCGATGTTCGCCCGGCCGCCATTGCCGGGGTTGTTCGAAGTCGTGGTAGCGCCCGCGACGATCTGCGGCAGATTGTTCAGAGCGGTTTCGAGCGTGAGGTCCGCGTTGTTGACGATTTGGCTCTGGGAGACGCTGGTAATCGGGCTATTCGCAACGTAGTCCTGGCGCACGATACGCGAGCCGGTCACGACGACCGTCTGCGTTTCAGCCGGCTGGCTGTCCTGGTCCTGTGCATAAGCGGGAATTGTCGCGGCAGCAGCCATGGCGCTGGTCCAAAGCGCATGCCTGACTGCCCGCGCGATTTTGGTATCGCGGGTCATCGGGTTCCTCCTGCGAACGGTCGAGCCGTTCGTAAATTTGTTGCCCCGGCTTGCGCCAGAAGCGCCGCCGGCAGGGTCGTTGGTTTTGCAAGGTCGGGCTCGGGCTGGGGACCGGGGGCCTGACTTCGCGTGGCGCGGATAGTAGCAGCGAGGCTACAGCCATTAAAGCCGTTTGGCGAAAACACAACAGCGAGAGGCGGGACAGAAAACCCACGTCCGACTGGGACGAACGGCAGGTTTTTGGCAAATGACGCCCCCGCTGTCGGGGCGAAGTGATCCGGGAGAAGAACGCTCGTTGTCCGATGGCAACGAGGGGCCGAATACGTGAGTTACCTTTTCGGTGCGGTCCAGTTCACGGCGTCGCCGGGGTGCAACGCGCGGCGTGCGGCCTCACCGCCTTTGATTTCGAGGATCGCCCCGACAGGCACGTCCGAGCTGATCGTCGCGAGCGAGTGCGGCACCGTCCGCTCCGCGATTTTTGCGATGCGTCCGTCCTTGCCGATGAACACCATGTCGAGCGGGATGTACGTGTTCTTCATCCACATGTTGAAGACGCGCGGCTGCGCGGCGACGAACAGCATCCCGCGATTCTCGGGGAGGTCCCGCACGAACATCAGTCCCTGCTCCTGCTGCGCGGGTGTCTCGGCAAGCCAGATTGCGAACGTATGTTTCTGCGTGCCGCTCCGGATCTCCAGTGTGGACTGCGGAAAGGAGTCGAGCGGAATCAGTGCACCCTGCCGCGGCTCTGCACGGCAGGTGAGCACGACAACAAGCGCGAGCAGCGTTGCCGCAAGGAAGCTCGTGAGGCGGCGCGAGGCGTTCACATTCGATGGGTGTACCAAAGCGTTGGTCATCAACCCGCTCATAAGTGAGTCGGTGCTTTCTCTGGCGTGCTCGTCGCGGGTGTCCCGAATGTCACCTGCCCCGCGAAGTCGAAGCTGCTCACCACGATGCGCTCGTTCGTCGCGAGCCCGGCCACCGGCTCGATGCAGAAGCCCCGCGCCACGACGCGATACGACCGCGTCGGTCCGCCGAGCGCGCCGAAACGCTCCTGATCCAATTTGTCCACGGTGCATCGATCGTCTCCGCGCGTCGCAAACAGACGCTTCTCGCCTTCGAATATCACGGTGAGATTGGTCGGCAGCGCGCTGCCGCTTCCGCCCTCCGCCGCATCAGCGACCCCGAACACCATGCGCAAGCGCCGGCCATCGCTATGGATCGGACCCGCGAAGCTCAACCGGATGCCGTTGCCGTTCGGGCGAACCGTGCCCTCGCATTCGAGCTCGGCATTGTGCCAGTTGATGTCGAGATTGAGCGCGCCGCGAATGCGCGCGCGCAGAAAGCCATTGCCGCTGGGTAGGCAGCCGCGCGGTTTCGCGGCGGATTCCGCTGTGGGCGCGATCGAACGGAGCGCGCCCGGCTCGTGCGTGCCGCGCTGCGGCGCCGCGGAGGTATCGGCACTCTGAGCAAGTGGCATCGCCAATCCGGCAGCAAGCAGTGCGGCCGCACGCGTAAAGGTCATGCCGTGAGTCTAGCGCGAGCCGGCTGCGCTTCGTTGCTTCAGCGATCCTCGACAGTTATGTCGCAGGCGCCACCAAGAGGGCCTTCGCGACTCGCGCGTGCAGCTTGCCGATCCCGCGAGCTCCATGCATGAGGAGTGTCAGGACCAGCACGCCGAACGCCGCGCAGAGCACGTATCCAACGGGGTTGTCCAGCCACTGCGGATTGATCTGAACGTGATTGCCGCCGAACCACCATTCGGGCAGGGCGCCGACGTAGTCCAGGAATCTGAAGATCGGGGCCGCGATCATGGCGAGGCCGATCGACAACCCGGTCACCGCCACCGTGAAGTACACGATGCCCAACGGCAGCATGAGCAGGAGATAGAGCAGAGTCGTCCACGTGCGCGAGTCCTTCAGCATCGAGACGATGCGCGCGACAAAGCCCTGCGGCGCGCCCGGATGCACCGGCCGCCGCGGCATGCGCTCGCCGGAGATCGCTTCGAGCAGCCGCCCTTCGCCGAGCGAGATCACGCGCGCCATGCCGACGAAGGCCAGGAAGAAGGGCAGGCCGATGATCAACAGCGACAAGCCCACCGAGAGCGCGAGTCCGGTGACGGCGAACGTGAAGTACAGAATGCCGGTCGCGAGCGTGAGCAGCATGAAGAAGAGCGACGTGTATGCGCGCGGATCCAGATAGATGCCGAAGAGCTTCTGCAGTGGCGTGCGGTTCTCCGCGCGCGGCGGCTTCGGCGGCTGCAGCGCGGCCTTCACTTTGACTTCGGTCTCGCGGTACGCCGCCGCGACTTCATCCGGTGCACCGTAAGTGCTTGCGATGAGCTCGAGCACGTCAGCCTCCGATTTGTCGGGATGCGCGGCGACCTCCGCGCGCAGGTATTCCTCGGCGTCGTACAGCGCGTCCTGGATGAGCGCCGGGTCTTCGCCCTCGAGTGCGGCGCGCAGTTGCTTCAGGTACTGGTCGATGGAGCGGGGTGCGGCAGCCGTCATGATTTTTGTCCTTCGATGAAGCGGTCGACGAAGTCGCGGGTCTGGCGCCAGATGCCGCTCCACTGCGCGAGCAGGGCGCGGCCTTCATCGGTGATGCGGTAGTAGCGGCGGGGCGGGCCGGAGTAGGACGGCACGATGCGGCTCGTGAGCCAGCCGCTCGCGCTGAGCGCGCGGAGCACGGGATAGATCGTGCCTTCCTTGAACAGCGCCTCGCCCTCATTCGCCTTCTGCAGGCGCTTGGCGATTTCGTAGCCGTAGAGGTCCTCGTCGGTCGCGTCGAGCACGGCGAGCAGCACGAGCGCCACGAGACCCGCATTCAGGTCTTTCTGGAATTTGCGTGCGTGGCTATCGTCCATGGACCGATACTGTGAACTGAACAGTACTAGCTGTCAACCAGTATCGGACGATCACAAGTAGATAGTCCGTGCACCTTGCGACATATGGCGGGCTGCTAGACTCGCCGGTCCTCGACGAAGGCCCAAAAAAGAGATGCGAAACCCGGTACTTGAAGTGACGCCGGTGATCCCGGAGGCGCTCGGTCGTCTCCCCGAGCTGGCGGCGAACCTGTTTTTCGGTTGGCACCGGCCCACCCGTGCCCTGTTCGAGGACCTCGACCCGGAAGTGTGGAAGCAGGCCGGCGGCAACCCGCGGCTGCTTCTTCGCTGCGTGAGTCAGGAGGCCCTGGATCGAGCGGCCCGCGACCCCGCTTATCTGGGTCGCTATCAGAATGCGCTCACGGCTTTCGACGCGTATATCCGCTCGCCGGCGCCCTCCGGCGAGACGCCCCTCGTCGCCTACTTCTGCGCGGAATACGGCTTTCACGAGAGCTTCCCGATCTACTCGGGCGGGCTCGGCGTGCTGGCCGGCGATCACTGCAAGGCGGCCAGCGACGAGCGCATGAGCTTCTGCGGGATCGGCCTGCTGTACGGGCAGGGCTATTTCACGCAGACCGTCGACAACGACGGCGTGCAGCACGCCTCGTACATCGAGCACGATCCGCGCGATCTGCCGGTGGAGCCCGTGCGCAAGGATGGCGAGTGGTTGAAGGTCCGCGTGCGCATCAGCGGCCGGGATGTCGTCGCGCAGCTCTGGAAGGCTTCCGTCGGACGCGTTGCGGTCTATCTGCTCGACACGAATTGCGAGGACAACGCGCCCGCCGATCGCGACATCACCTGGCGGCTGTACGGCGGCGACGAATCGACTCGCATCCGTCAGGAGATGATCCTCGGCATCGGCGGCACGCGTGCGCTAAGGGCGCTCGGCCTGCAGCCGGCGGTGTTCCACCTGAACGAAGGACACGCCGCATTCCTCATCCTCGAGCTGCTACGCGAGCACCTCGCTCGCGGGCTGCCGTTCAATGCGGCACTCGAAGCCGTCGCGGGCCAATGCGCGTTCACGACGCACACGCCGGTCGCCGCCGGACACGACGCGTTCGGTCACGACCTGCTCGTTGCGCATTTCGGCGACTTCATTCGCGAGCTCGGCATCCCGGTCGAGCGATTCCTGGAGCTCGGTCGTTCGCCGAGCGTGCCGGGCCTTTTCAACATGACGCGGCTCGCGCTGAACGGCACGCGCAGCGTCAACGCCGTGAGCCGGATCCACGGGTCCGTGACGTCCCGCCTCTGCGCCGACCAGTGGCCCGAAGTGCGTCCGGAAGAAAACCCGGTCGGCTACATCACGAACGGCGTCCATACGCCGACCTTCTTGCATCAGGACTGGGCCAATCTCTTCGATCAAACCCTCCCGCGCGACTGGCGCGAGCGGCTACGGGACGAAGACGTCTGGCACGCCATCGAGCATCTGCCCGACGACCGGTACTGGGCGACCGCGCAGTCGGTGAAGTCCCGCATGCTCGCGAGCGTGCGCGAGCGACTGCAGCGCGAATATGCGCGCAAAGGTTTGAGTCCGGCGCAGTGGCGCCACGTTACGCGCCATCTCGATCCCGCCCATCCGGACACCCTGACGATCGGCTTCGCGCGCCGTTTCGCGACGTACAAGCGCGCAGCGCTGCTGCTGAAGGATCGGGCGCGGCTTGCGCGGCTCATCAACGATCCGGTGCGGCCGGTGCTGTTCCTGTTTGCCGGCAAGGCGCATCCGGCGGATCAGCCCGGCCAGCAGGTCCTGCGCGAGATCAAGCAGCTGATGCTCACGCCCGAATTCATCGGCCGCGTCGTCTTCCTCGAAGACTACGATTTGCAGCTCGCTCGCTGGCTCGTGTCGGGCGTGGACGTGTGGCTGAACAATCCGATCGCGCCGCTCGAAGCGAGCGGCACCTCCGGCATGAAGGCCGCGCAGAATGGGCGGCTGAATCTCTCGATCCTCGATGGCTGGTGGGCGGAAGGCTGGACCGGCGACAACGGCTGGGGCATTCCGCCGATCAACGTGCAGGACCCGGAGCGGCGCGATGCGCTCGAAGCCGAGCTCATATTCGATACGCTCGAAGAGGAAACGGTGCCGCTCTACTACTCGCGCAACGACGATGGGTTCTCGCCCGAGTGGGTCCGCCGCAGCAAGCGCGCGATGGCGAGCGTCATTCCGCGCTTCAACATGCGCCGCACGGTGTACGACTACGGGCGCGGCATCTACTACCCGCTCGCGCGGCACGCGGCGAAGCTCGCCGAGCATGAGTTCGCGGGGGCGCGTGCGCTTGCGGACTGGAAGCAGCACGTGCGCGAGCTTTGGCCGAAGGTGGGGCTGCGCCTTCTCGCGGACCCACCGGGCGAGATGCCGCGCACCGAACGATTGCGGGTGCGCGTCGCGGTGGCGCTGAATGGGCTCAGTGTCTCGGACGTACGCCTCGAGTTCGTCGCCCGGCGGCGCTTGCCCGCGGCCGATCCCGAGCTGCCGGCGCTCTCCTCGTACCAGACTCCCGCGCGCGAGGGTCTGTGGATCGAGCGCCTGGGGCCGACCGGGGAGATCGAGAGCGACGGTTGCACCGTCTTCGCGCTCGACGAGCAGCCGAAGGAGTGCGGGCAGTTCGACACCGAGGTACGCATCTATCCCTATCACGAGCTGCTGACGCACCCGTTCGAGATGGGCCTCATGAAGCGCATCTGACGAGCGCGGCCGCGCGCGTGAGCCGTGACAGGCCTCAGCTCGGCCGCACGCCATTGACTGGCCGTCCGCCGAACGTGTAGACAACGGAACCCAGCACAAGAGGACGGACCGTCCCCGCGAACCATGCCCCGACAGCCCGCGCGAGCTTCCTCCGGTCGATATGTCAGTCGTCTCACGGGCGGCACACTTGCCGTCATCATGGCCGGCGGTCGCGGCGAGCGTTTGAAGGCGCTCACCGAGCGTCGCTGCAAGCCGGCGACGCCGTTCGGCGGCAAGTTCCGCATCGTCGACTTCGTGCTCTCGAACTGCGTGAACTCGGGCATTCGCCAGATCTCGATCCTCACGCAGTACAAGGCGCAGTCCTTGATCCAGCACGTCGAGCGCGGCTGGAGCTATCTGCGCGGCGAGTTCGGCGAATTCATCGAAGTGATTCCGGCGCAGCAGCAGGTTGGGCCGCACTGGTATCGCGGCACGGCCGATGCGGTGTACCAGAATCTCGAGCTGATCCTCTCGCACCGTCCGAAGCACGTGCTCGTGCTCGCCGGCGATCACATCTACAAGATGGACTACGGTCCGATGATCGCGTACCACGTGGAGAAGGGCGCGGACATCACCGTGGGCGTGGTCGAAGTGCCGCGCGAGCAGTCGATCCACTTCGGTGTGCTGACGGCGACCGAGTGGAATCGCGTCACGGCCTTCGACGAGAAGCCGCAGAACCCGGCCACGCTGCCGAGTCGCCCGGACTCGATCCTCGCCTCGATGGGCATCTACGTGTTCAACACGAAGCTGCTCGAGAAGCTGCTCCTGGAGGATGCCGCCCAGGAGAATTCCGCGCACGACTTCGGCAAGGACATCCTGCCGCGCGCGATCGGCAACCTGCAGGTGTTCGCCTATCCGTTCCAGGACGTGAAGACGCGCGCGCAGAGCTATTGGCGTGACGTCGGTACGATCGACGCCTTCTACGATGCCAATCTCGAGCTCGTGCACGTGCGGCCGGAGCTCAACATCTACGACGAAGAGTGGCCGATCTGGACCTATCAGGAGCACCAGCCGCCCGCCAAGTTCATCCTCGACGAGGACGGTCGGCGCGGCATCGCCGTCAACTCGATGGTCTCGGGCGGCTGCATCATCTCCGGCGCGGTCGTGCGCGAGTCCTTGCTGTTTTCGAACGTTCGCGTCGAGGAGCGCACCATCATCGAGCGTTCGGTCATCCTGCCGGCGGTGTCGATCGGCATGGGCTGCCAGATCAAGCACGCGATTCTGGACGAGGGCTGCGTCATTCCCGACGGTATGTTCATTGGCGTGGATCCTGCAGAGGACGCAAGGCGTTTTCACGTAACCGACAAGGGTGTGGTTCTCGTGACGGCGGACATGCTCCGTCGCCTGCAGGCTCCGGCAACATGACGCAACAGGTTCGCTTGCCTGTCGTTCTCCTGTGGCACATGCATCAGCCGCAGTATCGGGACGCGCTCAGCGGGCAATACGTGCTCCCTTGGACGTACCTGCACGCGATCAAGGACTACACGGACATGGCGGCGCACCTCGAGGCGCAGCCGAACGCGCGCGCGGTCGTGAACTTCACGCCGGTGCTCATCGAGCAGCTCGAAGAGCTGAGTCAGAAGATCGGCGCCCATCTGAAGTACGACGCGCCGCTGCCCGACGCCGTGCTCGCGCTCTTGAGCGCGGCGCCAGTGCCGCAGGTGCCCACCGAACGGCTCGAGCTGATGAAGGCGTGCTTGCGTGCACAGCGCAAGAACCTCATCGAGCGCTTCGGCCCCTACCTCGAGCTCGCCACCATCGCCGAGACGCTCGCGACGCCCGAGCGCGTGATGTACGCCTCCGACCAGCTCATTCACGACCTCGCGGTCTGGTATCACCTCGCGTGGGTCGGCGAGACCGTGCGCCGCACGGATGCGCGGATCGCCGCGCTCACGGCGCAGGGGCGCGCCTTCACGCTGCAACAGCGTCGCGAGTTGCTGACGCTCGTCGGCGAGCTCGTCGCGTCGGTCGTGCCGCGCTTCCGCAAGCTCGGCGAGCGCGGGCAGGTCGAGCTCTCCGTCACGCCTTACGGGCATCCGATCGTGCCGCTGCTGTTGGACTTTCAGTCTGCGCGCGAGGCCGTGCCCGGCATGACGCTGCCGCGCAGCCCGCGTTATCCGGGTGGAGCCGAGCGCGCGAAGTGGCACATCGCCGAAGGCTTGCGCGTCTTCAGCAGCGCGTTCGGTATCAAGCCGGTCGGCTGCTGGCCGTCCGAAGGCGCGATCAGTCGCGACACGCTGCAGCTTCTCGACCAGGCCGGCTTCAAGTGGGTCGCGTCGAGCGCCAGCGTGCTCGGCGCGAGCCTGCGCGCCGCCGGCGCGGCGGTCAACGACGATCCGAGCGCTTACAACCGGCCGTATGCGCTGCCGGATTCGAAGCTGCAGTGCTATTTCCGCGACGACACGCTGTCGGATCGCATCGGCTTCAACTATTCGACCTGGCACGGCGACGACGCCGCGCAGAACTTCGCGCACGAGCTGGCGCAACGCGCACGCGACTACAACGGCGCGGAAGGTCACGCCGTGCTGATCGCGCTCGATGGCGAGAACGCGTGGGAGTATTACCCGTTCAACGGCTACTACTTCCTGAAGGCGCTTTACGAAGCGCTGGCCAATCACCCGCTGCTCGAGCTCACGACGCTGTCGGACTGCGTCTCGCGCGGCTTGAAGCCGCTGACGCTCAACAAGGTGGTTGCCGGAAGCTGGGTCCACGGCACGCTCGCGACATGGATGGGCGATCCCGCGAAGAACGCCGCGTGGGATCTGCTCTGTGACGCGAAGCAGGTCTATGACCGCGTGATGCAGGAGGGCAAGCTCGACAAGCCGGAGCGCGCCGCCGCCGAACGGCAGCTCGCGCTGTGCGAAAGCTCCGACTGGTTCTGGTGGTTCGGGGATTACAACCCGGCGGATGCGGTGAGTCAGTTCGATCGCCTGTATCGGCGCCAGCTCGTGAACCTCTACCGGCTGCTCGGTGTCTCCGTGCCGGAGATTCTCGGGCACCCGATCTCGGTCGGACGCGGCGCGCCGGAAGCCGGCG
This sequence comes from Steroidobacteraceae bacterium, assembly GCA_035760965.1. Lineage (GTDB taxonomy): Bacteria > Pseudomonadota > Gammaproteobacteria > Steroidobacterales > Steroidobacteraceae > JADGHX01. The sequence continues at coordinate 156,290 of DASTRY010000051.1, read as the reverse complement.
GCGTGATGAGGCGCGCAACCGCGACCTGATCTGCGTCCCCCGCGGCGCTCTCGCAACTACCCGGCGCGCGATTCGTTCATCGTCATCGTGACCTCACCGCGACTTCCAGTTTTCGATCGGCGCCGCTCCGGCGTGCTGCTGCACTTGAGCTCGCTCGAAGCGGGGCTCGGTCGCGGCGGGCGCGCGTTCGTCGACTGGCTCGCTGAGGCGGGTTTCACCGTCTGGCAATTCCTGCCGCTCGGACCGACCGGCAGCGACGGCTCGCCGTACTGGGTGCGCTCGGACTCCGCCGGCAATGCGGCGTTTCTCGATCCGAACGAGATGCCGGCAACGGACTCGGCCGACTATCAGGCCTTTCTCGACGCGTCGCGCGACTGGCTCGACGACTACGCCTGCTTCGAAGCGCTCAGCGCCCTGCACGGCGGCGAGCCTTGGTGGACGTGGCCGGCCGAGTACCGCGACCGCGAGCCCGCCGCGATGGAACGCGTACACCGCGAGCTCGGGGCGGAGATCGAGCGCCTCAAGCAGCAGCAGTTCGCGTTTGCCTGGCAATGCGCGCGGCTGCGCGAGTACGCGCACTCACGCGGCATCCGGTTGTTCGGCGATCTGCCGTTCTACGTCGCGCCGGATTCCGCGGAAACGTGGGCCCATCCCGATCAGTTTCAGCTCGACGGCAAGGGCCGCGCGACCGCCGTCGCCGGCGTGCCGCCGGACTACTTCTCCGATAACGGCCAGCTCTGGGGCAATCCGCTCTACGACTGGCGCGCCATGCGCTACGACAAGTTTGCGTTCTGGCGCGCGCGCGTTCAGCGCCAGCTCGCGCGCGTCGATCTGCTGCGTATCGATCACTTCCGTGCGCTCGCGGCTCACTGGTCCGTACCTGCAGGTGCACCCGATGCGCGCGGGGGTACGTGGAAGCGCACGCCGGGGCGCAACTTCCTCCGCGCGTTGCGCGCCGAGTGCGGCGATCTGCCGATCGTCGCCGAAGACCTCGGCGTCATCACCGAGGACGTGGACGCGTTGCGCAAGGACTTCGCGCTTCCGGGAATGCGCGTCCTGCAGTTCGGTTTCGGCGGCAATCCGGAAGACCCGCACTTGCCGCACATGTTCGAGCACGACTGCATCGTCTACACGGGCACGCACGACAACGACACGACGCTCGGCTGGTATCTGAGCCTCGACAGTGAGACGCAGCGGCGCGTCGACTTCTACCTGCGCGTCACGCCGGGCTCCATGCCCGAGGCGATGGTCCGCGCGGCGCTGGGCTCGGTGGGGAAGCTCGCGATCCTGCCGGTGCAAGACGTGCTCGGCCTCGGCACCGAGGCGCGGCTGAACAAACCCGGCACCGTCGCGGGCAACTGGACGTGGCGCCTGCCGTCGGGCGCGCTCACGAGCGATCTCGCACGCCACTACGCCTTGCTGAATCGGGTTCACGCGCGCGTGTGATGTCCGGCCGGTGCGACGCGCATTGCCTTTGCTACTATCGGCCGCAATGAACGCGCTGCGCCTCCCGGCCGGACTCGTGCTGCTCGCTCTGCTCATGAGCGGCTGCTCGCTCTTCGTGCCGAAGCTCGAGAAACCCAAGCTCTCGGTGGTGAACGTCGAGCTCGAGAAGAGCGACCTGTGGGAGCAGCGGCTGAAAGTGCGCATGCGCGTCGAGAACCCGAACGATCGGCCGATTCCCGTGAAGGGCCTGACGGTCGCGCTCGATATCGAGGATCAGGAGATCGCGCACGGCGTCTCTGGCGCTTCGTTCAACGTGCCGGCATTCGGTGAGGCCGAGTTCGACATGAACATGACGGCCAACATGGCCGGCGCGCTGCTGAAGCTCCTCGGTTCGGGCAATCAATTCCGCGACAGCATCGACTATCGCATCAAAGGAAAGCTGTCGCTCTCGGAAGGGTGGTTGCGCTCGATTCCGTTCGAGGATCGCGGCACCGTCCGTTTGAAATGAGTGTGCTTCTTCAATACCGGACGACGGGCTTCTTCAGCACGTCTTCGTAGACTTGCACGTACAGCGCGCCCTGGTGCTCCCAGGAGAAGTCCTGCGCCATACCGTTCCTCACCATGCGCGACCAGTGCTCCGGCTGCGCGTATAGATCGAGCGCGGTGTTGAGCGCCCATTCGAGCGCTGCCGGCGTGTACTGCTCGAACACCACGCCGGTGCCTTGGCCCGAAGCCGGGTTGTAGGGCACGACCGAATCCGCGAGCCCGCCGGTCTTGCGCACGATCGGCACCGTGCCGTAGCGCAGGCTGTACATCTGATTGAGGCCGCACGGCTCGTAGAGCGAGGGCATGAGGAACATGTCGCTCGCCGCCTCGATCCAGTGCGCCAGCTCGTCGTTGTACCCGCGGTGGAAATGCACCCGGGCCGGGAAGTCCGCCTGCAGCTTGGTGAAGAACTGTTCGTACGGGGGATCGCCGCTGCCGAGCACGACCAGCGCGACGTCGCGCTCGGCCAGCAGTCGCGGCAGCGAGTCGAAGAGCAGGTCGATGCCCTTCTGCATCGCCAGTCGCGTGACCATGCCGATCAGCGCCGTCTCGGTGCCGAGCTGCAGGCCGACACGCATCGCGAGCTCGCGCTTCAACGATGCTTTTTCGTCGAGATGATGCGCGTCGTAGTGACGCGTGAGGTACCGATCGGTACTCGGGTTCCACTCCGCGTAGTCGACGCCGTTCAAGATGCCGATCAGCGAGTCGGCGCGAGCACGCAGCTCGTGCTGCAAGCCCATGCCGTACTCGTCCGTGCAGATCTCGCGCGCGTGCGTCGGGCTCACCGTCGTGATCGCGTCGGCGTAGAGAATGCCGTGCTTCAGCGAGTTCACGAAACCGGCGCGCAAGTCGTCCTGATGCAGCAGATAGCTCTTTGCGCCGAGCCCGATGTCGCCGGCCGCGTGCGCGGGGAACACGCCCTGATAGCCGATGTTGTGGATCGTGAGGACCGAGTGCGTGCGCGCGAACAGCCGGTCCCACTCGTACACCGCCTTTAAATAGAGCGGGCCGAACGCGGTGTGCCAGTCGTTGCAATGGAGGATGTGCGGGCTCCAGCTCATCCGCTGACAGCATTCGAATGCAGCGCGTGTCAGGACGAGAAAGCGCAGATGCTCGTCGACGTCGGTCGTGTACAGCGCGGTGCGGCTGTAGAGCACGGGGCAATCGATGAGGTATGCGGTCACCGTGGAGCCGGGCAGATGGCCGGCGAGCACGGAATAGCGGTAGCGATGCGGACCGAGCTCGAGCGTCACGTCCTGCAGGAACTCCACCGCGCGCAGGTTCAGCTTCGAGCGGTCGATCGCCGAGTACAGCGGCGTGAAAACCCGGACGTCGTGCCCGGCGCCATGCAGATATTTCGCGAGGGACCCGGATACATCGGCGAGCCCGCCGGTCTTCGAGAGCGGGGTGACTTCGGAAGAAATCAGACAGACGTTCAGGGCCATGGCCGGTCGTGCGCGGTCGGTGTCGAATGCGATTCGGGGTGTCGGGTATGGGGCGGCTCGCCGCGCGCAGTCTACAATTCGCCTTCGGCGGGAGTCTGTAGACTCCTGCACAGTAGGGGGAAATCGTTGACGCTCCGCCGTGTTCTGATTGCGCTCACGTTCGTCTTGTTGATCGCCGCATCCGCGGGGGTGGGTGTATTGGTCGCCCGCTGGCCGTACTGGCGGGAGGTCCTGTTCCCGTAGTGCGCCTACGCATGCATGCCCAGGTATCGCGGCAACATCGCGCGCCACGTGTCCCAGCCATGCGCATAGTTCGGGCCCCACTTCTCCAGGATGTGATTCACGCCGGCGCTGCCGAGCGCGGCTGACATTCGTTCCGACTCCGACGGGTCTTCGTACGCGCCCTCGCCCGTCGCGAGGACGGCGAACCGACGGCGTACCGCATCGTTGACGAGACTGGGCAGCGCGTGCAGCAGTGAGACGGACGTCAGTGCCGGTGTGAAGCCGCTCGTCAGGTACTTCGAGAGATCGAAGATCCCGTCGAGCGCTATGGCGAGGCGAAACACACTCGGCCGCCTCACGAGCGCCGCTATCGCCGAGCACCCGCCGATTGCGGCGCCGGCCGCGACGATTTCGATCGCATCGCTGTGGCAGTCACGGCGAATGAGCGGCACGACCTCGGTGTCGAGGTACGTGTCGTACTCGTGCTGCGTGCGCACGCACTGCTCGGGCGAAGTCGTGCCGCGCAGCCACGCGCGTGCCGCAATTCCATCGACGGAAAACACTTTGATGCGGCCGTTATCGATCATCTCCGCGAGGGCCGCGATCAGGTGAAAGCGCTCCACTTCTTCGTAGTCGCCGCCCGCGGACGGAAAAAGGAGCACGGGCGTGCCGAAGTGGCCCCAGCGCGCGAGGCGCGCCGGCTCGGCCAGATGCGGGCTCGTCCAGACCCAGGATTCGCGTTGCATGGCGGCCGGCAGTCTACCCGATCGATATCACCGACTCCGGACAGGGCCGGACCCCGCCGTTGGATTGGGGTGTCGCGGACTGCGGCAAGGCGTAGGCTGCGTGCCATCCGATTACTGCGCGATCGCGGGTCGCGCGGGGAGAAATCGATGATTCGCCTCATCTGTGTCGTTCTCGGCGCATGCGGAATCGTCGCATGCCAAACCACGTCGTCGCCCGATGCTGCGACTTCGGCGCCGCCGACGGCCGCTCCCAGCGAGACCACGGGGCCTGCGGCCAGCGGCGCCACGATGGCGCCCTCCAGCGAAGCCACGATGCGTGCATCCGGCGATGCCTCGATGCCCACCGCAGGTGACGCGAGCGTGCCTCGCACTGCCGAACGGGGCGCGCCGCTGTTCGACAATCTCGGCACCTTCACTCGTGCGGTCGCGACGTCCTCGGCCGAAGCGCGCCGCTACTTCAATCAAGGCATGGTGCTCACGTACGGCTTCAATCACGCCGAGGCGGGTCGCTCGTTCCGTGAGGCTGCACGGCTCGACCCGCAGTGCGCGGCGTGCTGGTGGGGCGCGGCGCTCGTCATGGGTCCGAACATCAATCTGCCGATGGCCGATAGTGATGTGCCCGAAGCGTATGCCGCCTCACGCAAGGCACTCGCGCTTCGCGAGCACGCTTCGCCCGTCGAGCGGGCGCTGATCGATGCGCTCGCGAAGCGCTACGCCGAGACGGCGACACCGGACCGCTCCCAGCTCGATCTCGCGTACGCGAATGCCATGCGCGATGTGGCCAAGCAGTTCCCCGACGACGCGGATGTGCAGGCGTTGTTCGCGGAGTCGCTGCTAGACCTGTCCCCGTGGGACTACTACTCGCCGGACGGCAAGCCAAAGATGACGACGGTCGAGGTCGTGCAGGCGCTCGAACGGGCGAAGGCACTGAAACCGGATCATCCGGGCGCGCTCCACTACTACATCCACACGCTCGAGGCATCGGATCCGGATCGCGCGGTGGACGAGGCGGACCGGCTGTGGCACCTCGTGCCCGGCGCGGGGCATCTCGTGCACATGCCGGCACACATCTTCATCCGGGTCGGACGCTATCACGACGCCGTCGTGTCGAATCTAGAGGCGACGGCGGCGGACAAGGGCTACATCGAAGCGTGCCAGGTGCAGGGGTTCTATCCGCTCGCGTACTACCCGCACAACTGGCACTTCGTGTGGGCGGGCGCAACCTTGGAAGGCAATCGCGCGCAGGCGCTCGAAGGCGCCGGGCAAACGCATCACGTGCTGCACGGTGCGCCGGTGGACGATCCGGCGTTTGGACCCGCGCTCCAGCACCTGATGCTCGCCCCCATGTTCGCAGCCGTGCGCTTCGCGCAGTGGGACACGATCGAGGCGCTGCCCGCGCCCGATCCGAAGCAGATCTATACGACCGCGATCTGGCATCACGCGCGCGGCATGGCGCGCGCCGCTCGCGGCGATCTCGCCGGCGCCGAGCGCGAGCTCACGGCACTGCGGCGGATTCAGGCCGATCCCCGCTTGGCGAAGCAGTACATCTCAACTCCGAACACCGCGGACACCGTCGTGGCCATCGCGGGCGGGATGCTCGCGGGTGACATCGCCGCGCGCCGCAAGAATTATCCGGCGGCGATCGCGGCCCTCGAAGCGGCCATGCGTAAAGAGGACTCGCTGCGCTACAACGAGCCGGAGGATTGGCAGTACCCCGTGCGTCTCATGCTGGGCGCCGTGCTGCTCGAAGCGGGCCGCCCCGTTGCCGCCGAAGCCGCGTACCGCGGCGATCTCGAGAAGCATCGCGAGAACGGTTGGGCGCTGTTCGGTCTGGAACAGGTGCTGCGGGCCCAGCACAAGACGGCGGCAGCAGACGAGGTTCACCGCCGCTTCGAGGCGGCGTGGAAGTATGCCGACGTGACACTCACGGCGTCGGTGCTCCGCTGAGCGGGACCCGGCGACCGTGAATCTCGGTGAACCCAAAGGACGGGCTGACGCACCAAAGCTCGACAGACCGCGCGTCTACTCGCAGCCGCATCGCTCATGTCCAAAACACATCGCAAGAATCGGGTCGCGCGCCAATCGGGCCTCTCTAAGATGCGCCCCATGAACACGCAACCCGACAGCTTCGTAGACAGCCGCGACTTCGCGCGCATCGCGCGAGCGATCCGCTACATCGACGAGCACTTCCGCGAGCAGCCTCGCCTCGAGGACGTGGCGGCGCACGCGAACCTCTCCGAATTCCACTTCAACCGCCTGTTCCGCCGCTGGGCCGGCGTCACGCCCAAGCAGTACCTGACGGCCGTGACCGGCGCCGCCGCGCGCGATGCGCTCGCGGCGCAGGCCTCCGTGCTGGACGCTGCGTTGGCGGTCGGGCTCTCGGGGCCGGGCCGCCTGCACGATCTCGTCGTGACCGTGGATGCCATGACGCCGGGCGAGATCAAAGCGCAGGGACTCGGGACCACCATTCGGTACGGCTTCAGCAATACGCCGTTCGGTCGCGCCATCATCGCGGAAACGCCGCGCGGCCTGTCGCACCTCGCGTTCGTCGAGCCGGAGGCCGAAGCGGCCGCGTTCGCGGAGTTGCAGGCCACTGCGCCTCGTGCCCGGTTCGAGCGTGACGATGAGGTGGCACGCTCGCTTGCGGCTCGAATCTGGAGCACTCGCGATGGCCGTGCGGGGCCGCTGCGCGTGAACATCGCCGGCACGAACTTTCAGTTGAAGGTATGGCAGGCGCTGCTGCGTCTCGGCGCGAAGGATGCGACCAGCTACAGCGAGATCGCCCAGGAGATCGGCGCGGCCGGCGCAGTTCGCGCGGTGGGCTCGGCGGTAGGTGCGAATCCGGTGGGCTATCTCATTCCGTGCCATCACGTGCTGCGCAAGAGCGGGGGACTCGGCGGCTACCGCTGGGGCGAGGATCGCAAGCGCGCCATGCTCGCGTGGGAATCGATGTCGAGACATCGGGAGCCGGGCGGCGCCGTGCAGGGCGAGTCGCGGCGCGCCGGCGCCCAGAGATGAATCCCGCCGATGGGCGTGCGCCGGCGCCGAGTTTTCTTTTTGTCTCATAGCGATGCGATACTCGATCGGCAACTCAGCGGCGCACCGCTCGCATGGCCGATTCACGCAACATCGTCACGCTCGTCAGTCTCGCGGTCGCTCTGCTCGCTGTGGGCTGGGGCGTGTATGTCACGCGCGAGCGCCAACCCGCCGAGCCCGATCAGCTCCAGGCCACTCGCGACGCGCGATCCGCGGCCACGGATGCGCGGACGAGCGGCACGCATAGCGGTGGAGGCGCCGGCCCGGGTTCTGCCATGGCGAGCCAACCGGCTGCGCCCGCTCGCGGCGCCGCCGTCGCGGTGATCACCGCAGAAGCCCGAACGGAGCGCGTGACCTCGCCACTCACGGCGCTGGGAACCGCGCGCGCCAACGAGGCCGTGGAGGTGACGTCCAAGGCGTCCAACATCGTCGCCGCCGTGCGCTTTCGCGACGGCGAGCGGGTGCAGAAAGGACAGGTGCTCGTCGAGCTCGATTCGGCTCAGGCCCGCGCGGACCTCGCAGCCGCCGAGGCGGCCCGTGCCGACAGCGCGAGCCAGGTGAAGCGCAGCCGCGAGCTGCTCGCAACCAAGGTCATCTCCGACGCGCAGTTCGAGCAGCTCGAAGCGACCCTCAAGACCAACGAGGCGCGCGTCGACGCCGCGCGCTCGCGACTCGACGACACGGTCATCCGGGCGCCGTTCGCGGGACGCGTCGGCCTGCGGCGGGTCAGCGTCGGCACTCTCGTGAACCCCGGCACGACCATCGCGACGCTCGACGACTCGAGCCTCATCAAGGTGGACTTCGCCGTCCCGGAGAACTTCCTCTCCGTGCTGCGCGAGGGGTTGAAGGTTTACGCGCTCTCCGCCGCTTTCCCCGATCGCGAGTTCGAGGGGACGATCGCGGGCGTCGATTCGCGCGTCGACCCCGTGTCCCGCTCGGTGACGGTGCGCGCGGTCGTGCCCAATCCGGACGGGAAGCTGAAGCCCGGCATGTTTCTGAACGTGCGCGTTGCGCCCGATGCGCGCGACGCGATCATGATCCCCGAGGCGGCTCTCATGCCGGAGCAGAGCCGCCAGTTCCTATACGTCGTCGAAGACGGGCGCGCGATCCGACGCGAGGTGCGCATCGGTCGGCGCGAGCCCGGACGGGTGGAAGTCGTCGCCGGTCTCGCGCCGGGCGAGCGCGTGATCGTCGAAGGGACGCAGAAAGTGCGCGAGGGTGGCCCCGTCCGCGAGCTCGCTCGCGAACAGGCGCCCCAACCCGAAGAAGCGCGTCGCTGAACCCCGCCGGCGCGGCCCGCCTCGAGCCCGATTCCCACGCCATGGGTGCCCGCGAGCGGTGCGTTCGCTACGACCTCGGCCCTCGGCCGAACCCCCCGAACTCGGGGCTCGGGCGCGACCGTGTCAACCCGTTATCAAGAGCCTAAGCTGTTGATTCTGAACGATTCGACCTCGTCCGAGGCCTGCCGGACCACGCCGCGCTGGTAGACTAGCGCCCACTTCCCCGCCTTCGAACCCGCGCCCACCGTCCCTCTTCGGTGCCGCACGACAGGCGGGGCCGAAACGAAATCAGGTGTCTATCGTCATGTCAGCCTCGACTTATAAACAGCTCGAGCAGGAGTTCCGGCGTCTCCACGCGTTCCGTGGCGCGCTCTCGCTGCTCCGCTGGGATGCCGCGGTCATGATGCCGCGCGGCAGTGCCGACGTGCGTGGAGACCAGCTCGCCGCGCTCGAGACCGAGCACCACGCGCTGCTCACCGCGCCGCGGATCACGCGCCTGCTCGACCGCGCGCAGGCCAACACACAGGGCCTCGCGGATTGGCAGATCGCCAACCTCCGCGAGATGCGCCGCCAGCGCGACCACGCCATCGCCACTCCCGCATCACTCGTGTCCCGCCTCGCCAAGGCGACCTCCAAGGCCGAGGCGCAGTGGCTCGAAGCACGCCGCCAGGGTAAGTTCGAGCTCTTCGCGCCGCACCTCGAAGAGGTGGTCCACCTCGTTCGCGACAAGTCCGTCCTGCTCGGCCAGGCGCTGAACCTCGCGCCCTACGATGCGCTCGTCGACGAGTTCAGCCCGGGCATCAGCACGGCCGATATCGACGCGGTGTTCAAGGCGCTCTCGCGCCGCCTGCCGACGCTGATCCGCGAAACGATCGCGCTGCAGGAATCGCGCAAGGTGCTGCCGCTGACCGGCAAGTTTCCGAACGGCAAGCAGCGCGCGCTCGCCGTCGAGATCATGAAGGCGATCGGATTCCCGTTCGACCGCGGCCGCCTCGATGAGAGCGAGCACCCCTTCACCGAAGGCGTGCCCGGGGACATCCGCGTCACGACGCGCTTCGATCCCGCGGATCTCTTCTCGGGCCTGCTCGGAGCGCTCCACGAGACCGGCCACGCGATGTACGACCTGGGTCTGCCGCAGGACTGGCGCGACCAGCCGGTCGGCCGCGATCGCGGCATGGCGCTCGAGGAGAGCCAGTCGCTCCTCCTCGAAATGATCATCTGCCGCAGCCGCGCGTTCATGCGCTACCTGAAGCCGCTGCTCGAGAAGCACTTCGGCGTCAGCGGTCCCGAGTGGGAGGTCGAGAATCTCTACGCACACCTCACGCGCGTGCGGCGCGGCCTCATTCGCGTGGACGCGGATGAGCTCACGTATCCCGTGCACATCATGGTCCGCTACGAGCTCGAGAAGCAGATGTTGAGCGGCGAGCTGGCCGTGAAAGACCTGCCGGCCGCGTGGAACGCCCTCATCGAGCAGCGCCTCGGCATTGCGCCGGCGAACGACGTCGAGGGCTGCCTGCAGGACATCCACTGGGCCGTCGGCTCGTTCGGCTACTTCCCCTCGTACGCGCTGGGCGCGGTCATCGCGGCTCAGCTCTACGAGAGTCTGCGAGGGGAGGTGCCGGGCCTCGAAGAGCAGATCGCGCGCGGCGAGTTCGGCGGCCTGTTCGGCTGGCTGCGCACGAACGTGCACGGTCTTGGCGCAAAGGTCACGGTGAACGAGCTGATGAAGTGCGCCACCGGCAAGCCGCTCTCCGCGGCGAGCTTCGTGCGTTACGTCGAATCGAAGTACCTCGAGGGGACGCCGCAGACGGCGCCCGCACCGGCCAGCAGCGCGGCCGCTTGAGGGTCCGTCGCTGCTTCGGGTCCCGACTGCGGGCATGAGGCCCGCTACAATCGCGGGCGCATGAACGCAGTCGTCCTGAAACCCTCGCGCACCTTGCAGAAGCGGCAGGCTCACCTGCGCGGGCTCGTCGGCAAGGCGATCGAGGACTTCGCGATGATCGCCGAGGGCGATCGCGTGATGGTCTGCCTCTCCGGCGGCAAGGATTCGTACACGCTGCTCGACATCCTGCTCTCGCTGCAGCGGAGCGCCCCGGTGCGCTTCGAGCTGCTCGCGGTGAATCTCGATCAGAAGCAGCCCGGATTCCCCGAGCACGTGCTGCCGGATTACCTCGAAGCGCTCGGCGTGCCCTACAAGATCATCACGCAGGACACGTACAGCGTCGTGAAGCGGGTGATCCCCGAAGGGCGCACGATGTGCGGCCTCTGCTCGCGCCTGCGGCGCGGCGCGCTCTACCGGTTCGCGGCCGAGAACGGCATCACCAAGATCGCGCTCGGCCATCATCGCGACGACATCGTCGAGACGCTGTTCCTCAACATGTTCTTCGGCGGGCGCCTGAAGGCGATGGCGCCGAAGCTCGTCTCCGAGGACGGGCGGCACATCGTGATCCGGCCGCTCGCGTACGTGCCGGAGCGCGACATCGCGCGCTATGCGCGCGGCCGCGAATTCCCGATCATTCCGTGCAACCTGTGCGGCTCGCAGCAGAACATGCAGCGGGTCGCCGTGAAAAAGATGCTGGCCGAATGGGAGCGGCAGTTTCCCGGGCGCACCGAGTCGATCTTCTCGGCCATTCGCCGCGTCGAGGTCGAGCATCTCGCCGATCCGCGCCACTTCGATTTCGCAGGCCTCGAGCAGCTGCGTGCGGCGTTTGCCGCGCCGGCATCCGCGAGCGATTCGGGATCGACCGAGTCCGATGTCTGATCCCGGCTCCACGGGGACGCGCACGCCTGCGCTTCCGCCGCTGCCCTTTCCGAATGCGTACTGGGTGATTCCCGGCAAGCTGCTCGCGGGCGAGCATCCGGGCGGCGGCACACGCGAAGAAACCCAAAAGCGGCTGCAGAAGCTGCTGGACGTCGGCGTGACGTGCTTCATCGATCTCACCATGCCGGACGAGCTGCCGTCGTACGACATGGATCTGCCGATGTCGGTGGAGTACATCCGCAAGCCGATCAAGGATCACGCCGTGCCCGCGCGCCGCGAGCACATGCTCGACATCCAGGCGAGTCTCGACTACGCCGTGCGCTCGGGGCAGACGGCCTACGTGCACTGTCGCGCGGGGATCGGCCGCACGGGCACGGTCATCGCGTGTTTTCTGATCGAGCAGGGCCTCTCGCCGGACGACGCGCTCGAAGAGCTGAATCGCATGTGGCAGCAGAGCGCGCGCGCAGCCGCGTGGCCGCACGTCCCGGAAACGGACGATCAGACGCGGTTCGTGCTGGGTTGGACGGCGCAGGTCGAATCGCTCCTGCGCTCGCGTGTGGCCGCAAAGCCCGGGGCGACACGCGCCGCGGCGGCGCCCCGCAAGGCGAAGGAGCCGCAACAGGCCGCGCCCGCGCTCTTGCCGGAGGAGCCGGCGCGCGATCCGCTGCTCGACACGGGAACGCTCGCTGCCGCCCGCAATCTGCGCGATCGCTTTCTCGGCGCGCTGTTCGGCCTCGCAGTCGGCGATGCGCTCGCCGCAGCCACGCAGTACCGCAAGCCCGGCACGTTCACGCCGATCGGCGACATGCTCGGCGGCGGCCCGTTCGATCTACCGCGCGGGGCCTGGAGCGACGACACCGCGATGGCGCTCTGTCTGGCGGAGAGTCTGGCGGAGAAAGAGGCGTTCGATCCCCGCGATCAAGTCGAGCGGTACACGCGCTGGCAACAGCAGGGCTATCTCAGCTCGACGGGGCAGTGCGTCGGGATCACCGGCAGCACCGCACGCGCGCTCGCGCAGGCGAACTGGCGGCGCCAGCTCTATTCCGGCTCGCACGATCCCACCCAGCTCGACCCCGAGGTGCTGTCGCGGGTCGCGCCCGTCGTGATGTTCTTCTTCGCGACGCCGCTCGACGCCGTGGCGAATGCGGGCGACGCCGCAAGGACGACGTGCCAGTCGCCTACGGCGGTGGAGGCCTGCCGATTCTTCGCCGCCGTGCTCTACGGCGCGCTCGCGAGCAAGCCGAAGAACGCGGTGCTGTCGCCGCCTCCCGAGCTCATCGACGCGGCGAGCCTGCGCACGACCGTCGCCGAGATCGCACGCCATGCCCTGCAGCTCGGCGCCGCCGGGACGCCGCTGGCGGGCAACGTCGTCGAAGCGCTCGAGGCCGCGCTGTGGGCGTTCCGCACGACCGACAATTTCCGCGACGGCGCGCTGCGCGTCGCGAACCTCGGGGCCAACTCGGACGTGGCCGCCTCCGTGTACGGCCAGCTCGCCGGGGCGCACTACGGGGTAGGGGCCATCCCCGGGGCCTGGCGCAACAGCCTGATCGGGCAAGACCTGATCGAAGGCCTTGCCGATCGCTTGCTGGCGCACGCCATGGTGTCGCTCGGCGGCTGAGATTTCACCGGTTTCCCGGGCCGCAAAACCGGACCGTATACCCTCGCCAACGCCCGACCGGGTTCGGTAAGCTTCCGCCGCGTCACTACTTAGAACACCGCGGGCTCGAGCCCGCGTCTTCCGCCAGGAAAGTCAGGCAGGAAAGTCCGGGGTTCGTCGATGCCGAGCGCACAGCGCACTTCAGGCCGTGCAAAGTCCTCTCGTGCCACTCGCGCGCGGATGAAGCGCGCGCGCGCGAAGGTACCCTGGGCCCGGCTCTCGGACGAGAAGCTGCTGGCGCTGCGTTTCTGCGATCTGAAGCTGTCGCTCGAGCGCTCACCGCTCGGCCGCCGCGTGAAGCGCCTGTACGCCGAGCTCGAAAACCGCGGCATTCACTTCCGCCCGCACGTGTGGCTCTCGGAGGAATGGTTCTCGCCGGACGGCGTGCCGGGCATCGCCATCCCGTTCTACCTGGCACACCCGCGGCTCGAGCGGCTGGAGCGGCGCATGATGCGCGAGGCGGAAGGCGGCAACGCTCGCGGCATGATGCGCATCCTGCGCCATGAAGCCGGGCACGCGCTCGACAACGCCTATCGGCTGCGCCGGCGCAAGGTCTGGCGCGAGGTGTTCGGGCCGGCATCGCTGCCGTATCCGCACCGCTATCGCGCGCGGCCGGGCAGCCGGCGCTACGTGCATCACCTCGGCGAGTGGTATGCGCAGTCGCATCCGACCGAGGATTTCGCCGAGACGTTTGCCGTCTGGCTGAAACCGAATTCGAACTGGCGGCGCACGTACGCGGGCTGGCCTGCCTTCCACAAGCTGTGCCTCGTGGACGAGCTCATGGCGAGCGTGCGCGATACGCCGCCGCCCGTGCGCAGCCGGGCGCGCATCGAGCCCATCGACGCCAACACGTCCACTCTGGCGGACTACTATCGCCGCAAGCTCGCACGCCACCAGTCGTATCGGCGCGGCATGGCGGATGACCTGCTGCAGAAAATCTTCACGGTCGAGCGGCCGAGCCGTCGGGCGTCGCGCGCTTGCGCGTTCCTGCGCGCAATCAAGCAGCGGACACTGGCACGTATCGCCCGCGAGGCGGGCGTGGAGCTCTACACGGTTCAACAGATTCATCGCATGGTGATCGAGCGCAGCGAGACGCTCAAACTGTTCGTACGCGGCAACCGGCGCCACGTCGTGCGTCACGTGCAATGGATGTTGCTGCGGCTGACACGTCTGTACGGACAGGGCGAGACTCCGCAGCTCGCCCTATGAAGAAGCTGCGGGTGCTCGTCGTCGTTCATGCGAGCCTCATTCCGCCGGAGACGCTGGAAGGTCACACTGCCAAGGAAATCGAAGAGTGGCGCACCGAGTACGACGTGACCAGCACGTTGCGCAAGATGGGCCACGAGGTTCGCTGCGTCGGCGTGCTCGATAGTCTCACCGAGCTGCGCACCATCATCTCGGACTGGAAGCCGGACATCGCGTTCAACCTGCTCGAAGAATTCGACGGCATCGTCACGTACGACCAGCACGTCGTCGCGTTTCTCGAGCTCATGCGCCAGCCGTACACCGGCTGCAATCCGCGCGGCTTGCTCCTCTCGCGCGACAAGGCGCTCTCCAAGCAGCTGCTGGCGTTCCATCGCATTCCGACGCCGCAGTTCGCGGTGTTCCGCAAAGGCGTGAAGTTCCGCGCGCCGCGCAAGCTGCGCTTCCCGCTCTTCGTGAAATCGACGGTGGAAGATGCCTCGCTCGGCATCGCGCAGGCGTCGGTCGTCGAGGATGCGGCGCGGCTGAAGGAGCGCGTGCAGTTCGTGCACGAGCAGGTCGGATCGGATGCGCTGGTCGAGGAATTCATCGAGGGGCGCGAGCTGTACGTGGGCGTCCTCGGGAACGAGCGCCTCACGCGGTTGCCGGTGTGGGAGATGGTCTTCGGCTCGCTCCCCGAATCGCTGCCCGCGATCGCCACGCGCAAGGTGAAGTGGGACAAGAAATATCAGAGCAAGTACGGGATCACGACGCGTGCGGCCGAGGATCTGCCGGCGCCCGTCACCGCACGACTCGATACGCTCTCGCGCCGCATCTATCGCGTGCTCGGGCTCTCGGGCTGCGCTCGCATGGATTTCCGCGTGACCGCCGATGGACAGGTGTATGTGCTCGAAGCGAATGCCAATCCCAATCTCGAGGCCGATGAAGACTTCGCGCAGTCGGCGCGCGCTGCCGGCATTGCATATGACGATCTGCTGGGCCGGCTCATGGCGCTCGGCATGTCGTATCAAGCGGAGTGGCGCGCGTTCTATGGGTAGCCTGCCGCGCGCGCTCGCGCTCGTCTGTTGCGCACTCGTCGCCTCCTGCGCGAGCGAGATGAAAAAGTCCGAAGCCGATCTCGCGCAACTCGTGGCGTGGTTACCGGGGAACTACGACAACTCCGAGCAGGTTCAGCAGGACGCGCAGCAGGGCCGCGAGCCGCACACTGCGTTGTCGCTCACGGTCGTTCCTATTCACATGCCGACGTTCGGCGATCACGTCTTCTACCTGCACGAAAGCGTGACGGACGATCCGCGGCGCGTGACCCGGCAGCGCTTGTTGTCGTTCCAGGCCGTGAAGGGTGGCGTGCTCGAAACGCTCTACACCTTGAACGAGCCGGCGCGCTGGCGCGAGGGGCGCTCGAATCCGCGAGTGTTCACGGGGATGATGTACAACGACGCGCAGCCGATGGCCGGCTGCGACTTGCTGTGGAAGAGGGCCGCGAACGGCCTCGAGTTTGCGGGCGAGAATCCGGCGGGCGGTTGTCGCGCAACAGTGCCTGCGCTGGGCGGCAGCGTGCGGCTGGAGATGCGCGGCGAGCTCACCGCCGGCACGCTATCGCTCTCGGAGCTTGCTTACGGCGCAAACGGGCAGCTCGTGCGAGGCGAGGCGGGCGAGCCCTTCTATCGGTACCGCAAGCGCTCCGGCAACTAACTCACTGCGACGACGCGCTCGAGGGTGCGGGCTCGTGGCTCTCCTTCGGCTTCAAGTAGCTCGCGAGCCAGTCGAACACGGTGTGGTGCCACTGCACGCTGTTGGCGGGCTTCAGCACCCAATGGTTCTCGTCGGGAAACGTGAGCAACCGGCTCGGGATGCCCTGCCGCTGGAGCGCCGTGAACGTCGCGAGCCCTTGCTCGAGCGGCACGCGGAAGTCCTGCTCGCTATGGATGACGAGCATCGGCGTGCGCCACTTGCTGACGAAGTTCGCCGGGTTGAATTTCTCGTAGGCCTGCGGATTGGCGTAGTACGGCCCGCCGTTCTCCCACTCCGGAAACCACAGCTCCTCGGTCGCGTAGTACATCATGCGCTGATCGAAGACGCCGTCGTGATTCACGAGGCACTTGAAACGATCCGACCAGTTGCCGGCGATCCAGTTGATCATGAAGCCGCCGTAGGAGGCGCCGAGCGCGCACGCGTTGCCGCCATCGAGCCACGGATATTTCTCGAGCGCGGCTGCGAGCCCCTTCTGCAAGTCTTCGAGCGGCTTGCCGCCCCAGTCCTTGCTGATGGAATCGGTGAACGCCTGCCCGTAGCCCGGCGAGCCGTGAAAGTCGATGAACACGACGCCGTAACCCTGTCCGGCGAACACCTGCGGATTCCAGCGATAGCTCCACGCGTTCGCGAAGCTCGCCTGCGGACCGCCGTGAACGATGAACGCCACCGGATAGCGCGCGCCAGCGGTGAAGCCATACGGCTTCATGACATAGCCGTACACCGTCTCGTCGTTCCAGCCCTTGAAGCTGAACTGCTCGTAGGCGCTCATCGCGCGCTGGCCGAGCACGGCCTCGTTGACCGACGTGAGGCGCCGCGGAGCACCGCCACTCAGCCGCACGGTATAGAGATCGGCCGGGCCGCCGAGGCTCGCGAGCGCGTAGACGACCGACTCTTTAGCGGCAGAGTAGTCGGAGACTGCGCCGGTGCCGACAACCTTGTGAGGCGTGCCACTCGGCACGTCGATGACGTACAGGGCTTCCTGCCCCACGTCGTCCGTCGTCGCAAGCAATCGCTTGCCATCGCCCGTCACGCCGAGATGGCTGACCGAGCGATCCCATGATTGCGTGAGCGGCCGGATCGCGCCCGTCTTCGCATCTCGCAGCACGACGTGAAAGCGATCCGCCTCGAAGCCCGGGCGATCCATCGCGAGATAGGCCATGTCGCCGTTCGCGAGAAAGACGGGCTGCGTGTCCCACGCCTTGTTGGCCGCCGTGAGATTCGTCGGTGCGGCCGAACCGTCGACCGGCGCGCGATAGAGATCGAAGTTCGTCGACCACGGTTCTTCGCGGCCGGCGACGCGAGCGGAGAACACGACGGCGGTGCCGTCCGGAGTGAAGGCGTACTCCTCGTCGCCGCCGAAGGGCTTCGAGGGCACATCTCCATCGAGCCCCTTCGAAACATCGACGGGCGTGCCCGCCTTGCCGTCGGCCCCGACGTCCGCGACGAAGAGATGCGAGCGCGTGCCGTCGCTCCACGTGTCCCAGTGGCGGATGAACAGCCGGTCGTACACGCGCCCGGTGGTCTTCTGTTTCTCTTTCGCGTCGGCCCGATCCTTCGTGCATTTCAGGTCCGCGCAGTCGATGAAGACTTCCATGCTGACGGCGATGCGATTGCCGGTGGGCGCGACTTCGAGCGAGCCGATGTCGCGCGGATAGTCCGTGACCTGCGTTGCCTCGCCGCCGGCGAGCTGCAGCCGCCACACCTGCGACGTGCCCGAGCGCGTGGACAAGAAGTAGATGCTCTTGCCGTCCGCGGACCAACGCGGGTTGGAGTCGTTCGCAGGATTCTGCGTGAGCCGGCGCGGGCTTGCGTCCTTGGCACCGAGGTCGAGCAGCCACAGGTCCGTGCGGCGCTTGTTCGCCTCCATGTCCGTCTCGCTCAGCGTGAAGACGACGTAGCGACCGTCGGGCGAGGTGCGCGGGTCGCTCAGCCGCTTCAGCCGCACCAGATCGTCCACCGTGAAGGGCTTGGCGGCAGGTTGCGCCAGCAGCACCCCAGCCACGAGGAGACTCAAGACTCCGAAAAGGAAACGTACGCTGGGCAACATGGTCGCGCGCCTATCGGCAAAAAGGATCGCGCATTTTAGCGGGCGCTTGCCGGCAGGCGCAGCGGGCCGACGTGTCCCCGGTTCGGCCGGTCGCGGCCGCGCCGCTCCCGATTATCCGACCTCGGATTTGGGGAGCTTCCAGGGTTCGAGCTGCGCGGCGTGCACCCAGCTCTGCAGCACCGGGTCTTCGAGCGCCGTCGCCATGTACCACCGCGTCGTGTCCGAAACCTGTGCTCGGTACGTGTTGAAGCGCACGACGACCGGCGCGTACATCGCATCGGCGATGGAGTACTCGCCGAAGAGCCAAGGGCCGCGGTCGCTGCCGAACTGTCGCCGGCAATCGATCCAGATCTCATCGATGCGGTCGATGTCGGCTTCGAGCCCCGGCGTCATGGCCGTGCGTCGATTGCGGGCGCGCGCATTGAACGGCCACTCCATGCGCAGATTCACGAACCCCGAATGCATTTCCGCGCACACCGCGCGCGCGAAGGCGCGCGCCTTGCGATCCTGCGGCCAGCCCTTGCCGGTCAGGTCCGCGAGGTATTCGCAGATCGCGAGCGAATCCCACACCGTGAGCTCGCCATGCTTCAGCACCGGCACGCGCCCGCTCGGTCCGAATTTCGCGGCCTCCTCTTTGAACGTCGGCGTATCGAGCGGAATCAGCTTCTCCTCGAACTCGAGGCCGAGGTGCTTCATGAGCATCCACGGCCGCAGCGACCACGACGAGTAGTTCTTGTTACCGATGACCAGCGTGAATTCCGACATGCGGGACTTTCGTAAGGCAGCTTGATGGGAGTGACGGCCGCACGGGAGCGCGGCCGCAGCTCATCATACGCCACAATCCGCCAGAGTCCCGCCACGCACGCGCCATTCGCGCGCGTCACCTTGTGCGCGGCTAAAAGTCAGCCGTCGAACACAGGGAGAAAGTCAGATGAGATTCGCATCGAGCGCCCTCGTCAAAGCGCTGGTCGTAGCGGGGGTCGCGTTGCTGTTATTGATTCCGGTCCAGATGCTGCGCAGTCTCGTGAACGAGCGCGCGGCGCTGCGCGAGCAGGCCATCGCAAGCGTCTCGCGCGGGTGGGGCGGGCGCCAACTGCTCGGCGGGCCGATCCTCGCGATCCCCGCGACCGTGACCGTTGCCGATAGCCAGGCGCGCGAACTGCACAAGGCGCTGCGCGACTGGTACGTGCTGCCCGATTCGCTAGAGCTCGAGTCGACCCTTACCGTTCAGGAGGAGCGGCGCAAGCTCGGCGTTTACGAGGTGCCGGTGTATCTCGCGAAAGTGCGCGCCGTCGCGCGATTCGACGTGGCGGCGAAGGTCGCCGCGCTCACCGCGGCGCAGACGGGCGTGACGCTGCACCTCGACCGCGCACGGCTGCTGGTGCCTGTCTCCGATGCCCGCGGCGTGCGGAACGTGACGATGAACGGCGAGAGTCTCGTCGCGGGGGCCTTCGAGCCGCATCCCGGATTCCCGATCGCCGCGATCAGCGCGCCCTTGCGTTCGGATGCCGACCTGCGTGCGGGCCCGAGCACGTTCGACGTCTCGCTCCTCGTCGCGGGCACGACGTCGCTGCAGTTCCTGCCGCTCGCGCGGTCCACCGGCCTGAAGCTCACGGGGAACTGGCCCGACCCGGGCTTCGCCCGCGGCTTTCTACCGAGCGATCACCAGATCGACGCCGGAGGCTTTCGTGCGAGCTGGGATGTGCTGGACCTCAACCGTGCGTATGGCAGTCAATGGTTCCAGTACGAGACCGACGCGTCGGCTCTGCAGGACAGCGCGTTCGGTGTCGATCTCGTGCAGCCGGTCGATCTCTACCAGCGCGCCGAACGGTCCGTGAAATACGCGGGGCTCTTCATCGCGCTGAGCCTGCTCACCCTGTTCCTCTGGGAACATGTCACGAGCAAGCCGCTGCACCCGATCCAGTATGGCCTCACGGGCCTCGCGCTCAGCGTCTTCTATCTGCTCTTGCTGGCGCTGGCGGAGCATGTGGGATTCATGACGGCGTACGGTGTCGCTGCCGTCGCGCTGTGCGCGCTGCTGGGTGTGTACATCGCGGGCGCCTTCCGCAGCATGGCGGCGGGCGGCGGCGCGGCCGCTGCGTTCGGCCTCGTGTACGGGCTGCTTTACTTGCTCGTCACGTCCGAGGATTACTCGCTGCTCACCGGTGCGATCGGTCTCTTCGCAATCCTTGCGACCGTGATGGTCGTGACGCGCAAGATCGACTGGTACCGCGCCGGAGCTACACCGGAAGAGAGCGGCCTCGAGTCTCGATGATGACGAAGCGTGCGGCGAGCGCGGTGGCAAGCGGGAACACGCCCAGCCAGAACATCGTCCGCACGATGATGTCGCTCGACCCACCTGCGGCGGCCGAAATGAGGCCGACCGCGGTGGGGCCGAGCGCTGCGATGACGCGCCCGATGTTGTAGCAGAGCCCCGAGCCCGTCGCGCGCAGCCGCGACGGGAACAGCTCCGGCAGATAGAACACGAACGTGCTGAAGACCCCGTAGACGCCCATGCCCACCGCGAACAGCATCCGCACGCGTGTTTCCGGGGCGAGAGGGAGACCGAAGGTGACGAAGAGCAGCACGGCGGAATACGCGAAGTAGGTGACGAACATCGTTCGCCGGCCCATGAAGCGGGCCAGCGGAATGGCGGCGAGCGACCCGACCAGTCCGCCGAGATTGAAGGCGTTCGACGCCTGCGACTTCCACGCCTCCGCGAGGACGCGCGCCGCCTCGCCCGGCATGCCGACCGCAGCCGCGTGCTCGTTCGCGAGCGTCGCGCCGAGGAGCGGGACGAAGGCATTGCAGGCCCACCACGTGAGCAGCGCGGTGACCGCCGCCACCATGCCGCTGATCGTTCGCGCGCGCACGTCCTTCGTGAACAGCTCCAGGATGCGCGGCGGGGACGCGTGCCGAACCTCCTTCTCCCACACCTCGCTCTCGCGTATGAACAAGCGCGCGAAGAAAGCGGCGAGCACGGGCGCGAGCCCGCAGAGGAACACGTAGCGCCACGACGTTTCCGGCGCGTCTGCGAGCCAGACGCCGGCGATGTGATAGTTCACGGTGCTCGCGAGCAGGATGCCGAGCGGCGACGAGGTGTAGACGATCGTGGCCGCCTCGACCCGCCGCGTCTCCGGCACCGTTTCCGCGACCAGCGAGGCGCCGACGGCCCATTCGCCGCCGATGCCGAGGCTCGCGAGCACGCGGAACACGACGAGTTGCCACATGTCCGTGGCAATTGCGCAGAGGGCCGTTCCGCACGCATAGAGTGCAATCGTCACGAAGAGCGCACGCTTGCGGCCGAAACGGTCGGCGAACCAGCCGAACAGGAGCCCGCCGGCGGCCCAGCCGACGAGGAGAAGGGAGGTGAGCACGCCCGTCCAGAACACCGTCGCCTCGCGCGCTTCGGAGCTGCCGAGGGGCAGTCCGAGGAGCGTGGGAACCGCATTGGGCGCGACAAAGTTGAACAAGAGGGCATCGAAGACATCGAAGCCCCAGCCCAGCCAGGCGGCGATGAGGACGACCCAGTGATAACCCGTGAGGCCGAGCAGCCCCCCGCGCGGAACCGTTGCCATGTATCAGCAGTGTAGCGGGTTGAGTGCCAATGTGCTGGCACGGGATTTGGAGCACTCGATCACGGAACGGCGCGCGCGGCTCATTGAACTTTGGCAAGCGCTCGCCGATCCAGAAAATGCACGGAGTCGATGCTGGAGGTCGATGATGTACGAGGGTGATGATCTTTCCACGCGCGTGGTGCCGGTCGCGAATCTGCGCGAGTTCTTCCACGACGCGCTGCATGGTGCCCTCGAACGGCAGCACCTGGCCGTCGAGGATCAAACCGAACACTACGTCGTCAACCTGCTGACCCTCTTCGCGCGGTCCGAAGCGCTGTACGAGCAGACGCCGGAGGGGGCGCGCATGAAGCCGCTGGTCGTCATGCTCACCGAGGCGCTCGAAGCGCCGAACACGGCGGATCGGCATCGCGGCCTGCAACGGCTCGGCGACGTCTCGCTCTTCATCGCCGGCTTCTTCGCGCAGAGCTTCGCGCGCAAGCTCATCGACATCGACTATCACATCGCGATGGGCGGGCGCGCCTACAGTACGTTGGCGGACGCGCTCGCGCGCACCCGCAGCCGCGTGCTCGGGCAGGTGTTCGCGGAGTTGGCGGAGAAGTTCCAGCCGATGGTCGACGCGCTCAACGACATCAGCGAGACCGCCTACACGCACACCGACCGCGACATCCTGCGGCTCTACGAGATCTGGATGAAGACCGGCAGCAAGCGCTCGTTCGAGATCCTGAAGCGCCTCGGCGTGAATCCGACACCGGCGGCGCGGGATCAGCGCCCGCACTGACCATGATCCTTCGCGATCTGCAGGCACTGATCGGCGGAATCTACGACGTCAACATCGCCCACGACGTCTACGACTTCCTCGTCACGGACCGGGCCGCGTTGCCGCCCGCGGCGCGCGAGGCGGCCACCGACGAGCAGCTGATCCTCGCGCCGGAAGCGGATGCGGTGGGCGTGTCTCTGTACCTCGACCCGGCGCTGCTCGAGCGCTTGAGTGCGGCCAACCCGCTCGAGCGGCTGAACGAGGCGAACGTCGCCGACTACTGGACCGCGCTCGAGGGCGTGAGCCACTTCCTCTACTTCGCCTGGAACGCGGCGCACGACAAGCCCGTGACCGTGCTCGAGATGGAGCTGCAGGCCGAGATCGACAAGTACGTCGCGAGCTACTTGCTCCTCAAGCGGCAGTTTCCCGGGCGCTTCCCGGCGGAACTGCTGCGGCTGCTGTTCGAGCGCACGCGCATCGATCCGCAGCTCGCGAACGGCAAGGACGAGCTGTATCGCGCGGCCAGCCGGCATGCCGAGAAGTTTTGCCGGCGTCTCGCCCGCTCGCTTCGCGGCTCACGCGGCGAGTTCGAACATCACGTGCTCGCGGAGTTGCGCCGGTTCTATCGGCTGACCGATGCGCGCAAGGTGGCGCACATCGAGCGCTTGAGCGCGATCGGCTAGTCGTCTTCGCCGCGCTTCTTGCGCTCTTCCATGGCGCGCATGAGCTTCACCCACTCCGACAGCTTGCGCAGATCGCGTTTGCCGCCCTTCGCCGGGCGCTCGTCGGGCGAGCGCACGGGCTTGCGATCGTAGGGATCGTAGGTGTCCTCGTTCTGCAGCGACAGCGGCTCTTTGACGCCGCTGCCTTCGATGCGAAAGACGGGGCGGTCGTGATCGTCGGGCGCGCGGCGCCATTCGACGGACGCGGCGCCGCGCTCGTCATGGACGATGCGTCCGAAGCGCCGACGGTCGTCGCTCGACTCGGGCGGCGCGGTGTCGTTCTGTGCGGGAGGAGAGGTCCGTTTCCCGTTCGATTTGTTCACGGATTAAGTTGTATCCTGCGCCGGCCCCATTCCGGCCCGTAAACCCTAGGCCGCTCGCGCACGAGCGTCTGAGCGTTCCGTCACATCCTGTTCCTTATTTGGGGCGCTGCGAGAGATGCAGGGCGCGCGCGATGCCGATGACGGTCTTGGCGTCGTAGATCGTGCCGTCCATCGCCCATTCGAACGCTCGTTGCACGGGCATCCAATGAACCTCCAGCACCTCGGCCGGTTCGTGCGCAATCGGTGCCGCTTGCAGGTCCTTCGCGAGGAAGAGGTGCACGACTTCGGTCAGGACGCCGGGGGAGGGCACACAGCGCCCGAGGCTTTGCCAGCTCGTCGCCGAAGTGCCCGCTTCTTCGATGAGCTCGCGTTGCGCGGTGGCGAGCGGTGGCTCGTTGGGTTCGAGCTTGCCCGCTGGCAACTCCCAGAGCCAGTCGCCGGCCGCGTGCCGATACTGCCGTAGCAGACAAATGCGCTGCTGGTCGTCCATCGCGACTGCGGCTGCACCGCCGGGGTGATGCACGATCTCGAGCCCCGCCCGATGGCCATTCGGCAGCGTGACTTCGTCGACGGTGAGCCTCACCACTCGGCCGCGAAAGTGAGTGGTGCGTTTCAGAACGGAGTTGTCGTCGGTCATGGAAGCAGAGTAACGGCGTGCCGAGTGCGCGTACAGTGCGCGCATGAGCGCGTCACGCATCATTCTCGTCACCGGCTTGCCGGGAACCGGCAAGACCACGCTCGCACGCACGCTGGCGTCGCGGTACCGGCTGCCGCTCATCGCGAAAGACCTCATCAAGGAGCCGCTGCTCGACGTGCTCGGCGCGGCGGACGCGGCGGCATCGCGCCGACTCAGTGATGCGAGCTTCGCCGTTCTGTTCGCCATCGCTCGCGAGCTGCATGCCGCGGGTGCGGACATGCTCCTGGAAGGAAACTTCCGCGCGGGCGAGCACGAACAGGTCCTGAGCGCAGCGATACCTGTATGGAGCGGGCAGGCGAGCATCGCTCAGGTGCTGTGCCGAGTGGACGAAAGCGAGCGTGTCGCGCGGCTCTCGCGCCGGCGCACCGATCCTGCGCGACACGCCGGCCATCGCGATGGGGATCTCGCGATCGCGAGGCCGGCTCCCAACAGTGACGCTTTTCTCGATCTGCCCGGCGCGCGCTTCGTCCACAACGGCGTCGACGAGCGTGAGGTCGTCGCTGCGCTCGATGCGTGGTGGAATTCGCTCGCGCGCTAACACAAAAATGCGGTCGGCCGTGAACCTTGTCGATAGCGACCGACAGTCCTGTTACGTATAGTCCGGCCGCTATGTCGACTGCGTCACATCTCGAAAAGCTCAATGCGCCCCAGCGGAAGGCGGCCAGCTACGGCGAACCGGTTGCGAAGGGTGTCAAGGCGGGTCCGCTGCTGATCGTCGCGGGCGCCGGCACCGGCAAGACGAGCACGCTCGCGCATCGGGTTGCACACCTCGCGATCAATGGCGTGGATCCAGCGCGCATCTTGATGCTGACCTTCACGCGTCGTGCGGCGCTGGAGATGAAGCGCCGAGCGCACGAGATCGTGAAGGAGGCTCTGAAAGAGCCGCTCGGCGGCGTGAGCCACTCCATCTCGCAGCGCCTCAGCTGGATCGGCACGTTCCATTCGATCGGCAATCGCCTGCTGCGTCATTACGCCAAGCACTTGAAGCTCGACCCGCAGTTCACCGTTGCCGATCGCGGCGACTCGGCGGACATGCTGGATTCGATCCGCATGGAGCTCGGGCTCGCCACCAAGGAGCAGCGTTTCCCGCGCAAGGAAACGTGCTTGCAGATTTACTCGTACCGCGTGAACACGCAGAAGTCGCTGAAGGAAACGCTGGAGCAGCAGTATCCGTGGTGCCTGCAATGGGAGGCGGACCTCAGCAAGCTCTTTCGCACCTACGTCGAGCGCAAGCAGCAGTGCAGCGTGCTCGACTACGACGATCTGCTGCTCTACTGGCACGCGATGATGGAAGACTCGCGCATCGCGCAACACGTGAGCGCGCACTTCGACCATATCCTCGTCGATGAATATCAGGACACGAACCGCTTGCAGGCCGACATCCTGCATGCGTTGCGGCCGGATGGTTCGGGCGTCACGGTCGTGGGCGACGATGCGCAGGCGATCTACTCGTTCCGCGCAGCCGCGGTCGACAACATCCTCGGTTTCCCGGACCGGTTCACGCCTCGCGCGGAAGTGATCACGCTCGCGCAGAACTACCGCTCGACGCAGGAAGTGCTGGATACCTCGAACGCCTTGATGGCGGAGGCGCCGCGCCAGTACCGCAAGCACTTGCTGTCGGTCCGTGGAAGCGGCGTGCGCCCGAGCTACGTGACCGTCGCGGACCTGCAAACGCAAGCGGAATGCGTGTGCGTGGAAGTGCTGAAGCGCCGCGAAGCGAACGTGCCGCTGAAGCGTCAGGCCGTCCTGTTCCGCAGCTCGAGCCACAGCGACGTGCTCGAAATCGAGCTCGCGAAGCGCAAGATTCCGTACGTGAAGTACGGCGGGCTGAAGTTCCTCGAAGCCGCGCACGTGAAGGACCTCATGGCCGTGCTGCGCTGGGCGGACAATCCGCGCAACACCATCTCCGCGTTCCGCGTCCTGCAGCTCTTGCCGGGCATGGGCCCGGTGAACGCGCGCAAGGCGATCGAGCACTTCGAGGCGCAGAGCTGCTCGTTCGAAGCGCTGCGATCGTTCGGGGTGCCGCAGGCGCTCGGCGTGGACTGGCGCAAGCTCTGCGACCTCATCGGCGCGCTGGCCGAGCCGCAGCGCCCGTGGCAGGGCCAGGTGCACCTCGTGCGCGAGTGGTACCGGCCGCACTTCGAGCGCATCTACGAGCACTTTCACACGCGGCTCGGCGATCTCGACCAGCTCGAGCTGCTCTCCGGGCAGTATCCCTCGCGCGAGCGATTCCTCACCGAGCTCACGCTCGATCCGCCGAACGCGACCAGCGATCTCGCCGGACAGCCCGTGCTCGACGAAGACTATCTCGTGCTGTCGACCATCCATTCCGCGAAGGGCATGGAGTGGGACACGGTGTACGTGCTGAACGTCGTCGACGGCAGCTTTCCGAACGAGTTCGCCACCGGCAAGCCGGAGCTGATCGAAGAGGAGCGGCGGCTGCTCTACGTCGGGATGACGCGTGCGCAGAACGATCTGTACCTTCTCAGCCCGCTCAAGTATCACCTCACGAACGCGCCGCGATCCTCCGACGCGCACGTGTACGGCGGCCGTAGCCGCTTCATGACGGACAAGGTCTTGAAGTGCTTCGACGCGAAGACCTTCCACGGCTCGTCCATCGGCGAAGGCGCGCTCCAAGGCGGCGCGGAAGAGGCGGTGCTCGATGTCGGGGCGCGCCTCAAAGAGATGTGGTGAGGCGCTTGCGCGGCGCGCGACCAAGCGGTTCGCGACACGCGCTGGCGCGAACGAGGCGCGTCAACTCGTGGGAAGGGTCTTGCTCAAAAGCCGCCGCCCAACGAGCCGCCGCCCAACGAGCCGCCGCCCAACGAGCCGCCGCGCCACGAGCCTCCGCGGCACGATCTGCCGCGCCGTGCGCACATGAGCGCGCGACTCACGAGGGTTTCGGCTTCACGAAGCGCAGCGTGAAACGATCGCTCTCGCCGATGTCCGTGTACTTCTCGCGATCCTTGTCGCCGAGCCGGTAGACGGGCGGCAGCGTCCACACGCCCTGCTCGTAATCCTTGGTGTCGCGCGGATTGGCGTTGATCTCGGATTTCGCTACGAGCCGGAAGCCCTGCTTCTCGATCAGGTCGATCGCGTACTGCTCGTTGACGTAGCCGCTCTTCGCCTGCGGGTCCTGCGGCTTCGCCGGATCGCCCCGATGCTCGACGACGCCGAGCGTGCCGCCCGGCTTCAGCGCGCGGAACATCTGCGCAAACGCCTGCTCCGCGCGCCCGCGCGCCATCCAGTTGTGTACGTTGCGGAAGGTCAGCACCATGTCCACCGATCCGGGCGGCACGATGTCGCTGCCGTCGTTCGGCAAGGTCACCACCGAGACGCGATCGTAGAGGTCCGGCCGCTCCGCGAGCTTCGCGCGGAAGGTCGCGACGCGCTTTTCCTGATTCGGGTTCTCCGCATCGATGACGGCCGCGTAGTACTTGCCCTTCTCGCGCACGAGCGGCGCGATCACTTCCGTGTACCAGCCGTCGGGGTCCGGCCAGATCTCGAGCACCGTCGTCTCGGGACGCAAGCCGAAGAACAGCAGCGTCTCCCGCGGATGCCGATATGCGTCGCGCGCCTTGTGCGCATCGGAGCGATGCGTGCCGGCGAGAATCGAGTCGAGGGAAACGGTCGTTTCCTGGCGCGTGGTGGGCCGGCTCGCGCACCCGCCGATCGCGATAACCGCCGCCAGCGCGGCGAGTGCCGCTCTCACGAATGCCGACATGGAACGCTCCGGACTGCCGTTCATCGAGGCGCGCAACGATAGCGCGGAGCGCAAAAACAAAGAACCCCGCGCGAGGCGGGGTTCTTCGAGACCCTGGCGGGTCGGAACGTCTCAGCGGCGGAAAGGGCCTCCGCCCTGTCGCGGACGCTGCGGACGCTCTTGCGCTTCGTTGACGCGCAGTGGACGGCCGTTCATCTGAAAGCCGTTCAGCGCCTGGATGGCGCTTTGCGCTTCACTCTGCGGCATATCGACGAACCCGAAGCCGCGGGGCTTACCGGTCTCACGGTCATTGATGAGCTTGACCGAGTCGACCTTGCCGTGACGCTCGAAGAGGCTCCGGACGTCCTGCTCTGTCGCGTTGAAGGGGAGATTCCCCACGTAGATCGTCGTCATCCAATCACTCGCTTGCGAAAAGCGGACAGCGGCGAACCGCACGAGTCGGTCGCATGAACCGCGTGAGAGACAGTCAAACAGGTCAAGGCTTCAAGGCACACGATCGGCAGTTTTAGTAGTCAATGCGCAGCGCTTGGGCCGGCGGCCTGCACCTTGCGTTCGCGCGCCGGAAGGCATGGCGGGCGGGAGAAAATGGGCTCAACTCACACACGAAACGCTTATCCGTTGCGGAGACCGAACGCCCGCTGGATGCTACTCCCGGCCGCCGAGCGAAGTAAACAGCGTCAACAAATGCAAGCAGGGTGCTTGTGTGATGCGCCGGCGCGACGGCAAAAGCCCGGTAAAGTTCGCCCTGTAAGAAGCCTACCTGTCGCCCGGTCTCCTGCCTTTCGGACAGTACATCTCGGAGTGGGACTGTCGGATAACTATACGACCGTACCGGTCACGACCCCGCCGGCTCGAGGTAGGCGTATCCGTTCAGCTCCTGCTCGTAGAAGCGCTTCAGCAGCTGGCTTTCCGCGAGCGTCATGCGTCCGTCGCGGATGGCGCGCTCGCAGTCGCGCGCGAGCGCGGGGTAGAGCTCCTCGACGTCGTACTCCATGTACTCGAGCACCTTGTTCGCGGTGTCGCCCTTCACGATCTCCTCGATCCACCAACCCCCTTCGTCGTGCAGGCGGATGTGGACGACGTGCGTATCGCCAAAGAGGTTATGCAGATCGCCCAGCGTCTCCTGATAGGCACCGACCAGGAACGCGGCCAAGTAGTACTCCTCCCCGGATTTCAGGTCATGCAGCTCCAGCGCCCGCTTCACGTCGCGGAGCGAAACGAACTTATCGATTTTCCCGTCCGAGTCGCACGTGATGTCCGCGAGTACGCCCGTGCGCGTCGGGCGCTCTTCGAGCCGATGGATCGGCATGATGGGGAAGAGCTGGTCGATCGCCCAGCTATCCGGCAGCGACTGGAACACCGAGAAATTGCAGAAGTAGGTATCGGAGAGGATCGACTCGAGCGGCTCCAGCTCCTCGGGGCGACGGTCGAGCCGCCGGCAGCAGTCGCGGATCTTGGCGCACGTGGCCCAGTAGAGCCGCTCCGCCAGCGCCCGGAACTCGAGCGATAGCAGCCCGAGGTTGAACATCTGCAGGACTTGTTCGCGGGCCGTCAGCGCATCGTGATAGCACTCGACCAGGCGCCGCTCGCTGACTGAGCCGTACGCCTCGAAGAGGTCGAGGATCGGCTGCGGCAGCTCTTCGCTACCCGTGTAGTCGATGACGGGATCGCCCGACACCTTGAACCGGTCGAGCGCCGACGAACCGAGCGCATTGAAGATGAGCACGCTGCTGTACGCCGCGATCGCGCGCCCCGACTCGCTGACGATCATCGGGTGCGGAATCTCGCGCGCGTTGCAGACGCTCGCGATGCGATACACGACGTCGCTCGCGTACTCGTTGAGCGTGTAGTTCATCGAGGACGAGAAGTTCGTACCGCTGCCGTCGTAGTCGACGCCGAGGCCGCCGCCCACGTCGATGTACTGCAGGCCCGCGCCCATGAGTTTCAGCTCGGCGTACACATGGGCGAGCTCGTTGATGGCGTCCTTCACACGGCGGATGTCCTGCAGCTGACTGCCCGGATGGCAGTGAACCAGCTGCAGGCAGTCGAGCATGTCCCGCTCCTTGAGGATGTTGAACATCTCCATGATCTCGGTCGCGAAGAGGCCGAACTTCGACTTCTCGCCGGCCGAGTCGGCCCAGCGCCCCGAGCCCTCGCTGAAGAGCTTCACGCGCACGCCGATCCGCGGCCGCACGCGGTACGTCTCGGCGTGCTTCAGGATGAGCGCGAGCTCATCGAAGTTCTCGACCACGGGAATGATGGTGCGGCCGAGCTTCGTGGCGAGCGTGACCGCTTCGATGTAGCTGTCGTCCTTGAAGCCGTTGCAGACGATGAGCCGCTCCGGCTCGCTCTCGGTCATCGCCATCACGGCGAGCAGCTCCGGCTTCGAGCCGCACTCGAGCCCGAAACCGAATTCCTTGCCGTAGCGGTAGACTTCTTCGACCACGAGGCGCTGCTGATTCACCTTGATCGGATAAACCGCGGTGTAGCGATTGCGGTATTCGTTCTCGGCGATGGCCTGCTGGAAGGCGGCGTGCAGGTGCTTGAGACGATGCGCGAGGATGTCGGAGAAGCGCACGACGACCGGCGTCGTGAGATCCCGCGCCTTCAATCCCTCGACCACCTCGTAGAGATCGATCTCGCGGCCGGGCTGCGTGTCCGGGCGGACGACGACGTGCCCGGCCTCGTTGATGGAGAAGTAGCCCTTGCCCCACGCGTTCACATGGTAGAGGTCGAGCGAGTCCTCGATCCGCCACGGCTGCGCGGGGTTGAACTTCGGCTTGCCGTTCACGGCGATTTTGGGATCAGCGGCCACGAGCGTTCCTGCGAGTATCAGTGGGCATCGAAATCGATCGGCCAAAAGACAAATGGCTGGTCCCGATGAACGGTGCCAGCCACCCAAATGCAATTGGCGCGGAAGATAACAAAAATGTGCGGCGAGGAAGAGTGTGCGTGCGTGCGCCGTGCATGCACGCGCATCGCTCAGGCGGGTCCGCGCGCGATCGGCCGGCGCGGATCGCGAATCCACTCGCTCCACGAGCCCGCGTAGAGGCGGGCCCCGGAGAGTCCGGCAATCTCGAGCGCGAGCAGGTTGTGGCACGCGCTCACGCCGGAGCCGCACATGGCGACCACCTCGCGCGCGTCGCGTCCGGCCAGCGCTTCAGTCCACTGGCGGCGCAACTCGGCGGCGGGCAGGAAGCGACCGCGGCCATCGACGTTCTTGCCGAACGGCCGGTTCGTCGCGCCCGGCACGTGACCGGCGACCGGATCGATCGTCTCGTTCTCGCCGCGGAAGCGATCGGCGCCGCGCGCATCGACGAGCGCAATCTCATTGCGCATGAGCGCCTGCTCGACCTCGGCTGTCGACAGCGCTGCGCCGGCAGCAACGTGCGGCACGAACCGGCGCGGCGCGCGAGCAGGCGCATCGTGTGAGACACGAAGGCCCGCCTCCTGCCATGCGGCGAAGCCGCCATCGAGCACGGCGACCGCGCTGTGTCCGACCCAGCGCAGCAGCCACCATGCGCGCGCCGCGTACACACCGTTCCCCTGATCGTAGGCCACGACCTGCACCGTGTTGTCGATCCCCCACCGGCCGAGCGTCTCGGCAAACGCCGTGACGTCGGGCAGAGGATGGCGCCCGCTAGTGGGCGTGACGGGGCCCGAAAGATCGCGATCGAGGTGTGCCTGCACCGCTGTCGGGATGTGGCCTGCCGCGTAGGCGCGATCGCTCCACTCGGGCTGCGAAAGCTCGTGGCGGCAGTCGAGCACGACGACGCTCGCGTCGGCCTGCGGCTCGCGCTCGAGAAGCGCGGCGAGCTCGGCGACCTGAATGAGCGTGGTGTACATGATGGCGTGCATTCTACAATCCCGCGCTCATGGCGATCGATGTCTACTGGGGAAGCGGCAGTGCCTACGCATGGCGCGTGCTGCTCGCGCTCGAATACAAGCGGTTGGCGTACACGAGCCACCTGCTGCAGTTCTCCAAGCAGGAGCACAAGTCGCCGCAGATGCTGGCGATGAATTTTCGCGGCCAAGTCCCCGTGCTGAAGGACGGCGACTACGTCGTGTTCGAGTCGCTTGCGGTGCTCTACTACCTCGACCGTAAGTATCCGGAGCCGGCGCTGTTCGGGCGCTCGCCCGAGGAGGCGGGCGTGATCATGCGCGTCATCTGCGAGTACCAGGCGTACGCCGAGCCGCACCTGATGAAAATCGTGGACGCGTACTTCACGCGCCCGCAGGCGGTGAAGGTCGGCGAGCTCGAGGAAGCGGTGCACGTCGTCGCCGGCGAGGCGCGCTCGATCGAAGCGCGGCTCGCGAAGTCCGACTGGGTGGTGGGCGAGACGGTGAGCGCCGCGGACCTCGTGATCTTCCCCGGCCTCAAGGTGCTGCTGCGTGCCCTCGAAAAGCCCGAAGCGCGCGATCTCTCCGCACGCTTCCTGCCGCTCGACGTGAACTATCCCGCGCTCGCGCGCTGGGTGAAGCGCGTCGAAGCGCTGCCAGGCTACGAGCGCACGTACCCGCCGCACTGGCGCAATTGAGTCCGGGCGCACTCGAGCCCGGCGACGCGGCCAAGCCGCGTCGGCGGGCCAAACGGGTGCAGTGCGCGGCTCGCAACAAAAGCGGAGCGCGCGGCCCACAACAAAAAGCGGAACTTTGCTGATACCCTGTCCGCTCGGCCGCGGCGGTGTTGCGCGCGGCTTTTTCCTCGGTTCGGAGCATCATGAGCAGCAACCACAAGGTCTACGTCGAGTTTCCCGGGCGCATCATCTTCATCGGCTTCGGCAGCATCGGGCAGGGCACGCTCCCGCTCGTGCTACGGCACATCGGCATCGCGCCGGAGCGCATCACCATTGTCACGGCGGACGACCGCGGCCGTGAGGAAGCGGAGAAATTCGGCATCAAGTTCATCAAGGAGCCGCTCACGCGCGAGAACTACCGGCGCGTGCTGAACCCGCTGGTCGGGCGCGGCGACTTCGTGCTGAACGTGTCCGTGGAAGTCTCGAGCATCGCGCTCGTGAAGTTCTGCTGGGAAAAGGGGGCGATGTACCTGGACACGTGCATCGAGCCCTGGCCGGGCGGCTACACGGACCCGACGGTGCCCGCCGCCAAGCGCACCAACTATGCGCTGCGCGAAGAAGCGCTGGCGTTGCGTCCCGGGAACGCGCGTGCGCCCACGGCCGTGCTCACTCATGGCGCAAACCCCGGTCTCGTGTCGCACTTCGTGAAGCAGGGCCTCCTGAACATCGCGGCCGACACGGGCGTCGACGCCGGCAATCCCAAGACGCGTGCCGACTGGGGCGACCTCGCGCGGCGCCTCGGGGTCAAGGTCGTGCACATTGCCGAACGCGACACGCAGGTGTCGAACCTGCCGAAGCAGCCCGGCGAGTTCGTGAACACCTGGTCGGTCGACGGCTTCGTCAGCGAGGGCGCACAGCCGGCCGAGCTCGGCTGGGGCACGCACGAGCGCAACTTCCCGCGCGACGGCAAGCGGCACGACTTCGGCTGCATGTCGGCGATCTATCTGATGCAGCCCGGCGCGGCGACTCGGGTGCGCACGTGGACGCCGCTCGCCGGCCACTTCCACGGCTTCCTGATCACGCACGGCGAGTCCATTTCGATCTCGGACTACTTCACGGTGCGGGACGGAGCGCAGGTCGTGTACCGGCCGACGGTGCACTACGCGTATCACCCGTGCGACTCTGCGGTGGTCTCGATGCACGAGTTTGCGGGGCGCAACTTCGTTCTGCAGGAGCACCAGCGCATCCTGATGGATGAGATCACGACCGGCGTCGACGAGCTGGGCGTGCTGCTCGCCGGCCACAAGAAGAACGCGTACTGGTTCGGCTCGCAGCTCTCGATCGAAGAGACGCGCAAGCTGATTCCGTATCACAACGCGACGGGCCTGCAGGTCACGGTGTCGTGCCTGTCGGGGATGATCTGGGCGATGGAGAACCCGAACCAGGGCGTCGTCGAGCCGGACGAGATGGATTTCCGCCGCAACCTCGAGATCGCCTCGCCGTATCTCGGCACGATCACCGGCCAGTACACCGACTGGACGCCGCTGCACGAGCGCGAGCGGCTCTTCCCCGAGGACATCGACAAGAGCGACCCCTGGCAATTCAAGAACGTCAGGGTCGTGTTCTGATCGATCGCGCTCGGCGCGCCGCGGCGAGCGCGGCGTATCCCCGGCACGAGGCCCATCGGCGGCGGCGCGAGCCGCCGCCGGCGGTCAACTCCCTTCCGCGGTGGCCGTCTCGTACTCGATCTCGACGATGACGAACTTGCGCCGGCCGCCGGGCACTTCGACCGTGACCTCGTCGTCCAGGCCCTTCTTCATCAGCGCGCGGGCGAGCGGCGAATCCATGCTGATATAGCCCGGCGCGGCATCGAATTCGTCCGGCCCCACGATGCGGTGACGCGTGACGGTGCCGTCTTCGCTTTCGAGCGACACCCAGGCGCCGAAGAACACGCGACTCGTGTCGGAGGGCGGCTTGTCGACGATCACCATGCCGTCGAGCCGCTTGCGCAGAAAGCGCACGCGCCGATCGATCTCGCGCAGGCGGCGCTTGCCGTACGTGTACTCCGCGTTTTCCGAGCGATCGCCCTGCGCGGCCGCTTCGCTCACGGCCTGCGTCACCCGCGGCCGCTCGACGCGCCAGAGCTCGTCCAGCTCCCGCTGCAGGCGGCGCGCACCCTCGGGCGTGATGTATTGAGAGCCAGGTTGCTGTGGTTCTCGATATCGGCTCATGTCCTTGTCTTCACTACGTTATGTCGCAAAGGTCTTTACAAAAACCAAGGTGATTTGTGGATCGTTTCACGGTCACCTCGCGCGCGGGTTACTACTCTTTCTGCCCATGGCCGCGAAGTACTACACGCACTTCCTGACTGCCGGCGCCAAACCGAAGACCACGCCGGACGCGAGCGAATGGAGCGGAGTAGTGGAGCTGCGCAGCCCGCTCGAGCAGGGCGGCGGCACCCGCGAGCTGAAGGCGCTGTTGGCGCAAAGTTTCGATCTGGACTCAGAGGACATCAAGATTCTCCACTGGGCCCGGTTGCACTGATATCCCCTAGCGGACTTCCTTCCCTTCATCGAAAGTCCGCGTTCTTACCCCAGGCCCAAAAGGCCTGGGGTTTTTTCTTGCGCGCTACAGAACACTTGAAGCGTTGCGCCGCTTGGCCCATATAGGGTCGCCGAGCCTGCGCGAGAGCGGGCAGAAGGGGATACGTCATGCGTGCTTGGCTGCTTGCGCTGCTCCTCCTCGTCACGACCGGGCTGTCCGGCTGCGGTTACAACAGGCTTCAGCAGCTCGATGAGAACGTGAAGGCCTCGTGGTCCGAGGTGGTGAATCAGTACCAGCGCCGCGCGGACCTCATTCCGAACCTCGTCGCCACCGTGAAGGGCTATGCCATCCAGGAGCAGCAGGTGCTCATCGGCGTCACCGAGGCGCGCGCCAAGGCCAGCTCGATCCAGGTCACGCCCGAGGTCCTGAACGATCCCGCCGCCTTCCAGAAATTCGAGCAGGCGCAGGGTCAGCTCACGCAGGCGCTGAAGAGCCTGTTCGCCGTGGCCGAGGCGTACCCGAACCTGAAGTCGGATCAGAACTTCCGCGATCTGCAGGCGCAGATCGAAGGCACGGAGAACCGCATCACGGTGGCGCGCAACCGCTACATCGACGCGGTTCGCGAGTACAACACCGCGGTCCGCCAGTTCCCCGTCAATCTCACCGCCAAGCTGTTCGACTTCAAGGTGAAGCCGAACTTCACGGTGGCGAACGAGAGCGAGATCGCCACGGCACCGCGTGTGGACTTCGGCAATGGCGTCGCCGGCCAGGCCCGCGAGGGTGCGGCGCCCCCTAACGCGACCCCGCCGCAGCCGAACGGCCCGGAGGCGGCGACGCCGCCAGCACGGCCGTAGACGGCGCGCTCGCAATCGACATCACGCGTTCACCGCGGCAGACGGTGCCATGAAGGCGCGCTCTTTCGATATCTCGCACCGGCCGACCGCCTCACGCTGCGCTAACGAGCTCGCGACGGCCGCGCGCCCGGGAAGCCCACAGTCACCGCGCGCGTGGCGAGCTGAACCTCGTCAAGATCTGTCCGCGCGGACACGCAACGTTTTCCTGTGGCAACGAGCATGGCTCGTCGCGCTGCTGCTTGCGCTGTGCAGCGCCGTGTTTGCGCAGACTGGGCTGCAGCCCGTGCCGCCGTTCTCGGCTCGCGTCGTCGATCTCACGAACACACTCAATAGCGCGCAGCGCAGCGCGCTCGAGCAGAAGCTCGCGGCGCTCGAGCAGCGCAAGGGCTCGCAGCTCGCCGTGCTCATCGTGCCCACGACGCAGCCCGAGACGATCGAGCAGTACGCGACGCGCGTGTTCGATCAGTGGAAGGTCGGCCGCGGCAAAGTGAACGGCAAGTGGGTCGATGACGGCGTGCTGTTCGTCATCGCGAAGAACGATCGCAAGATGCGCTTCGAAGTGGGCTACGGCCTCGAGGGCGCCCTGCCGGACGCGATCGCCAAGCGCATCATCGACGAGACCGTCGCGCCCTTCTTCAGGCAGGGCGATTTCTACGGCGGCATCGATGCGGGCGTCGATCGCGCCATCCGCGTCATCGAGGGCGAGCCGCTGCCGCCACCGACCGCGCAGGATCGGGAGTGGCAGCCCACCTCGCCCGCGCTGCACTCCTTGCCGCTCCTCATCTTCCTCGTGTTCGTGATCTCGAGCGTGTTCCGCGCCATGTTCGGCCGCGGCGGCGGCGCGCTCCTCACCGGCGGAATCACGGGCGGGCTCGCGTACGTGCTCACCCATGTGCTGCCCATCGCGGCATTCGCGGGCGGCATCGCGTTTATCTTCACGCTGCTCTCGGGAGGCGGCGGTGGAGGTTGGATCAGCCCCTCGCGCCGCGGCGGTTATCGCGGTGGCGGTTGGGGCGGCTGGGGCGGATTCGGAGGAGGCGGCTTCGGCGGCGGAGGTTTCGGCGGCGGAGGCTTCGGTGGCGGCGGTTTTGGCGGCGGCGGAGGCGGACGCTCCGGCGGCGGCGGCGCCTCCGGCGGCTGGTGATCACATGATCGATCGCGGGAGACGCAGCGCCGTGCGCGATGTCGCGCCTCCCACCGGGCGAGCAAAATCGCGCGTCCACTCGACCAAGGTGCGCGCGACGTGCGCGACGATCTCGGACTTCGCGACATGAACATCGCCAGGGTCCTGAAACATCTCTTCTGCACGCGCTGGGGCGTGCGCCGGCACTTCACGCCGGCCGTGCTCGCGGACATCGAAGCGGCGATCCGGGAGGTCGAGTCGCGGCATTCCGGCGAGATTTGCTTCGTCGTCGAAGCGTCGCTCGACGGGGAGGATCTGTGGCGGGGTCTGTCGCCACGCGCGCGTGCGCTGCAGCTCTTCGGGCACCTCGGCGTCTGGGACACCGCGAACAACAACGGCGTGCTGATCTACGTTCTGTTCGCCGACCACGACGTCGAGATCGTCGCCGATCGCGGCATTGCGGCGCGTGTCCCGCAATCGGACTGGGAACAGGTGTGCCGCGAGATCGAAGCGCACTATCGCGCGGGCCGCTTCGGCCACGGCTCGGTCGCCGGCATCCGCGCGGTCGGCACGCTGCTCGAGCGCCATTTCCCCGGCCAAGCAGCGGGCACGAACGAGCTGCCCAACCAGCCCGTCCTCCTGTAGCCGGATGGCTACAGGCCTCCGCGCTGGCCCCACGACCACGCTCGTGCATAATCGATCGCCATGAAGTCCGCCCACTTGCTCGCGCGCGTCACCGCCACGGCCCTCGTCGGCACACTGCTGGCCTCGTGTTCCCTGCTGAACGGTCCCTGGACCGCGCAGAAGAAACCCGAGCCGCCGCCGCCGCCGGTCGAGCCGGAGTTGCCGCTCGGCGTCCCGACGCACAAATTCGAGATCACGCCGGATCAGGACATCGTCGGCGTGCTCCAGGTCACCCGGACCACGAAGGAAGACACGCTGTCGGACATCGCCCGCCGCTTCAACGTGGGCTACGAAGAGATCGTGCGCGCGAACCCCGGTGTCGATCCGTGGCTGCCGGGCGCGGACCGCGAGATCGTCATTCCCTCGCAGTTCATCCTGCCGAATGCGCCGCGCGAGGGCATCGTCATCAACGTGCCGCAGATGCGGCTCTTCTACTATCCGAAGGCGAAGAAGGGCGAGCCGCAGCTCGTGTACACGTTCCCGATCGGCATCGGCCGAGTCGGCTGGGCCACGCCGCAGGGGACGACCAAGATCGTGCGACGGCAGAAGGACCCGACCTGGCGTCCGACCCCGTCGATCATCAAGGAGCATCGCGAGGAGCGCGGCGAGGAGCTGCAGCGCGTGATCGGCCCGGGGCCCGACAATCCGCTCGGCCGCTACGCGTTCTATCTCGGCTGGCCGAGCTACATGATTCACGGCACTAACAAGCCGGCGGGCGTCGGCCTGCGCTCGTCGCACGGCTGCATCCGCCTGTATCCGGAAGACATCGAGATTCTGTTCAACATGGTGCCGATCGGCACGAAGGTCACGGTGATCAACGAGCCGTTCGTCTTCGGCTGGCACAACGATCAGCTCTATCTGCAAGCGTTCGATGTGCTCGAAGACGACACGCGTGACTGGAAGAAGGCGCAGAAGAAGCTCGTGTCGAAAGCGATCGGCGCGGACATCCAGAAGCAGCTGAAGAAGCGGAACGAAGAGATGAACTGGGATCTCGTCGCCGCGGCTGCGCGTCAGCCGCGCGGCATTCCGGTGTCCATCACCGGCGCCGGAGACGATGTGAACCAGCTCATCGCGAGCGCCACGCGCGTGCAGAACGTCGTGCCGCCCGGCGCGTCCTGGGACGGGAAGACGGACCTGCCGCTCGACGAGGAGACGTTCCGCTCGATGCTGTCCGACCGCGATCCGCAGGCGCCGACTACCGTGGGAGGCAGCGGCGCCGCAGCCGCCGCGCCGGCGAACAGCACGCCGCCCCCGCCCGCGCCGGCTAAAACCGGCACCTGAACCTTGCGCCCCGGGATTGGACTCGCGGCGCTGACGTGCCTCGCCGCGATGGCGGGCCTGCCTGCCGCCGCGGCTGCGGACAACGGCGCCGGGCAGGCTGGCGCCAGCGCCGCTGCCGAGCAGCCGATCAAGCCGGGCGTCGATTACCACTCCTTCGCCGACGTCGGCGACTTCCGCGTGCGCCACGTCGATCTCGATCTCGCGGTCGACTTCGCCACGCATCGCCTCAAGGGCCGCGCCGACCTGACGGTCACGCGTGAGCGAGCCGGCGCACGGCGGCTCGTTCTCGATACGCGCGATCTCGACATCGGCTCCGTCGCGCTGCTCGCGAAGGATGGGGCGCACACGAAGCTCCGCTACGAGCTCGGGACCCCGCGCGAGTTCCTGGGCCGCCCGCTGCAGATCGACATGCCCGCGTCGCTCGACCCGGCCGGTGCTCGCGTGCGCATCGAATACGAAACGCAGCCGCAGGCGTCCGGCCTGCAATGGCTCACGCCGGCGCAGACGGCGGGCAAGCAGCATCCGTATCTGTTCTCGCAGTCGCAGGCCATTCACGCGCGCAGCTGGATTCCCCTGCAGGACTCGCCGCAGGTCCGCGTCACCTACAGCGCAACGATCCACACGCCCGCGGGCCTGCGCGCGCTGATGTCCGCCGCGCGCGGCGCGGTCGACAAGAAGCCCGATGCGAATGGGCGCATCGCGTACCGATTCGAGATGAAGGAGGCGATTCCGTCCTACCTGATCGCGCTCGCCGTCGGCGACATCGCCTTCCGCGCCATCGGCCCGCGCACGGGCGTATACGCCGAGCCGTCCGTGCTCGATGCGGCGGCAAAGGAGTTCGCTGATCTCGAGCGGATGGTGGAGACCTGCGAGAAGCTCTACGGCCCGTACCGCTGGGGCCGTTACGACCTGCTGATCCTGCCGCCGTCCGCGCCCTACGGCGGCATGGAGAACCCCCGCCTCTCGTTCATCACGCCGACGGTGATTGCCGGCGACCGCAGTCTCGTCTCGGTGATCGTGCACGAGCTGGCGCACTCGTGGTCCGGCAATCTCGTCACGAACGCCACCTGGCGCGACTTCTGGCTGAACGAAGGATTCACGGTGTACCTCGAGCGCCGCATCGTCGAAGCGCTCTACGGCGCCCGCCGCGCGCAGATGGAAGACGTGCTCGGGCTGCAGTCCCTGCAGCGGGAGCTGGCGGATCTCGGCGCGAGCGACCAGCACCTCGCGATCGACCTGCGCGGCCGCGATCCGGACGAAGGCACGACCGACGTCGCGTACGAGAAAGGCAAGCTGTTCCTGCAGTTCCTGACCGCCCGCTTTGGACGCGAGACGTTCGACGCTTTCCTGCGCGGCTACTTCGACCACTTCGCGTTCCAGAGCATCGATACGGAGCAGTTTCTCGATTACCTGGACGCGAACCTGCTCGCGAAGCGGCCGGGCGCGGTCTCGGATCAGGAGATTCACGCCTGGGTGTACGAGCCCGGTCTGCCCGGGTTCGCGGTGCTGCCCTCGCAGGACGTGTTCACGCCGGTCGATCGGGTGCGTGGGCTGTGGCTCTCCGGCGCCATGCCCATCGACACGGTGCAGGCGAAGGCGCAAGAGTGGAGCACGCAGGAGTGGCTGCGCTTCCTCGACAACATGCCCGCGCAACTGCCGCGCGCGCGGCTGGACGAGCTCGACCAGACGTTTGCGCTCTCGAAGTCCGGCAACGCGGAGATCGCGCACAGCTGGTTCCGCATCGCCATCCGCAACGGCTACAGCCCCGCGTACCCGCAGCTCACGCATTACCTCACGACCATCGGCCGCCGGAAGCTCGTGCGCCCGCTGTATGAAGAGCTGATGAAGGCGCCGGGCGGCGCCGCGCTCGCGCGCTCCATCTACGCCAAAGCGCGCGCGGGCTACCATCCGATCGTGCAGACTTCCATCGACGCTATCGTCACGCCGCAGCGCTGATCGAGCTCCATGCCCCAATTGTCCGAATGGTTGAAGCTGATGAATGCCGAGATCGCCCGCAAACGCGAGGAGGCCGAGCGGGCGCGCGAAGAAGAATTACGCCGGCAAACCGAGCAGGTGCAGGCGCCGGCCGCCAACGATGCGCCGCGCCCGCAGAGCAAATCGCCGCGCAAGCCCGAGAGTAAGCGCGCGTAGTCATCGCGTTTGCGCGACCGCGCGTAACACGGCACCCGTACGCCAAGTGCGCTGCGGACGGCCAAACGCGCTGCGGTCGTGCGAACGCGTGTCGCCGGTCGGCGAATCGAAGGTCTGTGCGCGACCGCACACAGCACCGGTCACGCTGTGTTATTGTCCGCGCGGCTCAAAGGGAGCCTTCACAAGAAGCTCATCGTGGCCGAACGCCGTGTCTCCGGCGTCGAACTCGCGGGACAAGGTGGCGCAGAGCACGCCATCGAGCGTGTCCCCACCGGAATCGCCGCCTTCGTGGGCCGGTGCCTGAAGGGCCCGGTCAACAAGCCGCTATCCGTCACGAGCTTCAGCGAATTCAGCCAGACGTTCGGCGGGCTGTGGCAGCCCTCGACCCTCTCGTACGCCGTCGAGCAGTTCTTCGAGAACGGCGGGCGCGAGGCGTACATCGTGCGCGTCGCCAACGGCGCGCGGCCGCCGACGCTGACGCTGCCGGCCGGCAACGAGCAGCTGAAGCTCATCGCGCTGCAGCCCGGCTCGCGCGAATTCCTGCGCGCCTCGGTGGACTACGACGGCATTGCGGACAGTGAGCCGGACCGCTTCAATCTGGTCCTGCAGCGCGTGCGCTCGGCGGGCTCCGAGCTGATCGAGGAGCAGGAGATCTTCCGTCGCCTCTCGGTGCTGCCCGACGCCGGCCGCTGCGTGGCCGACATCCTCATGGATTCGCGCCTTGCTCGCGTGAGCGGGCCGCTGCCGGCGACCCGGCCGGATCGCTCGGTGCGCAATCCGGGCTCGCCGATCGTCGGCTACATCAATTCGAATGCGGACGGCGACGACGGCGCGCCGCTCACCGACTACGACATCATCGGCTCGGCAAGCGAATCCACCGGCCTCTTCGCGCTGCGCGCCGTGCCGATGTTCAACTTTCTCTGCATTCCGCCGCTCACGCGCGAGCAGGACGTCGGGCTCAGCACGCTCATGATCGCCGCGCGGTTCTGTCGTGATCGGCATGCGATGCTCGTCGTCGATCCGCCCTCGACATGGGTCACCGCGAGCCGTGCGCTCACGGAGCTGCGCGACTGGCCGTTCCGCAGCGAGAACGCCGTGATGTACTACCCGCGTATCGTCGCGCTCGATCGACTGCGCGGGCGCCACGAAACCTTCGGCTCGTGCGGCGCGGCGGCCGGCTTGATCGCGCGCAGCGATGAAACGTGGCCGGTGTGGGCCGCGGCGGAAGGCGAGGATTCGGTTCTGCGCCCCGGCTTGCGGCCGGCGTCGGTCGTCTCGGACGCCGAGCGCGTGCGCCTTGCCCAGGCGGGCGTGAACACGCTGACCGCCGTGCGCTCGACGCAGCGGAACGTGGCGAGCCCACGCACGCTCGCCGCCGGCAGCTCCGGTTCGCCCGACTGGAAGTATCTGTCGGCGCGCCGTCTGTCGCTCTTCGTCACGGCAAGCATCGAGCGCGGCACGCGCTGGATGGTGTTCGACAAGAGCGGCGATCCGACGTGGGAGCGCGCGCGCCGGCAGGTCGAAGAGTTCCTCGACGGCCTCGATCAGCAGGGCGCCTTCGCCGGTTCGAACCCCGAAGAGAGCTACTTCGTCATCTGCGACGAGCGGGTGAACGAGCCGCGCACGGTAGCCGAAGGCAAAGTGAAGGTGCTCTTCGGCATCGCCATCACCAAGCCTTCCGAGTTCCACGCCTGGCTCATCACGCACACGCCGGGCGGGAGCACCTGTCG
Organism: Steroidobacteraceae bacterium; assembly: GCA_035760965.1. Taxonomy (GTDB): domain Bacteria; phylum Pseudomonadota; class Gammaproteobacteria; order Steroidobacterales; family Steroidobacteraceae; genus JADGHX01. Next base: position 113,464 of record DASTRY010000051.1, on the reverse strand, counting down.
TCCGACCTGGCCCAACCGGGCCACGACCTCCGGGCGGCGCCTGGAGTGGGAAATCGAAACCACGATTCTGCGCGGCCTGCTGATCGACTGAGCTACAGGCGCTTCGGCGAGACGTACATCGTGATGACGGCGCGGACGACTTCCGTGCCGGTGACATCCACGACGGTGACCGGCACGGCGATGTTCTCCGAGTGTCCGGGCCATTGCGTCTTGGTGAGTCGCGCGGTCGCGGTCACGTCCGATTCCGCGCGGCGCAAGTACTCGATGGTCATCCCGCGGGGCAGCCAGCGCATGGCCGATGGGATGGTCACCTCCGTGACCATCCCCGCCGCAAGCTCGCACAGATTCCCCATCGCCAGCGCATGCACCGTGCGGATGTGGTTCTCGACACTGCGACGCTTGCGCATGCTCACCCGGCACACGGCCGGCGCGAGCTCCAGAAACCGCGGGCGGATCGTGCTGAAGTAGGGAGCGCGCCGGCACACCGCGCGCGCGAAGAACCAGCGCCCGAGCGCCGATCTGGACGCCTTCTGCCACGCGCGCAACACCGGGCCCGCTTCGAGGTCTGCCGGTGGGACCGCCGGTCCTATCGTGACGCCGGAATGCGTCCCGGTGGCAGAGGTGGGGTCGGACATGTCGGAGCCCGCAGTAATGACTACGCTCCTGCTTAGCCTCTGATCCACTGTAAACCAGAGTGCCGCTCAAGGTCACTGGCGAACTGACGTGCCCGAATGGGAGTATTGCGTCCGATGAAGACGGAAGCGCTCGAGGCCATCTGGCGTGCGGTGCGTGCGATTCCGCGCGGCCGCGTCGCCACGTACGGCACAGTGGCGCGGCTCGCGGGGCTGCCGGGTCGGGCACGCCTCGTCGGATATGCGCTGCGAGTGGCGCCGGAGCGCATGCGTCTGCCCTGGCACCGTGTGGTCGCCGCCGGCGAGCGCATCACCTTCCCGAAGAACACGAAGGCGCATGCCGAACAGAGCCGGCGCCTGCGGTCCGAGGGAGTTAAAGTGACGAACGGACGAGTCCAGCGAAGGAGTGCGGTCGATCTCGATGAAGTGTTGTGGAAGCCGCGTTGACTTCCGGGGGCTCTGTGAGCCGATACGTCGTTTTTTCGCACGGTCAGGAAAGCGGTCCTTGGGGCCGCAAAATTTCCGCGCTCGCCGAAGTGGCGCGTAGCGAGGGCTACGAGACCGAGTCCGTCGACTACCGCGGCATCGATCATCCTCGGGCGCGCATCACCCGGCTTGTCGACTTCTGCAAGGAGCTGCAGGGCGATCTGGTGCTGGTCGGCTCCAGCATGGGCGGCTTCGTTTCCGTCGCCTCCGCGTCGCTCCTGCATGCGCGCGGCGTCTTTCTGATGGCGCCCGCGCTCTACATGGAAGGATTGCCGGAGCTGCGCCAGGGCGTGCTCGACTGTCCGGCCGCGCTCGTGCATGGCTGGCGCGACGATGTGGTGCCGTACGAGCACAGCATCCGCTTCGCGAAGGAATACGGCGCGGCGCTTCATCTGCTCGACAGCGACCATCGTCTGCACAACCAGCTCCGCGTCGTGCGCCACCTCTTCGAATACTTCCTGATCGCGCTGGACCTGCCGGCACCTGCGTTCGAATAGCGCGGCGGCCATTCCCCTACTACACTCGCGGCGCCGCGGAGCGGGCGGGTGACACGTAGAGAATGAACTGGTTTCTGCGACGGCTGCTGGCCCTCTGGGTGCGATTCACGGTGCGACCGGAGGATGCCGTCGCCCGCCTGCGGAGCCACCCGAAGCCGATCTGCTACGTGCTCGAGCGGCGCAGCGTCACGGACCTGGCGGTGCTGCAGAACGCCACCGTGAAGCTGAAATTGCCGCGTCCGCAGAAGCGACTGGTGAAGCCGGCACGCGAGCTGCGCTCGTTCTTCTATCTCACGCGTCCGCTCGGCTTCTGGGATGAGCGCATCGACCGCCGTCCCCCGGAAGCGCTCGTCCAGCTCGCGCGCACGATGCGCGAACATCCGGACATCGACGTGGACCTCGTGCCGGTGGCCGTGTACTGGGGGCGTGCGCCGCAGAAGGAAAGCTCGTTCCTCAAGCTGATACTGGCGGAGGAATGGGCCCTCACCAGCCGACTCCGCAAGTTCCTTCAGGTGCTCTTCAACGGCCGCAATACGCTCATCGAGATGGGCGAGCCGCTGTCGCTGCGGGGGCTGCTAGGCGAAGAGGCTGCCGTCGAAATACAGAGCCGGCGCGTGGCGCGAGCCCTGCGACTGCAGTACGCGCGCCAGCGTACCGCGCGCATCGGGCCGGACCTCTCGCATACCCGCACCATCATCACTCGCGTGCTTCGCACGCATGCCGTGCGCGCCGCCATCGCGCAGGAGATGCGCGAGAAGAAGATCACCCGGCGGCAAGCGATGGTGCAGGCGCAGAAGCTCGCGGAGGAAATCGCCGCGAACTACTCGCACGCGTTCGTGCGCTTCATGGAGTTCGCGCTGACGCGGCTGTGGAACCGGCTCTACGACGGCGTGGTTCTCGCGCACATCGAGACGCTCGAGCGGCTGGCGAAGGATCACGAGATCATCTACGTGCCCTGTCATCGCAGCCACATGGACTATCTGCTGCTGTCGTACGCGATCTTCCGGCAGGGCTATGCGATCCCGCACATCGCCGCGGGCATCAACCTGAATCTGCCCGTGGTCGGGCGGCTGCTGCGCAAGGGCGGGGCGTTCTTCATCCGCAGGAGCTTCCGCGGCAGCTCGCTGTACACGGTGGTGTTCACGAACTATCTCGCGGCGATCATGGCGCGCGGGCACTCGATCGAATACTTCATCGAAGGTGGGCGCAGCCGCACGGGCCGACTGCTGCAGCCGAAGACAGGCATGCTGTCCATGACGGTACGCAGCTTCCTGCGCCACCCGCAGCGGCCTGTCGTGTTCCTGCCGGTGTACTTCGGCTACGAGCGGGTCGTGGAGGGCGCAACGTACATCGGTGAGTTGTCGGGCAAGCCGAAGGAGAAGGAGAGCGTCCTTGGCCTCGTGGCCACCTTGGGCAGGCTGCGAGAGCGTTTCGGCCGGGTGTACGTCAACATCGGCGAGCCCGTGTTCCTCAGCGAGCTGCTCGAGCAGTTCGATCCGGAGTGGAGCAAACGCGCGCTGGAGGACGTGACGCGCCTTCCCTGGATCAACCCGGCCGTGGATCAGCTGGCCGAGAAGATCATGCAGAACATCAACGCGGCGGCGGCCGTGTCACCCATCAACCTGCTCGCGGTGACGCTGCTCGCGACACCACGACAGACGCTGCCAGAAAGCGATCTGCTGCGGCAGCTCGAGCTGTATCTCGCTCTCCTGCGCAGTTTCCCGTACAGCGAGCGCGTAACGGTTACGGACCTTAGTCCCGCTGACATCCTGGCGTACGGCGATTCCATGCAGGTGACGGCACGCGAGAAACACCCGCTCGGCGACCTGGTGCGCATGCGAGAGGAGGTCGCGGTGCTGATGACGTATTTCCGGAACAACGTCCTGCACCTGTTCGCGATGCCGTCGCTCATCGCTTGCGCGTTCGACAGCAACGCGTCGATGCGGACGGAAGACATCCAGCGACTCGCGTGGCGTATCTATCCGTACATCGCGTCCGAGCTGTTCCTGCGTTGGAGCGAGAGCGAGCTTCCCGGGGTCGTCGAGCGCGTGCTCGCCTGCCTCGCGCAGCACGGGCTCATCGAAGCGGTGGAGAACGGCAGTGAATGGCGCCGCCCGCCGCCGAACTCTGCGCGTGCAGTACAACTCTCGCTGCTGGCGCAGGCGACTATACAGACGATCGAGCGCTACTACCTGGCCGTAGCGCTGTTGCTGCAAGCGGGCAGCGGCGAGATCACGCAGGCTGCACTCGAAGAGCGCTGTCAGCTCATGGGGCAGCGCATGACCATGCTCTACGGCATCAACTCGCCGGAGTTCTTCGACCGCGCGCTCTTCAAGAATTTCATCGACCTGCTGCGCGCGCGCGGCGTGATTCGGGTCTCCGCCGCCGGCAAGCTCGAATTCGACGACGTCCTGACTCGTGTCGCCGCGGACGCCCAACTCGTGCTGAACGAGCAGATCCGGCACAGCATTCTGCAGGTGACTCACAGCTAGTCGCGGCGATTTGTTCGGCTATACTCGCGCGCGACTCGTGTACGAGAGGCGGCGGGCGCAAGCCCGCTCGATGCACGCAGTCGGCGAGAAAAAGCAAGGCAGCGGGGGTCGGGCATGAGGATCGAGCACATCCGGCGTCATCGTGGTCTCGTCGCGGCCGGCATCGCCGCAACCGTCGGCGCGGCGCTCGCGCTCGATGCGCGCGCGGCGGACTTCACGGAAGGAAGCATCTCGGGAAGCTGGGATACGACGATTTCCTACGGACAGGCGTGGCGGGTCGCCGACCGCGACTGCAACCTCATCGCCACCGCCGACGGCGGCTGCGGGCGCTCGCCGAACATCGACGACGGCAACCTGAACTACAGCAAGGGCCTCTTCAGCAAGGCGGCCAAGATCGTCAGCGAGCTCTCGTTGCACTCGCAATCGGACAACCTGGGCGTGTTCGTGCGCGGCTCGGCGCTCGAGGATTTCGAGGCGGAGAACGATCACACCGAGCGCACGCCGCTGTCGCGTGCGGCGAAGGATCTCGTCGGCTCCTACGTGCGCCTGCTCGATCTCTTCGGCTATGCGCGCTTCGACATGGGCAGCATGCCGGCGGAGCTGCGCCTCGGGCGCCAGGTGCTGAGCTGGGGCGAGAGCACGTTCATCCAGGGCGGACTGAACGTGATCAACCATTTCGACGTGGCCGCGCTGCGCGTGCCCGGCTCGGAGCTGAAGGAGGCGTTCCTGCCGCAGGAAATGGCGGTCTTCAACCTGCAGCTCACCGATCAGCTGAGCACGCAGCTCGTGTACATCACCGACTGGAACGATACCCGGCCCGAGCCGGCGGGCTCGTACTTCAGCACCAACGATTTCGCCGTGCCCGGCGGGCAGCGCGTCGTGCTCGGGTTCGGCGCGTTCTCGGATCAGGGTGTGGACTTCCGTCCGCTCGGCGGCCCGTTCATCGCCGACTTCCAGAACGTCAACCGCCTCGACACGCGCAAGCCGAGCAACGGCGGGCAGTACGGCCTGAATTTCAAGCTGTTCCTGCCGGACTTCAACAACGGCACGGAGCTCGGGTTCTACTTCCTGAACTATCACAGCCGGCTGCCCGTGATCTCGGGACGCACCGGCACGCAAGCCGGGCTCGGCAATGCGTTCGGTGCGCTCACCGCGGTGGGCGCGGCCGCGCAGGGTATTGCGGCGGGCCTGCCGCTCGCTGCGGCGGTGGCGACGGCCACGCAGGCCGCGGTCGCGAGCTCCCAGCAGGCGGGCGGCAATCTCGCACAGGCACTCGCGCAGCAGTACGCGACCATCGGCGCGAACACGCTGCTCGCCGGCGGCGATGTGACTGCGCAAGCGACGAACATCGCCACGCACGAGTACGCGAAGACGGCCGGCTACTTCACGGAGTTTCCGGAAGACATCCACATGCTCGGCCTCTCGTTCAACACGCAAGTGCAGGCGACCGGGACCGCGCTGCAGGGCGAAGTGGCCTGGCGCGAGAATCAGCCGCTGCAGTTCGACGACGTGGAGCTGCTGTTCGCCGCGCTCGCGCCGCTCGAATCCGGGCTCGCAGCCCTCCGCGGGACGCCGTTGCCCGCAACGTGTCTGCCCGGCGCGGGCGCGACGCTCACGCGCTGCAATCAGCTGGGTGTGTTCGGGCTGAATCAGGACGTGCGCGGATGGAGCGACAAGCACACCTGGCAGGCGCAGTTCACCGCGACGCAGACGTTCGCGAACATCATGCGCGCCTCGCAGCTCGTGCTCGTGTTCGAGGGTGCGGTGGACTACATCCCGGGCCTCGAGAACAAGCTGGATGGCGGACCCACCGGTCGCGGCTTGCGCTACAACGGTCCCGGCACGTCGGTGAGCGGTAACGCGGAGCTCGCGGGCCGGCACTTCGGCGAGGTCGAGCCGCAGGATCGCTTCCCCGATCGCACGTCGTGGGGCTATCGCCTCGCGGGGCGGCTCGAGTATCCCAATCTCATCGGCGCGTGGAACATCCTGCCGCGGTTCTCGTGGTCGCACGACGTGAACGGCACCTCTCCGGGGCCGGGCGGCAATTTCGTCGAAGGACGCAAGGGGTTGACGCTGGGCGTCTCGGCCAATCTGCGCGCGACGTACGAGCTCGATGTCGCGTGGACCCAGTTCAGCGGCGCAGGGCGCTGGAACGATCTCAACGATCGCGACTTCGTGTCGGCGAGCGTCAAGGTGTCCTTCTGAGGAGGCGGAGGCGATCATGAACGTGTTGCGGAAGACAGTGCTTGCGGCCGCCGCCGCGTGCGTGACGTTGCCGGCATGGGCTGCGATCACGGCGCAGGAAGCGGCGCGTCTCGGCGCGGACTTGACGCCGATGGGCGCCGAAAAAGCCGGCAACGCGGATGGCACCATTCCCGAGTGGACGGGCGGCATCAAATCGCCGGCCGACGCGGGCTTCCCCGACTACAAGACGGGCCAGCACCACCCCGATCCGTTCGCGCAGGACAAGCCGCTGTTCACGATCACCGCGAGCAACATGGGGCAGTACGCCGCGAAGCTCACGGAGGGCCACAAGAAGCTCTTCGAGACGTACAAAGACTACAAGATGATCGTGTATCCGACGCGCCGGAGCGCCGCGTTCCCGCAGCGCATCTACGACGCGACCAAGCGGATCGCGACCACCGCGAATCTCGCGCCGGGCGGCAACGGCGTGACGGGTGCGGTCGAAGGCATTCCGTTTCCGATCCCGAAGCAGGGCGTCGAGGTGTTCTGGAATCACGTGCTGCGCTATCGGGCGGACACGGCGCAGCGCTCCATCGGGCAGGCGCCGGTGACCGCAAGCGGCGCGTACACGCTCGTGAAGTTTCGCGACGAGTTTCTGTTCCAGTACTCGGTGCCGGGCATGACCGAGCAGAGCCTGGACAACGTGATCGCGTTCTTCATCCAGGAGACGACGCAGCCTGCACGGCTCGCCGGCGAGATTCTGCTGGTGCACGAGACGCTCGATCAGTCGAAGGAGAACCGGCGCGCGTGGGTCTACAACCCGGGGCAGCGCCGCGTGCGGCGCGCGCCGAACGTGGCGTTCGACAATCCCGGCACGAACGCGGACAACCTGCGCACGTCCGATCAGTACGATATGTACAACGGCTCGCCGGAGCGCTACGACTGGAAGCTCATCGGCAAGAAGGAGATGTACGTCCCGTACAACTCGTACAAGCTTCACAGCAACACGGTGAAGTACAGCGACCTGCTGCAGAAGAATCACATCAACCAGGACCTCGCGCGCTACGAGCTGCACCGGGTGTGGGTGGTGGATTCGACGCTCAAGCCCGGGACGAGCCATCTCTACAGCCGGCGCACGCTCTACGTGGACGAGGACTCGTGGCAGATCGTCGCGGTGGATTGTTACGACCGGCGCGGGCAGCTCTATCGCGTGCAGGAAGGCCACGTCATCAACTACTACGAGGTGCCGAATCTGTGGACCACGCTCGAGCTGGTGATGGACCTCTCGAACGGGCGCTATCTCGCGCTCGGCCTGCAGAACGAGGAGCCGCGCTCGTACGACTTCACGATCAAGCGCACCCCGGCCGACTATCAGCCGAACGCGCTGCAGAGGCGCGGCGTACGCTGATGATGTGAAGTCCCGGCGAACATTCGCATGACCTCGCCGTGCTGGGCGTGACGCTGCACCGAGTGAACGCCCGCGGCAACGCGCTGTTCGCGCGCTCGCCGGCGCGCCGCGTGCGAACCGGCGTACTACTGCTACTTGGCATGGCGCTCGGCTGGTGCGGTGGCAGCTCAGCCGCCTCTCTGGATCCGGGCGCAATGCCCGCCGAGCATGCGCGGCTCGCGCCGCAATCGCTGCTGATCGATCTCGCTCAGGCCGGCGCGCGGCTCGTGGCGGTGGGTGAGCGCGGGCACATTCTGCTGAGCGACGATCAGGGCCGAAGCTGGCGTCAAGCAAAGGCGGTCCCCACCCAGAATCTTTTGACTGGCGTGTGCTTCGCCGACGAGCGGCGCGGCATCGCCGTCGGCCACGACGAGATCATTCTCACCACTGCGGACGCGGGCGAGACGTGGACCCGGCAGCACTACGCCCCCGAAGCCCAGCAGCCGCTGCTCGATGTCCTCTGCAACGGGCAGAACGCGATCGCGGTGGGCGCGTATTCCGCATACTTCTCGAGCAGCGATTTCGGAGCGACGTGGACCGCGCGTAAGTTCAGCGCGGGCCCGGCGCCGCCTGCCGGCGGTGTCTCCGATGATGGCGTCACCGAAGACTTTCACCTCAATCACATCGCCGCCGCGTCCGGCTCCCGACTGTACATCGCTGCCGAAGCCGGCCATCTCTACCGTTCCGATGACGCAGGCGCCACGTGGAAGGCGCTTCCTTCACCCTACGAAGGCTCGTTCTTCGGCGTGCTTCCGCTCACCGTCGACTCGGTGCTGGCGTACGGCTTGCGCGGCCATCTCTTCCGCTCGGACGACGCCGGCGCGACGTGGCGCCGCATCGAAACGCACACCGAGGCCATGCTGAACGATGCCGTTCGCTTGCCGAGCGACGGGATTGCCGTTGTCGGGCTCTCGGGCACGGTGCTGACCAGCGAGGACGGCGAGCAGTTCACATTGGCTCAGCAAAGCGATCGCAAAGGGCTCTCAGCGGTCCTGCCGGCAGGGGCGAGTGCTCTCATTACGGTCGGCGAGGGCGGCGTGAAGCGCATTCCGCGGAGCCCATCGCCATGAGCACCGGCGACGCGTCGAGCCCGCTCGCCGCCCGGCTCGAGCGGCTCATCTTCGGGCACCGCGGCCTCATCATCGTGATATTCGTGCTGCTCACGGCGCTCTTCGCGATCGTAGCCGCGCGCGGATTGCGCATCGACGCGTCGTTCACGAAACAACTGCCCGTGCGGCACGAGTACATGCAAACGTACCTCGCGCCCGACGTGGCCGAATTCCGCGGCGCCAATCGCGTGCTGATCGGCTTGATCGCGCGCGACGGCAACATGTTCAAGCCGGAGCTCTTCGACGCCCTGAAGCGCGCGACCGACGAAGTCATCGTCATGGACGGCATCGACCGCGGCCGCGTGCAGTCGCTCTTCACTCCGAACGTGCGCTACCTCGAAGTCGTCGAGGACGGCATCGAAGCGGGCAACGTCATTCCGGCCGATTTCCAGCCGACCCCGGCCGGCATGGCGCAGGTGCGCGAGAACATCCTGAAGGCCGGCATCGTCGGCCGCCTCGTCGCCAACGATTTCTCCGGCGCGCTCGTCAGCGCGATCGTTCTGGAGCAGGACGCGAACGGCAAACCGGTCGACCCGATCAAGGTTGCGCAACAGCTCGAGGACCGGGTGCGCAAGCGCATCGAAGGCATCCCGAACATCGGTGTCGACGTGCGGATGATCGGCTTCGCGAAGGTGGTCGGGGACATCGCCGAAGGCGCGCTCTCCGTCGTCATCTTCGCGGTGAGCACGCTCGTGCTGACGCTGCTCGCGGTGTGGTTCTACTGCCAGTCGTTCCGCGTCGCGCTCGTGCCGGTGCTGTGCTCGGTCATCGCAGTGGTGTGGCAGCTCGGGACGCTGGTCGTGCTGGGCTACGGGATCGATCCGCTCGGACTGCTCGTGCCGTTTCTGATCTTCGCCATCGGCGTGAGCCACGGCGTGCAGAAGATCAGCGCCGTCAGCGACGCCGCCTTTGCCGGGCTCGGCAGCATGGAAGCGGCGCGCCGCACCTTCCGTCAGCTGCTCGCGCCCGCCATCGTCGCGCTGCTCGCGGATCTCGTGGGATTCATCACGATCCTGCTGATTCCGGTGCAGGTCATTCGGGAGATGGCGATCACCGCGAGCCTCGGTGTCGCAATCGTCATCCTCACCGACCTCGTGCTGCTGCCGGTGCTCGTGTCGTACGTTCGCTTCGATGAAGGCTACCGACAGCGTGTCGAGCGGCGCCGGCGCGTGCTCGATGCGGCGTGGCATCAGCTCGCAAAGATCACGAACCCGGTGCCCGCGCTCGTCATCATCGGCATCGCTGCGCTGCTCGGGATTGCCGGCTGGTGGAAGGGCCGCGAAACGCCGATCGGCGATACGCAGGCGGGCGTGCCGGAGCTGCGCGCCGACTCTCGCTACAACATCGACAGCGACATCATCACGACGAAGTTCTCGATCGGCGTCGATGTCCTCACGGTCATCGCGCGCACGACCGAGCCCGCCTGCGTGAGTTACGACCTGATGACGGCGATCGATCGCTTCGGCTGGCACATGCAGAACGTGCCCGGCGTACAGGACGTGATCACGCTGCCCTTCATCGCCAAGACGGCGATCGCGGGCTGGAACGAAGGCAGCCTGAAATGGCGCGCCATTCCGCGCGAGCAGGCGCAGCTCACGCAGTCCACGCGCTACATCGAGACCAGCACCGGGCTTCTCAACGCCGACTGCACCATCGTGCCGGTGATGCTCTTCCTGAAGGACCATCGCGCCGAGACGATCGAGCGCGCCGTGCGCGAGGTGAAAGCGTGGCGCGCGGCCAATCCCATTCCGGGCGCGCAGTTCGAGCTCGCTGCCGGCAACGTCGGGGTGATGGCGGCCACGAACGAAGAGGTGCGAGCGAAGGAGTTCCCGATTCTGATCGGCGTCTTCGCGTCGGTGATCGTCATGTGCCTCGTGACGTTCCGCTCCGTGATCGGGACGGTGCTGGTCGTGGTGCCGCTCGCGCTGGTGTCCGTGCTGGTCTACGCGGTGATGGCGCTGGTGGGTATCGGCCTCAAGGTGACGACCTTGCCGATGGTCGCGCTCGGCGCGGGCATCGGTGTGGATTATGGAATCTACCTGTTCAGCCGCATGCAGGGTTTTCTCGACAGCGGCTTCAGCGTGCGCGATGCATACGAGCGCACACTTCGGGTCACCGGCGCAAGCATCATGTTCACCGGGATCACGCTTGCGATCGGGGTCGCGACCTGGGTGTTCTCGCCGCTGAAGTTTCAGGCGGATATCGGCGTCATGCTCACGTTCATGTTCCTGGTGAACATGCTCGCTGCGATCATTCTGCTGCCGGCCCTGGCGCGGTGGCTGGTGAGGCCGCGAGCGCCGGTATAGGCTCGCCCTTCGGGCGCCCGCCCTTTTTTCTGGACATGGATGATGGACGCGAAATCCACCGTCGTTCCCATTCCCGCCGGCCGAGCCGTGCGCACGCTCGGTCATTATGTCGAAGGCAAGGCGATCGCGAGTCACTCCGGTCAGTGGGGCTCGGTCTTCGATCCGTCGAACGGCTCGATCGTCGCGCGCGTGCCGTTTGCGGATGCCACCGAGACTCGCGCCGCGATTCACGCGGCGCGCGCGGCGCTGCCGGCCTGGGCGGAGACTCCGCCCCATCAGCGCGCACGCGTGCTGTTTCGATTCAAAGCCCTCCTCGAGGCCAATGCGGAGCAGCTCGCGCAGCTGATCACGCAGGAGCACGGCAAGCTGTTGTCGGATGCGCGGGGCGAAGTGACTCGCGGAATGGAAGTGGTCGAATTCGCGTGCGGCATTCCGCATCTGCTGAAGGGCGAGTTCTCCGATACGGTGAGTGGCGACATCGACTCATGGTCGCTGCGCGCACCCGTCGGTGTGTGCGCAGGAATCACGCCGTTCAACTTTCCGGCGATGGTGCCGCTCTGGATGTTTCCCATCGCGCTCGCATGCGGCAATACGTTCGTGCTGAAGCCTTCGGAGAAGGATCCCTCGTGCCCGCTGCGCTTGGCCGAGCTGCTCACGGAGGCGGGGCTGCCGGCCGGCGTGTTCAACGTCGTGAATGGCGATCGTGTCGCCGTGGACACGTTGCTCACCGATCCGGATGTGGCGGCCGTGAGCTTCGTCGGCTCGACTCCCGTGGCCGAGTACGTCTACAAGACGGGGTCGGCGCACGGCAAGCGCGTGCAGGCGTTGGGCGGCGCGAAGAATCACATGGTCGTGATGCCCGATGCGGATGTGAAGCAGGCCGCGCAGGCGTTGATGGGTGCGGCGTACGGCTCGGCGGGCGAGCGTTGCATGGCCATATCCGTTGCGGTCGCCGTGGGCGATTGCGGCGATCGTTTGGTGCGCGAGCTGCGCAAGCTGATCGACAAGCTCGAAGTGGGCGAGGGCACGCGCGAGGACGTGCAGATGGGACCGCTCGTCACCCGCGAGCACCTCGATCGCGTACAGACGTACTTGGAGCTCGGCGTTCGCGAGGGCGCGCAGCTCGTCGTCGATGGGCGTGAGTCGGCGGTCTCCGGGCATCCGGAAGGCTTTTATCTCGGCGCGTCGCTGTTCGATCACGTGCGCGCGACGATGCGCATCTACAAGGAAGAGATTTTCGGGCCGGTGCTCTGCGTGGTGCGCGTCCCCGACTTCGATCGCGCCCTGAAGCTCGTGAACGCGCACGAGTACGGCAACGGCGCGGTCATCTTCACGCGCGACGGCGCGGTGGCGCGCCGCTTTGCGCATGCCGTGCAATCGGGGATGGTCGGCATCAATGTGCCCATTCCAGTCCCCATGGCGTTCCACAGCTTCGGAGGCTGGAAGCGCTCGCTATTCGGCGCGCTGAACGTGCACGGGCCCGATGGCGTGCGCTTCTACACGCGTCTGAAGACTGTCACCGCACGCTGGCACGACAGCAGCCTGCAAGGCCCCGACTTCGTCATGCCGACGATGAAATGACGGCCGCGCGCGCGGGCCGCGAGCGGAGCGTTCTCCGCCGCCGGTCGGCCTCGACTGCGATTCTCGCGCTACCTCGATCGCGTCGCGCTCACGTGGCCACGGCCGCCGGGGCCGCGGACGCCAGCTTTTTCCGCATCTCCAGCTGCAGCAGCGTATAGCTCAGCACCGCCTGGATGATCACGGTGACCACCGACATCTCCCACACGAGCTCGAGGTGAAAGGACGGCTGCATCGACAACCACAGCGCCGGTGCGCCGAAGATGACCAGCCGGCTCGCCCCGCTCAGCAACGCGGGCCAGGTGTTGCCCATCGCCTGGAACATGCCGGAGCACGTGAAGATGATGCCGGTGCCGACGAAGTTCCACGAAATGATGCGCAGGAACAGGGTGCCGACCTCGATCACCTTGGCATCGGTGGTGAACGGCCTGATGAACACGCTCGGCGCCATCTGCGCAAGCAGCGTGATCACCACCATGATCGCGGTCTCGAGCAAGACGGCCTTGCGAAACGCCTCGCGCACTCTCTCGGTGCGGCGCGCGCCGAAATTCTGCCCCGCAACGGGCGCCACGGAGAACGCGACGGCCATCGCGGGCAGGAAGATCGCCTGCATGATGCGCTGGCCGACGCCGTAGCCTGCTTGCGCTTCAGCGCCGAACGGCCGGATGAGCCAGTACATCAGACCCATCATCAGGAACATCACGAAGAACTCGCCGCCTGCCGGCAGCCCGATGTTCAGGATGCGCTTCCAATACGCAGGCCTGGGGTGCCACTGCTCGCTGTGAAAGCCGACGTACTTCTCCAGCTTCGTGAAGTACAACGTCAGCATGAGCACGCCCGCGGCAATCGAGATCGTGCTTGCCAGGCCGGCGCCCGCGACACCGAGTGGACGCCCAGTAATCCAGCCGGCGATGAGCACCGGTGCGAGCAGCGCATTGAGCAGCACCGTCAGCACCTGCACCGTCATCGTCGGTTGCACGATGCCCGTGCCGCGCAGTGCCGCGCTCATCGACACCATCGCGAACTGCAGCGCCAGCCCGGGCAAGAACCAGTAGAGGTACGTGATTCCCGCGCGCTGCATCTCTCCGTCCGCGCTCAACATGTGCAGATACAGCGGAGTCAGCAGATATCCCGCGACGAGCACGAACACACCCACCAGCGCCGACAGCGCGAGTGACTGGTTGAACACGAGGTTCGCATCCCGTTGATCCTTGCGACCCGCTGCGTGCGAGACGAGCGCGATCGTGCCCACGTTCAGAATCTGCGTCAGCGCGAGCACGACGAACGTGATGTTGCCTGCGGCCCCCACGCCGGCGATGGCTTCCGGTCCGATGCGCGCCACGAAATACAGGTCGACGAGGTAGTACAGCGTCTGACCCATCATGCCGACGAGCATGACGGAGGCCATACGAATCAAGTGCCCGACGATCGAGCCCTGCGTGAGGTCTTTCATTGGATGTGTTCCGCGCGACGCGTCGTGCGTCAGCGTCCCTGGGCTAGTCGTCCCATCGTACCTTGCCGCGCAGGGATTTCGTGCGTCCCGTGCGGACTTTGCTGGTGAGCCGCCGCTCCTTCGATGCACGCGTCGGCTTCGTGGGCTTGCGGGACTTCGGTTCGATCAGCGCACGGCGGATCAGGTCGGCGAGCCGCTCGTAGGCTTCGCGCCGGTTGTTCTCCTGCGTGCGATGGTTCCGCGCGACGATGAGCAGCGCTCCATCGTCGGTCACGCGCCGGCCCGCCAGCGCTCGCAAACGGAGCTTGACGCGCTCATCGAGCGCCGTCGTGCCTGCGAGATCGAAGCGCAGCTGCACGGCCGATGCCACCTTGTTGACGTTCTGCCCGCCCGGGCCCGACGCACGCACGAAGGACAGCGACAGGTCGCTGTCCGGGATCGTTACGCCAGGGCGGACTTCGAGCGGCATGCCCGCGACTTCAGAGCCCGCGGCCGTCCGAGCTGTCGTCGTCCGGGCCGGCCGCGTCGGGGTCCATCACCCGGGCGAGATTGCGAGCGCGGCGAGCGCCGGGTGGTGCCTGAAGCATGCGCAGCTCCCGCTGCGCCACCGGGATCTTGATGCCGCGCTCCTGGAAGACGCGCCAGATTGCGCGATTCACGTCGGAGCGCACGTTGTTCACCCCGTTCATGGGGTCGGCGATCCAGAAGCGCACTTCGAGCCGCATTCCGTAATCCTCGAAGCTCATGAGCCGCGTGACCGGACCGGGGTCGCGCAGGATGCGCGGGTGGTTTTGCGTCGCCTCGAGCAGCGCGTTGAGCGCCTCCTCGGGATCGTCGTCGTAGCTCACCATCACCGGCAGGCGCAGGCGCACGCGCTGGTCCGAGTAGCTCCAGTTGATGACGGGGTTGGTGATGAGGTTCAGGTTCGGCACCAGCGTCTCGACGCCGTCGCGATCGCGCACCACGACGTAGCGCCCGCGCAGCTCCTGCACCCACCCGAAATTTTCGGTGCTCGTGCCGGTGTGGCCGGTGAAGCTGATGACGTCGCCCGGCTTGATCGACTTGTCCATCAGCAGCACGAAGCCGCTCACGAAATTCCCGGCCACGGCCTGCAGACCGAAGCCGAGGCCGACACCGATGGCGCCGGTCAGCACGTTCAGCGTCGTGACGTCGACGCCCGCCGCGTTGATGCCGAGCAGAATCCCGACACTGACGAGGAAGAAGTACGTGAACTTCGAGATGCTGATGCGCGTCGAGACCGCGAGCGCCTCGGTCTTCATGATCCGGCTCTCGACCGTGCGCGCGAAGACGCTCGTGACGATCACGAAAGCCGATACGACGACGATGCCTTTCAGCAGCGTCCAGAGGCTGAACTCGGTCTTCCCCGGAACGAGGTCGATCTTGTCGAGCGTGCTCTCCGCGACGTTGAACCAGCCGAGCAGCTCGAAGCTCACGAACAGCCACAGGACGAAGGTGAGGCGGTTCTCCCAGTTGGCCACCCAGCTCTCGGTGCCGAGCGCGATGCGCAGCGCGTACACGACGAGCCGCACGAGGATCAGCGCAATGGTGAGCTGCAGCGCGATGTTCACGACCGACACGTGCATGTCGAGCGTGCCGAGGGTCCAGCGCACGACGGCCAGCACGATGAGCGCGAGGAAGAACGGTGCGACCAGCACGCCCGCTTCGAAGAGGCGGGCCGCTCCCGAGCCGGTCGTGTCCGGCTCCGCGTGCCGCTTGTGCCATTCCTTGACCACCTGCGCGCCGGCCACCGCGATCATGCTCGCGATGACGATGGCAATGACTTCGGCCAGGATTTCTGGCGAGGTGAGCCTGACGAAGAATGTCTTCAGGGCGCTGTCGGCGCTATCCATGATTCCGCTGTCGGTTGCGAAGCGCGCCGGTCACGAAGGGCGCGGGGCTCGGGCGCCGTACCTCACGCATTGAGATCGGGGATGAGCTGGCTCTCGAGCCGCGTGATCTGGTCTTTCAGCATGAGCTTGCGTTTCTTCAGGCGCTTCATCTGCAGCTCGTCGCAGTGGGCGTCGAGCTGCAGGCGCGAGATGATCTCATCGAGGTCCCGATGCTCGATCCGAAGCGACCGCAGCTTCTCGAAATTCTTGAAGAGCTCGCGATCGACGTTGTCTTCGATTTCCGCCATGGCCGGCAGTGGACCTGCGGGTCTCCAAGCAGCGATGAGGACACTGGTAATCCCGCCCTTTTCTCAGGCGGGGCCGTAGCTTAGCGAACCGAGCGGAGGTCCGCCATCGGCCGGCCCGGCGCGCCCCGTATGATACTCGGACCATGACGTCCGCCACGTTTCAGAGCCCGCCCTGGGATGCTATCGATACGGTGCTGCTCGACCTCGACGGCACCTTGCTCGACCTCGCGTTCGACACGTACTTCTGGTGGCACCACATCCCCGAGGTCTACGGGGCCGCGCGGGCGCTGTCGCTGGAAGCGTCGCGCGCGGCGCTGCGGCCGCGTTTCCAGGCCATTCAGCATACGCTCGACTGGTACTGCGTCGACTACTGGAGTCGCGAGCTCGGTCTCGACGTCCCCGCTTTGCACCGCGCGGCGGGCCATCGCATCGGCTGGTTGCCCGGGGCGGAAGATTTTCTGCGCGGCGTGCGCGCTCGCGGCAAGCGCGTGGTGCTGGCGACGAATGCGCATCCCGAAGCGCTGCGCATCAAGGACGAGCGCACGGGAGTCACGCGATATTTCGACGCCGTGCATAGCTCGCATCAGTTCGGCGCGCCGAAGGAGGACCCCCGGTTCTGGAGCGCGCTGCGCGCCGTCGAGCCCTTCGACCCGCAGCGCGCGATGTTCGTCGACGACAGCCCGCCCGTGGTCCGCGCCGCGCGCGAGGCGGGAATTCGCTGGATTTACGCCGTGCAGCGCCCCGATTCATCGGGGCCGGCGCGTGTGCACGAGCACGTGCCGGTCATCGACACGATCGCCGATCTGCGCACGTAAGGTTCGCGTCAGCTTTTCGGCGGGTGCGCACCGCCTTGCGAACCCTTGCCGCGTCGCGGACCGCGTCCGCGACCGCCGCCCCCGCGCCCGCCGCCGGGGCGGCCGCGATGATGCGGCCGGTGACCGTGCCCGTGACCTTCGACGTGCGCCGGGGCCTTTACTTCGGCCAGGAGCTCGCGCTGGATCGGCAGCGAGGGCACCTTGTGCCCGATGTATTCCTCGATCTCCGGCAGCGACACCGCGAATTCCTCGCACGCGAAGCTGATCGCGTCGCCTTCGGCGCCGGCGCGTGCCGTGCGGCCGATGCGGTGTACGTAATCCGCTGCGTCCTGCGGCAGATCGAAGTTGAAGACGTGGCTCACGTCCGGGATGTGCAGCCCGCGCGAGGCCACATCGGTGGCGATGAGCACGGCGAGGTCGCCGTTGTGGAAGTCGCGCAGAAAGCGCAGCCGCTTCTGCTGGGGCACATCGCCCGAGATGGCCTGTGCGTGGAAGCCGTTCGCATTCAGCACCGCTTCGAGCTTCTCGGCCATGCGCTTCGTGTTCACGAACACCATGGTCCGGCGCGCCTCGCTCTGCCTCAGCAGGCCGATCAGGAGCGGAACTTTCTCCTCCATCGCGGGGTAGTACATGATCTGGCGTACGCGATCGACCGTCATCTTGTCCGGCTCGATACGCACCAGCTCAGGGTTGTTCATGTGCTCATAGGCGAGCTCGAGCACCCGGTGCGAGAGCGTCGCGGAGAAGAGCATCGAGAGGCGGTGATGCGGCGCCGGCAGGCGGCGCAAGATGTATCGGATATCGGCTATGAAGCCGAGATCGAACATGCGGTCCGCTTCGTCCAGCACGAGCACTTGAACGTGCCGCAGGTCGAACACACGCTGTTTCATGTAGTCGATCAGGCGGCCCGGGGTGCCGATCAGCACGTCCACGCCTTCCGCGACGTGCCGGCGCTGCTTCTCGTAGTCGACGCCGCCGAATACGACGGCGTGTCGGAAACCGGTATGTTTACCGAGTATTTCGGCATCGCTGTGAATCTGTACGGCGAGCTCGCGCGTCGGCGCGACGACGAGGGCGCGGATGGAGCTCGCGCCACGCTGCGGTGAGGGCGGGTGCGTGAGCAGCGTCTGATAGAGCGCGATCAGGAACGCCGCGGTCTTGCCGGTGCCGGTCTGCGCCTGTCCGGCGACGTCCTTGCCGGCGAGCGCGATGGGCAGGGTCTGCGCCTGAATGGGCGTGCAATTGACGAAGCCGGCGTCGCGAATGCCCTGCGCGAGCGTGGGTTCGAGGCCTAGCGAATCGAAGCTTGTAAAACTGCTATGGGGTTCACTCATCAATGGGCCGATACTGTCGTTTATGTCCCCCTCGGGACTTGAAAAAGCACTGGGGAAGCGCTACAAAGTGCGCAAGACAGCGGGACATTCACACCCGCAGCTTCCGACTCAGATCGCAACTCCCTCGTTAACCTTTTGAGGCTAAACACCTCGTAGTGTAACCGTTTGACGGGCGTCTCTGGCACGAGCTTTTGCGCTCAGGTCCACCCCTTCGGACGACCCGATCTCGAGCGGCCTATCCAACCTTAATTTCTGCTCTCCGACCGGAGGTTCAACCGCGTGAGTAGCTCGCACATCGTGCATACCACCGATGCCACGTTCTCCCAGGACGTCCTCAAATCCGAAAAACCCGTCCTGCTCGACTTCTGGGCCGAATGGTGCGGCCCCTGCAAGATGATCGCCCCCATCCTCGACGAGATCGCGAGCGAGTACAGCGACCGCATCAAGGTGGCCAAACTCAACATCGACGAGAACCCCCAGACGCCGCCCAAGTTCGGCATCCGCGGGATCCCCACACTCATCCTGTTCAAGAACGGGACCGTCGAGGCCCAAAAGGTCGGCGCGGTCTCGAAGTCGCAGCTCGCGGCCTTCTTGGACAGCAACCTCGAACCGGTCGCGCGCGACCGAGGCGGAGCGCTGTGAGAGGCTATTTAGGAAATCAGGGCAGAAATCGCCCCAAGGGCCCGCGACACGGCGGGATGCGCGATGGCAATCGCGACGGCAACCGCGGCAACAACGGCGGGCGCCAGGACGAGATGATGCACGAGGCCGAGTATCTCGACGACGACGCCGAGATCATCAGCCCCGCCGAGCTGACGCAGTCGCGCAGCTCGATGAATCTCACCGAGCTCAAGTCCAAGCCGATCCACGAGCTGGTGAAGATGGCCGAGTCCATGGGGCTCGAGAACCTCGCCCGCTCGCGCAAGCAGGACATCATCTTCTCGATCCTGAAGGCGCACGCCCGCAACGGCGAGAACATCTACGGGGACGGCGTCCTCGAGATCCTGCAGGACGGCTTCGGCTTCCTGCGCTCCGCGGACGGCTCCTACCTCGCCGGCCCGGACGACATCTACGTCAGCCCCAGCCAGATCCGCCGGTTCAACCTGCGCACCGGAGACACGATCTCCGGCCTCATCCGGCCGCCGAAGGACGGCGAGCGCTATTTCGCCCTGCTGAAGGTCGGCGAGATCAACTTCGATTCGCCGGACTCCTCGCGCAACAAGGTGCTGTTCGAGAACCTGACGCCGTTCCATCCGACGAAGCGTCTTAAGCTCGAGCGCGGCAACGGGTCCACCGAGGACCTCACCGCGCGCACCATCGACCTCGTCGCCCCAATCGGCAAGGGTCAGCGCGGCCTCATCGTCTCGCCGCCGAAGGCGGGCAAGACGATGCTGCTGCAGAACATCGCCACCGCCATCACCTCGAACCATCCGGAGGTCTATCTGATCGTGCTGCTCATCGACGAGCGGCCCGAGGAAGTCACCGAGATGCAGCGGACGGTGAAGGGCGAGGTCGTGTCCTCGACGTTCGATGAGCCGGCCGCACGCCACGTGCAGGTGGCCGAGATGGTCATCGAGAAGGCGAAGCGCCTCGTCGAGCACAAGAAGGACGTCGTCATTCTGCTCGACTCGATCACGCGCCTCGCCCGTGCGTACAACACCGTCGTGCCGTCATCCGGCAAGGTGCTGACGGGCGGTGTGGATGCGAACGCGCTGCAGCGGCCGAAGCGCTTCTTCGGCGCCGCGCGCAACATCGAGGAGGGCGGCAGCCTCACGATTCTCGCCACGGCCCTGATCGACACCGGCTCGAAGATGGACGATGTCATCTACGAGGAATTCAAGGGCACGGGCAACAGCGAAATCCACCTCGACCGGCGCATCGCCGAGAAGCGCGTCTTCCCCGCGGTGAACATCAACCGCTCGGGCACGCGCAAGGAAGAGCTCATCACCGATCAGAGCGAGCTCGCAAAGATGTGGATCCTGCGCAAGCTGCTGCACCCCATGGACGAGCTGGCGGCAATCGAATTCCTGCTCGACAAGATGAAAGATACGAAGTCGAACAGCGAATTCTTCGAGGCGATGAAGCGCTGAGAGTGCCGAGGAGGCAGCGGCGACCTCGCGTTTTGCCGCGCTGATTTCGGTACCTTTTCACACTTCCGGCGTCGTAAACCGACGACGCTGGCGTGGCTGCACGGCATGTAAGAAGATGCCCGACGCTTGCCTTTGTGGCCCGGGAGTCTTCCGCATGCGTTTGAGCCTCGCGCTGTCCGCGACGCTGTTGGCCGTGGGTTTGAATCTGAGTGAGGCCGCATCGGCCGCCGACGAGGATCAGCCCTCCCAGACGCAGCGCACCCAAGCGGCGAAGCCGCGCGCTTCCGATACGTTGAAGCCGCCGAAGAAGGGCAACGCCAGCCCGATCACCGATCGCTTCGCATTGCGCGTCCTGTATTGGCCGGCCGACATCTCGACGGACATGCGCCTCGATCCGCGCACCGGCGACCCGGGCACCGAGCTCAGCGCGGAAGACGATCTCGGCATGCCGGACAGCAAGTCCGAAGGCCGCGCCGAGATGACCATCCGGCTGCGCGAGAAGAATCGGCTGCGCGTCGATTACATGAAGCTCTCGCGCTTCGGCGACAAAGTGCTCGACCAGCAGATCGTCTTCGGCAACCGCACGTTCAACGTGAACGATCGGGCGCAGACGCAGCTGGAATGGCGCCAGCTCACCTTCACGTACACGCGCTCGCTCCTGTACACGGATCGATTCGAGGCGGGCCTTGGGCTCGGCGTTTCGTTGATCGAAGCGCGCGCCCGGGGCGAGGTGACGGCGCGCAACATCCGCGAGCGTCAGGAGGCGGTTGGTGCGTTCCCGACCATCGCTATCGATGCGGCCTGGCGCATCTCCAAGCGCTGGTCACTCACCGGCCGCGCGCAGCGCTTTCAGGCGCACGTGAATGAGTTCCGCGGGTCGCTGTCCGATTACCACGGCGACGTGCAATGGCGCTGGCACGAGAATCTCGCGCTGGGCCTTGGCTGGACGCGAATGCACTCCCTCGTCGACGTGGGCAAGGACAACTCTCAGCCCGGCGACCTGACCGGCCGGTTCGACCAGTCGACGCGCGGCCCGGAGATCTTCCTGCGCGCGAGCTTCTGACGGCTCACGTCGTCGGGATCAAGCCCTTCAGCGTCTCCATTTGCTCCGCGTGGCTGCGCCACGTGGCGCGCGCGCGTGCGATCTGCACGGGCGAAACGGTCGCATCTTCCAGCAGCTCGAAGAATTCATTGCGCGCGAGCAGCGTTGCCGCGACGGACCTGCAGAACTGCGTTTCGAGCCAGGACACCGGAGTCGTCATGCATTCGCTCCCTCAACGGGCGGTTCGTGTTAATTGCTTCGGGTCGGGATCTTGCAACGCGCGTGCCACCGCGCCCGAGCGCCCGCCCAGTGAGCGGAAAGGCGGCTTGGCACCGTCCGTTAACCCCTTACCGAGCGTTTTCGGTGCGCGTGAGCGCGTACGGGCACGCCGCGGGTGCACGCCCCTGCACGAGTTACAACCGCTGTAGGACAACGCGAAGCTTGCATTGTCCGCTTGCCTGATGGAACGGCCGCCGCGGTTGCGGGTTAATCACGGCGCCGGTGGCTGACGCGACCTGGGTAGGCGGCAAGCACCACGCTTCTTGCCGCCGGTGTCTGGGTAGCGGCTCGAAAAAATCGCCACAGGCGATTTTTTCCAATGCAGAAGGGGAAGCCTGTATGAACATCATTATTTGGCTGGTGGTTGGTGGCGTGATTGGTTGGCTCGCGAGTCTCGTGATGCGGACCGATGGCCAGCAGGGAATCCTGCTGAACATCGTGGTCGGCATCATCGGCGCGCTGCTCGGCGGCTGGCTGATCAGCCCGCTCGTCGGGGCCGGGACGATCAATCAGGGCGATCTGAGCCTCGCGGGGCTCGGCGTCTCGTTCCTCGGCGCTGTCATCCTCCTCGCAATCGTCAATCTGTTCCGTCGCGGACGGGTTCGCTGAGCCATGATGCGCCGGCGACGCAGCTCGCCGGCGCGTCTCCCGCAGCGTCAGGGCTGGTAGCGCAGCGCGGCCACCTGGGCGCGTAAATTCTCGAGCGTCACGCTCTCCGGCGGCACGGGATCGCCGACGGCGAGCGTGATGCGCGCCAGATATTTGCGCGGCAGACGCCCCATCAGCGCCCTCGAATAGCGCGAGAACATCGAGCCCCAGAGGTTCGATACCGCCATCGGCACGACGGGCACCGGCGTCTCTCTCAGGATGCGCAGCATGCCCGCGCGGAATTCCCGGATCTCACCGTCCGTCGTCAGACGGCCTTCCGGAAAGATGCACACGAGCTGCCCGGCACGCAGCTCGCGCGCGGCACTCTGAAACGCGCGTTCGTAGGTCTCGGGATCCTCTTTCTGCGGTGCCACGGGAATCGCCTTCATCCCGCGAAACACGAGATTCAGCACGGGAATGCGAAAGATCGACGCCTCCATGATGAAGCGCACGGGTCGCCGACACGCTGCCGAGATCACGATGGGATCGACGAAGCTCACGTGATTGCAGATGAGCAGCGCAGGCCCGTGCTCGGGGATCTTATCGATGCCCTCGACGCGCAGCCGATACAGCACATTGATGAGAATCCACGAGAGGAAGCGGAGCAGGAACTCCGGCACGAGCGTGTAGATGTAGATCGCGATCGCCGCGTTCATGACGGCCACGGCGATGAAGAGCTGCGGGATCGTGACCCCATTCGCCAGCGCGGCCGCCGCGAACAGGGCTGCGGCGACGATGAAGACTGAATTCAGGACGTTCGCCGCGCTGATCACTCGCGACACCACTTCCGGACGCGAACGCTGCTGCATCAGCGCATACAGCGGCACGATGAAGATGCCGCCGAACACGCCGATGAGACCCGCATCGGTCAGCAGGCGCCATGAGCCCGGCGTGTGCAGGAACGCCGATGCGCTCGAGCTCTGCGCGGCGGATTGCGCGGGCGACGCAAGCGCGAGGTCGAGCGCGAACACGGTGAGCCCGATCGATCCGAACGGCACGAGCCCGATTTCCACCTTGCGTCCGGAGAGCTTCTCGCACAGGAGCGAGCCGATGCCGACCCCCGCCGAGAACAGTACGAGAAAGAGCGTGACGACTTCCTCGGTCCCGTTGAGCACGGTCTTCACGAACAGCGGCAGCTGCGCCAGCACGAGCGCGCCGTAGAACCAGAACCACGAGTTGCCCAGCACGGAGAGGAACACGGTGCGCGACTCGCGTGCCGCCTGAATGCTCGCCCACGTGGAGCGCCATGGATTCCAGTCGATGCACAGATTCGGGTCGGCTGCCGGCGTGCGCGGCATGGCGAGGCTCATTGCGAGCCCCGCAACTGCGATCCCAAGCAGCGTGGCGACGATCACTGCGATGTCGTTGCCGGCTGCAAGCACGCCACCGAGCAGCGTGCCGAGCAGGATGGCGAGGAACGTGCCCATCTCGAGCAGCGCGTTTCCGCCGACGAGCTCCGTCGCCGAGAGCACCTGGGGCAGGAGGCCGTACTTCGCGGGCGCGAAGAATGTCGAATGCGTGCCGAGCAGGAAGAGCGCGCCGTAGAGCAGCGCGAGGTTCATCGTCGCGAGCCCGACGCCGGCGAGCGCCATGATCAGCACTTCGATGGCCTTGATCGCCTGGATCACGCGCGACTTGTCGAAGCGGTCCGAGAGCTGCCCGGCGAATCCCGAGAACAGCACGAAAGGCAGGATGAAAACGCCGCCCGCGAGATTCGTGAGCAGCTCCGGGGCGAGCGTCGTCGCGGCCGCCGCGTGATACGTGATGAGAATCACGAGCACGTTGCGATACACGTTGTCGTTGAATGCGCCGAGCGCCTGCGCGCCGAAAAAAGGCAGGAAACGGCGTTGGGCGAGCAGGCGAAACTGATTGGGCCCGCTCAAGCCCGGGCGCCTCAGCGCCCGCGTTCGCGCTCGACGGCGCGATAGCCGATATCGCGGCGGTATTGGATGCCAAGCCAGTGGATGGCATCGGCCAGCGCATACGCTTCGCGCTGCGCCTCGCGGACGGTCGCGCCGAGGCCCACGCAGCAGAGCACGCGGCCGCCGTTCGTCACGATGCGTCCCTGGTCATCGACCTTCGTGCCCGCATGGAACACCTTGCCGGGCAGCTTGGCCGCGGCATCGAGCCCTTCGATGACGTCACCGCGGCGCACACTGTCCGGATAGCCGCTCGCCGCGAGCACCACGCCGAGCGCGGCACGCGAATCCCATTTGGCCTGCACCTGATCGAGGCGGCCCTCGAGCGCGGCCTCGATCAGCTCGGTCAGATCGGACTCGAGCCGCATCATGATCGGCTGCGTTTCGGGATCGCCGAAGCGGCAATTGAACTCGAGCACGTTGGGCGTGCCGTCCGGCGCGACCATGATGCCCGCGTAGAGGAAGCCCGTATAAGGCATGCCGTCTTTGGCGAGCCCGCGAATCGTCGGCTCGATCACCTGTTTCATGATGCGCGCGTGCATCGCAGGCGTGACGACCGGCGCGGGTGAGTACGCCCCCATGCCGCCGGTGTTCGGGCCGTGATCGCCGTCGTCGCGCCGCTTGTGATCCTGCGAGCTCGCGAAGGGCAGGATGTTCGTGCCGTCCGCCATCACGATGAAGCTCGCTTCCTCGCCCTCGAGGAATTCCTCGATGACCACTTCGCGGCCGGCATCGCCGAATTGCCCGTCGAACATCGCGCGTGCCGTCGCGATCGCTTCCGCCACGGAGTCGACGATGATGACGCCCTTGCCCGCGGCGAGCCCGCTCGCCTTCACGACGATCGGCGGCTTCTGCTTCTGCACGTACGACGGGTCGAAGTTGTCCTGCGTGAATGTCGCGGACTTCGCCGTCGGAATGCCGTGCCGCTTCAGGAAGTCCTTGGTGAAGGCCTTCGAGCCTTCGAGCTGCGCCTGCTTGCGACCCGGGCCGAAGCACTTGAGCCCGCGCTGCTTGAACGCATCGACGATGCCCATGACGAGCGGCCCTTCGGGCCCGACGATCGTGAGGTCGACGCCTTCGGTCTGCGCGAGCCGTACCAGCCCCGAGATGTCGTCGGCCATGACGTCGACGTTGCGAACTTTGGGTTCCTGCGCGGTGCCGGCGTTGCCGGGCGCGACGAGTACCTCGGTGACGCGCGGCGACTGCGCGCACTTCCACGCCAGCGCGTGCTCACGTCCACCGGAACCGACGACGAGAACTTTCATGACTCAGTGGCGGAAATGGCGCATGCCCGTGAACACCATCGCCATGCCGTGCTCGTCCGCCGCGGCGATGACTTCCGCGTCTTTTTTCGAGCCACCCGGCTGGATCACGGCCTTGATGCCGAAACCTGCGGCGACATCGAGACCGTCGCGGAAGGGGAAGAAGGCATCGGACGCCATGACGGCACCGGCGACTTCGAGCTTCTCGTCCGCCGCCTTCATGGCGGCGAGCTTGCTCGAGTACACGCGGCTCATCTGTCCCGCGCCCACACCGATGGTCGTGCGGTTGCGCGCGTACACGATGGCGTTCGATTTCACGAACTTGCACACGCGCCAGGCGAACAGCAGGTCCGCGAGCTCGGCATCGCTCGGCTTGCGCTTCGTGACCACCCGCAGCTCGGCGGCGCTGACCATGCCGGTGTCGCGGGTTTGCACGAGGAGCCCGCCGGTCACGCTGCGAATCTCGAGCCCGGCGGCGGCCGGCGCGAGATCGCCGAGCGCGAGCACGCGCACGTTCGGCTTTGCCGCGAGCACGGCGAGCGCATCGTCGGCGATGGCCGGCGCGGCGATCACTTCGACGAACTGGCGCTCGACGATCACGCGCGCCGTCGCGGCGTCCAGCGCTCGATTGAACGCGATGATGCCGCCGAAGGCGGACGTCGGGTCCGTGCGATAGGCGCCTTCATACGCGTCGCGCACGGATGCCGCCTCCGCCACGCCGCACGGGTTCGCGTGCTTCACGATCACGCACGCGGGCTCGGCGAATTGCCTGACGCACTCGATGGCCGTGTCCGCGTCCGCGATGTTGTTGAACGAGAGGTCTTTGCCTTGAACGACGCGCGCCGTCGCGACGCCGGCGCCGGGCGCGCCGAGCTCGCGATAGAACGCGGCTCGCTGGTGCGGATTCTCGCCGTAGCGTAGGTCCTGCACTTTGTCGAAAACGAGCGGCAACGTGCCGGGAAATTCCTCCGTCGCGACCCCGTGCTTCGCGAGCAGGTAGCTCGACACCATCGTGTCGTAGCGCGCCGTGTGCGCGTACGCCTTCGCGGCGAGCCGCGAGCGCGTCGCGAGCGTCGTCGCGCCGGAGCTCGCCGCCAGCTCGTCGAGAAGCGCACGATAGTCGGCAGGATCGACGACGACCGCGACCGACTCGTGATTCTTCGCCGCGGCGCGCACCATCGCGGGCCCGCCGATATCGATGTTCTCGACCGCCTGCTCGTACGTACAGTCGGGCCGCGCAACCGTCGCCGCGAACGGATAGAGATTGACGACGAGCAGGTCGATGGGCGCGATGTCGTGCGTCTTCATGACCGCATCGTCGACGCCGCGCCGTCCGAGAAGACCGCCATGGATCTTCGGATGCAGCGTCTTCACGCGCCCGTCCATGATCTCAGGGAAACCCGTATGGGCCGCGACTTCCTTCACGGCGATGCCGGCGTCGGCGAGCAGCTTCGCCGTGCCGCCGGTCGAGAGGATTTCGACGTTGCGCCGCGCGAGCTCGCGCGCGAGCTCGACGATCCCGGTCTTGTCCGAAACGGAAAGCAGCGCGCGACGAATGGCAACGAGCATGATGGGGGAAATTGTAACCGGCCCCCGCGCGTCCGTGGCGAGGGCCGGGAATCGGCCTAGGCCGACAGGCCGAACTGTCGCAGCTTCTTGCGCAACGTGCCGCGGTTGATGCCGAGGATGCCCGCGGCCCGGCTCTGGTTGCCTTCGACGTAATCCAGCACCGCCTTGAACAGTGGCTCCTCCACTTCGCGCAACACCATGTCGTAGAGCTGCGCCGGCCGATGGCCGTTCAAGCTCGCGAAGTAATCGTGCAGCGCCTGCTCGGCGTGGTTTCTGAGTGGCACTTCTTTGCCGCTCGTCCGCGCGACGTATTCACGCCGCGGACGGCTTTTCTTTTTTGCTGTCATGCGTGGACTTCCCCGTTCAACCCAAGACATCAGGCCGCCTGCGCGGCCTCATCGTCGACCCACCCATCGAGATGACCTTTTGCCGTCGCGAACTGCAAGGCGGTAGTCGTCGGCGCCATCAGACTCGCGCGCAGTTTCGTCGAGTCCGGCAGCGAAGCGAAATACCAACCGAGATGTTTGCGAGCGATTCGCACCCCGAGGTCTTCGCCATAGAAGGCGTACAGAGATTCGAGGTGAGCGAGGATGATAGCACGCACTTCTTCGCGAGCGAGTGACGCGCTCGACTTCTCTGTGGTCAGGTGTGAATTGACAGCGCGAAAGATCCATGGCGCGCCGTGACTCGCGCGACCGATCATCACACCGTCGGCGCGAGTGAAATCAAGCACGTCGCGCGCTTTTTGCGGATTGTCGATATCTCCGTTCGCGAATACGGGAATCGTGACGGCGGATTTGATCGCGCGAATCGTTTCGTACTCGGCAGAACCTGTATAAAAATCCTCACGCGTGCGGCCGTGCACCGCGAGTGCCTGAATGCCCGCGGCTTGCGCAATACGTGCAATACGCACGCCGTTCCGATTCATCGCGTCCCAACCGGTGCGGATCTTGAGCGTCACTGGCACGCTCACTGCATTGACCACCGCTTCGAGCACGCGCGCAACGAGCGACTCGTCTTTCAGCAGCGCCGAGCCGCACGCCTTGCCACACACCTTCTTCGCGGGGCAACCCATGTTTATGTCGATGATCTGCGCCCCCAGCGCCACGTTGCGGCGCGCGGCCTCGGCGAGCGCCGCAGGCTCCGCGCCCGCGAGCTGCACGACACGCGGCTCGGGCTCGCCCTCGTGATCCATGCGGTGCCGGGATTTGGACGTGGTCCACAATCGCGTGTCCGCGGTGAGCATCTCCGAAGCCGCGAGTCCCGCGCCGAGTCGGCGGCAGAGAATCCGGAATGGACGATCCGTGACGCCCGCCATCGGCGCGAGCACGACATTCGACGAGAGAACGTAAGGTCCGATCTGCATGGGCGCTGCGAGTGCGTGCGGAAGGGCGGCGCTCAGCGCACGGGCGCCGTGTCGTTCGCGCACGCGATGCCGCCTTCGGGCGTCGGCAGGCACGCGTCGATCTCGAAGCCGACGGCGTCGCGGCCCGGATCCTTGAACGACATCTCCGCATCGATCCGCTGGCCCGCGCCGAGATGCGCGTCCGGCGGCAGCGCGCCCGGCACGTAGCCGCTCGGCGGCACGTCGCGCGTCGCGATCCGGTTGCCATAACGATCCTGCACGGTGATGCGCAGGAGCGGCAGGGGCAACGGCTGGTCCGCATCATTCTTGAGACTGGCACGCACGGTGAGATTGCCGCTGTCGCCGGCGCCGGAGAACGCGCCGAGCTGCCGCACCTCGTACGACGCCGGATTCCAGCGCGGCACGAGCGGCACGCCGATCGCCGCGTAGAAGCGCGTGAGCGGACGATTGAGGCTCGCCTTCGTCGCGAGATCGTGGCGATTGTGATGGATCGCCTGCGCGACGAGCACCACACCGAGTGCCGCGATGCCGCCCATCCACGCGAGCCGCCGGCCGCGCTGCAGCGGGCGCGGCGTGATCTCGTTGGCGGCCACGAAAGCACCGGCATCGTCGGCCGGTGGTGCATCGAAGTCTTCGCCATCGTCGTAATAGACGGGCTCTTCCGGGTCGGCCGGCGCTTGCTGCTGTGCGAGCCGACGTCTCGCGGCCGCCGCCGCGGCTTTGCGCGCGAGATTGACGGGTTCGTCCGCCGTGTTGTAGGGCGAACCCCGATAGACCAGCACGTCCTCCGAACCCGTCGCTCGCTTGCTCGAGGCGGCCGCGGATGGTGCGGCGGACGGACGGCGGGACGCTGCTGGACGTGCCGGCGCAGACGTTTGCCTTTGCGGGCCCGTCGCGCTGCTGCCATCGGGCTTCGGCGCACCGCTCTTCGCGGCGGCAGATCGTCCGCTCGTATCGCTACCGAGCGCGACCGGTTTGCTCGGCGCTTCCGACTGCGGCGGTTGCTGCTTGCCGGTCGCACCGAGTTGGGCCGCGAACGCGCGCAAATCCTCGAGCTCGTCCTCGTCCCGTTCATCGCGCGCCCCAGGCCGCGCAGAAGGCGTGACTTGTTGTCGCGAAGACGGCGGGGACGATCGCGCCGGCGGGGAGCTCTCAGCTTGCGATGGCTGCTGGAAGCGGCCGGTGATCTCGCGCAAATCGAGCTTCACGGGCGGCGCTTCGACGAACACCTGGGTGACGTCCGTCGCGGCCGGATTGAACTCGAGCGCGATGTCCGGAATGGAATCGGTGAACGCCGGGGGCTCCGGTTGCGCTGCCTTCGGCGGCGACGTCGCGGGCCCCTTCGCGGCCGCGGACTTGGGCGGCGGGCTCTGCGGCGGCGACTTCGGTGCCGGTGCCGGCGGCGGCGCCTCGACGAAGATGTCCTGGAAGCTCACCTCCGGCCTGTCGCGCTCCGGTTCCGCGTACAGCACCTCGGTGTCGTCGGTATTCGAAGACAGCCCCTCGTGCGGCGGATCGTCGCTGATCGACGGCGCTTTGCGAATGATCGACGTCGTCGCCGTGCCCGGCTGCGCGGGTGTGCCGCCCGAGCGATCCTCGGAGAGTCCGACGATCGCGTTGAAGACGTTCGAGCAGCGGCCGCACCGCACGTAGCCCTGCGCGACGCGCAGATCCGCGGCCGTCACGACGAGCGTCAGCGCGCACTTGGGGCAGACAGTGAACATTGGTGTGTGCGGTTCAGAGAACCTGTCGATGCTTCCTGTTGGAAGTCACAGGCGGCGGCGTCCTGAGAGACCAATCCAGTCGTCGCGCCTGGCAAACGGGCGCATATCAAACCACGCGTCGTGCGCTTGTGCCACCTCGGGTGTCTGGAACGACATGAGACCTGCCAATACGAGCGCTCCGTCGCTCCGAACCAGTGCGGCAAAGCTTGGCGCCAGCGCGCACAGCGGTCCGGACAGGATGTTCGCGACGAGGATGTCCACTCCCGCGGGCAACTGCTCCGGCCGCTCGCAGACCGTGACGCGCTCCGTGATGCCGTTCGCGGCCGCGTTGTCGCGTGTCGCGATGAGTGCCTGCGGATCGATATCGAAGCAGTATGCATGGCTCGCGCCCAGCTTGACGGCAGCGAGCGCGAGGATTCCGGAGCCGCACCCGTAGTCGATGACGCGCACGCCGGGCGTCACGTAATGCTCGAGCCATTCGAGGCACATCGCGGTCGTGGGGTGCGTACCCGTACCGAAGGCGAGACCGGGGTCGAGCCGCACGATGACCGCATCCTGCTGCGCGATGTGCTCGTGATGCGGCGCCACCCACAGGCGGCGGCCGAAACGCATGGCGTGAAAATCTTTCAGCCACTCGCGCTCCCAAGCGCGATTCGCGATTCGTTTGACGGTGATGCGCTCGGGCGCGATGCCGAGCGCCGCGCACACCATGCGGATGGCTTCAGCGCTGTCCGTATCGCCCGAATAGAGTGCCTGAATGCGTGTCGCCGGCCACAGACGGAACTCGCCGGGCGCCGGCTCGAGGACCGGGTCGTCGCGCGTGTCCGTGAAGGTCACGGAGCTCGCGCCGCTCTCGAAGCACGCCGCTTCCGCGGTCTCGGCGTCGAGATCGCCGAGATCGAAGCTCAATTCAAGAAAGGCGTCCGATTCCACTCCACCTCATCGGAGGCCCAAACGGCGCTCCAGGTAGTGAATGTCGGTGCCGCCCTTCTGGAATGCGGCGTGATTGAAGATTTCCTGGTGCAAGGCCACGTTCGTCTTGATGCCTTCGATCACCATCTCCGCCAGCGCGTTGCGCATGCGGGCGATGGCCGCCTCGCGCGTCTCGCCGTGCGTGATGACTTTGCCGATCAGCGAATCGTAGTGCGGCGGCACGTTGTAGCCCGAGTAGATATGGCTGTCGACGCGCACGCCCGGGCCGCCGGGCGCGTGCCACAAGCGGATCGGGCCGGGCGAGGGCATGAAGGTCTTCGCATCTTCGGCGTTGATGCGGCACTCGATGGCGTGCCCGCGAATCTGGATGTCGCTCTGCACGTACGGCAGACGCTCGCCCGAGGCGATGAGGAGCTGCGCTTTCACGAGGTCGATGCCGGTGATCAGCTCCGTCACCGGGTGCTCGACCTGGATGCGCGTGTTCATCTCGATGAAATAGAACTCGCCGTCCTGATACAGGAACTCGAGTGTGCCGGCGCTGCGATAACCGACCGCGCGGCATGCTTCGACCACACGATCGCCCATCACGCGCCGTTGCTTCGCCGTGATGCCGGGCGCCGGCGCTTCCTCGACCACTTTTTGATGGCGCCGCTGCATCGAGCAATCGCGCTCGCCGAGATGGACGACGTTCCCGTGTGCGTCCGCCAGCACCTGAAACTCGATGTGGCGCGGCTTCTCGAGGAACTTCTCCATGTAGACCTGTTCGTTGCCGAACGCCGCACGCGCTTCCGCTTTCGTGATGCTGATGGCATTCAGCAGCGCCGCTTCCGCGTGCACGACGCGCATGCCGCGCCCGCCGCCGCCGCCCGAGGCCTTGATGATCACCGGGTAGCCGATGTCGCGCGCAATGCGCAGGTTCTCGTCCGGGTCTTCGCCGAGCGGGCCCTCGGATCCGGGCACGCACGGCACGCCATGGCTCTTCATCACTTTGATGGCCGACACCTTGTCGCCCATCAAGCGGATCGTTTCGGCCTTCGGGCCGACGAACACGAAGCCGCTCTTCTCGACGCGCTCCGCGAAGTCCGCGTTCTCCGAGAGAAAGCCGTAGCCGGGGTGGATGCCGACCGAGTCCGTCACTTCCGCCGCGCTGATGATCGCCGGCATGTTCAGGTAGCTGCCGGAGGAGGGCGGCGGACCGATGCAAACGGATTCGTCTGCGAGCAGCACGTGCTTCAGGTTGTAGTCTGCGGTCGAATGGACCGCGACCGTGCGGATCCCGAGCTCGCGGCACGCGCGCAGGATGCGAAGCGCGATCTCGCCGCGGTTGGCGATGACGATCTTCTCGAGCATGGGACTTATTCGATGACGAACAACGGCTGCCCGAATTCCACCGGGTCGCCGTTGCGGGCCATGATCGAGGTAACCCGGCCGGCTTTGTCGGATTCGATCTGATTCATCATCTTCATCGCTTCGATGATGCAAAGCACCTGGCCGACCTTGACCTCGTCGCCGATCTCGACGAACGCCTTCGCCCCCGGAGAGGGCGCCGAGTAATAGGTGCCGACCATGGGCGCCGTGATGACGTGCTCGTTGGGCCGGGTGCGAGCGGCGGCAGGCGCCTCGGCAGCGGCGGGCGCGGCGGCCGCTGCGGCCTGCGCGGGGGTCATTGCCACCGGTGGCGACGCGGCGGGAAGGGCATAGGTCTGCATCGTTGCCGCGGCGCCCGTGGGCATGCGGCTGATGCGCACGGCTTCCTCGCCTTCCTTGATTTCTATCTCGGCGATGCCGGACTCCTCGAGCAGCTCGATCAGTTTCTTGATTTTGCGAATGTCCATGCGAGGAGAGCTCCCCTGAAAGTCAGCGTTGCCAAGTGGGATCAGGACGGGCGCGACAGCCGTTCGGCAGCCGCGCGCACGGCCAGCTCGTAGCCGATGGCGCCGAGGCCGACGATCGAACCGACCGCGACGTCGGAGAAATAGGAGTGGTGCCGAAACCGCTCGCGCGCATGAATATTCGACAGATGCACTTCGATGAACGGCACCGCGACGGCCAGCAGCGCGTCGCGCAGCGCGACGCTCGTATGCGAGAAGCCGGCTGGATTGAAAATGATGAAGGCCACGCCTTCGCGGCCGGCCTGGTGGATGCGCTCGATCAGCTCGTGCTCGGCGTTGCTCTGGAACGCCGTGAGCTCATGGCCGAGCTCTTTCGCGACGGCGGCCGCCCGCTGCTCGATGGACGCAAGCGTGGCCGCGCCATAGAGCGCCGGCTCGCGTGTGCCGAGCAGGTTCAAATTCGGGCCGTTCAGCAGCAGCAGCCGGGCCATGGGCCTGTTTGACATACTCCGATCAGAGCGGAAAGCGGCGCGAATGTACCCCAATTCCCGTCAATAGCGATACTTTCTTGGCGAGATTGGCGACGTTCGTCCGATCTGACGGGTCACGGGCGCGCTGGGGTGTCGGTACCGGGGCGTTGCGCCCGCGCATCATAGCCGGGAACACACGCCCGCGGTCGAGTTTCGCGTGAGGGTTGCCGAAGCGCGGGCCGTGAGGACTTTAGCCGGCCGCGGCGGCTTGCTTGCCGCGCTCGATGGAGAATTCGCGGAGCTTGTCCGCGATCTGCCGGCGGGCGGAGGCCAGATCGAGGCGTTTCATATCGACATCGCGCACCCGGTCGAGGATGAACTCGGCCTCGTTCGGGTGCAGCTCGCCGATCTTCACCGTGACGATGTGGCCGCTGCTGTCCGCGAAGACGGAGAACGGCAGCACGAGGGCGACGCCCAGCGATTCGGCGGCGGCAAACCCCTCCTTCTCGCCGATGAGGATGGGGTAATCGATGCCGATCTCGCGAGCGTACTTCAGCACGGCGTCGCGCTGATCGATGGCGATGCCGATGATCTCGAGGCGATCGCGGCTGCGCTCGTTGCGCAGAGCCTTCAGCAGCGGGATCTCCTCGCGGCACGGGCCGCACCACGTCGCCCAGAAGTTCACCACGACCGGCTGGCCCTTCCAGTCGGAGAGAGTGCGCGTCACGCCGTCGCGATCGGGGAGCGAGATGGCGGGGAGGGTTTCCGGGATCGCGCGCGGTTGCGGCGCGGCCTGGTTGGCGGGCGCCTTGATCTCATCCTTTGCGCTTTCCGCCACCGCGGCACTCGCGGCGGCACTGGCGCGGTCCTGTTGCGTGATCGTCGGGCGATGACCGAGCGATCGCTGCAGCGCAAAGCCGCCCGCCATCGCGACCGCCACGACGAGGACGCCCGCAATCACCTTGCCGTTCATGTCCGCTCAGCTCGTCTTGCCGCCGCCTGCGAAGGCCTGGCGCAGCACCGTCGCGAATTCCGGCGCTTTCATGTAGCCCACGACGCGGAAGTTGCGCTGCTCCTGTCCGCTCGGGTCGTAGAACGCGATGGTCGGCGGTCCGAAGATGCCGAAGTGCTGGAGCAACGCCTGATCGTCGGCGTCGTTCCGCGTGACGTCGGCGCGAAGGAGCACGGCGTTGCGCAGGGCAGCCTGCACTGAGGGATCGGTGAAGGTGTATTTCTCCATCTCCTTACAGGAGACGCACCAATCCGCGTAGAAGTCGAGCATGACCGGCTTGCCCGCAGCGCTTGCAGCCGCGACACGCTGCTTCAGATCGCCCACCGACTTGATGGTCTCGAAACTGAGTCCGGAGTCCTGCGGCCCAGAGCCTGCCGCGACGGCGGTGCTCCCGAGGCGAAGCGGGCTCAAGGGCTGCACCGGGTCGGTGCCGCCGGCAGCCACCCCGATCAGCAGGATGATGCCGTACACCACCGCGAGCAGGCCGGGCGCGCGCACTGCAGCCGGCGCAGGTCCGCCATCACGCGCCTTCAACGAGAAGATCCAAAAGCCGGAAACCACCGCGAGCGCAGACCACAACAGCATCGCAATCGCCGGCGGCAAGAGGGGCTGCACGAAGTAGATGGCCACGCCGAGGAAGAGCACGCCGAAGAGCGACTTCACCGTGTCCATCCAGGGCCCGACTCTCGGGAGCAGGGAGCCGGCGGATGCGCCGACTAGCAGCAGCGGCACGCCCATTCCGAGCCCGGTCACATACAGCGCGGCGGCGCCACGCGCCACCTGACCGGTCTGACTGATGACTGACAGCGCGGCGATCAGCGCGGGTGCGACGCACGCCGTCACGACCAAGGCCGACAGCGCGCCCATGATGAATGTGCCGCTATAGGTGCCCGACTTCTGCTTGTTGCTCACGCCGGTGAGGCGCGTTTGCAGAGCGCTCGGAAGCTGCAGCGTATAGGCGCCGAACATCGCCAGCGCCAGCGCGACGAACAGTGCGGCGAACAGGGCGAGCATCCACGGCTGCTGGAAGAAGGCCTGCGGCGCCTGCTTGAACAGAAGGACGAACGCCGCACCTGCGGCGGCGTAGGTCAGAGCCATTCCTTGCACGTACGTAAAGGCGAGCGAGAAACCGCGGGTCGCGGTGACCTTCTCGCCCTGGCCCACGATGAGTCCCGAGAGAATCGGGATCATCGGCAGCACGCAGGGTGTGAATGAGAGCAGTACGCCTATACTGAAGAAGGTGGCGAGAACCGCCGCGAGATTTCCATCGCGCAGGAGTCCGGCCAGCCGGTCCTGCTCGGAGACATAGCCACCGCGGTCGCGCGCTGCGGAAGCCGCCGCCGTGGTCGAACTGCCGGCCGATTTGCCGGCCGCCGTGGCGCCCGCGGCGCTCGACGCCCCCGCGGCGTCTCCACCGAGGCTGACCTTGAGATTCTTCGTGATGGGCGGGTAGCACAGCCCCGCCTCCGCGCACCCCTGATAAGTGACATCGAGCGGCAGCTCGCCGGCGCCGCCTGGGACCGTGATGGGTACGGTCGCCACGAGCCCGTCGTGGTAGACCTCCTGGTCGCCGAAGTACTCATCGTGCTTTTTCTTCCCGGTCGGCAAAGACGGCGTACCGAGCTGCACCTGCGGATCGGTGGTCGCGAAGTGAATGCGGCTCTTGTAGAGGTAGTAGCCCTCGTGGATGGCCCATTCGACGCGCACCCGCCCCGGGCCATCCGCCTCCGCTGCGACCTGGAACGCCTCGTCGGGGGGCAGGAATTCGGGCTCCGCACTCTGCTTCGCGCCGAGAATGGCATTGATCCCGCCGGCTGACGGCATGTCCGTGGCGCCATCCGCTGCGAACGCGGTGACCGCACCGAACACCAGCCACGCAAGCCAACCCACTCGCCAGAAACGCATCGTGCTCATCCTTTCGATCCTACGGTCCGCCCGCCGGGGCCGTCACGCTAAGAGACCTGAAAGCGCCAAAAGTATCGCGGGCTCCCCGAAAACAGCCGGGCGCCGTACCCAATCTTCCACGGCCTGGCTTGAATTCCGAAGCTCGCTGCCTATGATTAGCAGCCGTTCGCGGGGAGTGCTAATAGCCTCGTTCAAGGCGGGCCAAGCTGCCCTCCCAGCGCCTCGGACCCTACTTAACTTATTCACCTCTCTTAAGGAGCGATATCCATGAAGATTCGTCCTCTTCATGACCGCGTCATCGTGAAACGCCTGGAGGAAGAGCGCACCACTCCGGGTGGCATCGTCATTCCCGATACCGCGGCCGAAAAGCCGATTCAGGGAAAGATCGTGGCGGTCGGCAAGGGCAAGATTCTCGAAGACGGCCAGGTCCGTCCCCTCGATGTGAAGGTCGGCGACAAGATTCTGTTCGGCAAGTACAGCGGAACGGAAGTGAAGGTCGACGGCGAAGAGCTTCTGGTCATGCGCGAAGAAGACGTCATGGCCGTCATCGAAGGCAAGTAATCGGAGCTTAAGAACATGGCAGCCAAAGAAGTTCGTTTTTCCGATGACGCCCGCAACCGGATGGTGAAAGGCGTCAACATTCTCGCGAACGCCGTCAAGGCGACGCTCGGCCCGAAGGGCCGCAATGCCGTGCTCGAGAAGAGCTTCGGCGCCCCGACCGTCACGAAGGACGGCGTCTCGGTCGCGAAAGAGATCGAGCTGAAGGACAAGTTCGAGAACATGGGCGCGCAGATGGTGAAGGAAGTCGCGTCCAACACCTCCGACGAAGCCGGTGACGGTACGACGACCGCGACGGTGCTCGCGCAGGCGATCATCCGCGAGGGCCTGAAGGCCGTCGCCTCGGGCCGCAACCCGATGGACATCAAGCGCGGTATCGACAAGGCCGTGGCGGTGGCGACCGAGGAGCTGAAGAAGCTCTCGAAGCCCTGCAAGGACTCGAAGGCGATCGCGCAGGTCGGCACGATCTCGGCCAACGCGGACGAGTCGATCGGCAAGACGATCGCCGATGCGATGGAGAAGGTCGGCAAGGAAGGCGTCATCACGGTGGAAGAGGGCTCGGGCCTCGAGAACGAGCTCGAAGTGGTCGAGGGTATGCAGTTCGACCGCGGCTATCTGTCCGCCTACTTCATCAACAACCAGGCGAACCAGACGGCCGAGCTCGAAAAGCCGTTCGTGCTGCTGGTCGACAAGAAGATCTCGAACATCCGCGAGCTGCTGCCGCTGCTCGAGGGCGTTGCCAAGGCCAGCCGTCCGCTGCTCGTCATCGCCGAGGACGTCGATGGTGAAGCGCTCGCCACGCTGGTCGTGAACAACATCCGCGGCATCCTGAAGGTTGCGGCCGTGAAGGCCCCGGGCTTCGGCGACCGCCGCAAGGCCATGCTGCAGGACATCGCCATCCTCACGGGCGGCACGGTGATCTCCGACGAGGTCGGTCTGCAGCTCGAGAAGGCGACGCTCAACGATCTCGGCGAAGCCAAGAAGGTCGTGGTCGAGAAGGAGAACACGACGATCATCGACGGTGCCGGCAAGCCCGCCGACATCAAGGCGCGCATCGAGTCGATCCGCCAGCAGATCGAGGAAGCGACCTCCGACTACGACAAGGAGAAGCTGCAGGAGCGCGTTGCGAAGCTCTCCGGCGGCGTGGCGGTGATCAAGGTCGGCGCCGCGACCGAAGTCGAGATGAAGGAGAAGAAGGCGCGCGTCGAGGACGCGCTGCATGCGACCCGCGCGGCCGTCGAGGAAGGCGTGGTGCCGGGCGGTGGCGTTGCGCTCATCCGTGCGCAGAAGGCCATCGAGAAGCTCGAAGGCGCCAACGAGGATCAGACCGTCGGTATCCGCATTCTGGCGCGTGCCATCGAAGAGCCGCTGCGCCAGATCGTGGAGAATGCCGGCGAAGATGCCGCGGTCGTCGTCAACGCCGTGAAGGCGGGCAAGGGCTCGTACGGCTACAACGCTGCGACGGGCGAGTACGGCGACATGCTCGAAGAGGGCATCCTCGATCCGACCAAGGTCACGCGCCTTGCGCTGCAGAACGCGGCGTCGGTCTCGGGCCTGCTGCTCACGACCGAAGTCATGATCGCCGAAGCTCCGAAGGACGAGGAGCACAGCCATGGCGGCATGCCGCCGGGCGGCATGGGCGGCATGGACATGTAAATGTCCCGTTGGGGATAGGAACCTCGGCAGTACCGGTGCTGTCACACAGCGCCGGTACTCTCCGACTCCGAGGTATCGAACCAACGCTTCTTCCAGTTAAGGGATCGTGTGATGTGCCCCGCACGTCACAGGCCCTGAAAGTCGCGGATCGAGACCCCCTGATGAATCCGCGCATTCTTGAAGCCCCGCGCAAGCGGGGCTTTTTTTATGTACTGTCGCCCGCTGCCTACATACTTGGGCGTCAACCGAGCGTGAGAAGCACCGTTCCGGAGCCGCCATCACGGATCGCCAGGGAGAACTTCACGTGTTCAATCGACTGTTCGACGTGCCGTGGCGCGCGCTCAGCGGTGTGCTCGCTGTTTTGACGCTCGCGCTCAGCGCTTGCGGGGGTGGGGATGGCCTCGCTGGCGGCGGAAGCAATCCCGCGCCGGGCTCCTCGTGTACCAACACGACGTGCGGCACGGCCTTCGTCAGCGTGATGGACGCCGACAGCGGCTTCGACAGCTACACCGTCGACGTCGTCTCGCTCAGCCTGAAGAAGGCTGACGGCACGACCATCGATACGCTCGCCGTCAAGCCGCGCATCGATTTCGCGGACCTCGTCGAGCTGAAGGAATTTCTCACCGCCGTCTCGATTCCGCCGGGCACGTACGTCTCGGGCACCTTGCAGCTCGATTACACGAACGCCGACATCGTCGTGGACGTGAACGGCGTCCCGACGCCGGCCGTCGCCGTGGATGCCGGCGGCAATCCACTGAAGACGGTGAGCCTCGAGGTGCAGCTCGATAACCGCAAGCAGCTCACGATCGTCGCCGGCAAGCCGGCCCTCTTCGAGCTGGATTTCGATCTGCTCGCATCCAACAGCATCGGCGACACGACCCAGAATCCCGTGCGGGTGACCGTGCAGCCGGTGATCGTCGCGTCCGTGGACGTCGTCGATAGCCGCGAGGCGCGCGTGCGCGGTCCGCTTACGTCGGTGGACACCGCCTCGGGCAACTATCACGTCGATTTGCGTCCGTTCAATTTGGCGAGCGGGCGTCTCGGCGACGTGACCGTGCACACCACCTCGACCACGGAGTTCGAAGTCGACGGCACGCAATACACGGGTGCGCCCGGCATCGCCGCGATGGCCGCCCTGTCGACAGGCTCACCGACGGTGGCGTACGGCACGCTCGACGTGCCGAACCGGACGTTCACCGCCACGCGCGTGCACGCAGGGACGAGCGTCGCCGGTGCGCAATTCGATTCCATCGAGGGCACGGTGGTCGCGCGCAGCGGCAGCAACCTCAGCGTGCGCGGCGTGACGCTGATCAAGAAGGACGGCAGCGTCATCTTCAAGCGCGGCTTGACGACGGTCGCGCTCGGGCAGACCACGAAGATCGTCAAGGAAGGGCAGCGCGACGCCTCGCTGACGATCGGCGCGGTCTCGGTCGGGCAGCACATTGCGGCGTTCGGTACGGCGACGGAATCGGGCGATGATGTCTCGCTCGACGCCACGGCCGGCCGCGTGCGCATGCAGGTCACGCATCTTCTCGGAACGGTCAAGAACCTTGCGGTCGGCGGCGTCACGCTCGATCTCTCGGCGATCCAGGGCCGCCCGATCTCGGCGTTCACGTTCGCGGGCACCGGCGCGCAGCCGGCGCAGGACGCGGACCCGACGAGCTACTCGGTGGATACGGCGGCCCTGCCGCTGAGCAATCTCGAAGTCGGCTCGCCGGCCCGGATATTCGGCTTCGTCACGCCGTTCGGCACGGCGCCGCCGGACTTCACGGCGATCACGCTCGTCGGCTTCCGCGACGTGCCCGCCGTGCTGTCGGTGGGCTATGGCCCGAGCGGTGCGAGCTCGCCGTTCCTCACGATCGACGCCACCGCCGGGCTCGTCATCGACAATCGCAGCTCGCGCATCGACGGCCGCCACACGATCGTGATCGGTCCGAAGGTGCTCGATGTGCGCCAGCTCGCGAGCCCGCCCACGGTGAAGCCCAATGCGGGCGGCGGCATGTTCGCGATCGGCGAGCCGAAGACCGTGCAGGCGTTCGCGACGTTCGCGGACTTCATCAGCGCGCTGAACGGCAAGCTGCTCACAGAGAAAGTCATCAGCATCTCCGCAACCGGCAGCTACGACGCGGCGACCAGCGTGCTCACCGCGAAGCGCGTGCTGATCCAGATGCGCTGATCGCGCTGCCTGCGCGCGTAGTCAAACGCCGGTGCGAGGCCTTCGCACCGGCGTTTTTTTCGCTTCGCGTCGCATTAAGACAAATGCACTGCCGGCTCGGGCGCGGCAATTGCTCCGCATCCGCGCGCGTTCACGCCGCGTAGTGCTCACAGCGAAACCGGCTCGCCGGATGGCGACGGTTTCGCGCTTTCAATCTGCCGCGGTGCAGTTTATGTTGAGGTTCGAGGCCCTTCTGGAGACATCCATGGCAACCCTTCGTGGCCCGGCGCAGGCACTGCTCACACTCGGCGCCGCGCTGATTCTTCTCTCCGGCTGTGACAAGTTTGCGGGCGGCGCGGCCGCGGGCAATGACGCCGCTGCGGATTTCGCGCGCGCCGCGCTCGAGCGCAACGACCAGATCACCGTCGTCGCGTTCGACAAGAAAGAAAACACGTTCACGGTGCGCGTGAAGGACACGGGCGAGCTGCGCATCGTGCGCGTCGATCAGATCGTCGGAACGCTGCCCGGCGAAGAGAGCGATGCGAGCAAGGCGCGGCCGGTATCGGATGAAAGGCCGCCGAACGGCGAGACGACCGCGCAGACGAATGAGCCCGCGGCTGCGGACCACTCTGCGCAAGCAGAGGAAATCGCGCGGCCGGCGGATCAGGTCGAGGCGCGCAACCCGTCGCCGCCTGTTGCGCAGTCCAGCACGAGCAGCGGCACTGCCGTGATCAGGGACGCGCGCACCGGTGCCGTGCTGGCCGCGGGCAGCTCGCAGGCCGAAGCGCTGGATGCCGCATCGGCCAAGGATGCGGCGAGCGGCAAGAAAGTGCTCAAGTCGGGTCCGGGCTACCAGATCACGGCGGGGGATCGTACGCCGCCCTCCGCGGTGCGCCTCGCCTCGCGCTCGTCGGACATTCCCTCGCCTGCGCGCGGGGTCGCGGTCGAGAAGCGGTCCGAGCCCATGATCTGTCAGGGCCAGCAGCTCTTGCACATCGACGGCCGCAACCTCGAGTTCGACGGTGACGCCGTGAGTGCCGAGGACGGATGCGAGATTCACATCACGAACAGTCATATCATTGCGCACGGTGGCGTGGGGATCTCGGCGCGTGCAGCCAACGTGCACATCAAGAACAGTGTGGTGGAAGGTGATGTGGGCTCGGTGTCCGCGTCCGACGGCTCGCAGATCTACACGCAGTACTCCACTTTCAAGGGTCTGAACCGTCGCCTTGACACGTCCACCTTCCACGACCTCGGCGGCACCGTCTGGAATTGACGAACGTCTACGGCGGCACCCGCAGCTGCATGCGCTCGTTCAGAGCGCGCTCGAATCCCTGAATGCTCATGCAGAGGTCGGCGCCGCGCTTGCCGCGGCGCCGGCCGCCGTGCGCGAGTCGCTTCCGCTCGTCTTCGCGTGCAGTGACTTCGTCGCGCAGTCGTGCACGCGCCATCCGGCGCTGCTGATTTCGCTGATCGAGAGTGGGGATCTGGAGAGGCCTCTGCGGACGGCGGACTTCGCCGAGCGGGCCGCAGCGATCACGGCGGAAACGCCGCCGCCCACTACTGCCGGGGACCCCGAGTTTCTAGCGAGCCTGCGCCGCTGGCGCCGGCGCGAGATGGTACGTATCGCCTGGCGCGACCTCGCGGGCTGGTCGAGTCTCGAGGACACGCTGGCCGAGCTGTCGAAGTTCGCCGATGCGGCGATCCGGCTCGCGTACGAGCGCGCGCGCCAGTCGCTGGTCGCGCGTTACGGCGAGCCGCGCTCGGCGAGCGGCGCCGCGCAGCCGCTCATCATTCTCGGCATGGGGAAGCTCGGCGGCAGTGAGCTGAATTTCTCCTCCGACATCGATCTCGTGCTGCTGTTTCCGGAGCACGGCGAGACCGATGGGGCGCGTTCGATCTCGAATGAGGAATTCTTCACGCGGCTCGCGCAGGAGGCGGTGCGGCTGCTGAAGACGCCGACTCCCGATGGTTTCGTATTCCGCGTCGACTTGCGGCTGCGGCCGTTCGGCGATAGCGGCGCCGTCGTGTCGAGCTTCGCGTCATTCGAGGACTATCTGCAGCGGCACGGCCGCGACTGGGAGCGCTACGCCTACGTGAAGGCGCGCGCCATCACTGCGAGCGACGCGTACGCCGAGGTGTACGCGAACGTGATCCGGCCGTTCGTCTATCGCCGCTACATCGACTACGGCGTGTTCGAGAGCCTGCGCGAGATGAAGGCGCTCATCGAGCGCGAAGTCGAGCGGCGCGAGCTCGAGGATCACGTGAAGCTCGGTCCGGGCGGCATCCGCGAGATCGAGTTCATCGTGCAGGCGTTCCAGCTCATCCGCGGCGGGCGATTCAAGCGGCTGCAGACGACATCGCTGCTCGAAGCGCTGCCGCTCCTCGACGGCAACAAGCTGCTGCCGCCGCGCGTCGTGCGCGAGCTGCGGGCGGCGTACGAATACCTGCGCCGCCTGGAGAATCGGCTGCAGATGCTCGCGGACATGCAGGAGCATCGCCTGCCGAAAGACGATCTCGGTCGCGCCCGCATCGCGTTGGCGATGGGCGCGCCCGACTGGGACGCGATGCTCGCGACGCTCAATGCGCATCGCGAATGCGTGAGCCGGCACTTCGAGTCCGTCGTCTTCAGCGGCGGCAGCGATGCCGACCCCGCGACGGTGAAGATGGATTTCGGCCGACTCTGGGAGAGCGAAGCAGAGCAGGCGGCGCTCGCGGAATCGCTCTCGCGCGCCGGGATGGCGGACGCCGATGAAGCCGCACGCCTGCTGCTTGAGCTGCGCGCGTCGGCTCTCGTGCGCAAGCTCGATGAGCCCGGCCGCAA
Organism: Steroidobacteraceae bacterium; assembly: GCA_035760965.1. Classification (GTDB taxonomy): domain Bacteria; phylum Pseudomonadota; class Gammaproteobacteria; order Steroidobacterales; family Steroidobacteraceae; genus JADGHX01. Next base: position 69,729 of record DASTRY010000051.1, on the reverse strand, counting down.
ACGCCTGCAAGCGATGCTGCCGGCGGTGATGGCCGACATCGCAGCGAGCCGCGCGCCGCTCGTCGTGCTGCGCCGGGTGCTGAAGATCATCGAGGCCATCGGCCAACGCTCGGTGTACTTCGCGCTGCTGACCGAAAGTGCCGCCGCGCGCAAGCGGCTCATCGAGCTCGCCGGACATGGCGACTTTCTCGCCAACCAGATCGCGAGTCACCCGGTGCTGCTGGACGAGCTGCTCGATGAGCGTCTACTGCTGCACTTGCCGGCACGCGCGGACCTCGAAGCCGAGCTCGATCTCATGCTCGAGCAAGTGGCGGACGAGGATGCCGAGCGGCAGGTCGAGACGTTGCGCCAGTTTCAGCGCGTCGCCATCTTTCGCATTGCCGTCGCGGACCTCACGGGCTTCCTGCCGCTGATGAAAGTGAGCGATCGGCTCACAGAAGTCGCGGAGATCATCGTCGAGCGCGCGATCGTCATGGGCTGGCAGCAGATGACCGCGCAGTTCGGCGTGCCGATGTGCTCGGAAAGCGGAGGCGCGCGCCGCCCGGTGCGAGTATGTGCGGTCGGCTACGGCAAGCTCGGAGGTATGGAGCTCGGCTACTCCTCCGATCTCGATCTCGTGTTTCTGCACGACTCGATGGGCGAGCAGCAGGAAACCGATGCTCCGCGGGCCATCGACAATCAGATCTTCTTCGTGCGCCTCGCCCAGCGCATCGTGCACATCCTCACCGTGCACACGGCAGCCGGTCGTCTGTACGAGGTGGACGTACGGCTGCGGCCCAGCGGCAAAGGCGGCATGCTCATCACGAACATCCGCGCCTTCGCCGAGTACCAGCAGAAGGAGGCGTGGACGTGGGAGCACCAAGCGCTCCTGCACGCCCGGGACGTCGCGGGCTCGCCGGAGCTGCGCGCCGAATTCGCGGCGGTACGCATGGACGTGCTGTGCAATTACGTCCGGCGCGACACGCTGCGCGCCGAGGTCGCCGCGATGCGCGAGCGCATGCGCAAGGAGCTGAGCAAGGCGCGAGCCGGCCAGTTCGATATCAAGCAGGACGCCGGCGGCATCGCGGACATCGAATTCCTCGCGCAGTACTGGGCGTTGCTTTGGGCGAAGGACTATCCACCCGTGGCGATGTTCTCCGACACCATTCGCCAGCTAGAGTCGGTGGCGTCGGCGGCGCTCGTTCCGCAGGAAACGGTGGACGTGCTCACGCACGCTTACCGCGCATACCGCACCCGTTCACACCATCTCTCGCTCGAGAGCCGCGAGCCGATCGTCTCGGCAGCCGATTTCGTCGCCGAGCGCGAGGCCGTCACGCGCATCTGGAACGCAACGATGACCGTACCCGCGGAGACGGTGTCGCCGACTTGAGCACCTTGCTGACCGCAGCGCTGTCGCACATCGGCGAAGCTGCTGCATCGCGCAACAACTGGATAGAATCCTCGCGATAGGGGCCGCAGCGGCCTCGACGTACACATTGCATGGAGCAGGCGTGCCGGACTCCTTCGAGCTCAACGGATTCCTCAAGACCGAGCGCGGCATCGAGCCGTTCGTGGCTCGCATCTCCGCGCCGAAGGCCAGCACGGACGGGTCCGACTACTCCTGCACGGTGCACGCACCGATGTTCGCCCGCCGCGACAAGGAAATCTTCGGGGCCACCGCCGACAAGGCGCGGCAGCTCGCCCTGCAGTTCCTGCGCTCGCTGCTCGAGGGGAAGAACCTCGTCGACAAGGCCGGCAGGAAGGTGGAGCTCGACCGCCTCGGGTGACGCCCGCCGCCCGGCTGTATAATCGCGCGTCCCCGAAAGACGAGAGCCGTCAATGGCCGCGCCGACGACCAAACCGCTGATCCAGCCCAACGCCCAGTGTCAGTACGAAGTGACTCCGGAGGACCTGCCGCTGTCCTGCCCGATGCCGGAGATGTACCTGTGGAATTCGCATCCCCGGGTGTACCTGCCGATCGAGCAGACCGGCTGGGCGAAGTGCCCCTACTGCGGAGCGGAGTACACGCTGAAGCGCTGAGCCGAACCGGACGCGGCGCCGCCGGCGGGGGCGCCGTCCGCGCCGAAGCCCACCTCACGAGACCGACGCGACCCAGAATCCGCGCCTACGCGCGGTAAGGCTTGTACGACTTCTCCTCGACGATCCGCGATCCGAGCTTCACGTTGATGCGCTTCTTGATGGCCGCGCGCTCGTCGTTCTCGATGTACACCGCCCGCGCGAGCTCGATGAAGCGCGCATCGAACGCCTGCGCACGCTCCTTTTCGCGGATGTCGTCTTCGATGACCCAGAGCCGCTCGTTCACCGCCTGAAGCGCGCGCTCCTCGGCTGAAAGATCGACGCCGGGATCGACCGACTCGCGCCACGTCTTCTCGAGCAGCGACAGCTCGAGCCGCACGTTCGCGACCTTCGCCGCGTCCGTCATGCGCGCGGCCTTGATGCGCAGGATCGTGATCTTGTCGAGCAGCTCGCCCGGGGAAATCGGTACCAGGATGTCGTTCACGCGGGTCCTCCGAGGCGCACAGCATACTGCAGGGCCTGATCGAGCTTCGCCGTCACGTGCTCCACCGTGATGAGGTCCATGACGCCGGGCACCTCGATCTTTTCGGTCCACGGGAGCCGCTCGGGCGGGCGGCCGCGAAAGCGACGGGCGGCTTCGGCGTAGGCATTCACGCAAAAGGGGCGGGACAGATACGGCCCGCTGCGTGCCGGATTCGTCGCGGCGTACAGCCCGACCACGGGCGTGCGCACCATCGTCGCCATGTGTGCGGGGCCCGAGTCGGGGGCCACGAGGAGCGTCGCGCGCTCGAGCAGAGCGAGGAGCTGGGGCAGGGTGTCCTTGCCGATCTGATTCACGACGGGCGTCTGCGCGGCAGCCTCGATTGCCGCTCCCATTTGCCGTTCGATCTCGCTCGGGCCGCCGCAGAGAATGACGCGCATGCCGTGCTGGCGAGCCGCATAGTCGGCGACGGCCGCGTATCGTTCGGCGCGCCAGTTCCGCAGCGCATGGCTCGAGCATGGGCTGATCACGAGCGTCGGGCGCGCGTCGGGGATGAGCGCGCGGGCGTACGCGCGTGCCTCCTCCGGCAGGGGAATGTCCCAGCTCACCACCCGATCGTGCACGCCCAGTGCTTCGGCGAAGCCGAAAAAGCTGTCCATGACGTGCTGATTGCGGCGCGCGGCGATCCGCGCATTCGTGAACAGCCATTGCAGCTCGCGCGCCCGCGCGCGGTCGAAGCCGAGCTTCACGGTGGCGTTCACTTCGCGCGAGATGAGGCTCGCCCGGAAGGCGAGCTGCATGTGGAGCAGCACGTCGAAATGCCGGCCGGCGAGCTGGCGGCGGATTTCGCGACGCGCGCCAAGGCCGGCGCGCTTGTCCACGATGATAAACTCCACGCCCTCGATCAGGCCCATGAGGCGCGCTTCGGTCTTGCCGATGATCCACGTGAACTGCGTATCTGGCCACGCCCGCTGCAAGGTGCGCAGAACCGGCACGGCATGGCACGTATCGCCGATCGCCGAGAGTCGCAGCATGCAGACACTGCGGGGCGGCTCGGCGAGCGGCAGCATCAGGAGAACGCGCCGATGAGCCGGCAGTGGCCGCTCGGATCGGAGGTCAAACGGAAGGATCTCACAGGGGGCGCGATGCTATATGACGCCTCCCGGGCCGGCAACGCGACGGCGAGCTGGTTCGATCCCGCGTACTGGCGCGAGCGTGGCGAGCTGGATGGCGAAGCGCGCGGGCGCGGCACGGTGCACTTCATCAAGAACGGCGGGCAGGGGCTCGTGCTGCGGCACTATCACCGCGGCGGGCTGGTCGCCAAGGTGTTGCGCGACCAGTATCTGTGGCGCGGGGAGTTTGCCACTCGCTCGTTTCGCGAGTGGCAGTTGTTGTATCACTTGCGTCGTGCCGGCTTGCCCGTGCCCACGCCCGTAGCTGCGCGCTATCGGCGCAATGGGCTCACGTATACCGCGGACATCATCACCGAGCGGCTCGAGGAGTCGATCACGCTCGCGGCGCTGCTGAAGCGGCGCGGCATTCCGATACTCGGGTGGATCACGATCGGGCGCTGCATCCGCATGTTTCACGATCTCGGCGTGTGCCACGCGGATCTGAATGCGCACAACATTCTGCTGGTGGGCGACGATCTCGTGTATCTGCTCGATTTCGATCGCGGGCGGTTGAGGAAGCCGGGATTGTGGTGTGACAACAATCTCGTGCGGCTGCGGCGGTCGCTCGAGAAGATCACGTACAAATTGCCGCCCGAGCATTTCAGCGAAGCGGACTGGCATGGGCTGCTCGATGGCTACCGGCAGTCGTCCGGAGCGACTCGGCCCGGCGGCGCTCAGACTGGCGCGCCCGCGAGCGCCGGTGCCGCGAGCGCGTCGACGGCTGGACCCAGCACGACGGCCGCGTCGAGCACGGCGACTGCGTCGAGCACGACCACCGCTGCGTCGAACGCAAAGGGCGCATCGAGCGCGACGGCACCACCGAGCGCGTCGGCTACAGGCGCACCCTCCGCTAAGAGCGCACCGCCTTCGAGCGGCCCTGCAACGAGCGCAGCATCTCAGGCGACCCTGCGCCCTCAGTCCGACGCCGACTCCCCCGACGCGGCTTTCCCCGCCGCATCACAAGCCGCGTCGTCGTAGTGCGTCCGCGCTAAGCATGCGTTTCCTCTACACGCTCGCCGCGTACCTGCTCGCACCCGTCTTCTGCGCTGTGATGTTCTTCCGTGGCCTGCGCGACCGGCGCTACTGGGCCCATTTCGGCGAGCGCTTCGGCGCCGGCCCCACTGCCGAGAAACCCAGCATCTGGGTGCACGCCGTCTCCGTCGGTGAGGTGCAGGCCTCCGCCGTCCTCGTGCGCTGCCTTTACGATCGGTACCCCGGCATCCCCATCGTCGTGACGACCCTCACGGCGACAGGCGCCGAGCGCGCGCGCGCACTGCTCGCCGATCGCGCGACCGTGCGCTACATGCCTCTCGATCTGCCGGGCTCGGTCCGCCGCTTCTTCGATCGCGTCCGCCCGCGCATCGCGGTCATCTTCGAAACCGAGCTGTGGCCGAATCTCTATCACGAGTGCGGCCGCCGGCGCGTCCCGTTGGTGCTCGCGAGCGCGCGTCTCTCACCCAAGGCGATGGGCAAGTACACGCGCTTCCTCACGCTGTTCCGCCAGGTTCTCTCGAACGACGTCGTCGTCGCAGCCCAAGCTGAGGGCGACGCGGCGCGCTTTCGCGAGCTCGGCGCGAGCCCAACGCGCACGCACGTCACGGGCAATCTGAAGTTCGATTTCGCGCTGCCGGCCGATATCGCGACGAAAGGTCACGAGCTCCGCGAGCACTACGCCGCGGACCGCCCGGTGTGGGTTGCGGGCAGCACGCACGGCGACGGCGAAGAGGAAGCGGTGCTCGCTGCGCATCGCCACGTACGCAGCGTGTATCCGAACGCTCTGCTGGTGCTCGTTCCGCGTCATCGGCAGCGATTCGCCGAAGTGGGCGCATGGCTGGAAAAGCAGAACGTGCGGATCATCCGGCGTTCCTCGCCTGCCGCGCGGACGCGCGATCTCGAGGTGTTGCTCGTCGACACGCTGGGCGAGCTGCTCGACTTCTACGCGATGAGCGACGTGGCGTTCGTCGGCGGAAGCCTGGTGCCGGTCGGCGGTCACAATCTCCTGGAGCCGGCCGCGCTGGGCGTCCCGGTGCTCACGGGTCCGCACAATCACAATGCCGCGGACATCGCACGCATCCTGATCGACGCGGGTGCGGCGCTGGTGGTGAAGGATGCCGCCGAGCTGGGTCAGCGGGTCGCGGAGTTGCTCGGGAATCCCGCGGAACGCGCCCGGATGGGCACGGCCGGCCGGACGGCGGTGGAAGGCAACCGAGGAGCTCTGGAAAAGCTCCTCGGTCTCATCGATCCACTATTGCGACAGTAATCAGCGCTGCTGCTGCGGTTGTTGCTGGGCCGGCGGCACGGTCACCGGCGCGTTCGGGTCTGTGGGCGCGGTCGGCGTCGTCACGGTCAGCAGGGTGTTCATCTCTTCCAGCGTCTTCTCGTCCAGGTTGCCGGCGGCCTGGCGCAGCGCGATCACCGTCTGCAGGTAGTCGTAGCGCGACTGGGCGTAATTCGTCTGCGCCTGCACGAGCAGCCGGCGCGCATCGAGCACATCGACCGACGTGCGCGTGCCCACTTCGTAGCCGGCTTCGGTTGCCTTCAGGGACGTCTGGCTCGATTCGAGCGCCTGCTTCAGTGCCTCCACGCGCGCCATGTTGCTGATGACGCCGAGATAGGCGTCGCGCGCGGCACGCTCCGTCGCGCGCGAGGTGCGCGTGACGCGCTCCTTCGCCGCGATCCACTGGTACTGCGACTGGCGCACGCGCGACTGCGTGGCGCCGCCGCTGAAGATCGGCACCGTGATCTGCAGGCCGAACGTCTTGTCGTGAGACTCGGTGGGGAAGGGCGCAAACGGCGAGAACTGGCCGCTCACGTCCGTGAACGCCGCGTCACCGCTGCCCTGCGTGTGACCTCGGGTCACGAACGCATCGATCTGCGGCAGATGTCCGCCGAACGCGACCTGCACGTTCTCGCGCGCCTGCTCGGCCTGCAGCCGGCTCGAGATGAGCGCGGAATTCTGGTCCAGCGAGATGTCGACCCACTGCTGCTCGACGTTCGGCTCCGGCGTCTTCAGCGGCATCGTGTCACCGGGACGCGCCAGCTGGTCGTACTTCTTGCCCGTCACCTCACGCAGCTGCTCTTCCGCGGTCGCGAGCGCGCGTTTCGCGGCGATCACCGCCGCCGCGGCCTGGTCGCGCGCCGCCTTGGTGTCTTGCACGTCCGTGATGGCGATGAGGCCCACCTCGAATCGCTTGTTCGCCTGATCGAGCTGGCGGTTAAAGGCGTCGAGGGCGGCCTGATTCGCTTCGACCGTGTCCTGCGCGGCCAGCACGCCGAAGTACCGGGCCGCGACGCGCGAGATCAGGTCCTGCTGCGCGGCTCGATAGTCGGCCTCGGCCTGCGCCACCTGATAGCCCGCCGCGCGGAACGTGGCGAAGTTGCTCCACGAGAACAGGTTCTGCCGCAAGTTGATCGTCCAGCCCTTCGTGTCGGGGTGGAGCGCCGTCGTACGCGGGAACAGGATGACGTTGCCGGTTGCGGGATCGTTCTGCCCGAAGGGCTGGGTCTGATCCGTCTTGCCGCGGGTGTAGGTGCCTGTGCCCTGGATCTGCGGCAGCAGCGCCGCCCACGCTTGCGGGCGCGCCTCCTGGCTGGCCTTGCGGAGCGCATCGGCTTCGCGGATGGCCGGGTCGTTCGCGAGCGCGTCCTGATACACGCTCAGCAGGTCCGCGGCCGACGCCGTGCCGACGACGGACATACAAAAGAGGGCGATGCTAATCGCACGTTTCATGTTTTTCCTTTGACGGCGTAGGCTTGTCTACGCAGTGTTGTATATCACTATATCAGTTGGCTCTCGCCGCCGACAGCGCGTCGGCGCCGGGCCGAACGATGCGCGCGCGTAAAACCCACCCGAACAGTCGCGCATCAGTACTGCGGGACCGATGGATCGACCTCTCGCGACCACGCCAGAATGCCGCCGGTTAGATTGGCGACGGACCGGAACCCGTTGCGTGCGAGGAATTGGGCCACCTGCATGCTGCGACCGCCGCCTTTGCACATGACGACGATCTCGGCATTCGGGTCGAGCTCGGCGAGCCGTGTCGGTACTTCGTTCATCGGAATGTGCAGAACACCGGGAATGCGCGCTAGCTGCAGCTCCCACGCTTCCCGTACGTCGAGCACCGTCGGTGCGGTCCCCGCGGCGCGCCGTGCCTGCAGTTGCGAGGCTGTGATCTCGCTCACCATTGTCGAACGGTCAGAAGGCGAACCTGGGCGGTCGCCGAGCGTTGATGAGAGGGTCTACGACGGTCTCGAACAGGCTTTCGGTACTCCAGGCATCCTCGGCGACCCGCCGGACGAGCCGAGCCTCCATCACCGGAGCGTCGCCCACGATGACGAACAGCCGCCCGCCCACTTCGAGCAAGCGCTGGAAGCGCTCGTCGTAAACCGGTAGGGAGCCGGTCACCGCGATGGCGTGATAGCGCGTCCCCGCGTCCGACGGCTCGAGCTGGACCCCGGCTTGCAGGGCATCCGCAGTGAGCACTTCGACATTTCGGGCGCCGACGGCGGCGAGATTGGCACGCGCCTGGTCCGCGAGGTCCGCGAAGATCTCGAGGCTCTTGACGTGCGCGCTCGCGGCCGCAAGACATGCCGTCACGAAGCCCGTCCCGGCGCCGATCTCGAGCACGCGTTCGGTGCCGGTGAGCTCGAGCGACTGCAGCAGACGGCCCACGACATTCGGACGGAGCATGTGCTGGCCGTGCGGCAGCGGCACTTCGACGTCGGCGAACGCGAGGAAGCGATGACGCTCCGGCACGAACTGCTCGCGTGGCACGATGCGCAACACCTCGAGCACGCGCGCATCGAGCACCTCCCAGGCGCGCACCTGTTGCTCGATCATCTGTTCGCGGGCTTCATTCACCAACATCGTTCGCGGGCTCCGGACACAATAGCGATAGGACTTATTGTGCCTTCCGAAAGGGCCCGAGAAGTTAAGGTTTTTGCATGAATCTGCCAAGCGGTTGTGCGACGAGATATGGTGAAACACGGTCAGGGCGTTCCGGGTGGTGCGCTATGCTTGGCGCCACAGCGCTGTTGCGGCCGCGACAAGATGAACCAAGGCGGCCGGTGAGACGGCGCTTCCCAACGGGGCACTGAGAAAAAGAATGTCGATCCTGGGGCTCGTCTGCCTTCTGCTTGGGCTCGTCGCCGCCCTGCTACTCGTGATGTACTGGCTACAGCGGCGCGAGCTCGACGCGGTGGGCCAGCTCTCGCGCCAGCTACAGCGCATTGCCGTCGGCGGACGCATTACGGGGCGCGTCGATGCGTATTCCGATCACCCGGAGATCTCCGCGCTCGCGACGACGGTGAATCACCTGATCACGCGCGTCTCGGCCGCGCCGACGCAAGACCGCAGCCACGCGAGCCCGAAGCTCTTCGGCGAGCTCGCCGATCGCATTCACGAAGCGGTGCTGGTGCATCGTGACGTGATCCTGCACGCGAACCGGCAGTTCGCGAGCCTCGTCGGTGTGGATCGCGTCGAGCTCATCGGGCGCAAGCTCGCCGATCTCGTGCCGCCCGAATACTCGGACCTCGTCGCGGACAACATCCGCCGTCGCCTCGCGGGCGAAGCCACCGCCGAGCGCTACGAGATCGAGATGGTCGGACTGCAGGGCCAGATCAGCCGTCTCGAAATCACGTCGACCGTGATCGACTACGAAGGCGAGGCCGCGCTGCTCATCACCGGCGTCGAGATCGTGCCGACGCAGACCGTACCGGCGCTGCGCGCGCTGCCGACGCAGGCGGCCGCGGCGAGCGCCGTGTCGCCCATGCATCTGTACGCGCTCGACTCGCTCGCCGAAGCGATCATCGCGACCGATCGCGACGGGCGCATCAGCTATGCGAACGCGGCCGCGGAGAATCTCATCGGCATCGAGGCGGGCAACGCCATCGGCAAGATGCTCGAAGACGTCATCAGCCTCGTGGACGAAACCGACCGGCGACTGCTCAGCGATCCGGTGAAGCAGGCGCTGACGACCGGCGCGCCCGTGAATCTCAGTCGCCGCGCGCTGCTGCTCTCGAAGACCAATGGCAGCGAGCGCTCGATCGAGCTCTCCGCGTCGCCGATTCGCGATGCCGAGAGGGAAGTGACCGGCGCCGTGATCCTGCTGCACGACGTGACCGAGCTGCGCGGCCTTGCGCGGCAGATGTCGTATCAAGCGACGCACGACGCGCTCACCGGGCTCGTGAATCGCCGCGAGTTCGAGCGGCGGCTCGAGGAGGCTGTCGAGAGCGGGCATCGTGGCGACGGTCAGCACGTGCTCTGCTACATCGATCTCGATCGCTTCAAGGTCGTGAACGACACGAGCGGACACCTCGCGGGCGACAGCATGCTGCGCGAAGTGGCGAAGCTCCTGCGCGATGCCGTGCGCGACAGCGACACCGTCGCGCGCCTCGGCGGCGACGAGTTCGGCATGCTGCTCATCGGGTGCCCGCTCGAGAAAGCGCGGCAGATCGCGGACGACGTGTGCCGCGCGGTGGCCGACTACCGATTCGTGTGGAAGGACCGCATCTTCAACATCGGCACGTCGGTGGGTCTCGTCGAGGTCTCGCGCGAGAGCGGTACGCTCGAAGAGTTGCTCGCGGCGGCGGATTCCGCGTGCTACGTCGCGAAGAAGCAGGGCACCGGTCGCGTTGCGGTGTACTCGGCGCGCGATGAAGCGCTCGCGCGCCACAGCGGCGAGATCCAGTGGCTGCAGCGTCTGCAGACCGCGCTCAAGGAGAACCGGTTTCAGCTCTACCACCAGCCGATCGTGCCGGCGTTCGGCGACGATGGCGGCGGGCCAGCCATGGAAGTGCTCGTGCGACTGCAGGACGAAGCGGGACACGAGGTGCCGCCTTCCGACTTCGTGCGAGCGGCGGAGCGCTATCGCCTCATGGGGCTCGTCGACCGCTGGGTCGTGCAGACGACGCTCGCGGCGCTCGGCCGCGGCGCGATTCCGATTCCGGCGACGCGCAGCGTGGCGATCAACATCTCCGGGCAAACGCTCGGCGACACGCAGTTCCTCGAGTTCGTGGTCGAGTGCCTCGATAGCACGGGCGTCACGCCCGCGCAGGTGTGCTTCGAGATCACCGAGAGCGCGGTGGTCGCGAACATGGATCACGCGCGGCGCTTCGTCGGCGTGCTCCATGGCATGGGCTGCAAGTTCGCGCTCGACGATTTCGGCTCGGGCGTCGGCTCGTTCTCGAATCTGAAGAATCTGCCGATGGATTACCTGAAGATCGACGGCTCGTTCATGCGCAACCTCGCGCGCGACTCCGTCAATCAGGCGATGGTCACGGCGATGATCAAGCTCGCGCGCACGCTGAATTTCAAGGTGATCGCGGAGCAGGTGGAAGATGCGGCCGCGCTCGAGGCCGCGCGGCGCATGGGTGTCGACTACGTGCAGGGTTACGCGATCGGCAAGCCGGTTCCGATGTCGCTCGCCGCCTGACGCGCGCGGCGTTTACATATCGTCGCTGTCCATTTCCGTACGGACGAAAGACTTACGACTTCACAGATTTCGCCCGGTCCATTCGTCAGAATGCACCCGCTGTCGCGTCATAAGGTGTGTGTGTCGCGGCGGCGGGTGACATAACTAGATCGAGTTGGAGCTTGCAAGGTCATGGCTTCCTTTTCCATGCACCGCAGAGCGCGGCGCAGTTGGCGATTCTTCGTCGGTCTTTCCGTCCTGGGCTTGCTGATCGTGGCGTCCGCCTCGCACGCCGCCGTTCACTTCTCCTCGGGTTCGAACTCGAGCGCCGCACCGTTCATGCAATAGCGCTGTCCGGTCGGTTGCGGGCCGTCGTCGAACACGTGCCCGAGATGACCGCCGCACTTTGCGCAGTGCACTTCCGTGCGCCGCATGAAGTGGCTCGTATCCACGCTGGTGCCCACCGCGCCGGGCTTCGGCGCATAGAAGCTCGGCCAGCCGCTGCCGCTGTCGTACTTGGTGCTCGAATCGAATAGCGGCGCACCGCATCCCGCGCAGTAGAACGTTCCCTCGCGATGCTCGTCGTTCAGCGGGCTCGTGCCGGCGCGCTCCGTTCCGTGCTGGCGCAGGATGCGGTACTGCTCCGGCGTGAGCTCGCGCTTCCACTCTTCGTCTGTCTTCTGCACAACGGTCTTTTCGCTCGGGCTGTTCATCGAAGCCTCCTACTGGCGGATCACGATCACGAGGTAAGAGCAGGGCTTGGGTCCGGGCGATCGATACGTGCATTGGGCCGGGGAGCCGAGAGCGATGCAGTCGCCGGAGCCGAGCTCATGAGTGATGTCGCCTTCGATGAAGATCAAGCGCCCTTTCAGCACCCAGATCAAATGCCGCAGGAACACGTAAGAGGAGGCGGGGAACGTGACCTCGGCGCCGGCCGGCAGCTCGACCTGGATCATCTCGATCGGCACGTCCGTGGCGGGCGAGACGTGGCGGCGCACGTAGCCGGTCTGCGGGTCGCGCCATTGCGGCTGATCGGCCGCGCGCAGAATTTGCCCTGCCCGCAGCTCCGCGCGCGCGAGGAGCGCGGAGAGCGTGAGACCGAACGCACCCGCAAGGCGCCCGAGCAGCGCGGCCGTCGGGCTCGCTTCGCTCCGCTCGATCTTGCTGATCATGGCGCGCGACACACCGGACTTCTGCGCGAGGTCCGCAAGCGACCAGTCGCGCGCTTCCCGCTCCTCGCGAATGCGGGCGGCGATCCGCGGTGTCGGGTCATCTACGATATTTGACACACCGGCACTATAGGAGACAGACTGCCGCGCACGCAAGAGGGACTCCGCATGGACATTCGCGCCGCGACCGCCGCCGATCTGCCGCAGATTCTCGCGATCTACAACGATGTCGTCGCGACGACGGACGCCATCTACGACGAGAAGGAATCGACGCTCGAGGAGCGGCAAGCGTGGTTCGCGGAGCGCACGGGCGCGGGCTTCCCGGTGCTCGTCGCCGAGCTGGACGGCGCGGTCGCGGGCTTCTCCACGTTCGGACCGTGGCGGACGCGCTGGGGCTACCGTCACACCGTCGAACACTCCGTCCACGTCCGCGCGGATCTGCGTGGCCGCCATATCGGCGGCGCGCTCATCGAAGCGCTGTGGCCGCCGGCTCACGCCATGGGAATGCACGTGATGATCGGCGTCATCGACTCACAGGCGAAAGCCTCCCTGCACCTGCACGCGAAGCTAGGTTTCGAGGTCGCCGGGACGTTTCGCGAAGTCGCCCGCCGCCACGGCGGCTGGCTCGACCTGGTGATGATGCAGAAGTTTATCTAGCCAGGAGTCGAGCGAGATCTTGCCCGGGCCGAACACGCTCAGCGCGAGCAGGAGCGCGCCCCACAAGATGTGATTGCCCAGCGCCGCCTCATAGCCCTCGGCGAGCAGCACGTTCGAATAGGAGATCACGGCCATCGCGTTAACGACGAACGTGCCGATCGCGCCGACGCGACCGAACAATCCGAGCACGAGCAGCGCCGGAAAGAACAGCTCGCCGAACGTACCCATCACCGCCGCAACGTCGGGCGGTAGCAGCGGCACGTGATATTCGTCGCGGAAGAGGTCCAGCGTGCTCTCCCAGCTCGTGAGCTTCAGCCATCCGGAACGCCAGAAGATATCGGTGACGTAGAGCCGCGCGGCAAGCAGCGCGAGCGGCTGCAATTTGTCGAGCCAGCGCGCGAGTGCGGCGTGCCACTGCGTGAGCGTGAGCAGGAGCTTCATGTCAGGGTCCTTGCTTGGCGAGTCCCACGATGAGCTTCATCTTCATGAAGCGAACGAGCGCCGCGCCCAGATCGAAGTCCGGTTCGGCCCGCTGCGCTTCATCGAGCGCGAGGCCGAGCGGCGCACCGCGCGCGAACGCCTCGAGCAGAGCGAAGTCGCCGGCCGGGACATCGTGGAGCTCGATGCCGTCCGTCGTGCGCAAGACGAGCGCCCGCGCCCCACCGGCGTCCAGATCGATGAGCTCGTCGCTCTCCGCGCCTGGCTGGTTCGCCTGCCAGATGCGCACGATCGGATACGGCGACTGCACGAGCCTGGACGCAGGATGCAGCTCGAAGCGCAGGTCCTCGTAATCGGCCGGATCGATCTCGCGGAACGCGTTGGGGTCGAGCGGCTGCGCGTCCGGCGCGATCAGCGCTTCCTCGACGGCCCATTCGAGCGCCGCGACATCCGGAAGGTAGGCGTATTGCGTCTCGGCGAAGCGCGCGCGGAGAAATCCCTCGAACGGCTTGCCGATGTGATGCAGGTCCCCCGCGCGCGAGGGATGCGCGCGCTGGAAATCGCGCGCGAGCTGACGAAAGTAGTCCGTGCCGACGAGTCGCTCGATGACGGGGAACGCGAGCGCGAGCGCCTGAATGAAGCCTTCGTGCAGGTTGTTCCGGTAGATGTCGATCCGCTGCGCCGGATCGATGCCGTTTGCCACGATGTGCGGCACGACGGCGGCGTCCGCGCCGTCGAAGAGCGCGGCCGCGAATTGCAATTGCAGCTCACGCAGCGTGAGCACGATGCCGTTCTCTCATTCGATCCGCCTTGTGCGCTTCGCCCACGAGGACCTCGAGCGGCGGAATGTTCGAGTCCCATTCGATGAGCGTCGGTACCGGGCCGAAACGCTCGAGGGCAGCGGCGTAGAGCGACCACACCGCGTCGCAGACCGGCCCGTCATGCGTATCGATGAGCACCTCGCGCCCATCGACCGTGCGGCGGCTGTGGCCCGCGAGGTGAATCTCGCGAACCGCATGGCGTGGGATGCCATTCAGATACGTGAGCGGATCGAACCCGTGATTCGCCGCGCTGACGTACACGTTGTTCACATCGAGCAGCAGCCCGCAGCCGGACTCCCGCGCGAGTGCCGCGAGAAAATCCCACTCGGTGAGCGTCGAGCTCGCGAATTGCAGGTAGCTCGAGACGTTCTCGATGAGAATCCCGCGGCCGAGAACATCCTGGACGTGCCGCACCCGCTCGATCATGTGTCGCAGAGCTTCCTCGGTGTAGGGCAGCGGCAGCAGATCGTTCGTGAAGCGACCGCCAACCGATCCCCAGCAGAGATGCTCCGACACGAGCATCGGCTCGAAGTCGCGCACGAGCCGCGCGATCTCCGCGAGGTGTGCGCGATCGAGGGGATCCGTGGAGCCGATCGAGAGACCGACGCCGTGCAGGCTGAGCGGATAGCGCTCGCGAACGGCGCGCAGCACGCGCGGCAGTGCGCCGCCGCGCGCGAAATAGTTTTCGCTGTGCGCTTCGAACCAGCCGACGTCCGGGCTGCGCGCGACGATCTCGGAATGATGGATCGCGCGCAGCCCGATGCCCGCGCGGCGGGCCTCATGGACTCCTGCCGGCGATGCGTCAGACCGCACGACCTCGAGCTCCACGTGCCATCCGCCGCACGCGCATCATGAGCAACGTCAGGACTTCGCGGTCAGCGAGCCGCCGACGAGGCGTTCGCACGTGCCCTTCGGCAGCTTGACCCACTCCTTGCCGTCGCCGTCCTTCTTGCTCAGGCCCTGACACGAGTGCGCCGGTCCCGCGCAGTCGTTCTTGCCTGCCTTGGCCACGCCGTAGCATTTCTCGGTGGCGCCCTGCTTCGCGTCGTCGGCCGCGAAGGCCGCCGGACCTGCGCAGGCGACCAGCCCGCCGATTGCCGCCGCGAGGATTGCCGTCTTCGTAGTCATCGAGTCGTCTCCTTCGAGAGTTGAGGCCTGAATTTCGCCGCCATGCCGGCGCGGAGTCTGAGCCAAATCCGCGCCGACTCAAGCCGTCTCTCATGGGCGGCACCGCGGATCGGAAAAGGCAACAACCCGTGGTCCGGCCCCGCGCTTGCAAATCAGCAACTTAGGCGGAGGCTGGCCCGTTCGTGGGAGAGAAGCGTCAATCGCGGCCGTTTGCCGCAAGATGCCGACACATTCCCGCGCGCACGGTGACGGTGCATGTCGGCCCGTGGCGTGGTAAACAGATGCCCCCGACGACAGAGCCGAGCCCCCTATGGGTCCGATACAGGTCAAGGGAAGCGGTGCGCCTATGCAGCCTGTCCAGCTGAGTCGCTTGTGGCGTGAGCATCTTGAAGCCGGCTGTCCGAACGAGTTGGCGGGCCTCGAGATCGCGGGCACCAATGCGCGCGAGCTCGATGCAGAGATCACCGCATGCGTGAGCGCGCTGCTGACGCGCGGCATCGTGATCGACGGCCGCATCGAGCGCCGGCTCAACGAGATTCGCACGGAGCTGCAACGTAAGCAGGCCGGCGCGCAGGAGCCGATCGCGCAGTACTGCGAGCGACTCAACAAGCTCGTGAGCGCGGTGCTCGTCGAATCCCGCAACGGCGGGCACGCCTAGCCCAAGCCTTTTTGCCGCGCCTCGCAAATCCGCACGCGGCGGAACATTGATGTGCGTTCGTTCATTCCTCTCGCACGAGTTGTGGGATGGAGAACGTCATGGCCGATCGAGATCGAGTGGAAGGTGCGGCGAAGAACGTGGGCGGCAAGATCAAGGAAGCCGCCGGCAAGGTCACAGGTGATGAGAAGCTGAAACGCGAGGGTCAGGCCGATCAGGTCGTGGGCAAGGTGCAGAACACGGTCGGCGGCGTGAAGGACGAGCTCCGCGAAGACGACGATCGCAAGCACTGATCGCGCATCGAGTCCCCGAGAAAACGAAACGGGCGCCGCAGGGGCGCCCGTTTCAGTGTCAGCCCAGCCTGCGAACGAAGCGCTGCAGGCCTCGCGAGCTTCCGTTACAGCAGCGGCACCAGCAGCAGCGCCACGATATTGATGATCTTGATGAGCGGGTTGATCGCCGGCCCCGCCGTGTCCTTGTAGGGATCGCCGACCGTGTCGCCCGTCACCGCGGCCTTGTGCGCATCCGAGCCCTTGCCGCCGAAGTTGCCTTCCTCGATGTACTTCTTGGCGTTGTCCCAGGCGCCGCCGCCCGTCGTCATCGAGACGGCGACGAAAATGCCCGTCACGATCGTGCCGATGAGCAAGCCGCCGAGCGCCTTGATGCCCGCGCCCGAGCCGAACATCCAGTTGAGTGCCACGACCAGCACGATCGGCACGAGGATCGGCAGCAGCGACGGAATGATCATCTCCTTGATCGCCGCGCGCGTGAGCATGTCGACCGCCCGCGAGTAGTCCGGCTTGGCCGTGCCCTCCATGATGCCCTTGATCTCGCGGAACTGACGGCGCACCTCGGTCACGACCGAGCCCGCCGCGCGTCCCACCGCTTCCATCGCCATGGCGCCGAAGAGGTAGGGCACGAGGCCGCCGATGAACAAGCCGATGATCACCGCCGGATCGGAGAGCGCGAATTCGAGCACGTGACCGGCCGTCTCGAGGTTGTGCGTGTAGTCCGCGAACAGCACGAGCGCGGCAAGCGCCGCGGAGCCGATCGCGTAGCCCTTCGTCACGGCCTTCGTCGTGTTGCCGACGGCGTCCAGCGGGTCCGTGATGTTGCGCACTTCCTTCGGCAGCCCGGCCATCTCCGCGATGCCGCCCGCGTTGTCCGTGATCGGGCCGTACGCGTCGAGTGCGACGATCATGCCCGTGAGCGACAGCATCGAGGTCGCCGCGACCGCGATGCCGTACAGGCCGACGTTGTACTGCTGACCGAGGTGATACGAACCCCAGATCGCGAGGCACACCGCGATGACCGGCAGCGCCGTGGCTTTCATCGACACGCCGAGGCCCGCGATGATGTTCGTCGCATGACCCGTCTGCGACGCGCTCGCGACCTTGCGCACCGGGCTGTACTCGGTGGCCGTGTAGTACTCGGTGATCACGATCATCGCCGCGGTCAGTCCGAGGCCGATGAGGGCGCAGCCGAACATCGCAGTCGCCTGCGCCGGCATGAGCGATTTCGTGATGAACCAGAACGCGATCGCGGACACGACGCCCGAGACGATCACGCCCTTGTACAGCGCGTTCATGATCTTGCCGCCCGAGCTTGCCCTCACGAAGAAGGTGCCGATGATCGAGGAGATGATCGAGGCCGCGCCGAGCGCGAGCGGATACACGATCGCCGCGAGCGCGGTGCCGTCCGACTGATTCGCGTACAGCAGCCCGCCGAGCAGCATCGTCGCGACGATGGTGACCGCGTACGTCTCGAACAGGTCGGCCGCCATGCCCGCGCAGTCGCCCACGTTGTCGCCGACGTTGTCCGCAATCACCGCGGGGTTGCGCGGATCGTCCTCCGGAATCCCGGCTTCGACCTTACCGACGAGGTCCGCGCCGACGTCCGCACCCTTCGTGAAGATGCCGCCGCCGAGACGCGCGAAGATCGAGATGAGGGAGCCGCCGAACGCCAGACCGACGAGCGCGTGCAGCGCATGATCTGCGGCATCCGGTCCGGGCAGGAGGTGGCGGAGTGCGACGTAGTAGCCGGACACGCCGAGCAGACCGAGGCCGACGACCAGCATCCCGGTCACGGCTCCGCCCCGGAACGCAACGCTCAGCGCAGCGTTCAGCCCCTGCGTGGCCGCTTGCGCCGTGCGCACGTTGGCGCGCACGGAGATGTTCATGCCGATGAAGCCGGTCAAACCCGAGAGAATGGCGCCGACGGCAAAGCCGCCCGCCGTGGGCCATCCGATGGCGAAGCCGATCACGACGAACAGCACCACGCCGACCAACGCGATCGTGGTGTACTGCCGATTGAGGTAGGCCTTCGCGCCGGCCTGCACGGCAGCGGCGATCTCCTGCATGCGCTGATTGCCCGCGGGCAGGCGCAGGATCGACATCATCGAGACGACGCCATACACGACCGCGATCAGCCCGGCCGCGATTGCGAGCCACAGCCAGTTACTGGCTTCCATCGGGATTGTTCCTCCCACGAATAATGATTGGTTTGGTTTTTCGGCGCCCGGGCGCAATGCCCCGCCTCTGCGGGCCGCCAAAAAGGCGGCGCACTATAGCATTTGCCGCGCTCAGACCTTGAAATCCGTCGTGAGCTTGCGCTTCACGGGCACGCCTTTGACCTTGGCGTAGTCCGGCAGCCCGCGCACGTACGGCGGGTAGTCCTCGCCGCCGATCAGCGGCTCGAGGTAGCGGCGGCAGGCCGCCGTGATGCCGAAACCGTCCTCGGTGATGTACTCGCGCGGGACTTTCTTTTCCTGATTGGCGACCTGATCGAGCGGCACGCGACCGACCGTCCAGCGGTAGGGGCTCGACGACTTGCGCACGATGGTCGGCATCACCGCATTCACCCCCTGCACGGCCAGCTCGACCGCGGCTTTGCCCACGGCGTACGCCTGCTCGACGTCCACCTTCGAGGCGATGTGCCGGGCAGCCCGCTGCAGATAGTCCGCGACGGCCCAGTGAAACTTGTACCCGTGCGCCTCGCGCACCATGTTCGCGACGACCGGACCGACGCCGCCGAGCTGCGCGTGCCCGAAGGCATCGGTCGTGCCCGCCTCGGCGAGGAACTTGCCGTCGGGGTACGCGGCGCCCTCCGACACCACGATGACGCAATAGCCGTTGGCGGTGACGGCCTCCTTCACCTTCGCGAGGAATTTCTCCTTGTCGAAGGCGATCTCGGGAAACAGGATGACGTGCGGCGGGTCGCCCGGCTTGCTGCCCGCGAGCCCGCCCGCGGCCGCGATCCAGCCGGCGTGCCGGCCCATCACTTCGAGCACGAAGACTTTCGTCGAGGTGCGCGCCATCGAGGCGACATCGAGCGCCGCTTCGCGCGTCGAGACGGCAATGTACTTCGCGACCGAGCCGAACCCCGGGCAGCAGTCGGTGTGCGGCAGATCGTTGTCGACGGTCTTCGGTACGCCGACGCAGGTGATCGGATAGCCCATCTGCTCGCCGATCTGGGACACCTTCAGCGCCGTGTCCATCGAGTCGTTGCCGCCGTTGTAGAAGAAATATCCGATGTCGTGCGCACGGAAGACCTCGATCAATCGCTCGTACTCCGCACGATTCTTGTCGAGGCCCTTCAGCTTGAAGCGCGCCGAGCCGAATGCGCCGGCGGGCGTGTGGCGCAGCGCGCGAATGGTGGCGGGGCTCTCGCGGCTCACGTCGATGAGGTCTTCGGTGAGCGCACCGACGATGCCGTCGCGCCCCGCATAGACCTTGCCGATGTGCTTTGGAAAGCGCCGCGCGGTCTCGATGACGCCGCACGCGGAGGCGTTGATCACCGCCGTGACGCCGCCCGATTGGGCATAGAACGCGTTCTTGCGGACCGGGGCGGGAGCGCGTTTGCCGGACTTGCGTGCCGTCTTCGAGACCGTCTTTTTCATGAGCTTCGCGGCGGTTGCTGGTTCGGGAAGCGCGGGAGAATAGCGCAACCGCCGAGCGTTGACCTCGCGGGAGGCGGCCGGTAACGTTCACGGCCGTTTCGCGCATAGAACCGTAGGGGCCGGTCTCACCATCATGCGAATCATTCTTCTGGGTGCGCCCGGCTCGGGCAAAGGCACCCAATCCCAGCGTCTCGTCGAACGACACGGCATTCCGCAGATCTCCACGGGCGATCTGTTGCGCGCCGCCGTGAAGAACGGCACGCCGCTCGGCCTGCGCGCGAAGGCTGCGATGGACTCGGGCAATCTCGTGGACGATGAGATCGTGCTCGGCATGATCCGCGAGCGGCTCGCCGAGCCCGATGCGCAGCGCGGCTTCATCCTCGACGGCTTTCCGCGCACGCTGGTGCAGGCGCGCGCGCTCGATCAGATGTTGCAGGAGATGGGGCAGCCGCTCGATGCGGTGGTGCTGCTCGAGGTGGACTACGGCGAGCTGACCAAGCGCATCGCGGGCCGCCGCTCGTGCGCGGATTGCGGCAAGGTGTTCAACGTGTTCACCTCGCCCGTGCCCGAGGGTGAAACGTGCCCCAAGACGGGCGCGCCGCATCGCATCGTGCAGCGCTCGGACGACAACGAGGCGGCGGTGACCGAGCGCCTCAAGGTGTACGACGAGAAGACGAAGCCCTTGATCGACTACTACAAGGAGCAGGGGCTGCTGCGGACGATCGACGCGGAGGGCGACGTCGACGAGGTGACTGCGCGCTTGAACAATGCGCTTCACACGCCGGCGGGCCCGGCCGCCGCGAAGCCCGTGCCGGCGCGCAAGCCCCTGCATCGCCGCCGCAGCGCTCATCGCCCGTCGGCGCTTGCGAGCACCGCGCACGGCACGCGCCGCCGCGCCGCGAAGCGCAAGGCCGCAGCCGCGCCGAAGAAAGCCGCGGCCAAAGCCTCGGGCCAAGCATCGACCAAAGCCTCGACCAAGCCCGCTGCGAAGCGAGCGGCCAAGAAAAAGAAGACGACCGCCGTGAAGCGCGCGAAATCGAAAGCCCGCTCGCGCGGGCGCATGAGCGCGCGCGCGCCCGCCCGGCGCCCGCCGGCAAAACGCGCAAAGGCCAAGAAGAGCGCGAAGACTGCGCGGCGGCGCTAGCCCGACCTTCAGAGCGCCGCGAGCATCGGCTCGCCGACGATCTCCCTGCGCCATCCCTGCAGGATCGCGACATCGCGCCCGCCTTCCGCGAGCTGCTCGATGTCACGACGCGTGGCGAGCACTTCAGGGCTCAGGCCGAGCGTGCGGGCAATCGATTGGTTGAGCGCGCCGAGCTTCTTGATCAGCGCGGTGTGCTCGGGCGAAGGACGCGGTCGCACCGCCACGGGCGGCGGCGGATCCGGAATTTCCGCCGCGTTCACCATCGCGAGAATCTCTTCACCGCAGTGCTTCACGAGCCCGGGCGCCATCTCCGGAATGGCCTGCAGCTGCTCGATCGTACGCGGCACACGCATCACGATCTCGCGCAGCACGGCGTCTTCGAGAATCCACCCGCGCGGCCGATTGCGTTCGATCGCGCGCCGCTCGCGCCACGCGGCGAGCTCGCGCGCGAGCCTCATGCGCCCGGCGTCCAAACCGCGCAGCCCCTTCAAGCGTTGCCAGGCGCCCTCGGGCTTCACCATGAACGATTCCGAATCGGCGAGGCTCGCGAGCTCCTCGGCGAGCCAGCCGAGGCGCCCGAGCCGATCGAGCTGCTCCTCCAGGTGATTCTTCAGCGGCAGCAGATAGCGCACATCGTCCAGTGCGTAGTCCACCTGTTCCGGCGAGAGCGGCCGGCGTGACCAATCCGTGCGCGTGTGGGACTTCGCGAGCTCCGTGCCCAACGCACGCCGCACCAGCTCGCCATAGCCAATTTGCGCAGGCAGCCCGGTCAGCGCGGCCGCGATCTGCGTATCGAAGATCGGCCGGACCAAGCCGGTCACGGGAAACAGGACCTCGACGTCCTGCCGCGAGGCGTGCATCACCTTGACGGCGTGGTCGGCAATCAGCGACGGCGCGAGCGCGCCGAGATCGGGCAACGCGAGCGGGTCGATGCACGCCGCGTAGTCGGCCGTGGCCACCTGCACGAGGCACAGCTCCGCCCGATAGGTCCGCTCACGAAGGAATTCGGTGTCGAGGCCGATGGCCGTGGCGCCATCCAGGCGGGCAGCCAGCTCGGTAAGCGCGGCGGTTGTCGTGACGATGGGCTGCAACGAGCTCGGGCGTGAGTCTGTACAATTGCGCGCCCATTCTAAGCGAGACGGCGCAAGAATCAGAACGTCATGACGGAGCTTTTGCGGCTCTTCACCCAGATTGCGCTGTCACGGAAGGGGCCCCAGGACCTGCCGGCATCGCCGCTCCTGCTCGGCTTGACCGTGCTCGGCTACTTCCTCGTGAACTACGTGGTGAACCTCCTGATGCCGGCCGTCGATGCCTGGCGGCTGCATCTGCTGGTCGACGTGGCGTTCACGCTCGCGTGGTACTCCATCCTGCTGCGCGCGTTCGGCAAGCCGGAGCGCTTCCTGCAGACGGCTACCGCCATTTTCGGCTACCAGATCGTGATCGCGCCGCTCTGGATCGCCGCCGCGTATTTCCTGCGCCGCTACACCGACAACGAGGTCCTGCAGCTGCCGGCTGCCCTCATCGGGCTCGCGCTGCTGTTCTGGGTCATCCGCGCCGGCGGCTACATCCTCAAGGCGGCGCTCGAACTGCCGATGATTGCGTGCGTGGTGCTCATCATCCTGCAGGGTCTGGCCGGTCAGCTCGTGCTGCGCGCGATGCTGCCGATGGAGGCGAACCCGCTGAGCGAGCCCGCGACCGTACAACCTGAAAAGAAGACCTGACGCGACCTCTCACACTCACGAAGAGTCACCGTGCATCTCCACATACTCGGCATCTGCGGAACGTTCATGGGCGGCATCGCGGCCATCGCCAAGGCGGCCGGCCATCGCGTCACCGGCTCGGATCGCAACGTCTACCCGCCCATGAGCACGCAGCTCGAAGCGCTCGGCATCGAGGTGACGCAAGGCTTCGAGGCCGCGCAGCTCGAGCCCGCGCCGGATGTCGTGGTCGTCGGCAACGTGATGACGCGCGGCCAGCCCGTCATCGAGGCGCTGCTCGAAAGCCGCATTCCCTACGTCTCGGGGCCGGAGTGGCTCTCGCGGGAGGTGCTGCGCGATCGCTGGGTGCTCGCGGTGGCAGGCACGCACGGCAAGACGACGACCTCCTCGATCCTCGCCTGGATTCTCGAGACGGCGGGTCTCGATCCCGGCTTTCTGATCGGCGGTGTGCCCGCGAACTTCGACGTGAGCGCGCGCCTCGGCAGCGCGCCCTTCTTCGTCATCGAGGCGGACGAGTACGACTCGGCGTTCTTCGACAAGCGCGCGAAGTTCGTCCACTACCGGCCGCGCACCGCGATCCTGAACAATCTCGAATTCGATCACGCCGACATCTATCGTGACGTCGGCGAAATCCAGAAGCAGTTCCACCACCTCGTGCGCATCGTGCCCGGCACCGGGCGCATCGTGTGGAACGCCGGCGATGCGCGCCTCGCCGAGACGCTGAAGATGGGCTGCTGGTCCGAGCGCGAGGGCTTCACGCGCGCCGATGGGGCGCAAGCCGCGGATGCGCTGTGGACCGCGCGTCCGATCGGCGATGCCGCGGACTACTCGCGCTTCGAAGTGCTGGAGCGGGGCAAACCGTGCGGCGTCGTCGAGTGGTCGATGATGGGCGCGCACAACATGGAGAACGCCGTCGCTGCGATCGCGGCCGCGCGCCACGCGGGCGTCCCGGTGCCGCAGGCGATCGCGTCACTGAAGCAGTTCGCCGGCGTCGCGCGCCGCATGCAGGTGCGCGGCGAAGTGAACGGCATCAAGGTGTACGACGACTTCGCGCATCATCCGACCGCCATCCAGACGACGCTCGATGGGCTGCGCCGCCGGGTCGGCAAGGAGCGCATCGTGGCGGTGCTCGAGGCGCGCTCGAACACGATGAAGATGGGCGTGCACCGGGACACGCTGGCGCCATCGCTCGCGCTCGCGGACGAAGTCTGGCTCTTCACGCCGCCCGATCTTGGCTGGGACACGAAGCCGCTGCTCGCGGCGCTCGGCCCGCGCGGTCACGGCGTCGCTGAGGTGGACGCGATGGCGGCGGAGCTCGCGAAATCCTTGCGCCCCGGCGATCACGCGCTGATCATGAGCAACGGCGGCTTCGGCGGCTTGCACGGCAAGCTGCTCGCGAAGCTCGAGGATCGTTTCGGGCGCCGGTGAGGCGCGCAGCCGCGCGCGACCCATCCGCCCCAGGCAAGGTGGCCAGAGGCACTGCGCATGTCGCGCGCCACACAGACCGCTCCGACGAGAGCCACCCGAGCCGCGCACCCGGCGGACATCCCGCTGTTTCCGCTCAACACGGTGCTGTTCCCTGGCGGTCCGCTGCCGCTGCGGATCTTCGAGCCGCGCTACGTGGACATGGTGCGCTACTGCATGCGCGAGCACGCGCCGTTCGGCGTCGTGCTGATTCGCGCCGGCTTCGAGGCGGGCGGCGCGGTGACGAGCACGGCGGAAGTCGGCACGAGCGCGCGCATCGTCGATTTCTTCCAGATGCCCGATGGGTTGCTCGGCATCCGCTGCGTCGGCGAGCGCAAGTTCAAGGTGCTCGAGCGCCGCGTGCGGAGCGATGGGCTGAACATGGGTACGGTCGAATGGACGCCGGACGAGCGCGTGGCCGCCTTGCCCGCCGAGTATTCGCATCTCGCCGCGCTGCTGCGCAAGGTGCTGCCCGAGCTCGGCGAGATCTACGAGTCCGTGCCGAAGCACTTCGACGACGCCGGCTGGGTGAGCGCGCGGCTCGCCGAGATCCTGCCGATCCATCTCGCGGAAAAGCAGTTGTGCCTCGAGCTCGCCGATCCGCTCGAGCGCCTCGCGCGGCTCGCGCCGTTCATCCGCCGAGCGGAAGAGTGACGCCTGCGGCCTTCCGCCGCGCATACACCCGGTACAGCACGAGCCCGATCACGACTGTCCACGCGAGCACCAGCCAGCCGACCAGCCCGTCGAACTGGCTCACGAGGAAGCGCAGCGGATGATTCTCGACGGGCTGCGACGTCTCGCGCACGAACGTGATCACCCACACCCAGCCGGCATGCAGGCCCATGCAAGCCGCGATGTGCCCGGTCGCGGCACGAACCGCGGCGAGTAGCACGCCCACAGCGAAGAGGCACAGGTACGCGTCGACGATCGCGGCGTGCGGATTGGCGAGGCCGAGCGGATCGGAGAAGGCTTTGAGCGTGCCGGTGACCAGATCGAGACCGCTCCACGCGTTCACCTGATCCGCGGGGATCTTGGCGCTCAGGAAGAAGTGGGTCGCCGCGTAGACGAGCGCCGTCAGCACGATCGCCAGCTTCGCCCCCGACTCGCGCGCGATGGCGGTGAACATCGCGCCGCGCAGGAACGTCTCCTCGATGAGCGCCACCGCCATGCCCGTGGCGAATCCCTTGAGAGTGAGCTTCGCGAGCATCGCTGCATCGGGCGCCACGCCGCCTTTCCACTCGCGCACGCCGAGCAGGGCAATGACGACGACGATCGGCACCATCGTGGCGATACCGAGCCCGAGCGCTCTCACGAGCTCGCGCAGGAACGCCCGGCGCGGCAAGCCGTAGCCCCAACTCGCACGATCGGCGATGTGCAAGTGGCGCGCGACGAGCACGAGACACACGAGCAGCACGAGCTGCCCGATGCGCCCGCCGATGCGATGGAACGGCCAGTCGACGTACGGATGAACCAGAAGCCAGGCGGGATACGTGAGGACCGCCATCACGGCGAAGCCCACTACGAACATGCCCAGGAACCAAGCGAATGCGCGCATATGGACGCGAAGCATCACTGCATTTCTGCACGAAAACAACGCGAATGCGCGTGCCGCGGGGCGCGCACGGCTGCGGAGAATCCGCGCACGGCAATTCGCCTCTCGCTCGGAGCTCAAGGCCATGCAGGAACAACGTGCCCGGCAGATTCTTCAGGCGCTCGTCCAGGGCGTCGATCCATTCAACGGCGAGGACCTGCCCGCGGGCACGGTCCTGCAGCACGCGGACGTGCTGCGCGCGCTGCTCGCCGGCGTTGCCGCGCTCGAGCAGAACGCCGTACGTGCGAGCCGTCGTGCGCAGCTGCCGCGGAACATCGGCCGCACCTGGTCGGCGCAGGAGCAGGCGGACCTCATCGATGCCTTCCAGTCGGGTGAAGCGCTCACCGACATCGCCACGCGCCACGGGCGCACGCTGCGCGCCATCGAGGCGCGGCTCGAGAAGCTCGGCCTGCTGAGCGCCGAGCAGCGCACCACGCGCGATCGCTTCGGTCCGCGCGAGCCCGCCGGGTGAGGCGCGCCGCGACGCGCGGCACGTTATGTGTTTTCACGTGTTGACCGCCGCACGTTCTGCCGGCAACGTTCGCGCCGCGTGGCGCAATCAAACGACATCGGCAGCGCGGCCGGGCGCGTCCTCTTTGTACCAGTTTCGGGACCGCGGGGGATGGGGGAGTACGCCCGCGCGCTAGCCCTTGCGACCGCGCTCGTCGCCCGCGCGCCCCGGACGCAGATTCACTTCGCTCTGAGTCGGGAGGCGCCGTATGCCGCGGACACGCCGTTTCCGCACACGTTGCTGCCGTCCTCGCCGACGTTCCACTCGAACAAGATGGCGGAGCTCATCCGCACCTTCCGCCCGACGCTGGTGGTGTTCGATAACGCCGGCCGCACCGCGCAGCTGCGTGCCGCCGTGCGCTTCGGCGCCCACGTGGTTTATGTCAGCTCGCGCTTGCGCCAGCGCCGCAAGGCGTTCCGGCTGAGCTGGATGCGCATGCTGGATGAGCACTGGATCGCCTATCCGCAGTTCATCGCGGGCTCGCCGAGCCTGCTCGAGCGCGCGAAGCTGAAGTGGCTCGGGCGGCCGACGCTGCGCTATCTCGATGCCGTGCTGCCGCCGGCCGATGCGGAGCTGGCGGCGGAGGTCATGGCCCGGTTCGATACCACGCCCGGCCACTACGTCCTCGTCGTGCCGGGCGGGGGCACGCAGCACCCGGGCGCGGAGAACGCGCCGCAAGTCGTCGCGGAAGCCGCGCGCAAGCTGGCCGAGCGCGGCATCAACACGGTGCTGGTCGGCGTCGAGCCGCTGGCATCCGCTGCTCAGCTGCGCGTCGCGCCGCGCATGCCGATGGCGCAGCTTGCGGAGCTGATCCGTGGCGCGCGGCTCGTGATCTCCAATGGCGGCGATACGCTCTTGCAGACGATCGCGTGCGGGCGGCCGTGCGTCGCGGTGCCCATCGCCGGCGATCAGGCGTATCGAATCCAGAAGTGTGTGCGGGCGGGGCTGGCGCGCGGAACGATCCTCGATAGCGATGCCATCGCGCGCGCCGCCCTCGACGCGCTCGAGAACCACTCACGCCAATCGCGCAACGGCAAGGCGCACCGTGAGGTGACGAACGGCATGGACGTCGCGCTCAGCGCGCTCGAACGGCTTGCCATGCCGCGATGACCGCGGCTGGCGTGATGCCCATCATGCTCCGTTGACCGTCGACCTCACCGGTCAGCGCTACCGCGGGTGTAGTGACTCCGCCTGGCCGATAGAGCTGGGGATCCGAGTTACCGAACAGCGCCACCGTCGGGCAGCCGAGCGCCGCGGCCGCATGCGCCGGACCGGTGTCGACCGACACCATGCTGCTCGCCCGCTCGAGCAGCGGCAGGAGCACGTCGATCGGCAGATCGTCGGCGACGTTGTGGAGGTCTCCAACGTTCGCGAGTCGTGCGATGTCTGCGTTCAACTGCAGCTCTGCCGGCACGCCGAGCAGCAGGATCGCGTGCTGAGGGCACTGCTCGCGCAGCGCGCGGATGACCTCGGCCCAGCGCTCCTCCGGCCAGTACTTCGTGTTGGTCACGCGCCGGCGCGAGCCGCGCCGCATCGTTCGCTTGTTCCCGGCCTGGATCAGAATCAGGTCGCGGCCCGCCAGGCCGCGGCGTGCGAGCCATGCATCGAGTTGCGCGCGCCGCGCGGCGCTCACTTCGAGCACTGCCTTGCTCGGCACACGTGCGGCCGTCTCCGGCAGCTTCCCCGCGTACGCCGGCGGCGTGGTCTGCGCGAAGCGAATCCAGCGATCGACGAAGTGCTCACCGGGAATGGCCGGCAGGGCGGCATCCTCGCAGACGTATGCATCCGGGATATGCCCGCGACGGAGCAGGTCGCGCCCGACCGGCCCCGGATCGCAGAACCACGTCGGACCCGCGCCTCGGGCGCGCAGCCACTTCGCCAGTGCCCGCTGTCGCGGGCTCAGCCAGAAGGGGCTCTTGCGGCTCTTGATGATGAAGATGTCGCCGACGCCGGGCTGCCCGGCGAGCAGCGGCACCGTCCAAGGCCCCGACGACACGAGATCGACCGGCTGTCCGAGGCGCAGATGCAGCTGCCGGATCATGGCGGTGAGCAACACCATGTCGCCGAATGCGCCGCAGCGCATGACGAGCGGCCTCAGCGCGCCGGCCTGCATGCGTTACTGGAGCTGCTTCGCTTCGTAGCCGCGCGCCTTCGCCAGCTCGAGCAGCCCGCCCGTGCCGACGAGGTGCAGCGCGCCGACGACGACGAGGTAGTCCTTGTCGCTCTTCAGGAGCTTCTCGATCTGCGGCATCCAGCGCTGGTTGCGATCGGCGACGAGCGTGCGATAGAGAACGGGCGCGACCTTGTATTCGTCGCTCAGGATCGCGGCGAGCTTCTGCGCATTGCCGGCGCGCCAGGCGGCGAGCAGCGTATCCGTCTCGCCGGCCATTTCGTGCATTTCTTCGAGGGTCAGGTCGAGGAACTTCGCCTGATCGTCGCTCGACATCCCGGCGAGCAGCCCGAGCTGCTCATCGATCGTCTCGAGCCCGGTGATCTCCTTGTGATCCGCCGCCGCCTTGCGCTCGAGCTGCTTCTCGACGCCCTGCTCGGGATCGAAGCCGAGCTTCATGTACTGCAGCTGCGCGAGCGTCATCGCGACCAGCCACGGCTCGAGCTGCTGCAGCGCCTCGATGGGGATGCCGAGGCGGTTGCCCTCCAGCTCGACGCGCTCGTAGCGCTGCTTGCCGACGATGTCGCCGAGCGTCTTGTCCTCGGCGATCGTGCCGTGCTCGAGCATCCAGCTCTGGGCGGCGCTCGGATCGAGGTCGTCGAGGTCGATCTCCATGACGAGCGCGTCGGCGTCCTGGTACGCGCGCTCGAACGCCGCGGGCAGCGTGGCGTCGCGCGAGCGCAGGAGGTGGACGGAGCCGGCGAGGTAGACGGTGTTGTGCGCGCCGCGGAGCGCCCAGACGGGCGCCTCGGCAAAGGCGCTCAGGCTGCCGAGCAGACCGAAGAGGGCGACGAAGAACCCGCGGCAGATGAATCGACCCACACGACCTCCGTGAGCAGCGAACCGTCCGGATGCAGCTCCAGTGTACGGTATGCGGGCGGACGCGCGTCCACCGCGAATTCATCGGCCCGCGGCAGGAACTGCGCGCACGTCGAGGGCGTGGCGAGCAGGCGCACGTTCTTGCGCAACGAGTCGTAGCTCTGGTGCACGTGGCCCCAGAGGACCGCGCGCACGTTCCGGTGCCGATCGATCACTTCGAAGAATTCGGTCGCGTTTTCGAGCCCCACCTGATCGAGCCAGCGGCTGCCCATGGCGACGGGGTGATGGTGCAGGCAGATGAGCGTGTGCTTCGTGTCCGCCGAGCTGAGCGCCGAATCGAGCGCCGCGAGCTCCTCGCGCGCGAGCCGGCCGTGCGCGGAGTTCGGCACGGTGCTATCGAGCAGCACGACGCGCCACGCGCCCATGTCGACGTGGCCCTCGGTCACGAACGGCTTGCCGCGCAACGCGCGGCGCATGGCCTGCGGCTCGTCGTGATTGCCGGGCAGGCACAGGATGGGCAGGTTCAGTGCACCGAAGATGCGTCGGAAGTGCGCGTAGCCGGCCGCATCGTCCTGCACGAGATCGCCCGTGACGAGCACGGCGTCGACCGGCCAGTCGCGCGCCTGCGCGAGCGTCAGCGTTCGCGTGAGCGCCGGGAGCGTCGCGATCCCGCGCAGCGTTTCGGTCTCGCTGCCGTAGAGATGCGGGTCGGTGAATTGAACCAGTCGCAGTACGCTCATTTCCGAGGTCTACCGAAGCTCCCGTTGAAGACTCGCGCTCGTACCCGCGAGTTCCTCGCCTGGCCACGGCGGAGGCAATGTAGCAGAAGCCTTCTGCGGCTCTGAGTGAACTGGGTCAATCAACCAGGCGAGCGCGTGACGCGCATCAACGTCCGGGGCGCACATAATCTGCGTGTGCGCAAGAATGAGACCTGGCTCTCTGGCGCCGGAAAATGCGTCGCCTCGGGGCGACGGGGTCCGGGTCCCGCGCCGCTGAACCTTTTAGAAGCATTCGTGATTGCTGGCCCGAAGCGGGTGGTGGAAAATGCGCGCCCCTTTTTCGACGCGCGCCGCGCCGTGCCGAAGCAATTCGCGCACGCGACCTGAAGGATTCCCGCCGAAATGCCAACTCGCCGCGAACTTGCCAACGCCATCCGCGCGCTCTCGATGGATGCCGTCCAGCGCGCCAATTCCGGGCACCCGGGGGCACCCATGGGATTGGCGGACATCGCCGAGGTCCTCTGGCGCCACCATCTGAAACACAACCCGGGCAACCCGCTGTGGCCGAACCGGGACCGGTTCGTCCTCTCGAACGGCCACGCCTCGATGCTGCTGTATTCCCTGCTCTATCTGACGGGGTATCCGCTCACGATCGAGGACATCAAGAGCTTCCGGCAGGTCGGCTCGCGCACACCGGGCCACCCGGAGTACGAGTCGGGTGTCGGGGGTGTCGAGACGACCACGGGGCCGCTCGGCCAGGGGCTCGCGAACGCCGTCGGCATGGCGCTCGCGGAGAAGGTGCTCGCGGCGCAGTTCAACCGTCCCGGCCTGCCGGTGGTCGATCACCACACGTATGTCTTCGCCGGCGATGGCGATCTCATGGAAGGCATTTCCCATGAAGCCTGCTCGTTCGCCGGCACCATGCGGCTCGGCAAGCTCATCGTTTTCTACGACGACAACGGTATCTCGATCGACGGCAAGGTGCAGGGCTGGTTCAGGGATGACACGCCGAAGCGCTTCGAGGCGTACGGCTGGCACGTGATCCCCAACGTCGACGGTCACGATCCCGATGCGGTCGAGGCCGCGCTGGTCGCCGCGCAGCGCGAGACCGAGCGTCCGTCCTTGATCTGCTGCAAGACCATCATCGGCTGGGGCGCGCCCAACAAGCAGGGCACCGCCAAGACGCACGGCGAGGCGCTGGGCGCCGACGAAGTGGCCGCCGCCCGCAAGCAGCTCGGCTGGAGCTACGAACCGTTCGTCGTGCCCGAGGACATCCTGAAGGCCTGGAACGGCAAGGAGCAGGGCGCCAAGTACGAAGCGAGCTGGCGGGAGGTGTTCACGCGCTACCAGCAGGAGCACCCGGCGCTCGCGCAGGAGCTGCAGCGGCGCTGGAGCGGCGAGCTCCCCGCCAACTGGAAGGAGATCGCCGCTCAGGCCGTCGCGGAAGCGGCCAAGCAGACGGCGCCGCAGGCGACGCGGCAGTCCTCGCAGGCAGCGCTGAATGCGATCCATCCGAGCCTGCCCGAATTCCTCGGCGGCTCGGCCGATCTCACGCCGTCGAACAACACGACGACCAAGCTCTCGAAGGTCGTGACTCCGGAAGACGCGTCGGGCAACTACGTGCACTACGGCGTGCGCGAGTTCGGCATGACCGCGATCATGAACGGCATCGCCTTGCACGGCGGCTTCATTCCGTACGGCGGCACGTTCCTCGTGTTCTCGGACTACGCACGCAACGCCGTTCGCCTCGCGTGCCTCATGCACATCCGCTCGATCCTCGTGTACACACACGACTCGATCGGTCTCGGCGAGGATGGTCCGACGCACCAGCCCATCGAGCATCTCGCGAGCCTGCGCGCCATGCCGAACATGATGCTCTGGCGTCCCTGCGATGCGGTCGAGACGGCGGTGGCCTGGGTCGCCGCCATCGAGCGGCGCGACGGTCCGACGGCGCTCGCGCTCACGCGCCAGAACGTCCCGCAGCAGCCGCGCACCGACGCGCAGAAGGCCAACATCCGGCGCGGCGGCTACGTGCTCATCGACAGCGCGGGCGCACCCGAGGCCATTGTCATCGCGACGGGCTCGGAGGTCGGCATCGCGGCCGAAGCGGTGAACGCACTGAATTCGCGCGGCCGGCGCATCCGGCTCGTCTCGATGCCCTCGACCGAAGCATTCGACGCGCAGGATGCCGCGTATCGCGACGCCGTGCTGCCGCCGTCGGTGACGAAGCGCTTGGCCGTGGAGGCCGCGGCCACGCAGACCTGGTGGAAGTACGTCGGCATGCAGGGCCGCGTGCTCGGTCTCGACCGCTTCGGCTTGTCAGGCAAGGGCGCGGAGCTGTTTCCACACTTCGGCTTCACCGCCGATAATGTGGCCAAGGCAATCGACCAGCTGTAATTCACGAACGAGGCAATCATGGCAATCAAGGTGGGCATCAACGGCTACGGCCGTATCGGGCGCAACATCCTGCGGGCGCTGTTCGAAGCCAAGCGCACGGGCGAAGTCGAGATCGTCGCGATCAACGATCTCGGTGACGCGAAGACCAATGCCCACCTCACGCGCTACGACACCGCGCACGGCAAGTTTCCGGGCGAAGTGACCGTCGACGGCGATTCGATGGTCGTGAACGGCCACCGGATCAAGGTGCTCGCGGAGCGCGACCCCGCGAAGCTGCCGTGGGGCCAGCTCGGCGTCGACACGGTCCTCGAGTGCACCGGGCTCTTCACCGACAAGACGAAGGCCGGCGCGCATCTGAAGGGCGGCGCGCGGCGCGTGATCATCTCGGCGCCGGGCGGTGAGGACGTCGACGCCACCATCGTGTACGGCGTGAACCACAACGTGCTGAAGAGCGACTTCACCGTCATCTCCAACGCCTCGTGCACGACGAACTGCCTCGCACCGGTCGCGAAGGTGCTGAACGACAAGATCGGCATCGCCGCCGGCATCATGACGACGATTCACTCGTACACGAACGATCAGGTGCTGACCGACGTGTACCACAAGGATCTGCGCCGCGCGCGCTCGGCGACGATGTCGCAGATTCCCACGAAGACCGGCGCGGCCGCGGCCGTCGGCCTCGTGCTGCCGGAATTGAAGGGCAAGCTCGACGGCTTTGCGGTGCGCGTGCCGACGATCAACGTCTCGCTCGTCGACCTCACGTTCACCGCGAAGCGCTCCACCTCCGTGGCGGACGTGAACGCCATCATGAAGGAGGCGGCCGGCGCCGCCGCGTGGAAGGGCATCCTCGCGTACAGCGACGGCCCGCTCGTGTCGATCGACTTCAACCACGACCCGCATTCCGCCACCTTCGACGCCACGCTCACCAAGGTGATCGACGGCACGCTCGTGAAGGTCTGCGCCTGGTACGACAACGAGTGGGGCTTCTCGAACCGCATGATCGACACGACCATCGCCTGGTCGAAAGCATCATGAAAGTCCTGAAGATGACGGACACGGACCTGCGCGGGAAGCGGGTCCTCATCAGGGAAGACTTGAACGTGCCCGTGAAGGACGGCGTGGTGACGAGCGATGCGCGCATTCGCGCGGCGCTCCCGACCATTCGCTACGCGCTGGATCAGAACGCGAAGGTCTTCATCCTGTCGCATCTCGGGCGGCCGGAAGAGGGCGTGTACGACGAGCAGTTCTCGCTCGCGCCGGTGGCCGCGCGTCTCTCGGAGCTGCTCGGCAAGCCCGTGCCGCTGCGCAAGGACTGGCTCGATGGCGTCGACTGTCCTCCCGGCAGCGCCGTGCTGTGCGAGAACGTGCGCTTCAACAAGGGCGAGAAGAAGGACAGCGAGGAGCTCGCGCGCAAGATGGCGGCGCTCTGCGACGTGTTCGTGATGGATGCGTTCGGCACCGCGCATCGCGCGGAGGCGAGCACGCACGGTGTCGCGCGCTTCGCGAAGGTGGCGGCCGCGGGGCCGCTGCTCGTCGGGGAGCTCGAGGCGCTCGAGCGTGCGCTCGAGAAGCCGGCGCGGCCGCTGGTCGCGATCGTCGGAGGCTCGAAGGTCTCGACCAAGCTCACCGTGCTCGAAGCGCTGCTCGAGAAGGTGGACAAGCTCATCGTCGGCGGCGGCATCGCCAACACGTTCCTCGCCGCCATCGGCGTGAACGTCGGCAAGTCGCTGCACGAGGCGGACATGCTGGACGTCGCGCGCAAGCTTCTCGCTCAGGCGAAAGCCAAGGGCACGGAGATTCCGCTGCCGACGGACGTCGTCGTCGCGCGCGAGTTCGCGGCCACCGCGCATGCGGACGTGCGCTCGGTCGATGCCGTCAAGCCGGACGAGATGATCCTCGACATCGGCCCGGACACCGCCGAAGCTTTCAGCAAGATGCTGGAGCAGGCCGGCACCATCGTGTGGAACGGCCCGGTCGGTGTGTTCGAGTTCGATCAGTTCGGCGAGGGTACGCGCGCCATCGCCAACGCCATCGCCCGCAGCAAGGCCTTTTCGCTGGCAGGCGGTGGTGACACGCTCGCGGCGATCGAAAAGTACGGCGTCGAGGACGGCATCTCTTATATTTCGACCGGCGGCGGCGCATTCCTTGAATTCGTCGAGGGCAAGCGCCTGCCGGCCGTGGCTATTCTGGAAGAACGCGCCGCCGGCGTGTGAGGCGGGCCCGCACGCGCGAGTCGGCCTGGGCTGCAAGGGGTCGAAATGCTGAGACGAACCAAGATCGTGGCCACCATCGGGCCGGCCACGGATGATCCGCACGTGCTCGAGGAGATGCTGCACGAGGGACTCGACGTCGCCCGCATCAACGCATCCCACGGCACGCGCGAGGATCACCTGCGCCGTTTGACCTTGCTGCGCGAGGTCGCGCAGAAGGCGGACAAGACGATCGGTGTCCTGCTCGACCTCGGCGGCCCGAAGATCCGCATCGAGAGCTTCCAGACCGGCCGCGTGATGCTCGAAGAGGGTCAGCAGTTCGTGCTCGACACCTCGCTCGATCCGAAGGCCGGCACCGCCCAGGCGGTGGGCGTCGCCTACAAGAACCTGCCGCGCGATGTCTCGCCGGGAGACACGCTGCTCTTGAACGACGGGCAGATCGTGCTCGGCGTCGAGAACGTCAGCGGTACGCGGATCATCACGCGCGTGAAGGTCGGCGGCGAGCTCTCCGATCGCAAGGGGCTCAACCGCCAGGGCGGCGGCATCTCCGCGCCGGCGCTCTCCGACAAGGATCGCGACGACATTCGCTTCGCCGCGGAAGTGGGCATCGACTACATCGCCGTCTCCTTCGCGCGCTCGGCGAACGACATCGAGCAGGCGCGCGCGCTCGCGCGCAAGGCGAACAGCCCCGCGCGCATCGTCGCCAAGATCGAGCGGCAGGAGGCCGTGCAGAATCTCGCCGAGATCGCCGATGCGGCCGACGCCATCATGGTGGCGCGCGGCGATCTGGGCGTGGAGATGGGCTACGCCGAGCTCACCGGTTTGCAGAAGACCATCATTCAGGAATCGCGCGCGCGGAACAAAGTGGTCATCACCGCGACCCAGATGATGGAGTCGATGATCCACAACCCGATGCCGACGCGCGCCGAGGTGAGCGACGTGTCGAACGCAGTGATGGACGGCACGGACGCGGTGATGCTCTCCGCCGAGACGGCCATGGGCCGCTATCCGGTGAAGGCCGTGAAGGCGATGGCGCAGGTGATCGAGGGCGCGGAGAAGTACCAGCTGCGCCACGACCGCATCCGCCATCGCGTCGAGGGCCAGTTCAAGAGTCAGGAAGAAGCGATTGCGATGGCCGTGATGTACACGGCCAATCACATGAAGCTGCGCGCCATCGTCGCGCTCACCGAGTCCGGCGCGACGCCGCTCTGGATGTCGCGCATCCGCTCGGACATCCCGATCTATGCGTTCACGCGGCACGAAACGACGCGCCGGCGCGTCACGCTCTACCGCGGCGTCTACCCTGTCGTGTACGACGTGCCGGAGGCGCAGACGACGCAGGAGCTGTACCACACGATCTTCGCGCGCTTGCTCGAGCTGTCGCTCGTCGAGCGCGGCGATCTCGTCATTCTCACGAAGGGTGAGCTCTCGGGCATCGAGGGCGGCACGAACTCGCTGCAAATCCTGAAGGTCGCGCTCGATTGAAACGCCCGGGACGGCGCTCGTGAAGGTCCTCCGGATCGTTCTGATCGCCGTCACGCTCGCGATTTGCACACCGCTCGCGATTCTGTACGCGGGGTTCAGAGCCTCGCTGCCGCAGCTCGATGGCAGCGCGCGTGCGGCCGTCGTCGCTCCGGTCACGATCTCACGCGATGCGCTCGGCACGCCGACCATCGAGGCGGCGAATCGAGTCGATCTCGCGTATGCCACCGGCTACGTGCACGCACAGGATCGGTTCTTCCAGATGGACCTGTCGCGCCGCCTCGCCGCGGGCGAGCTCTCCGAGCTCTTCGGCCGGCTCGCGCTGGAGCAGGACGAGAGCGCGCGCCTGTTCCGATTTCGGTCCCTCGCGCGGCAAGTGCTCGCGAACGCCACCGCCGAGCAGCACGCGATCGTCGAGGCGTACGCGCGCGGCGTCAACGCGGGCCTTGCGAGCCTGCGCAGCCGGCCGTTCGAATACTGGGTGCTGCAAGCGCAGCCGGCGCCGTGGAAGCCCGAGGATGTCGCGCTCGTCTCGTACGCGATGTGGTGGGACCTCCAGCACGACAGCATTCGGCGCGAGATGCTGCGCGCGGCCGTCAATGCGCGCCTCGGCGGCGAGACGTGCGGCGACTCGGGCGCGCCGCAACCGGGTGCGCGCTGGAAATGCGCGTTGACGTTCTTCTATCCGCGCGGGACGAGCTGGGACAGTCCCAACTCCGCAAGCGAGGTCGCGCCGAGCACGCCGCCGATTCGCATCCCGACGCCGGACGAGCTCAACGTGCGCGCCCAGCCCGCGCCGGCATCGGCGTGGCGGATCCCCGAGCGATCCGCGCCCGTCGGCAGCAATGGCTGGGCCGTCTCGGGACAGCTCACGAACACGGGCGCCGCGCTCGTCGCGAGCGACATGCATCTCAGCCTGCGCGTGCCGACCATCTGGTACCGCGCACGCTTCAAGACTGGAACGGGAGCGACGGCGCTCGATGCAACGGGCCTCACGCTGCCGGGCGCGCCGATCATCGTTGCCGGCTCGAATGGCGAGATCGCATGGGGCTTCACGAATAGCTACGGCGACTACGCAGATGTGACGCTCGTGCCATGCACGCACGTCGATGACACCTCGCTGCGGACGCCGAACACGACCACGCCGCTGACCTCGGTGCGCGAGACGATTCACGTCAAGGGTGAAGCGGACGTGTCGTTCGCCGTGAGATACGGCGCGCAGGGCGTGCTGTACGACACGAGCCCGGAGCGCGGGCGCTGCGTCTTCGCGCGCTGGCTCGCTGCCGTGCCGGGCGCGACGAACTTCAACATCCTCGCGCTCGAGAACGCGGCCTCGGTTGCGCAGGCGCTCGCGTTGGCGCCCACGCTGGGCATTCCACACCAGAACCTGAACGTCGGCGACCGGCGCGGCCACATCGGCTGGTCGACCGCGGGCCGCCTGCCCGCGGCAACCGGGGAGGAGCGGCTCGCCGGCGCTGCGCCGTGGACCACCGAGGACACGCATCCGCGTCTGCTCGATCCGCCCGGCGGCCGCGTATGGACGGCCAACGCGCGCCCCATCGACGACCCGCGCGCCGAAGCGCTGATCGGCGGCGACGAGGCCATGCTCGGCTCGGAGTACGACCTCGGCGCGCGCGCTCATCAGATTCACGACGACCTCCTCGCCATCAAGAGGCCTGCATCGCCGGCGGACATGCTCCGCGTGCAGCTCGACGATCGCGCGGTGTTCCTCACGCGTTGGCGCGACCTGCTCGTCGCGTTGCTCGACGAGGAGGCCGTGCGCGGACATCCGCAGCGGGCGGAGCTCAAGCGCATCGTGAGCGAATGGCGGGCGCGCGCCAGTGTGGACTCCGTGGGCTATCGCCTCGTGCGCGCGTATCACTCGCGCACGGAGCGCGCAGCCTGGTCGATGTTCGTGCAGGGGCTCGGGATCGATGCGGCGGATGCGCCGCCGCCGAGCCAGTTCGAAGGCGCGCTGTGGGAAGTGGTGGTGCACGAGCAGCCCATGCACCTGCTCGCCGCACGCTACGAGAGCTGGCACGACTTCCTGCTCGAGCAGGTCGACGCGACGCTCGCGGAGCTGGAGGACGCCTGCCCGCGGCTCGATGTCTGCAAATGGGGACAGCGGCGGCCGGTGAGCATCCGCCATCCACTGTCGCGCGCTCTGGCATTTGCCTCTCGCCTCCTCGACATGCCGACGCTCGAATTGCCGGGCGATCACGACATGCCGCGCGTGCAGGACGGCGCGTTCGGCGCGTCCGAGCGCTTTGCGGTGTCGCCGGGTCACGAGACGGAGGGTTATTTGCAGACGGCCGGCGGCCAGAGCGGCCATCCTCTGTCCCCGTATTACCGCACCGGGTTCAGCGAATGGGCCGAAGGCAAGCCGCTGCCGTTCCTCCCCGGACGGGCCGAGCACACCCTGACCCTCAGGCCTTAAACTGGCCCCATGACGCAACGCTTCACCGGCACCGATCAGTACATCGCCACCGAAGACCTGATGATGGCGGTGAACGCCGCCGTGACGCTCGCCCGACCGCTGCTCATCAAGGGCGAACCCGGCACCGGCAAGACGCAGCTCGCGCAGGAAATCGCGCGCGCGCTCGACCGGCCGCTCCACGAGTGGCACATCAAGTCGACGAGCAAGGCGCAGCAGGGCTTGTACGAGTACGACGCCGTCTCGCGCCTGCGCGATTCGCAGCTCGGCGATCCGCGCGTGCACGACATCGCGAACTACATCGTGAAGGGCAAGCTCTGGGAAGCGTTCGAGTCGGAGGTGCAGCCGGTGCTGCTCATCGACGAGATCGACAAAGCGGACATCGAATTCCCGAACGACCTGCTGCGCGAGCTCGATCGCATGGAGTTCTACGTCTACGAGACGCGCCAGCTCGTGCGGGCGCGGCACCGGCCGATCATCGTCATCACGAGCAACAACGAGAAGGAGCTGCCGGATGCGTTCCTGCGCCGCTGCTTCTTCCACTACATCCGCTTCCCGGACGAGGAGACGATGGCGCGCATCGTCGACGTGCACTATCCGGGCTTGCGCAAAGAGCTGCTGGCCGAGGCGCTGCGCGCGTTCTTCAAGCTGCGCGAGGTACCGGGGCTGCGCAAGAAGCCCTCGACCTCCGAGCTGCTCGACTGGGTGAAGCTCCTCGTCGCCGAGCAGATTCCGCCCGAGGCGCTGCGCAGCGACGATCCCAAGAAGGTGTTGCCGCCGCTCTACGGCGCGCTGCTGAAGAACGAGCAGGACGTGCATCTCTTCGAGCAGATCGCGTTCCTGCATCGCCGGGGACGCTGAGGCCCCGATGCTCACGCGGTTCTTCTTCGATCTGCGAACCGCCGGTGTGCCGGTCACCGTCACCGAGTTCCTGACGCTGCTCGAAGGGCTGCAGCAGCGCGTCGTGTGGATCTCGGCCAAGGAGCTCTACTACTTCGCGCGCACGTGCCTCGTGAAGGACGAGCGCCATTACGACCGTTTCGACCGCGTGTTCGCCGCGACTTTCGAAGGCGCGGAGCAGCTCTTCGCGCAGCTCGAGGCGCACGTGCCGGCGGACTGGCTGAAGGCGCTCGGCGAACGCACGCTGACGGACGAAGAGAAAGCGCGCGTGCAGTCGCTCGGCGGCTGGGAGCAACTGCTCGAGACCTTGCGGGCGCGCCTGCGCGAGCAGCGCGAGCGGCACGAAGGCGGCAACAAGTGGATCGGCACGAACGGCACGTCCCCCTTCGGCGCGCACGGCTTCAATCCGGAAGGCGTGCGCATCGGCCAGGACAAGTCGCGCAACCGGAGCGCGGTGAAGGTCTGGGACGCGCGCGAGTACCGCAACTTCGACGACACGGTCGAGCTCGGCACGCGCAACATGAAGCTCGCGCTCAGGCGCCTGCGGCGCTTCGCGCGCGAGGGCGCGGCCGATCAGCTCGATCTCGAGGGGACCATCTCCGCGACCGCGCGCAATGCCGGGCTGCTCGATCTGAAGCTCGTTCCCGAGCGGCGCAATGCGGTCAAAGTGCTGCTGTTCCTCGATGTCGGCGGCTCCATGGACGGACACATCCGGGTGTGCGAGGAGCTGTTCTCGGCGGCGCGCAGCGAGTTCAAGCACCTCGAGCATTTCTACTTCCACAATTTCCCGTACGAGCGGCTGTGGAAGGACAATCGCCGCCGCTACTCGCAGCCGACGTCGACGTTCGAGGTGCTGCGCACCTACCGCAAGGACTACCGCGCGATCTTCGTCGGGGACGCGACGATGAGCCCGTGGGAGATCACGCAGCCCGGCGGCAGCATCGAGCATTGGAATGCCGAGGCTGGCGCGGTCTGGATGCAGCGGCTGGTCGCGGCGTTTCCGCGCCTCGTCTGGCTGAATCCGGAGCCGCGCGAGCGGTGGGAGTACACGCCGTCCGTGCGCATCACGCGGGACTTGATTGGGGAGCGGATGTTCCCATTGACGCTGCAAGGGCTGGATGCGGCCATACGGGAACTGAAGCGGCCGCTCGTCCGTTCCAGTTCAGCCGTCAGCGGGACGGCACCGGACGAGTTGCAGCCTGCAGCGCCCTGAGGTCGGCCAGCACCTGCTTCGAATGACCAGCCGGATCGACGTTCTGATAGTGCTTCACGACGATGCCCCGGGGATCGACGATGAAGGTTTCGCGCCGCGCGAGCTCCATGAGCCCGAGCGGTCGGTGCAGCACACCGTACTGACGCGCGACCTGCTTGTCGGCGTCGGAGAGGATCGTGAAGGGCAGGCGGTGCTCGGCGGCGAACGCCTTGTGCGATTGCACGTCGTCGACGCTGATGCCGAGAATCACCGCATCCAGCTCCTTGAACGCAAACACGTTGTCGCGGAACTCGCAGGCCTCGGTCGTGCAGCCGGGCGTGTTGTCCTTGGCGTAGAAGTACAGCACCACCCACTTGCCGCGCTGCTCGGCGAGGCTCACGAGCCTGCCGTTCTGATCGGGGAGGCGAAAGGCGGGGGCCGCGGTGCCCGGCGTCGGTGCGCTCCACGCCGTCGCTGCCTGCGTACCGGCGACGAGCGCGCACATCGACGCGAAGAGTCGGATCGACGCGAGCCGTCGGGTCACCATAACGCGATTGTATCAGCCCGCATGCAACGCCCCGGCGCTCGCGCGTGTCGATTGCGGAACGGTTCCGCCCTTCGGAACCTCGGATACTGAAGACGATGAACGATACGCTTGCTCAACCCGAACGCCGCCGCGCCAAGCGCCCGATTCTCGCGCTGGTGCTCACCGGCGGCGGCTCGCGCGCCGCGTACCAGATCGGCGTTCTGCGAGCGCTGGCGGAGATCTATCCGCGCTCGCGCAA
Organism: Steroidobacteraceae bacterium; assembly: GCA_035760965.1. Lineage (GTDB taxonomy): Bacteria > Pseudomonadota > Gammaproteobacteria > Steroidobacterales > Steroidobacteraceae > JADGHX01. Next base: position 28,346 of record DASTRY010000051.1, on the reverse strand, counting down.
TCCCTTTCAGGTGATCGTCGGCACCTCCGCGGGCGCGGTCGCCGCGAGCGTGCTGGCGGCCGAGGCCTCGCACTGGCGGCGCGCGATCGTCGGGCTGGAGGAGGTCTGGGCACACTTCCACGCGAGCCAGGTGTTCCGCGTCGACCCGGTACACATGATTCGCTCAGGTGCCCACTGGATCCTGTCGCTGCTCTCGGGGGGCATCCTGCTGCTGCCCCCCAAATCCATCCTCGACAACAGCCCGCTGCGGGAGCTGCTGAGCAAGAAGGTGGATTTCCGCGGCGTGCGCAAGAACATCGAACGCAATCATCTGCGTGCGCTCGCGCTGTGCGCCACGAGCTATGTCACCGGGCAGTCGGTGGCGTTCTACGACGGACACGACACGCTGAAGGATTGGTCGCGCGTTCAGCGCCTCGGCCGGCGCGCGACGCTGACTCTCGATCACCTCATGGCGAGCGTCGCGATTCCGCTGCTCTTCCCACCGATGCAGCTCGGCGACGACCACTTCGGCGACGGCGCCATGCGGCAGTTGAATCCTCTGAGCCCCGCGGTGCATCTCGGCGCAGATCGACTGCTTGTCATCGGCGTGCGCGCCCGGCGTGCGGCGGGTGTCGCCGTGACGCACCTGCCGATCCTGCCGCCGACGCCGGGCCAGATCTTCGGCTACATGCTCGATACGCTGTTCACCGATCAGATCTACGGCGATCTCGAGCAGCTGGAGCGCATCAACGAGCTGGTGCAGGCCGCGCCGGAGCATGCGCGCGGCGCGCGCATCGTGGACTCGCTGATGCTCGCGCCGAGCGTCGATCCGCGCGAGATCGCCGCGCGGCACATCCGCGAGATGCCCCTGAGCCTGCGTAGGCTGCTGCGCGTCATCGGGGCGCGGGATGCGGAGGGCAGCCAGCTTGCGAGCTACCTGCTGTTCGAGGGGGGCTACACGCGCGAGCTGATCGAGCTCGGATACAAGGATGCGATGGAAGCGCGCTGCGCGATCCACGCGTTCATGACGGGCGAGACGCTCCCCTCGCTCATCACTTCCCCGGGGGTTGCTCAGGCGACCTAGCGAGTGGCCGGATCCGGCCGCGCATTGCGTTCTTCCGCTCGAGTCAACCGCGGGAGAGGACGATGCGCGCGTCAGGTTGCCTTGGGTACTGTGCGGAGCGCTATGCGCGGCGGCTGCGGGGACAATCCGGCCGGCGCTCCGCGAATCCGGTGGCGCTGCTGCGAATCGCACCGTAGAGGCATAAGCTTTATGGATGACCCGCGATGCAGACCTCGGCGCCATCCTTGCGCGCGCGCGTGCGGGTGAGCGCGCGGCGCTCGATGAGCTGTTCGCCGCAACGTACAGCGAGCTGCGCGCGCTGGCGCGCGCGCGGCTCCGAGCGATGCCGCGGGTCACGGTGCTGGATACGGTCGGGTTGGTCCACGAGTCGTATATGCGCCTTGCCGGAGCGGGGCGCCTGCAGCCTCAGGACCGCGCCCACTTCATGCGGTACGCCGCGCGCGCCATGCACTCGATCATCGTCGATCATGCACGGCGCCGCTCGGCCGAGCGGCGGGGCGGCGGGCAGCAGCGCGTCGAGCTCACGACGAGCGTCGGCGACGAGGACGCAGCAGGTGCCGCTGAAATCCTCCGCGTGCACGACGCAATCGAGGCGCTCGCGGCGACGGATGCGCGCGCCATGGAGGTCGTCGAGATGCGCTACTTCGGCGGGATGAGCGAGCCGGAAATCGCCGAAGCGCTGGGTGTCGGTGAACGCACGGTGCGTCGCGACTGGGAGAAAGCTCGCGTGTTACTGGCCGAAGCGCTCGAGCAGTGAATGCGCAGTCCGCAACCCTCAGCGAGTTGCTCGGGGCCGCTCTCGAGCTGCCGTCGTCTGCGCGCGAGCAGTGGCTCGAAGCGCTGCCGGAGGAATGTGCGGAGCTGAAGCCGCGTTTGCGTGCGCTGCTCGCGCACGCGGCGCGCATCGAGACGAGCGATTTTCTCAACACCCTTCCGAAGCTCTATCTGGCCGCGCCGGACGCTCGCGATGAGAGCGTCGGCGATGCAATCGGTCCGTACCGGCTCAGCCGCGAGATCGGCACCGGCGGCATGGGCACCGTGTGGCTCGCGGAGCGCGCCGACGGCACGCTGCGACGGCCGGTTGCGCTGAAGTTCCTGCGCGCCGCCGGGCCACGCAGCGCGCTCGCGGAAAGACTCGCGCGCGAACGCGACATCCTCGCGGGTCTCGTGCATCACGGAATCGCGCGGCTCTACGACGCGGGCGTATCCAACGACGGCGTGCCTTATCTCGCGCTCGAATACATCGAGGGCGAGCACATCGATGCATACGTGCGCCGCAATCGACTCGATACGCGCGCCCGGCTGCAACTGTTCTTGCAAGTGGCGCATGCGGTCGCGTATGCGCACGCCAAGCTCGTCGTGCACCGCGACCTGAAACCCGCGAACGTGCTCGTCTCGGCGGACGGACAGGTGCACTTGCTCGACTTCGGCATCGCGAAGCTGCTCGATGCCGATTCCGTGCAGGAGACGCGCCTCACACAAATCGGAGGGCGCGCGCTCACGCCCGAGTACGCATCCCCCGAGCAGATCCGCGGCGAGCCCATTGGCACGGCCTCGGATGTCTATTCGCTGGGCGTGATGCTGTACGAGTTGCTCGTCGGCTGCCGTCCCTACGAGCCGACGCGTAGCTCCCCCGCAGCGCTGGAAGAGGCGATTCTCGAGGACGAGCCGCTGCGCCCGAGCGATCGCGCCGGCACGCCCGAGCTGCGGCGCGCGTTGCGCGGTGATCTCGATGCCATCGTGCTCAAAGCGCTGAAGAAGCAGCCTGAGGCACGCTATGCGACGGTCAACGCGTTCGCCGACGACGTCGAGCGGCATCTGTCTGCGCGCCCGGTTCTCGCGCAGCCCGACAGCTTTTGGTATCGGCTAGGCAAGTACACGAGGCGCAATCGACTCGCGGTGGCTTCCGCGACGGCCGTGCTGCTCGCGGTCGTCATCGGTGCCGGCATTTCGGTGTGGGAAGCGCGCGTCGCGATCTCGCAGCGGCAGCGCGCGGAAGAGGCGCGTGCGTTCATCGAATCGATCTTCGTCGAAGCCGATCCTTTCGGAGAATCCGGCCGACCGCTCGGCGCCGCGGAGCTGTTGCGGCAGGCGAAAGCGCGGATCGGTGCGCTGCGGAGCGGCGGGCCCGAGCAGCGCGTCGCTCTGCTGAACACGGTTGCCTCGAGCCTGCTGAATCTGCAGGACCTCGACGCCGCGGAAGACACGCTCGCGGATGCGCAGCGCGAGGCGCGTGCGCTGAGCGAGGTCGATCCGCAGCAACTGCGCACGCGCCGATTGCTCGCGCAGCTCCACATCGAACGCCAGCAGCACGAGCTCGCGCGGCGTGAGCTGGACGCGCTGCTACCGCTGCTGCAGCGTGCGCCGCACGACAATGCGAACGAGCTTCTTGCGGCCCTGCTCGCTCGTACCGGTCTCTACAATTCCACGGGCGCGTACGAGCTCGCGGAGACGAGCGCGCAGGAGACGTTGCGTGTCGCGGCTGCTCTCGGGCGCCAGCGCACCGCCGAAGCGGTGAAAGCGTGGGTGCTGCTCTCGTATTCGAACAACTACCGACGGCGCAGGGAGCCGGCGTCGGACGCCGCACGCCGCGCGTACGAGATGTCGCAGCAGATCTTTCCGAAGGCGAGCCTCCATCCGGTCGTCAACGAAGCGCGCATGCAGTACGCCGTCACGCTCGTCGACGAGGACGATGTGGAGGCGGCGCTCGATCTGATGCGGGCCGGCGAGCGCGACGCGGCTGCCGTGTTCGGCGAGAACAGCCGCATCGTCGGCCAGTACGCGCACAAGATGACCCAGTACCTGGCGAACGGTGGCTACAACGAGGAGTCGCTTGCCGCGATCGAGCGAGCCATCCGTATCCTCGGGCCCGAGAGCCCACCGGATTCGCTGGGCTACGCATCGCTGCTCGACAATCACGGAGCGGCGCTGCTCGCACTGCGCCGCGCGGCGGAGGCGCTGCCGCTCTCCACCCGCGCACGTGAGATCGTGGTCGCCAAGATGGGGCCCACGCACGAAAGCGCGCATGTTCTGCAAATGCATCGCGCCCGCGCCCTCGCGATGCTCGGCAAGCTGGACGAATCGAGTCGCTTGTTGGCGGAAACGGTCGAGCGTTACCGCGTGTCGGGTTATACGAGCCCATCGACCCTGCTGCATTTTCAAGGCGTCACGCAGCGTCTGGCCGGCAACTTCGCGGCCGCGGCGCAATTGCAGGAGCAAGCACTGCAAAGCGTCACTCAGGGGCCGCGCCGGCGGCGCTTGAGCGCCCGCATCTTCGCCGAGCTCGGTCTCGCGCGGCTCGAGATGCATGAGCGGCCGCAGGCGCGTCGTGCGCTCGAGGAGGCGCTCGGCATCTACACGACGCTGTTTCGCACGATGTCGCCATCGCATGCCGATGTGCTCGTCGGACTCGGAAGACTCGAGCTGGAGGAGAATCGCCCCGAGGCGGCCGCGCGCTACCTGCAGCAGGCGGATGAGTTCTGGCAGCGAGTCGGACCCGAGAATCGCTGGGCGGGAGAAGCAGCCTTGTGGTTGGGGCGTGCGCTGTGGGCGCTTGGCAAGCGGTCTGAGGCCCGCGATGCGTTCGCGCGTGCACGTCCGCTGCTGCTCGCGTCACCCCTACCCGGAGATCGCGCGCTCGCCGAGCTCGCGCGGACTTAGATCGAGACGAGTGTTTCGTGAGGGAGAAGAGCGGGCTGCAGCTGAGCCGAGCGTGCCCTGACCGAGAATAGCGTGTGCGACCGAATACGCCCTGCGCGAGCGCCGTGCGCTCAGTTCGCGCCGACGGCCGCGGGCTTCGATTGCACGATCTGCATCGCGGGCAGCGCGCTGTGGCGCGCGCTCACGTTCGCGAAGCGGGCTGCGAAGCGCTCGGTCAGCCGATCGACGATGTACACCGAGCGATGCTGGCCGCCCGTGCAGCCGATGGCGACAGTCAGATAGCCGCGATTGCTCGCCTGGTACTCCGGAATGCGCGCCTCGATGAAGCGCGCGATGTCCTCGATCAGACGCCCGGCCAGCTCCTGCGATTCGAGAAAGCGCATGACCTCGGGATCCTTCCCCGTGAGCTTGCGCAGCGACGGCTCCCAGTAGGGATTGGGGATCGAGCGGGCGTCGAACACGAAGTCCGCATCGCCCGGGATGCCGTGCTTGAATCCGAAGGATTCGAACGTGATCGACAACCGCGGCACCGAGCGCTGCTCGAGCCGCTGGTGCACGATGTCCCGCAGCTCGTGCACGCCCATGCGCGAGGTGTCGATGACGAGATCGGCTGCGTACACGATCGGCTCGAGGATCTCGCGTTCTTTCGCCATTGCCGCGCGCAGATCGAGATTGTCGCGGCTCATCGGATGCTTGCGACGCGTCTCCGCGAAGCGGCGCAGGAGCTCGTCCTCGCTGGCGGTGAGGAACAGCACCTCGCACTGGATACCTCCGCGCTTCAGCTCTTCGAGAAGCTGCGGCACCGAGGCGATCTCGCCTGCGGTATTGCGCGCATCCAGGCCGATGGCGGTGCGCTCGTAGGCCGGCTCCGGTGTACGCACCGTGTGCGAGATGAACGCCTTCAGGAGCGCCGCCGGGATGTTGTCGATGCAATAGAACCCGAGGTCCTCGAGCATGTGGAGCGCGACGCTCTTGCCGGACCCGGACAGGCCGCTGACGATCAGGATGCGCACGCGAGGCACGTTAACGAGCCGGCTGTGCAGGTGCAAGGCGCCGCCCCGCAACCGCTGTAAATCGCGAGCTTCGACACCGGACTCGGGCGCCGGAACCCGGGTCAGGCTCGGATTAAGTCAGCTCCGGTGCACCGCAAGGGCGCTCACGACCGTGGCCAGGGCGTCGCTAGGGTCCAGGTGGCGCCAGGTGCGGGCCCGGCGGCAAGGTCGAGGCCTTGTCGCCGGGACCGGTGAACGGATTTAGAGAATCCCCCGCGAGCTCTTCTGCGCTTCGGAGGCGTGGTGATCGCCGCGGGCTTCTTTGTGTTTCTTCACGCAGCGGTCCAGCTTGTCGGTGAGCATGTCGATGGCGGCGTACATGTTGCCGTCGATGGCGTCCGCGTGGATGGCGTTGCCGCGGACGTGAATGGTGGCGGCGGCCTTCTGCTCGAGCTTCTCAACCGTCAGCACACAGTGCACGTCGATGACGTGGTCGAAATGTCTGGTGATGCGCTCCAGTTTCTTCTCCACATAGCTCCGCATGGCAGGAGTGACTTCGACGTGATGGCCGGTGACGCTGAGCTGCATAGCCGTCTCCATTCTTCGGGTTGACTCGAGAAGCGTTTACATAGGCTTCGATCCCGCCCGGCGGCGCTCATTCGAGGGCGCAATGCCCATCGCCTCGCGATATTTCGCGACGGTCCGCCGTGCAACCGGAATACCTTCGCTGGACAGAATCTCTGCGATGCGTCCGTCCGAGAGAGGCGCTTCGCCGTTCTCTTCCTTGACGAGCTTTCTGATCTTGGCGCGAATGGCCGTGGAGGAGGTGCCGGAGCCGTCGGCACCCTCGACCTGGCTCGAAAAAAAGTAACGCAGCTCGAACACCCCGCGCGGCGTATGCATGTACTTGCCGGAGGTGACGCGCGAGATGGTCGATTCGTGCATGCCGACCGCCTCGGCGATGTCCTTGAGGATCATCGGGCGCATGAACTCCTCGCCGTGCTCGAGGAAGGCCGTCTGTCGCTCGACGATGGAGCGCGCGACTTTCATCAAGGTCTCGTTGCGGATCTCCAGCGACTTCAGCAGCCAGCGTGCCTCCTGAAGCTGGGCACGCATGCTGGCGTGGCTCGCATTGCGGCCGATGAGGCTCGCGTAGCCCTGATTCAGGCGCACCCGCGGCAGCGTGGCCGCGTTGATCTCCACCGCCCAGCCGTGCTCGGTGCGCCGCACAAAGACGTCCGGGACGACGTACTCGGAGGCGGCGGAGCTGACCGTCGCTCCCGGCCGCGGGTGGCACGCGCGCACCAGCGCGAGCGCCTCCGAAAGCTCTTCGTCCGTGGCGCGCAGCTCGCGCCGCAGCAGCGAGAGCTCCCGATCCGCCACGAGCTCGAGGTGATGGCGCGCAATCTGCATCGCGAGCGCGAGGCCCGGCGTATCCGGATCGAGCTGGCGCAGCTGCAGCTCGATGCACTCGCCGACGGTGCGCGCGCCGATGCCCGGCGGATCGAGCGCCTGGACGAATCCGAGCACGCGCTCGACCTCGGCCGCGTCCGTCTGGATCTCGGGCTGCAGCGTGCGGGCGATCTCATCCAGCGTCTCGATGAGGTACCCGTCCTCGCTGATGGCATCCGCGATGGCGCGCGCGATCGCGAGGTCGCGCGGCTCGAGCTTGGCCATCTCGAGCTGCCAGACGAGGTATTCCTGCAGGGACTGGCCGGAGTCGTCCGCGAACTCCTGCTGGCGATCGTCGTCGTCGCTGTTCCAGGGTGTCTCGGAGGCGCCGACGCTCTGCTCGCCCCAGCCGTCGTCCACGACCTCGACGGTGCTCTCGGGGGCGGCCCGATCCTGCGGTTCGGGCGGTGCGGCGGTCTGCGGCATCTCGGGCGCCTCGAAGGCGCCCGTCTGGTCGGTCTCCTCGACCGGTTCCAGCATGACGTTACTTTCGAGCAGCTCCCGGATGTGGGCCTGTAGCTCCAACGCGGGCAGCTGCAGGAGGCGAATCGCCTGCTGCAGCTGCGGGGTCATGGTCAGCTGTTGACCCAGCTTGAGCTGCAGAGAGGGTTTGAGCATGTGGAAGCGGGAGCCGGGCTCCTAAAATCCTTTAACTATTTGAAATTCGGGGTGTTCCGCCGCACCCCGAAGGGGCGTCAGAGGCGGAACGACTGGCCCAAGTACACCTCACGCACTTGGGGATTGGCAAGGATTTCTTCCGCACTCCCGGAGGCGATGACCTGCCCCTGGTTGACGATGTAAGCGCGGCTGCAGACGCCCAGCGTCTCGCGAACGTTATGGTCAGTGATCAGCACGCCGATGCCGCGGCTCGTGAGCTCGCGAATGATGCGCTGGATGTCGAGGACCGACAGCGGATCGACGCCCGCGAAGGGCTCGTCGAGGAGCATGAAGCGCGGCTCGGCCGCGAGGGCGCGGGCGATCTCCACGCGCCGCCGTTCGCCGCCGGACAAAGACATCCCGAGGGTCTTGCGGACGTGCCCGATACGCAGCTCCTCCATCAGCTCTCCGAGGCGCTGCTCGCGCTGCACGCTGTCGAGATCGCCGCGCGTCTCGAGGATGGCCATGATGTTGTCTTCCACCGAGAGCTTGCGGAAGACGGACGCCTCCTGCGGCAAGTACCCGAGGCCGAGGCGGGCGCGCTTGTGCATGGCGAGGTGCGTGAGATCGATGTCGTCCAGCATGATCCGCCCGGCATCGCAGGGGATGAGGCCGACGATCATGTAGAAGGCCGTCGTCTTGCCCGCGCCGTTCGGTCCGAGGAGCCCGACGACCTCGCCCTCGTTCACGCGCAGCGAGAGCCCGCGGACGACTTGACGAGACTTGTAGCTCTTCTCGAGGCCCGTGGCCGTCAGTGAAGTCATGCAGCCGGTGCGATCACGGAGACTGGGGAGGTGTTGCCGGCTTGGCGCCGGCATCGTTCGGTGAGCTCTTCGGCGGCGCCGTCGGCTTTTTCGGGCTGATGCGGATGTGCACGCGCCCGCCGCTCTGGCCGGGCTGCGAGACGCCCTGCACCTGCTCCTGGCGAATGTTGTAGACGAGGCTCGGGGCCGCCGTTTCGGTCGTGCCGTACTTCAACCATGCATCGTTCACGAGACGCACGGTGCCGGCGCCGACCTCGTAGACGATCTCGCCCGCGCGGCCGCGCGCCACCATGTTCGTGTCGTTCTGGCGCTGCTCGAATTCTGCGGGCGAGCCGATGATCGTGACCTTCGAGATCTGGCTGTTCTCGAAATCGACGACCGCGCGGTCCGAGCGCAGGTTGCCGCGGTTCTCCACGTCCACCTTCACCGCGCCATCGAACGTCCAGCGCGCGTTGTCGAAGTTCAGCCCGGTCGCGCTCGCGTGCTCGGCCTGGACGCGGATGTCGCACTGGGAGATCACGACATTGCGCAGCTGCGTCGTGTTTTCCTTGTAGTCGACATCGAAGGTCTTCGCATCGACGTTGATCGGCTCGTTGCACTTGCCGGGCGCTGCGGCGGGCGCATTGGCGGCCGCCCCGGCATGCGAGACGAACGCGAGCGCGAGGGGCGCCGCGAAAGCGAGGCGCCACGCGCGCAGGCTACTTGGCCGGAGCGGGGAAAGAGCCATGGATGCGAGATTCCAGTCGAACCTGATGTTCGGGCAGCTTAGCGGTCAACCCCGTGCCGCTCAATTTACGCCCATTCCAGTCGAGCGTTACCGGGGCGTGCGTGGTCACGATTTCTCGTTTGGTGTCGAACGTGAGGATGCTCGTCTCGATGACCGCCGGCGCCTCCGAGCCGGGCAACTCGCCTCTCACGAGCACGTCGCCGTAGAGGATGACGTTGACGCCGTCGTCGCGGATCTGGCCGGCGCGCGACTGCACGTGCCAGGTGTTGCCGTCGGAGGCGACGAAGGTCATGCGGGGCTGATCGAGCTGCGTGCGGTTGTCGTTCGGGTGCTCGCGGATGCGATCCGCGACCAGCGTGTACACCGGACGGCCATCGTCGCCGGTCTCGATGAGCTCGGCCTGGCGGGCGGAGTAGCCGGGTTCTTCGGCGGGTGCCTGGGCCGCTTTCGGAGCTTGCGAAACACCGGTGCCGCCACTGAAGTAGTAAATCCCGCCGACGAGGATGAGTACGCCGACGAGGATGAGAAGCCGAGCCATCAGGCTTCCGAGCGATTCGCGCGCGCGCGGCGCGTGCTCGAGGCGGGCTGCGGGCGCTCATCGGATCCGTTCACCGTGCGCGCACGCGCGGCGAGCAGCAGATCGCAAACGCTGCGGACCGCGCCGCGCCCGCCTGCCTGCGGCGTGACCCGGTCGGCGGCCTGAATCGCGGAGGGGTGCGCGTCGGCTACGGCGAATGCGAGCCCTGCCGCGCGCATGAGCGGCACATCGGGCAAGTCGTCACCGACGACCGCGCACGCCGCGGGCTCGAGCTTCAGGCGCTTGCGCAGGCGTTCGAAGATCGGCAGCTTGTCCGACGACCCCTGGAAAACGTGCACGATCCCGAGATCGCGCGCGCGCCGTGCGACCATCGGCGAGCGCCGGCCGGAGATGATGGCGACCGTCACGCCCGCGCGCATCAGCCGCTTGATCCCGAGCCCGTCCTTCACGTCGAACACCTTCAGCACCTCGCCGCGCGCGCCGTAGTACAGCCGGCCATCGGTGAGCACGCCGTCCACATCGAGCACCAGCAGCTCGATGGCGGCCGGATCGCTTCGCTTGGCGGGCATGGACGCGGGCAACGCGCGAGGCTTCAGACCACGCCGGCACGAAACAGATCGTGCACGTTCAACGCGCCGACGAGCTTGCCGTTCGCCTCGGCGACCGGCAGGGCGGTGATGGCGTAGGTTTCCATGAGATGCACCGCTTCGGCGGCGAGCTCGCGCGGCCCGATGCGCTTGGGATTCGGAGTCATCACGTCTTTCATCGGCGTGGTGCGGATATCCAGCGAGGTCTTGTCGAGCGCGCGACGCAGGTCGCCGTCGGTGAACACACCGAGGATGCAATCGTCCGCGTCGACGACCACCGTCATCCCGAGCTTCTTGCGCGACATCTCGATGAGGCCGTCGCGCAGCAGCGTGTCGGCGCGCACGCGCGGGACATCGTCGCCCTTGTGCATGAGGTCTTCGACGTGCAACAGCAGGCGACGGCCGAGACTGCCGCCGGGATGCGAATGCGCGAAGTCTTTCTCGGTGAAGCCGCGCGCCTCGAGCAGCGCGACGGCGAGCGCATCGCCCATCGCGAGCGTGGCCGTCGTGCTCGCCGTGGGCGCGAGATTGAGCGGGCACGCCTCCGCGGGCACGCTCACATCGAGCACGACGTTCGCGGCCTTGCCGAGCGAGGAAGTCGGCTTGCCGGTCATCACGATGATCGGCACGCCGAGACGCTTCAAATGCGGCAGCAGCACGACGAGCTCCTGCGTCTCGCCGGAGTTCGAAATGGCGAGCACCACGTCGAGCTTCGTGATCATGCCGAGATCGCCGTGCCCGGCCTCGGCGGGATGCAGGAAGAACGCGGGCGTGCCGGTGCTCGCGAGCGTGGCGGCAATCTTGCCGGCGATGTGCCCGGACTTGCCCATGCCGCTCACGACGACGCGGCCCGTGCAGCCGAGGCAGAGCCGGCAGGCCACGGCGAACGAGCCGTCGAGCTTCGGCAGCAGCGCTTCGACGGCCTTCGCCTCGATGGTCAGGGCCTTGCGCGCGGAAGCGAGCAGGTCGGCATCAGCGGCGGATGCGACGGGGGCAGGGTGCATGTCGCCAATGCTAGCGCGAAACCCTTACACTGCGGCGCCTCACCTTTCGCATCCGGTCGTATCACCACCACGCTCATGAACCCTCAGCAAGTCGCGGAGCTGATCCGCGCCGGCCTTCCCGGGGCCGAAGTCCGGGTCGAATCCGACGACAACACCCATTTCGCGGCGCGCATCGTGTCGGCGGAGTTCGCCGGCAAGCGCGCGATCGCCCGTCACCAGCTCGTCTACCGGACGCTCGGCGAGCTGATGGGCCGCGAGATCCACGCGATGTCGATCGAGGCGCTCACACCCGAGGAAGCCGGGAGGTCCTGAGTGGACAAGCTGCAGATCAGAGGAGGCGTGCCCCTCGAAGGCGAGGTGCGTGTGTCGGGCTCGAAGAACGCGACACTGCCGATTCTCGCGGGCGCGCTGCTCGCGCACGAGCCGGTCGTCGTCGGCAATGTGCCGCATCTGCGGGACGTGACGACGACCATCGGGCTCCTCGGGCGCATGGGCGTCACGGTCACCGTCGACGAGCGCAACCGGATCGAGGTCGACAGCTCGACGCTGCAGGAGACGGTCGCGCCGTACGAGCTCGTGAAGACGATGCGCGCGTCGATTCTCGTGCTCGGGCCGCTCGTCGCGCGCTTCGGCAAAGCGGACGTGTCGCTGCCCGGCGGCTGCGCCATCGGCGCGCGGCCGGTCAACATTCATGTGGCCGGGCTCCAGGCCATGGGCGCGGACATCAACATCGAGGGCGGCTACATCCGCGCGCGCGCGGGGCGGCTGAAGGGCACGCGCCTCGTGCTCGACACCGTCACCGTCACCGGCACCGAGAATCTCATGATGGCGGCGACGCTCGCGGAGGGCGAGACAGTCATCGAGAACGCCGCGCGCGAGCCCGAGGTCGTGGATCTGGCGAACTTCCTCATTGCGATGGGCGCGAAGATCGCCGGCGCCGGCACGGACAAGATCGTCGTGCAGGGCGTGGAGAAGCTGCGCGGCACGAGCTACGAAGTGCTGCCCGATCGCATCGAAGGCGGCACCTATCTCGTCGCGGGCGCCATCACACGCGGCCACGTGAAGCTCAAGAACACGCGCCCCGACCATCTCGACGCCGTGCTCGCGAAGCTCGTCGAGGCGGGCGCGAAAGTCGCTACCGGCGACAACTGGGTCGAGGTGGACATGCGCGGCAAGCGGCCGCGGGCGGTCGATGTGCGCACCGCGCCGTACCCGGCGTTCCCCACCGACATGCAGGCGCAGTTCGCCGCGCTCAACACCGTAGCGGAAGGCGTCGGGACCGTGATCGAGACGATCTTCGAGAACCGCTTCATGCACATGCTCGAGATGCGGCGCCTCGGCGCCGAGATTCGCCTGGAAGGCAACACCGCGATCATCCGCGGCGTCGAGCGGCTCACCGGCGCCCCGGTGATGGCGACCGATCTGCGTGCGTCGGCGAGCCTCGTGCTCGCGGGTCTCGTCGCGGAAGGGCGCACGGACGTCGAGCGCATCTATCACATCGATCGCGGCTACGAAGCGATCGAAGAGAAGCTCGCGCAGCTCGGCGCGCAGATCAAGCGAGTTCCGAACTAGCCGAGGAGGAGCCCGTGCAGCTTGGAATGATCGGTTTGGGACGCATGGGCGCCAACATGGTGCGGCGCCTCCAGCGCGGCGGTCATCAGTGCGTGGCCTACGATCGCACTCCTGCGGTGGTGAAACAGGTCGAGGAGTCCGGCGCGCGCGGCGTGCACACACTGAAAGACCTCGTTGCGGCCCTCACCCCGCCGCGCGCGATCTGGATCATGATCCCCGCCGCGGTCGTCGACACGGTGTTGAAGGAGCTGCGTCCGCTGCTCCAGCCGGGCGACATCGTCATCGACGGCGGCAACTCCCACTATCACGACGACATCCGCCGCGCCGAAGAGCTGAAGGCGGAGGGCCTGCACTATCTCGACGTCGGCACGAGCGGCGGTGTGCTCGGCCTCGAGCGCGGGTTCTGTCTCATGATCGGCGGCGAGAAAGAGCCGGTCGCACGGCTCGATCCGATCTTCGCCACGCTGGCGCCGGGCGGCGGCACGCCGGCGGCCGGCAACACGCAAGGCACCGCGGCGCGCGGCTACCTGCACTGCGGACAGCACGGCGCCGGGCACTTCGTGAAGATGGTCCACAACGGCATCGAGTACGGCCTGATGGCCGCGTATGCCGAGGGCTTCAACATCCTGAAGCACGCCGACGCCGGTCTCGGCCAGCGCGCCACCGATGCCGAGACCGCGCCGCTCAGCAACCCGAGTCATTTTCAGTACCAGCTCGACATCGCCGCGATCGCGGAGGTGTGGCGGCACGGGAGCATCATCGGCTCCTCGCTGCTCGATCTGGCCGCGGCGGCGCTCGCGAAGGATCCCAAGCTCGCCGCCTTCGCCGGGCGCGTCGCCGATTCGGGCGAAGGCCGCTGGACGCTGCAGGCGGCCATCGAAGAAGGCGTGCCCGCGTACGTGCTCAGCGCCGCGCTCTATTCGCGTTTCGCGTCACGCGACCGGGCGCAGTTCGCGGACAAAGTGCTCTCGGCGATGCGCCTCGGCTTCGGCGGTCACCACGAGGGGCCGGGCTGAGGCTGCGGCGGATACGCATCGCGATCCGCCCAGATCTCGATGCTCGCGCAGCCCGCGACGGCGCGCGCCGCGATCGATTCCGGCTTGCGCTCGATGAGCGCCTTCAGCGCCGCGCGCTTGTCCGCACCCGCGACGACGAAGATGATCTCGGCGATCTTCGCCAGCATCTGCGGTGTCACGCTGATCGCCGCGCGTCCGTCGGGCCGTTGCACCGAGATGGCCAGCTTTCCGAGCGAGCGCTGCAGATCGCCTTCGGTGAAGAGCGATGCGGTGTGTCCATCCGCGCCGAGCCCGAGAATGCCGAGCGGGATGCGCGGGGATGCGCGCAGCAGCGCGCGTAACCGCCGCTCGTAGTCTTCCGTCGCACGCTCGAGCGGCAGCTCGGTGCGCACGCGCAGGATGCGCTCGGCAGGCAGCGCGAGCGCCTCGAGCAGCGGCCGCATCGCACGAAAGGTGCTCGCGTCCGAGGTCGGCGGCACGTAGCGCTCGTCGGAGAAGAACAGCTCGAGCGTCGAGGACGGCGCGAGCGTGCGGCCCGCGAGCGTCTGATAGGCCTGCAGCGGCGTATTGCCGCCGGCCAGCATCAAGGCCACCGGGCCGCGCCCGGTCTGGTCGATCTCCCATGCCAGGCGCTCGGTGAGCGCATCGTTCAACGCGATTCGGGATTCGAAGGAGCGTACGCGAACATCCGTTTTCATCAGTCGCCCTCGTAGGCATCAACGCCCTCTTGGCTGTTCCACTACCTGTGTTTGCAGTTCCATCGCGCGCCCGCCGCGGATCACCCGCAGCTTGATGGTCTCACCGGGCTTGCGATGCGAGGCCACGCGCGCGATCGCTTCCTGCGCCGACCGCACCGGCACGCCATCGATGTCGGTGAGCACATCGCCGGGCTGCAACCCCGCGCGCTGCGCGGGGCTGCCGACGTAGAGATTAGCAATCAACACGCCCGTTGCGGGAAGCCCGAGCTGCTGGCGCTGATATTCCGGCACGTCGCGCGGCTCGATGCCGATCCAGCCGCGGATCACCCGGCCGTGCGCGATGATGTCCGCGAGCACCCCACGCACCAGGTCCACCGGGATCGCGAACCCGATGCCTTCGACGCCCAGATTCTTGGCGATGATCGCGGTGTTGATGCCGACCAGGGCGCCGCTCGTGTCGATGAGCGCGCCGCCGGAGTTGCCCACGTTGATCGCGGCATCCGTCTGGATGAAGTCCTCGAATGTCGCAACTCCTAGCGAGCGGGTGGTGGCGCTCACGATGCCGTGCGTCACCGTCTGCGTCAGACCGACGGGGCTGCCGATTGCGAGCACCACGTCGCCGACGTGCAGATTGTCCGAACGCCCGAACGGGGCGACCGGCAGGTCCTTCAGGTTGATGCGCAGAACCGCAAGGTCGGTGTCGGGATCGCGCCCGACGATCTCCGCATCGGCAATCCGCTCGTCGGCGAGCTGTACCCGGATGGCGTCGGCGTTCGCGATCACGTGGTGATTGGTCACGACGTGGCCTTCGTGATCGACGATGACGCCCGACCCGAGGCTGTTTTCGATGCGCTGTCTGTAGCGCGGCGGCCATCCTTCCCGGAACAGCTCGTCGAGCGAGGAGGGCGCGACGCGCTCCGTCACGACGCGTGCGGTGTATATGTTCACCACCGCCGGGGCGGCACGCCGTACGGCGTCCGCATACGTCACACGCGCGGATTGCACGGTAGCCGGCGCCGACCCGGCCACCGCCGGCGGCACGGCGGTGATGCCGTCGCGGCGGATGAGATCGGGGCGCAGCGCCACGATCACGAACGCGAGCGCCAGCCCTCCAACGACTGAACCGGCCACGAACAGAAGTCCGCGGCCCCAACTCTTTGCAACCATCTCGTGTATGCGGTGACCCCGCGCCCGGGAGGGAATTGTCGTTTGTGTATAATGCGCCGCCCCCCGCCGGCCGGAAACTGCAGTCGCTACGCCGTTCGAGCAGTCGAGCAGCGTGCCCGGTGAGTCGCGGGGCAAACGGCAGCAGCGGGAGAGCTCCAAGTTGACGGTGCAAAACGGTGTCATCGCGGCCGATGACGAAGTCGACAGCAGTCGGCGCAAATTCCTGACGAGGGCGACGACCGCGATGGGCGCGGTCGGCGCGGCCTTCGCGGTCGTTCCCTTCGTCGCATCCTGGCAGCCGTCCGAGCGCGCACGCGCCCTCGGCGCGCCGACGGAGCTGGATCTTTCCAAGCTCGAACCCGGGCAGATGGCGATCGTCACCTGGCGCAAGCAGCAGATCTACGTCGTGCACCGTACGCCGCAGATGCTCCAGCTCCTCTCGAACCACGATGCGCGCCTGAAGGACCCCGAGTCCAAGAAGTCCGACCAGCCCGACTACGCCAAGAACCCGGTGCGCTCGCTGACGCCCGAGTACCTCGTGCTCATCGGCATCTGCACGCACCTCGGGTGCTTGCCGAAGCAGCGCTTCGAGCCGGGCATCCCCGAGCTCGGTGCGGATTGGCCGGGCGGATTCTTCTGTCCGTGCCACGGCTCGCGCTTCGACCTCGCCGGGCGCGTGTTCGACGGTTCGCCGGCCTCGGTGAACCTGCGTATTCCGCCGTACACCATCGAGGGCACCAAGCTCATCGTCGGTGTCGACGCCAACGAGAAGAACAAGGGGGCTGCGTAAGTGGTGACTCCATCGTCCACGGGCCCGAGCCCTCAGCCGGCGGGCACGCCCACCACGGGTTTCAAAGGCTGGCTCTACAAGCGCTTCCCCGTCGAAGAGTTCATGAGCAGCCAGCTCACGGGCTACTACGCGCCGAAGAACTTCAACATCTGGTACTACTTCGGCTCGCTCGCGCTCGTCGTGCTGGTGATCCAGCTCGTGACCGGCATCTTCCTCACCATGTTCTACAAGGTGGGTGAAGCGACGGCGTTCGACTCCGTCGAGTTCATCATGCGCGAGGTGGATTACGGGTGGCTCATCCGCTACCTGCATTCCACGGGTGCCTCGTTCTTCTTCATCGTCGTGTATCTGCACATGTTCCGCGCGCTGCTGTATGGCTCTTACAAGGCGCCGCGCGAGCTGCTGTGGCTGTTCGGCATGGCGGTGTATCTCGCGCTGATGGCCGAGGCGTTCATGGGCTACGTGCTGCCGTGGGGCAACATGTCGTTCTGGGGCGCCCAGGTGATCGTGAACCTCTTCGGCACGATCCCCGGGATCGGGCCGGGGCTCGTCGAGTGGATCCGCGGCGACTACGGCATCGCGGACGCGACGCTGAATCGGTTCTTCTCGCTGCACGTCGTCGCCATCCCGCTCGCGCTGCTGCTGCTCGTCGTGTTCCACCTCGTCGCGCTGCGGCGCACGGGCTCGAGCAATCCGGACGGCATCGAGATCAAGGACAAGCTCGGTCCGGACGGGCACCCGATCGACGGCATCCCGTTCCACCCGTACTACACGGTGAAGGACGTCGTCGGCGTCGGCGTGTTCTTCATCCTGTTCAGCATCGTGGTGTTCTTCGTGCCGACCTTCGGCGGGCTGTTCCTCGAAGCGCCGAACTTCGAGCCGGCCAATCCGCTGTCGACGCCGGAGCACATCGCACCCGTGTGGTACTTCACGCCGTACTACGCCATCCTGCGCGCGGTACCGGACCAGCGGCTCGGGGCACTGCTCATGTTCTTCGCCGTCGTGCTGTGGCTCTTCCTGCCGTGGCTCGATCGCTCGCCCGTGAAGTCGATGCGCTATCGCGGCTGGATGTCGCGCGGCGCGCTCACGATCTTCGTGATCTCGTTTCTCGTGCTGATGTATCTCGGACTGCAGCCGGCCGAAGGTATCTACGTCGCGCTGGCCCGCATCTTCACCGTGTTCTACTTCCTGTTCTTCCTGGGCATGCCCATCTACACATCGCTCGATCCCGTGAAGCCCGTTCCTGAGAGGTTGACCTACCATGCGCACGCTTAAGACGCTGGCGGTAGGCCTGGTGGCTGCGTTCGCATTGGCGGGCGCGGCGGGTGCGGCCGAGGAGCCGGCCGGCGAGCACGAGGAGGCGCCTCTCGGCGACAGCTGGAAGAACTGGCACGTCAACAACGAGGTGTCGAATGTCAGCTCGCTCCAGCGCGGTGCGCGCAACTTCGTCAGCTACTGCCAGGGATGTCATTCCCTGAAGTACGTGCGCTGGTCGCGCCTCGCGAAGGACCTGCATATCCCGGACGAGCAGCTCGAGAAGCTGCTGTTGCCTCCGGGCGCCAAGCCGGCGGACTACATCACGACCAGCATGCCGGGCGCGGACGCCGAGAACTGGTTCGGCAAGGCACCGCCCGACCTCTCGCTGATGCTGCGTGCCCGCGGCCGGAACTACATCTACCAGTTCCTGAAGACCTTCTACCTGGACCCCTCGAAACCCACTGGGGTCAATAACCTGCGCCTCCCCAACACGGCCATGCCGCACGTGCTGTCGGAGCTGGAGGGCGTCAAGAAGGCGGTGTACAAGACCGAAGAGGTCACGGGCGAGGACGGCAAGCCGCACGCCGAGCAGGTGCTCCAGAAGTTCGAGATCGTCCTGCCGGGGCGGATGACCGAAGCAGAGTACGACTCCTTCGTTCGCGATACCGTAAACTTCCTGGACTACGCGAGCGAGCCGACGCAGGTGAAGCGCCGTGCGCTCGGCGTCTGGGTCGTGCTGTTCCTGATCGCATTCACGTGGATGGCGTGGCTGATGAAGAAGGAATATTGGAAAGACGTCCATTGAAGGACCTGAGATGCCGGGCGGTCGCCCGGCGTCGCTGACCTTCTCGGGAGCGGAAACTTGTCGAGCAGACGATCCATCATGACGCTCTTCTCGGCTCCCAACGATCCGTGGAGCCACCGCACGCGCATCGTGCTTGCGGAGAAGGGCATCAGTATCGACATCGTGAGCGTCGAGCCGGGCAAGTTTCCGGAGGACTTGCTCGACCTGAACCCGTATCACAGCGTACCGACGCTCGTGGACCGGGACCTGGTGCTCTACGACTCGCGAGTCATCATCGAGTATCTCGACGAGCGCTTTCCGCATCCGCCGCTCATGCCGGTGGATCCGGTGACGCGCGCGCAGTTCCGGCTCGCGCTCTATCGCATCGAGCGCGACTGGTACGGTCTCGTGCACCAGATCGAGAGCGATCCGGACAAGAAGAACGCCGTGCGCTACAAGAAGATCTTGCGGGACACCATCCTGCAGAGCACGGACCTGTTCAAGATCAAGCCGTACTTTCTGTCGGACGAGTTCTCGCTCGTCGATGCGACCATCGCGCCGATCCTGTGGCGCTTGCAGTACTACGAGATCGACCTGCCGCCGCAGGCGCAGCCGATCGTGAAGTACGCGAGCCTGCTCTTCTCGCGGCCCGCATTCCGCGAGAGCCTGTCGGATGCGGAACAGGAAATGCGACTGCTATAGGATCGATAGGCCGAGCTTTGCGCCAACGCACCTGAGCGCCATGCGACAACCCCCCGCCAAACGACCCTACCTCCTGCGCGCGATGCATCAGTGGATGACGGACTGCGGGCACACCCCGCACGTCATCGTCGACGCCGACCACAGCGGCGTGGACGTGCCGCGGGCGTACGTGAAGGACGGCAAGATCGTGCTGAACCTCAGCGCGAGCGCCACGCAGCACTTGAAGCTCGGCAACGAGTGGATCGAGTTCGATGCACGCTTCGCCGGAGTGGTGAACCGGGTGATCTTTCCGATCGGCGCGGTGCTCGGGATCTATGCGCGCGAGACGGGCGAGGGCATGGTCTTCACTGATCAGGACCTCGGGCCCGAGCCGCCGACGCGACCCAACTCCGTGGACGAGGGCGGCAAGCGCCCGCAGCTCAAGGTCGTGAAATAAGCGCTACGCCTCGAAGGCGTGCTGGATCCACTCGACGTGCGGGGTGTCGCTCGCCGCGTCATGAACCACGACGACGTCGAAGCGCACGCGCAGCCGCGCGAGCTCGCGCTTCTGCTGCAACAGCTGCTGCGCCGCGCGGATGATCTTGTGCCGCTTCCAGCCGTCGATGCTCGCGGCCGCTCCGCCGAACGAGTCGCTCGAGCGAGTGCGCACTTCGACGATCGCGAGCACATCGTCGGCGCGCGCGACGATATCGAGCTCGCCGCTGCGGCGGCGGTAGTTGCGAGCGATGATCTCGAGGCCGTGACGACGCAGGTGCTCGGCTGCGATGTCTTCGGCGCTCCGCCCGAGCTCAGCACGATCCATGTGCGCTCCTCGTCACCGTGCGGCGGGTTACTGCGCGATGGCTTGCTGCGCTCCGACCGCGGTCGGCGGGGGCAACAACCTGGCCTGTCCGTTGCGGAGCTCCGCCCACGCCAGCTCGCGATGCACGCGCCGCTCGCTATCGAGCGTGAGGTGCCCCGTGAGCCCGTCGAAATTCACTCCCGCGCCGCTGCGGAGCGCCGCGCACAGGCGGAACGCGTCGAATCCGAACGCGAACAGCCGATTACGCCGCGGCCCGCCCGTCGGCCACGCCTCGCGCGCGACGGCACGCACGCTCTCGGCGAGATCGCTGCCGAGCATCCACGGCATGTCGGGGAACATCAGCCCGTCCATGTCCTGATTGGCGTTCGGGTCGGGCTCGAAGGCGTCGGAGGTGGCGTACGTCGGCACGTCCCCGGCGAAATGAAAGCGCAACTGCGGGCGCACGAGCCGCGCGGTGATGGCCGCGCTCGCGGGCGCGAAGATGAAGTCGAGATCCGCGCGGCGGCGCGGCTCGAACGCGAGCTTCGTGCCGAGAATGGATTCGAGTCGCCGCGCACGCGCACGGCTGTCGCTGATGCGCAGGACCTGCGTGATCTCCGGCGCCCAGTCCGTACGCGTCGAATCGAGCGCCACATCCGCAAGGAGCACGCCGCCGCCCGCTTCGAGCTCCTGCCGAAACGCGGCGAGCACGCGAGTGCCCCAGTCGCCTTCGGGCACCACGGCGACGCCACGCCGGCCGCCGTCGGCGAGAATGCGGCGCGCGACCGCACGCGCTTCCTCTTCGGGCGAAAGCGCGAACTGATAGAACCCTTGCGGCCCGGGCCGATCCTGCGGCAGGAAGTTCAGCGCGAGAATCGGCGGGCGCGCATCGCCCAGGTCCGCGGCAGCGGTGACTTCATCGCGCGTGAGCGGCCCCACGATGAATTCCGCGCCTTCTGCACGCGCGCGTGCGATGGCCTCCGCTGCGCTGATTTCCGCAGTGTCGTAGATCCGTAGGCGCGGCCGCTGCGAGACGGGCATCTGGTAGTACGCCGTCATGAAGCCATCGCGAACCGTTGTGCCCGCGGCGCCCGTGCGTCCCGACAAGGGCAGCAGCAGCGCGACGTGCGGCACGGCTTGGCGCGGCTCGGGCCGTTGCCCGAGCAACTCCGACCGCACGACATCGGCCGCGGGATGGGTCGGGTAGCGTGTCGTCCACGCTTGAATGTCCAGCTGCGCGGTCGCCGGGCCGCGAGCCGCTGCGGCGGCAAGCGGTGCGAGCTCGAGCCAACCGCGGACGATCGGATCGGTGACCGCGCGAGGCTCGACGCGCACGCCTCGCTCCTGCGCATCGCGGAGCTGAAACAGCAGCTCGGTGCGGGCCTGCGTACGCTCGTCCGCCGTGACGAGATACCGCTCGCGCGCCATCTCCGCGCGGACGGCTTCGACTGGCCGGCTCGTCGCGAATGCCGCCTGTTGGCGCAGCGTGAGGTAGCGAATTGCGGCTTGCGGAGCGGTCGGCTGCTGAATCGCGGCGAGCTGCTGCCAGGCGTCGCCGCCTTGACCGCGTGCGAGCGCGAGCTCGACGCCGAGCATCTGGCGCTCGAACGTCTGGTCCGGCGCGAGCGGCGGGGCGATGGAGGCGAGCACGCGCTGTGCATCGTCCGGGCGGCGAGCGCGCAGATAGTCGCGAGCGGCGAGCAACCAGTACGCGTTCTGCTCGGTGCCGGTGTTTTGCGCGGCGAGGCGCTCGTACACCGCGGCCGCGCCCGCGTAGTCGCCCGTCCGCTCGAGATTGCGCGCGCGATCCTGACTCGGCGGTGGACCTTCGCGTGGGCCGAGCGAGGGACACCCGGTGAGCAGCAGCGTGGCCGCGAGGACCGCGAGCCCGCGGCCCACCCATCTCAATCGCTCGGTCAGCATCGAATCGCCGTTCCGCTTGTCGAGTCGCACTACGTTCAGCTCCGTTCGGCGATTCCTTGAGGTTGAAGCGCCTTCCGCAGGCGGGCACGATGCCCGGCCTCAGCCACGCACACGGGCCCGCGAGAGGGGGCTCGGCGCAAGCAAAATCGAGGCGGGAATTATAGTGGGCAATTCGCGGGGCCGGCTCGATGTCGTCGCGACTCCGATCGGAAATCTGAGCGATCTGAGCCCTCGCGCACGCGAAGTGCTCGCGGGCGCGGACGTCATCGCGGCCGAGGATACGCGGCACACGCGTACGCTGCTGCAGTCGATGGGCATCTCGCGTCCATTGGTGTCGCTACATGCACACAACGAATCGAGTCGCGTGCCTGAATTGCTCGCGCGACTCGCTGCGGGCGAAACGGTGGCGCTGGTTAGCGACGCCGGCACGCCGCTGCTTTCCGATCCCGGCTACGAGTTGGTGACTGAAGCTGCGCGAGCCGGATGCGAGGTGCGCGCGATACCGGGCCCATCGGCAATAACCGCTGCGCTTGCGGTTGCGGGCCTACCCACAGACCGCTTCTGCTTCGAAGGATTTCTGCCGTCGCGCGCGGCGGAGCGTCGTGCGCGGCTCGCAGAAGTTGCGCACGAAACGCGCACGCTGGTGTTCTTCGAAGCGCCTCATCGCATCGAAGAGTCTCTTGCGGATCTCGCCGCGGCGTTCGGTGGCGAACGGCGCGCGGCGGTCGCGCGCGAGTTGACGAAGGCGCACGAGACAACCTATCGCGGCACGCTGGCCGAGCTGATGGAGCGCGCGAAGACCGAGCCGAACTTCGCGCGCGGCGAGATCACGATCGTCGTGGAAGGCGCGCCTGCAGTGCAGGCCGGTGTGGATGCCCAGCAGCTCGAGCGCGCCGTCACCTTGCTCGTTCGCGAGCTGCCACCGGGCCGCGCCGCCGCGCTCGCCGCACAACTCGTCGGCGGAAAACGCAGCGATGCGTACGCGCTCGCAATGCGTGCGGCAAAAGACGAAGACCGCGAGAAGTAGAAAAACGGCACTTCGCTCGTAGTTTTGGCTTGCATTTCCTCCTTTCGCCCGTATCGTGCCCGCGGGAGTCGGCCGGGCAATCGCTGTCGTCGCGTAGGCGGCGATGGAGGAAAGTCCGGGCTCCGGCGGATGAGGTGCCAGGTAACGCCTGGGGGGCGCGAGCCCACGGAAAGTGCAACAGAAAGCAAACCGCCCAAGGCCGCGCGGGTCACCCCGCACGGTCCGGCAAGGGTGAAACGGTGCGGTAAGAGCGCACCGCGCCGGTGGTAACACGCGGCGGCACGGCAAACCCCACCTGGAGCAAGGCCAAATAGGGAAGCCGCGGGGCGGTGCAGGCGCGAGCCGGCATCGTGCCCGCAGCGCTTATCCGCGCGCGCTTCCGGGTAGGCCGCTCGAGGCTCGTGGCGACACGAGTCCCAGAGGAATGATTGCCCTCGACAGAACCCGGCTTACAGGCCGACTCCCTTCCTTTTGCGGGCCGCGCCCGAGGGCTCGAAAAGCGCCCGAAGCCCTCCGGCGCGCATCCATCTTTTCAGGCTCTCACCTACTGTATGAGCTATACCCGCCAACCTGATGTTTTGTAAGCGCAACACCCCAAACGCACTGTACGTACTGTCTACCCATTCACCATAAGTCTTTGTGACTGCGACGAATTTCGCAGTTGACGCAATTGACATAGCGTGCTGCACGTCTATAGTGGAGCCAAGTGGGTGAGAGTGGGAGAGGATGGGCGGAATCTTCGCCTCAGGTCATGTTTCGCGGTGCAACGAAGGTCACCTTGGACGCCAAGGGCCGGATGGTCATACCCAGCCGGTACCGGGACGAGCTCATGGAGCGCGCCCAGGGCAAGCTGATCTTCACCGTCGATCGCGACCAATGCCTCCTTCTCTACCCGCTGCCCGAGTGGGAACAGGTCGAACGCAAGTTGATGAGCCTGCCGAGCATGCACGCCAGAGCGCGCAAGCTGCAAAGGCTCATGGTGGGTCACGCCACCGACGTTGAGCTCGACGGGCAGGGCCGGGTTCTGGTGCCGCCCGAGCTCCGCGAATTTGCGGCGCTCGAGCAGCGGGGAATGTTGATCGGGCAGGGGAATCGCTTCGAGCTGTGGGATGAGACGCGCTGGAACGAGCGGCGCGACCTCTGGCTCAACGAGGAGGATTCCGGAACCGATCTGCCGTCCGAGCTCGATTCGCTGTCGCTCTGAAGCGGCGCGCATCGGCGGCGGGGAACGCCGGGGGATACAGGGGGATGCGCGCCCCGCGAGCCGCAGCAGGCGGCGGTGCGCGCATCAGTGGGTCGGGCCAACGCGAGCAAATCAGGGCGGTCTCACCGCTTCGATGGAGAGCTATCTGTGGATGAGCACACACCCGTGCTTGTCGAGGAAACGCTCTCGGCGCTGGCGCCCGTTGCGGGTGGTTACTATGTCGATGCGACGTTCGGGCGCGGCGGCCACACGGCACGCCTTCTCGCGGCCCTGGGTGGAGAGGGCCGTGTGCTCGCGATCGACCGGGATGCGCAGGCCATCGCGGCCGGTCGCAAGCGCTTTGCCGACGAAATGCGGCTTACGCTCGTCCATGCGGCATTTGCCGATCTCGCGGCGATCGTGTCCGCACATGCGCCGCAAGATGAGCACGGGCAGCCGCGCGTCAACGGCGTGCTCTTCGATCTCGGCGTCTCCTCCCCGCAGCTCGATGATCCGGCGCGCGGTTTCAGCTTCCGGGCGGACGGCCCGCTCGACATGCGCATGGACACGACACGCGGCGAGCCCGTCTCGGCCTGGCTCGCTCGCGCGAGCGTCGACGAGATTCGCGAGGTGATTGCGACCCTCGGCGAAGAGCGCTTCGCGCGGCGGGTGGCGGAGGCCATCGTCGCCGCGCGCCGTGAGCGGCCCATCACGCGCACCGGGCAGCTCGCGGAGATCGTCGCGCGCGCGGTGCGCACGCGCGAGCCCGGCAAGCATCCGGCCACGCGCACCTTCCAGGCCTTGCGGATGTACATCAACGACGAGCTCGGGCAGCTCGAGCGCGGGCTCGCCGCCGCCGCGAGCGTGCTCGCGATCGGCGGGCGCCTCGTCGTCATCAGCTTCCACTCGCTCGAAGACCGCATCGTGAAGCGCTTCATGCAAGGCCTCACGCGCGTCGATCCCGCGCTCGCGCGGCTGCCGGTGGTGCCCGCGGCCGCGGAACCGAAGTTCCGTGCGGTGGGTCGCAAAGCCAAGCCGACCGAGGCCGAGCGCGCGGCCAATCCGCGCGCGCGCAGCGCGATGCTGCGGGCCGTGGAGCGCGTGAGGTAACGCATGCGCATCACGAGCCCGAAGCTCCTCACGATCGTGATTGCCGCGCTCTGGACCGCGGTGCTGCTGTCGGCGGCGGGCGCCATCTATTCGAAGCATCGCGCGCGCGAGCTGTTCGTGACGCTCGAGCGGCTGCACCGCCAGCGCGACACGCTCGAGATCGAGTGGGGCCAGCTGCAGCTCGAACAGAGTGCGTGGTCGACCCACGCCTTCGTCGAGCGCGTGGCGAGCACCAAGCTGCACATGCAATCGCCGCCGCCGGCGGAAATCGAGCTGATATCGCCATGAATGCGAGCGCCGCGAATTCCCGCATGAGCCTGCCACCGCTTCGCCACAATCGGTGCCGCATCATCGTGCCCATCACCCGCACGAGGCACTTGCGATGAGCGGCCGCACGCAGCGCGAAGTCAATTCCAGCTCGTTCCGCTGGCGGGCGTGGCTGCTCTTCGGTGCGCTCGCATGCAGCGCGGGCGCGCTCGTGTGGCGTGCGGTCGATCTGCAGCTCGTCGACAACGACTTCCTGCTGAACAAGGGCACGCAGAATTTTTCGCGTGTCGCCCAGGTGGTCGCGCACCGCGGCACCATCACGGATCGGTACGGTGAGCCGCTCGCCGTCAGCACGCCCGTCGATTCGGTGTGGGTGAATCCGAAGGAGCTCATGCTCGCGCTGAGCCCGACGGCCGCCGCGGTACCCACCGATTCGAAGCCGCGCCTGCTCGCGTCCGACCAGCTGACGCAGCTCGCACGCGCGCTGAAGATGGAGCGCCAGGAGCTCGCGCGGCGCATCGCAAGCAACGCCGATCGCGAATTCATCTATCTCGCGCGCGGTCGCCAGCCGGCGGAGGCGCAGAAGATCAAGGCGCTCGGCATCCCCGGCGTGTATCTCGCGCGCGAATACCGCCGCTACTACCCCTCCGGCGAGGTGACGGGCCACATCCTCGGGTTCACGAACATCGACGACGCCGGGCAGGAGGGGCTCGAGCTCGCGTTCGACCACTGGCTCGCCGGCGAGAACGGCGCGAAGCGCGTCATCCAGGATCGGCTCGGGCGCATCGTGCAGGACGTCGACAGCATCCGCCCGGCGCGTCCGGGGCGCGACCTCGTGCTGTCGATCGATCTGCGCATCCAGTACCTCGCGTACCGCGAGCTGAAGGCCGCCATCCGCACGTACAACGCGCGCGCCGGCTCGATCGTCGTGCTCGATGTGACGACCGGCGAAGTGCTCGCGATGGTCAATCAGCCGGCCTTCAACCCGAACGACCGCGAGCAGCTCACCCCCAGCACGTATCGCAATCGAGCCGCGACCGACATCATCGAGCCGGGCTCCTCGATGAAGCCGTTCTTCGTCGCCGCGGGGCTCGCCTCCGGCAAGTACACGGCGACCAGCATCATCGACACCTCGCCCGGCTACATGAAAGTCGGCGCGACGCTGTTCGAGGACGAGCACGGCAGCCTCGGCCGGGTCGATCTCGCGACGATTCTCGCCAAGAGCTCGAACATCGGCATGGGCATGCTGGCGCTGTCGCTGCAGCCGGAGCAGATGTGGACGACGTTGACGCGCTTCGGCTTTGGGCAGGTCACGACCAGCGGCTTTCCCGGCGAGTCCGCCGGCCTGCTGAGCCACTACTCGCACTGGCGGCCGGTCGGCATCTTCACGATGTCGCATGGCTACGGCCTCTCGGTCACGCCGCTGCAGCTCGCGCATGCGTACGCGACGCTGGCCGCGTTCGGCGTATCGCGCCCCGTTTCGTTCTTGCGCGTCGACAGCCCGCCCCCCGGCCAGCCCGTGCTCGACCCGACCGTCAGCCGCGATCTGATTCACATGCTCGAGTCGGTCGTCGCGACCGAAGCGGGCACGGGGTATCGCGCGCAAATCCCCGGGTATCGCGTGTCGGGCAAGACCGGAACGGCCTGGAAGGCGAGTGCCGGCGGCTACTCGACGGACAAGTACATGGCGGTGTTCGCCGGCATGGCGCCGGCGACGCATCCGAGGCTCGCGGCCGTCGTAGTGATCGATGAGCCGACCGGCAAGCACCAGGGCGGAGAGGTCTCCGCGCCCGTGTTCTCCGCGGTCGTTGGCGGCGCGTTGCGCCTCATGGCGGTGCCGCCGGATCAACCCATCAAATCGATCGAAGACATGCCGCCGCTACGGGCCGCGCAGAACCGCGCCCCGACGCGGCGTTGACGAACATGAGCAACACGGCACGGTCACTGGCGGAGCTGACGGCGGGCATCATCGATGCGCCGCCGAACGTGCTCGTCACGGACGTGACGATCGACAGTCGCGCCGTCGCGAAGGGCGGGCTGTTCCTCGCGTGCCGCGGCCGCACGCATCACGGGCTGAAGTTTGCCGGCCAGGCGATTGCAAACGGCGCGCGCGCCGTGCTGTACGAGCCGCTCGAGCCGGCAGCCGATCGCGCGCCGGAGTTCAGCTCGGACGTGTTCTTCGCGCGCGTGCCGGAGCTCAGTCGGCACGTGGGCACGATCGCCGACCGCTTCTTCGGCGCGCCCTCGCGCGCGCTGAAAATCGCCGGCATCACGGGCACGAACGGCAAGACGACCACCGCTTTCCTGCTCGCACAAGCGCTCGGCTTTTGCGGCCGACCGGCGGCCTACAGCGGCACCATCGGCTACGGGCTGCCGGGCGCCCTCGTCGAGTCCACGCACACCACCGTCGATGCCGTGAGCGTGCATCGCCAGCTTGCCGAGTTTCGGCGCGCGGGCGTGCAGTACATCTGCATGGAGGTCTCGTCGCACGCGCTCCACCAAGGCCGCGTGAACGGCGTCCGCTTCAACACGGCCATCTTCACCAATCTCACGCGCGAGCACCTCGACTATCACGGCTCGATGGACGAGTACGGTGCGGCGAAGGCGCTGCTCTTCGCGACGCCC